>NZ_DATLKJ010000260.1:0-48111 GCF_035538455.1 Chitinophaga sp.
GGGCGTTATACTATTTATATCGAATTGTATATAATTTTAAGTCTGTCGCAATGTCCCCCTTAAATTGCCACATGAGGCCCCTTACGTCCACATATAATAGCCGTAAATTTGAAGTAGTCATCAAAATCATGTCTTATGTTCAAAAAAACCAAAGCATTCAGCAGCTTCTCTGTGAATGATCTTCAGATAGCAAAAAAATTCTATCAGGAAACGCTCGGGTTAGAAGTGAAAGAAAACAGCAACATGGGCGTACTCTCGCTGATTATTCCCGGTGGCGGCACCGTGGTGATTTATGCAAAGCCCAATCATGAACCCGCCACATTCACCGTGCTGAACTTTCCGGTACCAAATGTAGAAGAGACCGTAGATACACTTACAGCAGCCGGCGTTAAATTCCAGCAGTACGGCGGAGACATAAAAACAGATGCAAAAGGGATCTCACGTAACAATGGCGGCCCTGTAATAGCCTGGTTCACAGACCCTGCGGGCAATATTATGTCCGTACTGGAAGCAGAATAACGCACGGATCCTTCCAGACGCCCATCCCGGTTTATAAATAGGATTTCCTTAGGGTTATCTCCCGGTCATCTCCCTGTCATCGCCCTATTAAAAGCGTACTTGCCTGCTTACCGGCAGGTATATGAGTAGTCGGTGCCTCCAGCCTGGTGAAACCATTGGTAAGCCCATAAAAGATAACTACCGTAGTAACCACGCCCGCTAATAGTATCAAAACTGCCTGTCGCCTCACGCTGACACCCAGCACAGTTCGCTTCATTTTCCGGAAATGCACAGCGGCAATATGCCCAAATACAGCCAGCACAGCCGATCCATAATAAGGTATAAAGAAAAGCTTCGCAGGATAACTGTTCAACCCGGAAGCCCCGAAATAAAGGTTGGTATCTACATGCCACAAGTACCGGCCCGCCATCACAGCGCTCAGATGCACAATCAGGAAGAAGGCCAGGTAGAAACCAGTCCAGAGCTGCAGCCTGTCGAACGCGTCTGTGAGCTGCTTTCTCTTATTCACCAGCAGCCTGATCCCTGAAACAATCTGCACACCGCACGCCGCCAGTAATATGGTCTCCCCAACCCTGCTGCGATACACAACACGCAACATATCCATGATCCTGATGTGATCACCGGCGCTACTGATACTCGCAAGATGATTAAAGAGATGAAGGGAAATAAACACGGCCATAATAGTGCCGGACACATAATGGATTTTCTTCGTACTCATAGATATTCAATTGCTGGCGCAAAGCTATGCGCCCCGGCCCGCTTAGAATTTGACCCTGGGATAAAAAATCAGATGCGTGCACGGATACGGCTCAGACTCTCCTGCGAGATGCCCAGGTAGGTAGCAATATGTTTCAGGGGTACACGGTTCACAAGATCAGGTTGCAATATCATCAGGTCTGCGTACCGCTCCTGTGCTGTCTTGAATCGCTGTGCAATAATATTCTGTTGAAGCTTCAGCAATGTATCTGCAATATGCAGCCTGTAAAGCCTTTCCAGTTCATGATATCGGCCGCACAGTATTTCCAGGTCTCCACGGTGCACATACAACACCTGCGACGGCTCAATCGTTTCAAGATAGTGCGGACTTGCCACATTTCCAAGGAAGCTCACCACAGCAGCAATGAAGCTATTCTCCAGGGCAAACCAATCGGTCACGTCTTTGTCGTTCTGAAGGAAATAGGCTCTCATAGCGCCTTTGATCACGAAAAATAGCTTATCGGAATATTCGCCGCCACGCACCAGCGTATGATTCTTCGGATAGTCGCGGATACAAACGATCTCCCACAATGCAGCAGCGCAAGACGCTGACAGCTGATTCCCTGCTGATACATATTCAAAGAAAAGTTGCCGGACCGCCTGGTCTGTTTCCAGTGATTGCTTTTTCATCTTATTGTTTACTGTCCGCTTGTAAACTTACATATAACCTGTTTAGCGGACGCTACTTTGGCACCTTATTTGGCATATTTATTTTAAGAAACCATTTTTTTATGAAAAAGCTGACTTTAGTAACCTGCCTCCTTGTTATCAGCCTGCTATATAAACATGAAGCAACAGCACAGGTTCGTGTGAATGTAAATCTGAATGTGGGAAGCCAGCCGGTATGGGGCCCCGCAGGATATGAATATGCGGAATATTATTACATGCCGGACATCGATGCGTACTATTATATTCCCGAACGAAAGTTTATTTATTATGATGACGACCGATGGATCTTTGCACCGGCCTTACCCCCTCATTATCACTACGATCTTTACCGCGGCTACAAAGTAGTTGTCAATGAGCCAAGACCCTGGCTGCATGCAGACATCTACAGATCGCGTTATGGCAGGTATAGAGGCTGGTACGGCCGTCAGGTTATTATCCGCGACCACAGAGACAGGTACTACTATGACGACGACAGGTACTACAAAAAAGGGAAATGGAAAAAACACCACGACGATGACGATGATGATGATGGCCACTGGCGCGGACGCGGTCACAAACACGGACACGATCACGACGACTGATTAAAATAACTCCTCACCATGAAAGGGTCCCGGTATGGGTGCATCACAGATGCTCCCTGCCGGGACTCTCCTTTTTATTTGTATATTGATCACATACCACCTGCTAACCGCATGAACAGAACCCTCATTCTTGTTTTCAATATACTACCGGGAGTAGGTATCCTCTCCCCGGGAGGCAGCCTGTATGATTATATCAGCATCACAGCAGATTACATAGAGGAACCCTCCATTCATGTCAATGGCAGGCATCCCTATTATATCCGCTGCCAGTGGAAAGATACGCTGACCGGCCAGACATACCAGTTCAAAAGCGGCTACATCTGGCATAATCCGGAACCCCAGCTCCAACATCAGCAGAAGCTGGATGTATACATAAATCCCGACAAACCCGGCAAGAACTATTACGTGGACACCACATTCCTTGAATCAAAAGTAACCGCCTGATGAAATACCTGCTCCTCCTCTTGCTTTGCTACAACGGCTTTTCCGGAACATACGCACAGCATGACACCACCCGTTTTCATGTGATCGCTTTTTATACAGCCAGGGAAGATGCAGCGCATATCAGCTTTGTACACGAGTCCAACAAATGGTTCGCTGCACAGGCAGCAGCACACCATTTTAGCTATGATGCAACTAACGACTGGAATAAACTGAATACAGACACCCTCTCCCACTACCAGGTGGTCATCTTCCTGGACAGCCGGCCTGACAGCCTTCCGCAGCGACTGGCCTTTCAGCATTATATGGAAAACGGCGGCGCATGGATGGGATTTCATTTCGCAGCATTCGCGCTTACACCCTCTGCATTCCCACAGAACTGGAACTGGTACCATCAGCAATTCCTGGGCGCCGGCTCCTATGATGGCAACACTTGGCGGCCGGTGTCAGCCGTATTGCGCACAGAGCACCGGCAGCATCCTGTTGTAAAAACCCTGCCGGATACCTTTGTCTCCGCACCTAATGAATGGTACAAATGGACAAACGACCTGCGGAAGAACCCGGATATTATCATCCTGGTGTCAATAGACCCTTCCAGTTTTCCGCTGGGCACCGGTCCAAAGCCGCATGAGATCTGGCACAACGGCTACTATCCCGTAGCCTGGACCAACAAGAAATACAGAATGGTATACATAAACATGGGGCACAACGATATGGACTACGAACATCATACCAACGCCACATTATCCTCCACCTTCGCCAGCGAAACACAGAACAGGCTGATCATTAACAGCCTGCTGTGGCTTGGCAGGAGGAAATAAGAGTATTCAACTTACATATATAAAATATTCCCTTACTAAGGAGTAAAACAGAGGCTACATAGGGTATCCTACGTGAAGGGCTATACGATTTCAACACCTGTAGTGAAAAATATCACCCTTATTTCAATCCGCATTATATTGGTAATTCGTAGATATAGGACAGTTATAAGGAAGCCCAGACAATACTTTGAGGGAAATCATTTCAGCGGACAGTATAAAAAATCCCTACTTTAGCATTCTTCTAACTGTAGTATTATACGAACTGTAGTAATTTTGTGATAATTTAAACTATTGGAGGTTTTCAAAGTCAAAACAAAAATGTTATTACCCATTTTACGCTAATTTTGACGAAACCTACAATTGGTACTATTAATAATCGCGACCCGATGAAAAATAAGATCCCTCCTGTAACATCTGTCTACTTCACAACAATGGTGAAGGCGTATTTGCGTGGCACCCAAACAAGGGAGGAGATCTTACAGCGTCTCACTCAGGATGGCGGCTCAATTCCCGCAGACTATGACCATCAGGATGTTACCCAGATATTGCTGCTAGCCGCCCGGGAAGTTAATGAAGCTTACTACCAGGAAGTGGTGTCTGCCCTCTCACATGCCAGCAGTACCATTCCCACCCGTGAAGGCGTGATCCATAACCTGGAAGCGCTGCTGGAAGGTAAGATTACTGAACAGGATCTCATCCGGTGGGCTACCTGGCACAATGAACCAGGAGACGAAGACGAAATCGGTTATTTCGACGACCTGGCCGTAGATTACTTCTGCACACAGCTGCTGCCCAATCCGCCACAGCCATTTACGATGGCGCATTACAGCCAGGCGCTGAAGATATTCAACGCCGGTATCAACGACATCCTGAAAGATAAAGTGGCGCTCGCACTGCTCTTTGAAAAAGAGAAACAGCGCTTTCTGTTCTACATCGGGGATTTTATTCAGGGGCATACCTCACCGGAACAACTGGATGTATATCTCCTCAATAAGTTCGGCATGGATCATTACTCATTCCCGTACATGTCGTCCGTGATGGCTATTATGCATCAACCGGCCAAATTGCCGGCACTATTGCAGATGGTGGCCCTTGAATCCTGAGCCGCCCATACTCAGCTCACCATCAGACTGCACCCTCTCAGCGCTGAATTATCCAATCTGCCCAGCACTTCAAAGCTGCCGTCAGCATGTATTTTACCAATATCCTCCGTGGCAATGAATGCACAGGAATAGATATTGGCGAGGTCTATTACATTCAGCACCCCGGCCGCTTTGCCGGTAGTGAGCTGGAAGGGGTCATTTTCATCACGCAGCAATACCGTCATCCAGGGAGGAGTCTGGAAAAGGCCATTCCCCCTTGAATAAGCCTGCGAAAGCAGTTCCGTCATACCATACTCTGCATGCACCACCTGAACGCCCAGTTGTTTCTTCAGAAATGCATGCACTTCCTCGCGGGTCCATTCTTCCCGCCGTCCTTTCATACCGCCGGTTTCCATAACAATGGTATGTTCCAGCTGCAGGGTATATTTCTCCGCAAAATCCAGCAGCCCGAATGTAACGCCTATCAACAGCGTTTTCTGGCCTTGGGCTTCCAGCGCTTGCAACTCATGATACAGCTTATCGTGTTCGTACAGATAAAAACCACTCTCCTGTCGGCCGCTGCGCTCAATCATTTCCTGCACCATACGCACAAGAGATGAATGCTGGCGTTCCAGATAGGAAGGCAGCAATCCCACAATCACATAATCGCTCACAGGCCCGTAGAGCTGCTCAAAGGCAGTCATAAAGCTGCGCGCGTAGATGGCAGATTCCTTTACCAGGTGACGGCTGTTGATGGTCTGCGTAGTGCCGCTGCTCTCAAATATCAGTTCCGGCTCAAAGGCGCCGCATACCACTTTATGCGTTTTAAAGAATTGTATAGGCAGATAGGGGATCTCAAGAATACTTTTTACCGCCCCAGGCTGTATATGTAATGCATCCGTATAGGCCCTGTATATGTCGTTGTTGTCATACTGGAAGCGGAACAGCTCCAGGGCAGCTGCTTCCAGCCCGCCTGCCTGTAATGAAAATATCCTTTCGGGAGAAACGGCACTCATGTTAATCTAGCTTTAAAAACCGCACAAAGTTAGGGAGAAGAATAAATTTAGCCACAGTAAGTAACAATTGCTGTAAAAAAACGTTTTGTGTAAGACTGTAGGGATGATCGATTATTTGTATATTTCCTAAATTAATGTAGGTTTGTTTTATGAAGAAATTTCTCTTTTTGTCCCTGGTGATCACCGGACTATTCTATGCTTGCAAGAAAGATGGTATCGGCACCAAACCTATTTTAAGTTTCAAAAGCTATTCACTTGACAGTATAGTTCCCACAACTGAATCCCTCACACTTGGCGTGCATGTGGAAGATGGTGATGGCGACATTGAAAATAAAGTAGGCGTAGGCACCATCATTGATAGTCATACTACAGGTGGCAGACAGGACACTGTCTGGACAATGAAGCAGATGGCCAGCATCGGCGCCAACAAGGGCAATAAAGTGAAAGCAGATGTACTGATCCCGTTTGGCAAGGAAGAAATAGCATTCGGAAATTACCCTCCTTTACCCAAAGACAGCATGCATTTTGTGGTGTTTATACTTGATAACGCCGGTAATTCCAGCGATACCATTCCAACACCCAAAATCGCCTATCGCGTAGAATAATTGTTATTCATAAAAAGATTACATTTACAGCATTACAAGGATTCCTTTGATTAAAGGAATCCTTTTTAGTTTTAGCTTAAAGATCATTTTCAGCATATGAATAAAATAGAAGAATTACAGTCGAAGATAGCCGAAGCCATGTTAGGCGGCGGTGAAGTACGTATCGCCTCCCAGCATAAAAAAGGGAAGCTCACCGCCCGTGAAAGGATACAGCTGCTGCTGGACGAAGGATCTTTTGAAGAACTGGATATGCTGGTCACCAACCGCAACAAAGGCCTCACCATTGAACAGGAACAATTCCTCGGCGATGGCGTGGTTACCGGTTACGGTAGCATCAACGGCCGTACGGTATACGTATTCTCACAGGACTTCACCGTTTATGGCGGTAGTCTCTCTGAACCGCATGCCCGCAAGATCTGCAAGATCATGGACCTGGCCATGCAGAACGGCGCACCGTTGGTAGGCCTCAATGACAGTGGTGGTGCGCGCATCCAGGAAGGCGTAGTAAGCCTCGGCGGTTATGCAGACATCTTCTATCGTAATACCCGCGCTTCCGGCGTCATCCCCCAGATCTCTGCCATCATGGGCCCCTGCGCAGGCGGCGCTGTTTATTCTCCTGCTATCACCGACTTCATCATGATGGTGGAACAAACCTCCTACATGTTTGTAACTGGTCCCAACGTAGTGAAGACCGTTACCCATGAAGAAGTGACATCTGAAGAACTCGGCGGCGCCCATACCCACGCCACCAAAAGCGGCGTTACCCATTTCAGCTGCGCCAACGAAGTGGAATGTATCCATAACATCCGTCAGTTGCTCAGTTACGTACCGCAGAACTGTGAAGAAACGGCACCGGTATATCCTTACGAAACAGGCAACGAGGCGCGCCCTGTCCTGAATACGCTGATACCGGCCAGTCCCAACCAACCGTATGATATGAAAGAAGTAATCGCCCAGCTTACCGATACCGACAGCTTCTTTGAAGTACATAAAGATTTTGCAGAGAACCTCATCGTTGGCTTTGCACGTATCGCCGGCAGAAGCATTGGCATCGTTGCCAATCAGCCCTCTGTACTGGCAGGCGTACTGGACATTCATGCTTCCGTAAAAGGTGCCCGCTTCACCCGCTTCTGCGATGCGTTCAACGTCCCGTTGCTGGTACTCGTAGACGTACCTGGTTTCCTCCCCGGCACCGACCAGGAATGGAACGGCATCATCACCAACGGCGCCAAACTCCTGTACGCCCTCTGTGAAGCCACTGTTCCAAAAATTACCGTCACTACCCGCAAAGCCTATGGCGGCGCTTACTGCGTAATGAACTCCAAACACATCGGCGCTGATCTTAACTTCGCTTTCCCGCAGGCCGAGATTGCCGTAATGGGCGCCAAAGGCGCGGTAGAGATCATCTTCAAAAAAGAAATCGATTCCGCTCCGGACCCTGAAGCCAGAATGAACGAACTTGTTGCCGATTATACAGAACGCTTCGCCAATCCTTATCTGGCAGCAGAAAAAGGTTATATCGATGAAGTGATCGTACCCGAACAGGCACGCATCAAGCTGATCAAAGGATTTAAAATGCTCGAAAACAAAGTGGTAAATATGCCCCGGAAAAAACATGGCAATATTCCTTTGTAATAGCTGCGATTTGTAATTTCGCATATTGTACTCCTTCCGCGATCTTTTACTGTAGCCTGGAAACGGCCGCTGCAAAAGGCTCCGGAAGGAGGCATAAAATCCGGAGCTATAATGGCCAGAGCTGCTATCAAATCACTGTACAACCTGTTCCTGTTCACATCGATCTTTATATCGCTGTGCGCGTTGCTGATGATCTGGCAAACCAATCAACTGCTGGACCTTCATTATGACCAACACACCTTCCATCTCTTCGTTTTCTTTTCCACCATCTGTAGCTATAATTTTCACTGGTACCTGACACCCGGCACCTATTCGTCGTCAGACAGGATACGCTGGGGTAATACCCATCGCCCGCTTATGCTTTTTCTTTGCGGTGTAGGGCTGGCTGGCACCTTGTTTTACTTCTGGCAGCTACGCGCACATTGGTTTGCTCTCAGTGGCGGCGCAATGCTCACCTTCCTGTACTCGGCCCCCAAGCTGCCTTACCGGCCCTTCACATGGCTACGCCGTATAGCCATCGGCAAAACACTGTTCCTTACTTTCGTATGGACTTACGTCACCACCATACTACCGGTATTCATCGCCAATGAACCCTTTTCATGGGGCGCCATCTGGTTTGCGCTGCATCGCTTCAGCCTGATCTACGCCATCTGCATCCTCTTCGATTACCGCGATATCGAATCAGATAAGAAAGAAGGTATCCGCAGCCTCATCACCTACCTTGATCTGAAAGATCTTAATAAAGTATATTACGCCTCTCTGCTGCTGGCTGCACTGAGCGCCCTGATGCTGACACCACAGGCCACCACGCCGGTAATCATCACCCTTCTGATACCCGTAGCCGCTACTGCCCTGCTCACCAGGAAAGCCCACCATACACAATCAGACTACCTGTTCTATTTTGTGCTGGATGGCTTTATGGCACTGTCAGCCGTGCTACATATTATCTTCCGCTTTTGCTTTTAGTTTCGGACCCAAAGCCAAATACTGAATACTAACTGCTATTTCCCTATTTTTGTCGCATCTCAAAATAAAACAGCTTATGTCCAAAAAAAACAAATCCATACTGAATAAGGAATCACTGGCTTTTCTGAAAGACTACCTAAACAATCCATCTCCTACCGGTTTTGAGAAAGAAGGCCAGAAATTATGGCTCAAATATCTAACGCCATATATCGACGAGCATTTTGTGGACCCTTATGGATCTGCTGTTGGTATCATTAATCCTAAAGCACCGTTTAAGGTGGTGATAGAAGCGCATGCTGATGAGATCTCCTGGTTTGTAAATTATATTTCTCCTGAAGGACTGATCTATGTAATCCGCAATGGAGGCTCAGACCAGGCGATTGCCCCCTCCATGAGAGTAAACATACATACTGAAAAAGGCATTGTAAAAGCAGTATTTGGCTGGCCTGCAATCCATACCCGCCTGCGTAGCAGCGATGGTAAGGAACCACAGCCCAAAGTAGAAAACATCTTCCTGGACTGCGGCGCCCGCAGCCGTAAAGAAGTGGAAGACCTGGGCATACACGTAGGTTGCGTCGCTACTTTTGAAGCTGAGTTTGATGAACTGAACTATGACTATTTCATCTGCCGCGCTATTGACAACCGCATCGGTGGCTTTATGATCGCGGAAGTTGCGCGCATGCTGAAAGAAAAGAAACAGGAACTTCCTTTCGCCCTCTACATAGTAAATGCTGTGCAGGAAGAAGTGGGACTTCGTGGCGCGGAAATGATCGCGAAGCGCATCAAGCCCAATGTGGCTATCATCACGGATGTAACACATGACACCACTACGCCGATGATCAACAAAAACCTCGAAGGCGAAATTAAATGCGGCAGTGGTCCCAGCATCACTTACGGCCCTGCTGTACACAATATACTGCGCGACCTGATTATTAAAACAGCGAAGAAAAACGATATCCCACACCAGCTGCATGCTGTAAGCCGCAGCACCGGCACCGATACCGATGCATTTGCTTACTCCAACGATGGTACGCCTTCCGCATTGATCAGCTTACCGCTGCGCTATATGCATACAACCGTTGAAATGGTGAAGAAGGATGATGTTGAAAATACCATTCAGCTGATCTATCAGACATTACTGCAGATTACGCCTAAGACTAATTTCCAGTATCTGTAACAGCTTTCAGAATTTAGCCTTTAGCTTTTAGCACTCCGTAAGAAATCTCAAACAGAATGCTGAAAGCTAAAGGCTAAAAACCTAATTCCGGAAGTAATCCGCAGCCTTGCGCACTTTCTCCACCCACATACCAGAAGCTGCTTTCACCACATACTCGCTTAATCCTACTTTCTTCGCCTGCGGCGCCCAGTCGTAGGTATAACCCATACGTGTCCACGGATAATGATAGTCTGTTGCAGATGTCAGCGGACGATAATAAGCAAAGATGATATAGTTATTGAACCAGGTGGCATAGTCCTGCGAAACGCCTGGTATCAGCACAGCACCGCTGCTCCGGGTATTGATGGCAGGATTACCTGCCGGGCGGTATAACCGTTCTGCACGTACCCATACTTCAGCAATATGTGTATTGCTTTTGGCATTAACGGGCGGCAGACCGAGCACCTGGCATATGCGCATGATAGTGTCTGATCCGGGTTTGAAATCTGGTCCTACCCTGCCTTTCATCTGTTTTGGGATGAAGAGCCAGGATTCGCCCCACGTATTGGTAATGGAATCCCCTTCAGGATAGCTGCCCGGGAAGCGCATGAATGTTGCCATCAGTACATAGGATTGTCCGTTGATGGTTTTCCATTGCAGATCCTGGTTATCCGGGATGATAGGCCACAGGGCATCTGAGATCTCGCTGCTGTCAGCCACCATAGCGTCCGTAACAGATTGGGCGTAGAGCTGATCCATGTTGTATACCGGGGGCGGCGGCGGATCATCATTTCTTGAACAGCTGCTGGTGGCAACAGTAAAGGAAAAAAGGAAAACGCAGGCGAGCAGCCTGCCATTGTACCAGGAGTTCTTCATAGTGATGGTTTTCTGATAAGTGGTTAATAATTAGTGGTTAATGTTGAGTAAGTGTAAGTTACATTTTTTTAACTATTGGCAGTTTGTAGAATTATAACTCCCAATAGCTGATCAAACCACTTATCAGACCTGTTTAAACAATCACAATAATCACAGGAAGTATTCGACGCCAAGACGGTAACCTTTCATACCCAGCCCACATATAGTACCTACGCATTTCGGCGCGATGAGAGAAGTGTGACGGAACTCTTCACGGGCATATACATTACTGATATGCACTTCTATCACAGGTGTTTTAATGCCGGCAATGGCGTCGCGGATAGCAACGGAAGTATGTGTATAGCCACCGGCGTTAAGCAGAATACCATCATAGGAGAAGCCCGTTTCATGCAGGTAGTTGATGATTTCGCCTTCCACATTACTTTGAAAGTAACTGAATTTTATTTCAGGATATTGTTGCTGAAGTTTTGCGAAATAATCTTCAAAAGATTCGCTGCCGTAGATACCAGGTTCTCTCTTTCCCAGCAGGTTCAGGTTGGGGCCGTTGATAATGGCTATCTGCATATGTTGGAATTGGAATATAAGTTTGATGAATGTGGCGAAGGTAATTAATCCCTTTGTTATTTTTTATCGCTGCCCCAGCGATAAGTCTGCTGCTCTATTCCAGCGAGGTCGATGATACGGTCTACCACGGTGGCAGCAACATCTTCGATCGTAAGTGGCAGGCTGTAGAAGGATGGCGTAGCCGGACAAATAATACCACCGGCAAGCGTTACTGCTTCCATATTGCGGATGTGCACGAGATTATACGGCGTTTCACGAACCACGCATATCAGTTTCCTTCTCTCCTTCAGCACTACGTCTGCAGCACGGGTAATAAGATCATTGGAAATGCCGGTGGCAATACGTCCCAGTGTGCCCATAGAGCAGGGGCATATGATCATGGTATTGAATCTTCCGGAACCGGAAGCAAAGGGAGCGTTAAAGTCCTGCTGGGTATAAAAACGGAAAGGTAAGTGTTGGTAATCGTCGTTCCTGAGCTCTGTTTTCCAGACGGTCTTGGCGTTCTCTGTCATCACAACAGCTACTTCATCCAGCTGGTCTGCTGCCGCGCTGAGTTTTTGCAGCAACTGTCTGGCGTAGATAGAGCCACTGGCTCCGGTAACTGCTACTACTATACGATGTTTCATGGTGCTATGCTATAAATATAGCACAAAGCTAGCCTATTATCCGTTAAACATGCGCTGTAATCTCATCCATGCTGATACCGTTATGGCTTTCATTATAAACGCATTCGCCATTCCTGATCAGCAGTATCTGGGGAGATTCGTGTTCTATCCGGTAATTATGCGCTACTCTTCCAGACAGCTCTCTGTAAGAGATCAGGTCCAGGTAGTAAAACGTTAACCCGTCAGGAGCCACTGCACGTTCCAACCGGGATTTAGCCATTGAACTGATAGAACAGCGTGTACTGTGCTTAAATATCACTACCGGCTGATGGGCAGAAGCCTCGTTGATTTCCTGAAGTTGTTCCTCGCTGGTTAACGTTTTCCAGATCATGTAATTAACAAAATTTGCTGTGATCCTTCACAGGCGCTTTTCCCATCCCTCTCATCGGGCATCCCAGTTTCTGATGGCTTGCGCAGGAAGTTAGTAAAGCAGCAAAGATACAAACCATACCGGCGTAGCCCAAAATTCTTACAATTGATTTCATACAGGAGTTTAATTATGTAAACGAAAAATCATAGGAAAATCTGATACCACTACTTTTTTAATCGTGTTTTGTGACGTTATATTTGCAAATATAATTAATGCATTAAAAAAAACAACTATGTAATTTAAGGATTCGTGTTTTTTGTATTTACGGATTTTTTGATTTTTTGGATGGGGAATGCCAGAATACAGTTATCTTAATCCATACTATAGAGATCAGAGGCTATAGAGAAGTTAAAACCCGGAATACGGAAATTCAGCAAGCCGAAAATTGCTTCAGTCTTATGACAAAGGTACATTTTATTGCTATAGGCGGGAGTGTCATGCACCAACTGGCTATCGCACTCAGAAATAAAGGTTACGAGGTAACCGGCAGTGATGATGAAATATTTGAACCCGCCCTGTCTAACTTGCGCCAGGCGGGAATCCTGCCCGATCATACCGGCTGGGACGCCTCCCGTATCCATGCCGGCCTCGATGCCGTAATACTGGGCATGCACGCTAGGGAAGACAATCCGGAACTGATCCGCGCAAAAGAACTGCAGTTGAAGATCTACTCCTTCCCTGAATATATCTACCAGGAAAGTAAAGACAAACTGCGTATAGCCATTGGCGGTAGTCATGGTAAAACCACTACCACTGCCATGATCATGCATGTGCTGCAGAAAAGCAAGAAGGCGTTTGACTACCTCGTAGGCGCCCGCCTGGAAGGATTTGCCCAGTCCGTGAACATTACCGATGCCCCGCTGATCGTCTGTGAAGCGGATGAATACCCTGCATCGGTGATTGAAAAAAGACCCAAATTCCATTTCCTGCACCCGCAGGTCGCCGTGTTGACAGGAATCGCATGGGATCATATCAACGTTTTCCCGACATACGATATTTATAAAGAACAGTTTGCCATCTTTATCAGGCAGATGAAACCCGGTAACGTGCTGATTTACAATAGCAGCGATCAAGAACTGGGGGGCCTGGTTGCCGAGGAAGGCCGTCATCTGAAACTGGTGCCCTATACCGTTCCAATTCATATGATCCGGGATGGCATTACCAGGGTGTTCTTCGATGAAGGGTGTGCCGATCTGGAAGTGTTTGGTAACCACAACCTCATGAATATGCACGCCGCCAAGCTGGTATGCAATGAACTGGGGATCACTGATGAAGCATTCCTCTCTGCCATCTCCTCCTTTAAAGGTGCCGCCAAAAGGTTAGAGCTGGTAGCTAAAAATGATCACAGCGTTATTTATCGCGACTTTGCTCACGCACCTTCCAAAGTGAAAGCCACTATAGACGCTACGCAACAGCAGTTTCCCGAACGCAGGCTCATAGCCGTACTGGAGCTGCATACATATAGCAGCCTCAACGCCGCCTTCCTATCCGAGTACCAGGGAGCCATGAGCCGTGCTGATATAGCCGCAGTATTCTACAGCAAACATGCACTGGAAATAAAACGGATGCCTGACCTCGATCCTGAGCTCGTAGCCCGGAGCTTCGACCGGAATGATCTTCATGTGTTCCATGACAGGGCCACACTGGAAGCATTCCTCGCGCAACAACAATACAATGATGCCAACCTGCTGCTCATGAGCTCCGGAACCTTTGATGGTATGGACTTTCCGGCACTGCAACATTTGATCGGTAAATAAGAAAATTAAGAAATCACTAAATAAAAAAATCTCAATGTCTTTGCTCCTTAAAAGGCCCCTGGCCGTGATAGATCTCGAAACTACCGGTACCAACGTAGCTACAGACCGCATCATCGAAATAGCTATCATAAAGGTATTCCCCGATAAATCCACTCAGTCAAAAGTAAAACGTATTAACCCCGGAATGCCTATCCCCGCCGGTTCTACAGCCATTCACGGCATTAAGGACGAGGATGTGAAAGATGAGCCCACCTTCAAACAGGTAGCCAATGAGCTGAGACAGTTCCTGGATAACTGCGATCTCGCCGGCTACAACTCCAACCGCTTTGATATTCCCCTGCTGGTGGAAGAGTTCCTGCGCGTAGAGATGGACTTTGATGTCAGTAAACGCAAATTTGTAGACGTACAGCGTATCTTCCACCTGATGGAAAAACGCACGCTGGGCGCTGCCTATAAATTCTATTGCGACAAACAGCTGGAAAATGCGCACAGTGCTGAAGCCGATGCACTCGCCACATACGAGATCCTCGAAGCCCAGCTGGGACGCTATGCCGAACTGCAGGCAGATATTGATGGTCTTGCCCATTTCACCAAAGAAGATGACTATATCGACTTCGCACGCCGCATTGTAATGCAAGGCGGACAAGAAGTATTCAATTTCGGGAAATATAAAGGCCGTCCTGTGCGGGAAGTACTGAAGATAGAACCGCAGTATTATGACTGGATGATGAAGGCAGATTTTCCGCTGAATACGAAACAAAAACTAACAGAAATTTATCATAATATGATGTTAAAAAAAATGTAATCTTTCTTAATAACATCCTATCTTGCGGCGGAATTGAATTATTTTCGCAATCCAAAAATATCATCTGCTGAATTGGAAAAGCTTGTCATCATTCCTACGTACAATGAGAAGGATAATATCCGGAACATCATTGACGCTGTATTTTCCTTACAGCAGAATTTCCATATCCTGATTGTGGATGACGGTTCACCCGACGGAACCGGCGCCATCGTGAAATCATTGATGGAAGTACACCCCGGCGAATTGTTCCTGGAAGAGAGATCCGGTAAACAAGGCCTGGGTACAGCTTACATCCATGGCTTCAAGTGGGCGCTGGCCAATGGTTATCAGTATATCTTTGAGATGGATGCCGACTTCTCTCATAATCCGAAAGACCTCACCCGCCTGTACGACGCCTGCTCCCAAAATGGTGCAGACGTGGCAGTGGGGTCGCGGTACGTGAAAGGCGGCAAAACCGAGAACTGGCCCTGGGACCGCGCAGTATTATCATACGGCGCCTCCATTTATGTAAACCTGATCACCTGGATGCCGGTAAAAGACCCCACAGCCGGGTTTGTATGTTACCGTAACACCGTACTGGAAGCCATTAACCTCGACCAGATTCAGTTTGTAGGTTACGCCTTCCAGATAGAAATGAAATTCACCGCCTGGAAACTCGGCTTTAAAATTGCCGAAGTTCCCATTACTTTCAAAGATCGCCGTGAAGGCTACTCCAAGATGAGCAAAGGCATAGTAAAGGAGGGTATACTAGGTGTGCTGAAAATACAGTGGCAAAGCCTCTTTCGCAATTATAAAAGAAGGGTACAGAATTAAAATTTGGGGATTTTTTTATGTGGTTATGTAGTTATTTTTAAATGCAGCGGAGATTATTTTAGGCTAAAAAATCAGATCTCCGCTGCATTTAAAAATAACTACATAACCACTTAAAAAAATACAAACATACCTCCGGGCCGTCAGCTCATGAAAAAAGCGTTTCTTCAATTACATCTTTCTGTATTTCTTGCTGGATTTACCGGTATCCTTGGCAAACTTATTACGCTGAATGAAGGGCTGCTGGTATGGTATAGACTACTGCTCACTACTATTACCCTTTTTATATTTTTCCGCTGGCAGGGCACTTTTAAAAAACTTCACTGGAAAGACATACTACCTATTGGCTCTACCGGCGTAGTGGTGGCGCTGCACTGGCTCTTCTTTTACGGCAGCATCAAATATTCGAATGTATCTATTGGCGTGGTGTGCTTTTCACTGACAAGTCTGTTCACCGCCATCTTCGATCCACTGATTAACCGCAGGCGCTTTGATGTGGCTGAATTGTTATTAAGCCTGCTCACGCTTTTCGGTATCCTGCTCATCTTCCATTTCGATACACAATATCGCACAGGCATCATCCTGGGCATTATATCTGCTATGTTCGCAGCGCTGTTTACTGTTTTCAACAAACGGCTCATACGGCGCTTCGATACCCATACCATTACCTTCTATGAGCTGTCCACCGGTTTCGTGGTGCTTACGCTCGTCATGCCGGTTTACCTGCATCTTTTCCCTTCAGCCACACTTTTACCCTCAGTACCGGATACCATTTATCTGCTGATACTCGCCTGGGCCTGCACGGTATGCATGTATCTGCTGAGTATGGCAGCCCTGAGGAAGATATCTCCTTTTACAGTGAATCTCTGTTTCAACCTGGAGCCGGTTTACAGTATTGTGCTGGCTTTCGTGCTCTTTCACGAAAACAAATATCTCAACAATGCCTTCTATGCCGGACTGGCCTGCATTGTATTGTCAGTAATACTGCAGATGCTGCGCGTAGCAAAAGGAAAAACTGCCGGTTAAAACAGCTCCAGATCGATATGCTGATAGGCAGCGAGGAAATGATTATCTGGTTGTAGTTCTGTAATGAGATAATTGATCAGGTTAAGATCACATACTTTCATTCGTTGGGAAGAATTAAGCTTTTCAGCGATGCTGAGGATGGCCAGCTTCTTGGAGGCACGGATCATCGCCCTCTTCACCTGCACCACTTCCCAATCAGAATCTGTCATGCCGTCCTGTACGGAAAAGCCGTTAGCCCCCATCAGACAGAGATCCACTTTAATATCTGCCAGCTGATTAATTACACTGGCGCCTATATGAACATGCGCGCTTTTTGAGAGCTGCCCACCTATGCTGATAACGGTCAGATTGGTATGTTCCACCAGCTGCAAAGCCACCAGCGGACTGATGGTGAAGAAGGTAGCACGCAGGCTTTCAGGAATCCGTTTGGCCAGTTCTATCATCGTGGTGCCGCCACCAGTGAGTATCACCATATCATTCTTCAGGAGACGGATGGCTTTTTCAGCGATCTGTTGTTTCGCTTCCTGCGCATATACTGTATTGTCTGTATTGAACGGATAATGGAAAGACCTTCCGATGGCGCCTCCATGCACTTTTAATATTCTTCCGTCTTCAGCCATTTCTTTCAGGTCGCGGCGTACCGTGTCTTCCGATATGCTCAGCATGGCACTGATATCACTTGACAAAACCTTATTGTGCAAATTGATCTGCCGCATGATAAATGACTGGCGTTCTTCTTTCAGCATTCAGGGAGTTTTATAACGTAGTCTACAAATTTAAAAAAAAGTAATTCAAACTGATTATGCGTGTTTTAGCAGATTTTGGTTGTTTATTAAACGCGTTTTCCAGCACATAAATTGAATATACGGAAATTATAGTATAAATTCATGCAAAAAAACGCACATAAACGCATAAACTAGAAATATGCCAGCTGCCAAAATATACCTGTAGAAAAGCGGACAAGTTCGGATGCTCATCAACCAAATCTACTGTAAGTCAACACATTAAAACTAAACATTCCTTTACAACCATTTTTCTAAACTTTCCGACATGAAAGAAAAACTACTCTTTACTTTCATTTTATTGCTGTTTTATGCCAGCTCTTGGGCCCAGAATAATGTCGCTGGTACCGTGCTGGATAAAAGCACGCAACAGCCAATCATCGGTGCAACAGTCACCTTCAACAAGAAGGGAACAGTTACCGATGCACAAGGCCGGTTTTCCATGCAGGTTCCTGCAAATGCCAGTGCGCTCCATATCAGCTTTATCGGTTATAAACAACAGGATGTTCCCGTAACTGGAAAAGAGCTGCGCATACTCCTTGAGTCTGATGAAAGATCTCTCGAACAGCTGGTGGTAGTTGGTTACGGCACACAGAAGAAAGCCAACCTCACCGGCGCTGTAACGACCGTAGATGTGGCCAAAACCATGCAGAGCCGGCCTATCACAGATCCCTCTAAAGCATTGCAGGGTATCGTACCAGGTCTTAATATCACCTTCTCCAATGGTGGTCTCACACAATCCCCATCCATTAACATCCGTGGCGCCGGCTCCATAAACGGCTCCGGACGCCCGCTGATACTGGTAGACAACGTCGAAACACCAGACCTCACCCTTATCAACCCAGATGATATTGAAAGTATCTCTGTACTGAAAGATGCTGCCTCTACTTCCATCTACGGCGCCCGTGCAGCCTTTGGCGTGGTATTGATCAAAACCAAAAATGGCGCCCGCAACACGCCTACAAGAGTGAGATACTCCAACAACTTCGCCTGGAGCACCCCCACTGCCCTACCCGACTTTGCCGATCCCGAAAAAGAGCTTACGGGTCTTTATGAAGGCGTAAAACGTACCGGCAACGCCTCTCCTGAACTGTTCGGTATGCAGCTCCTGAAACTCCGGGATGGTATTAAAAACTGGAAAGAGAAATACGCCAATAACCGCAAGAGCAGTGAGATGGTACCCGGCGAAGATTTCGAGATAGACCCTAATGGTGGTCCCTCTTACTTCTATCGTGTATGGGATGTAAAGGACATCATGTTGAAGAAATGGACACCACAACAAATCCACAATATCAGCATACAGGGAGGCAGTGAAAAGATCTCTTACTATATGTCCGGCGGTTACACTAATAGCGGCGGTGTCATGAAAATGAACCCGGATAACATCAAAAAATATAACATCACCGGTAGTATCAACGCCGCTGTAACCAGCTGGCTGGACATGGACCTCCGTATGATGTACCGCAACTTCGAGTATGATTACCCTTACTCCTATCAGAACTATTTCCAGTACATGTGGCGCTGGGGTGCATACTTCCCTTACGGCACTTACCAAGGCAAATATTTCCATCATACTCCCGGTTACCTCGCCAATGCCAACACCAACTCTATTATTGATAACTATAGCCGCGTAAACCTCGGCGCTACACTGAAACTCACCAAGGACCTGAATATTCGCGGAGAATACACCATAGGCCGCGACAACTTCACCCGTCATGAAATAGGTGGTAAAGTAATGGCCTGGGACTTCTGGGCGTCAGGTATGCCTTTTGCCAACATCGCCAGCGCCTCGCAGGATGTGGTAAACTACCAGGCAGGTAACTACAAGGTGAATACCTTCAACCTGTATGCGACCTATAACAAAACACTCAATCGTGATCATCAGCTGAAAGTAATCGCCGGTGTGAATGCGGAAGATGTGGATACCCTCAACTACGGTGCATACCGCCGTACTCCGCTGGATCCATCCAAGCCCGAGCTGGCACTGGCCAGCGGCGACCAGTCCGTAAGTGGTAACCACCTCACCAATGCTTATGCAGGCTTCTTCGGAAGAATCAACTATAGCTACCAGAACAAATGGCTGCTGGAAGTAAACGGCAGATATGATGGTGCCTCTTCTTTCCCTGCCGCAGACCGTTGGTCATTCTTTCCGTCTGCATCAGTAGGTTATCGCATCACAGAAGAGAAATTCATGGACCCGCTGAAGAAAGTGCTGTCAGATATGAAGATCCGCGCGTCCTACGGTACACTCGGCAACCAGGATATGGGGGGTAAATGGTACATCCCTGCCATGAACACCACCAACTCAACCAGCAACATTCTCAACTGGATGGTTGGCAACAACTATGCTACCGCCGTAAGCGCGCCCCGCGCTGTGGCACAGTCACTCACCTGGGAAAGAGTGCGTACCCTCGACATCGGTACCGATATCAGTCTGTTCAACAATCATATCAATGTTACCGTAGACTGGTATGAGCGCACGACTGACAAAATGCTCACTAATAAAGCCGTACCGGCCACTTTCGGAACAGAGGCTCCCCGTATCAATGACGGTGCTTTCCGTACCCGCGGTTATGAAATAGGTATCGACGCCAATTACAACCTCAACAAAGACTGGACACTATACGGTACTGTTGCTTTCTGGGATAACAAAACCGTGTTCACTAAATGGGACAACCCTTCCATGCTGTTGTCGCAGAACTATAAAGGCAAGGTACTGGGCGAGATCTGGGGCTTTGAAACAGAACGCTTCTTCACCAAGGACGACGATATGACCAAAATGCCCGACCAGAGCAAGCTGGCTGATGGCAACTTCAAATTCGGTCCTGGCGATGTGAAATATAAAGACATTGACGGCAACGGCGTAATCGATGCCGGCAAGCTCACACGTGATAACCACGGCGATCTCAAACTGCTTGGTAACTCGCTGCCCCGCTATCAGTACAGCGTAAGACTTGGCAGCACCTATAAGAACTTCGACATCGATGTACTCTTCCAGGGTGTAGGCAAAGTAAACTACTGGGGGCTCGGTGATGTGACACTGCCCCTCTACCGTGGTGGCGACATCCTCTATGATCATCAGTTGGACTACTGGACAGAAAGCAATACCAATGCTTACTATCCGCGCCCTTATGCAGGTAATGCCAATGGCAAGATCGCGGGCCTGCTCTCCGGTGGCAACAACTTCTATCCACAGTCGAAATACCTGCTGAACCTGGCTTATCTCCGACTGAAAAACATCACGCTGGGTTATACTTTACCAGCCAACCTGGTAAAACGTGCCCACCTCCAACGGCTACGTGTGTACGGAAGTGCACAGAACATTGCCACTATTTCCAATGTGGGCGTACCTCTTGATCCGGAGATTACCACCGGCGAAGCAAACATTTTCGGAAGAACCTGGCCCTTTCAGAAAACATGGTCATTTGGTATACAGGCCACCCTCTAAACTTACAGACACATGAAAAAGCGTATATACTTACCCGTTATATTAATTGTACTGCTTGCAGCCGCAGGTTGTAAAAAATATGTTGATAAACGACTGCTCGATCAGTTTGAAGATGAAACCTTCTGGCGCTCGGAAGATAATGTGCGCCTGTATACCTGGGGGTTCTATGAGCTTTTCCCGGGATATGGCAACGGTAACAGCTTCGGTGATTTCTACTTCACTTCTTTCTCTGACGATCAGGCCAGCCCGACATTCGGAAGATTCACGCAGAACGTGCCGGCCAGCGCCAGCACCTGGGACTTTTCCTATGTGCGCAAAGCCAATATCATGCTGGAAAGGATTAACCAGGTACCAATGCCTGACGAAGCAAAGAATCACTGGAAGGGCGTTGCCCGCTTCTTCCGCGCACTCACTTACTTTGCACGTGTGAAAGATTACGGAGATGTTCCCTGGCTGGGGAGATCCATGGATATCAGCGACAGTGCCTATATCTACAAATCACGTGATCCCCGTACCCAGGTGATGGACAGCGTACTGGCTGATCTGGACTATGCCTGCGAAAACATCCGCCTCAAGGATCAGGAAAATACTATTAACCGCTACATCGCCCTGGCGCTGAAATCACGCGTATGCCTGTACGAAGGTACCTGGCGCAAATACCACGACAAACCACAGCCATTACCCGATGCAGCGAAATTCCTTGCAGCCGCAAAAGATGCAGCCAGCAAGATGATGGAAGGTCCGTATGCACTCAACAGCGATTATGTGACCACCTACAATTCGCTCGATCTTGGTGGCAGCAAGGAAGTACTGCTTTATAAGAAATATCTGCCTGGTTATCTGACACATTCCCTCATCGGTTATCTCACCAGCAGTACCCAGATGGCTGGTCCCAACAAATCAGCGATAGACGCCTATCTCTGTCAGGATGGCTTGCCCATCAGTCTTTCCTCACTGTATAAAGGTGACGATGATATTAAAAACACACTGGCCAACAGGGATCCGCGTATGAGTAAAACCATCGACTCCCTGCTTTGCTACAATGGCCACCTTGTAAGTGGAAGGAGCAGCAGTACAGGCTATCGTCCGGCCAAGTTCCTGCAACCAGCTGTGGCCAATGTACTGGCGCCCTACAATGATACTGATGCACCGTTGTTCTGGCTGGCGGAAGTATTGCTGAACTACGCAGAAGCGGCCGCTGAGCTGAATAACCTTGGCCAGTACTCCTTCTCACAAACGGATCTCGACATCTCTGTCAACAAGCTGCGCAAACGCGCTGGTATGCCTGATCTGCAATACCTGAGCGGCGAGCAGGTGGCGGCCAAAGGTGTTTCCTATACCGATCCTAAAAAAGATCCCACAGTGCCTTCCCTCATATGGGAGATCAGAAGGGAAAGAAGGATAGAGCTGATGATGGATGGCTTCCGCTTCCAGGACCTGATGCGCTGGGGTAAAGGCAGCTATATGACCATCAGCATCAACCCGGATATTACCAAAGGCGCCAAAGTACCTGCCAACGGCGCGGTAACAAGGGATGCCAACGGTTATATCACACCCTATCCCGCTGGTACTGACCGTACTTTTATAGATCCGAAAAACTATCTGCAGCCTATACCAAGCGGCCAGATATCACTATATCCAAACGGAAACCTGTCGCAGAATCCCGGCTGGTAACACTTTTTAACTGATCCAATCCCGCAACACTATTCCATCTTAAAGTAACCGTTTAAGGCTCTCCTTAAACGGTTTTTCTTTTCTATACCGGCTTTCAGGAGCTTTACCATTCATCAAAAAAAAAATTGGGATGGCACGCCTTTTCTGGATAATATCGATCATCCCTTCTATCTTCGCAGATCAGGGTTAACAATGAAATCGTTAAATCATAGTATGAGAAAGCAACTACTGGCCCTCACGCTGATGGGGGCTGCCTCTTTTGCCTATGCACAACAGCCAGCTAAAAAGCCGCTGGATCACAGTGTGTACGACAACTGGCAGAGTATCGGCACAAAGCTGATCAGCAACGATGGTCAATGGGTGGTGTATACTGTCACACCACAGGAAGGCGATGCCAGCCTCGTGATCTACGACCGTAAGACATCACAGTATGTTACCGTACCGCGCGGCTATGCGCCGGTAATCACTCAGGATTCCCGTTATGTTGTGTTCAGCATCAAGCCATTTTTCAAAGACACACGGGAAGCGAAGATCAAAAAGAAGAAGCCCGCTGAAATGCCCAAGGACTCTATGGGTATCGTAACATTGGGGCAGCAGCATGTATTGAAGTTTCCTGCTGTAAAATCGTTTAAGACACCAGCAAAGGGCAGCGGCTTGCTGGCTTATCTGATAGATAAGCCAACTACAGATAGTGCGAAAGTGAAAAATAAAAAAGCGGCCAAAGCTGCTGATACAGACCGGGAAGACGACGATAAAAATGCATCTTCCGAATCTGAAAGTGGCATACTGGTGATCAGACAATTGACCAACGGCATACAGGATACCATTAAAAATGTAAGTGAATACGCATTCAGCAAACCAGGAAACAAGCTGTTGGCAGAGATCGGATCAGACAAGAAGGACTCCTTATCCCGTACCGGTATGCTGCTGTGGCATACAGCCGCACGCAAAGCCGATACGCTGAGCCGTGGCTATGGCAACTACAAACAGTTTGCCTTTGATGAAAAAGGAGAACAGGCCGCTTATTTCGGTACACGCGATAGCGCTAAAGCATTACAGCAGTTTTACCAGTTGTTTTACTTCAAACCAGGCCAGGACAGTGCATTCCAGGTAGTAGATAAAAACAACAGTGGTATTCCTTCCAAATGGAGTATTAATTCCAACAGCCAGATCTACTTCAGCAAAGATGGTCAGCGTCTGTTCTTTGGTACCTCTCCTATACTTCCAGTAAAGGATACCAACATCGTGGACTTTGAAGTGGCGAAAGTGGATATCTGGAATTATAAGGATGACTACCTGCAGCCCATGCAGCTGAAAAATGCGGACAAGGAACTGAAGAGAAGCTATACGGCGGTGTATTATCCCGCATCAAAAAGAGTATTACAACTGGGCGACAAGGATCTTGAAACCATTGTAGTACCTGCAGAAGGCAATAGCGCATATGCGCTGGGTGTTACCGACAAAGACGAGCGCATTGCTTTGCAATGGACAGGACGTACGCTGAAAACCGCATACCTCGTGAATCTTAGCGATGGTACCCGTAAAAAGATCAGGGAAAAGCTCGATGGCGAATTCTATATCTCTCCTGCCGGCAAATATATCAGCTGGTATGATATGGAAGAGAAACAATGGTATGCTTATGACAATGCCACCGGCGCAACAGTAGGTCTTACCAAAGGAATTCCGCCGGTATACGACGAAGAAGACGATCATCCGGATCAGCCGGAGCCATATGGTTTTGCAGGATGGCTGGAAGACGACAAGTTTACGTATATCTATGACCGTTACGACATCTGGCAGTTGGATCCCACCGGGAAAACAGCACCGGCCTGTATTACAGGCGGACAGGGCAGAAAAGATAAAATCCGTTTCCGTTATGTGAGACTGGATGCCGAAGAAAGATTCCTGCGTCCCGGCCAGAACGTGGTGCTCTCTGCCTTCCAGGACAGCACTAAATACAATGGCTTTTACGCTCTTACGCTTGCAGGTAAAAAAGCAAAAGGCGTACTTCCCCGCCAGCTGATACTTGGTCCGTGGTCATTCCAGGATTTGCTGAAAGCCAAAGACGCAGTGGCTTATACATACACCAAAGCAAGTTATGTATTGTCGCCGGATGTGTATACCGGCGCGCAGATCAGCGAGGCAACAAAGATCAGCAACACCAACCCGCAGCAGAAAGATTATAACTGGGGTACCGCCTCTCTGTATAAGTGGACTACTTTCAGTGGCAAATCAGCAGAAGGTATCCTGTACAAGCCTGAAGATTTCGATAGTACCCGTAAATATCCGGTGATCTTCTACTTCTATGAGAAACTGACCGATGGATTATACAGCTATCAGCCACCGGCGCCTACCCCTTCCAGGCTGAACATCTCATTCTTTGTAAGTCGCGGCTACCTCGTGTTTGCGCCGGACATTACTTATGAGAACGGTCATCCCGGTAAGAGCGCATACGATTATATTGTGAGTGCTGCAGAAGACATTGCCAAAAAACCATGGGGTGATGGCAAACATATGGGTATTCAGGGACAGAGCTGGGGCGGCTACCAGGTGGCTTATCTGATCACACAGACCAACCTGTTCAGCGCAGCATGGGCTGGCGCTCCTGTTGCCAACATGACCAGCGCCTACGGTGGTATACGCTGGGAAAGCGGAATGAACAGGCAGTTCCAGTATGAGCATTCGCAGAGCCGCATTGGCGCTACGTTGTGGGATAAACCGGAGCTGTACATTGAGAACTCTCCTCTCTTCCATCTTCCACGTGTGAATACGCCTGTTGCCATTATGGCTAACGATGCAGATGGTGCAGTGCCCTGGTATCAGGGTATTGAAATGTTCACTGGCTTACGCCGTTTAGGTAAGCCCGTTTGGTTGCTGAACTACAACAACGAAGCGCATAACCTGGTGCAGCGTCAGAACCGTAAGGATATTCAACGCAGGGAACAACAGTTCTTTGATCATTTTCTGAAAGGCGCTCCTGCTCCACAATGGTTGGATAACGGCGTACCTGCAACGGAGAAGGGTATCAACTGGGGACTTTGATTCATATGATTTGTTTGATTTTTGTAATCAGTGAAAACTGAAAAGATGTATAAAAGCGGGGCTGACCTTTTGGGTCAGTCCTTTTTCTTTGTGATTGCTAAAGGGAAGAATAGGGGACGATTTAAACGGATCCTTGCAGACGAGCCCATGGGTAAAAAGGCAAAAGTGCGCTTTTAACCGGGCTTTGGGTGGGGGATGCCTGGGAGATGCCTGGGCTTTGGTAGGCTTTACCCCTTATGAGTATCGAAGGACAAGTGAGGGAGAGACGAAGGAAAGGTGGACTTGATGCCTACCTCAAAATAATTATCGTCTTTTTTATATAAATTTAATTACATATATTTACATCAACATCGCCACTTCAGCGTATGGTGTGATTTTGCAGTGATAGCGATATCCCTTAAAGCACAACATTTTATGCCTATGAAACTCCACATCTACCAACCCGCGGATGGCTTACGTCCTTATGTGAAACAGTACTATTTCTGGGAAGATAATACCAATGGCGCTATTCAGCTGCCACATAACCTGTTTGCCCTGGGTGATCAGTATATGGTATTTATTCTGGAAGGCGAAGCCAGTGTAAAGCCGATGCATCACGCAGGCTTCACGTTGCCGCAGAACGCTGTACTGGGACATTTTACCTGTGCCTGTGAGCTGAAGGTAAAAGGACCGGTGAAAGCCGTGATCGTACAATTGAATGCCTACGGCGGTTACAGGCTGTTGAAACTGGATATGGCCTCCTTCACTAACTACTACCGTAGCCTGGCCACTCATGAAAATCCGGTATGGATGCAGCTTGCAGCACAACTTGGTGCTGCCGGTGAACCTGCCGCCATTACAGCATTGCTGAATAACGCCTGTACACAGGCGCTTGCCATCAACAACCCTCCGCTGAAACAGGTGGACGTGATGGCAGATTATCTTGTGAGCAACCAGGGGAATGTAAGTGTAGACGAATTATCTTCTGTATTTAATCTTTCCAAGCCCACGCTTGAGCGCTTGTTTACCGCTATTGTAGGATTGCCTCCACAACTGTATGCGCGCATGATGAGATTTAAAACAGCCATGCATTCCATGCAGCAGCTGAACCTGCCGCAATGGCAAGCGAATATTCATACAACGGCCTATTATAACCAGGCCATGTTTATAGATGATTACCTGACATTCAACGGGGTGGCGCCGTCTGCTGCTGCTACCATTGCTTATATGCCTGTAGCGGCTGTAGCAAGTTGAGTGGGGTAGAAAGAAATTTAGCTATTAACGAAGGAATTAGCTTCTGGTAATGTTTCCGATGATTTTTTTAAGGAAACAACTGCCGGAAGCTAATTCCTTTTTATATTTAGAGATAATAAATGTTGCTATGAAACCATTTGAATCAAAAGAAGGAGACTATGTTGTTTCAACAGACAAAACAAGACTGGACATAGCGGTGATCCACAATTTTTTAGCGAATGAATCGTACTGGGCCCAGAAGATTCCGCGCAGCATCGTGGAGAAGACCATTGCAGGCTCTTTGTGCTTTGGACTCTACCACGACGATAAAATGATAGGATTTGCAAGACTGATCACGGACTATGCCTCCTTTGCTTATCTCGCTGATGTATTTGTAGTAAATGAATATCGTGGCAAGGGGTTGTCGAAATTTCTGATGCGGACTATCACTGCCTACCCTGAGCTGCAAAGCCTGAGAAGGTGGCTGCTGGTGACCTCGGATGCCCATGAGCTATATCGCCAGTTTGGATTTACAGATATTCCCAATCCGGAGAAATTTATGCAGCGACACAACCCTGAAATCTATTTGTGAGCATCTGCCACATTAATACCTCACCTTATAACCGGTCAATATGATGCAACAATCTGCCGCCTGGTGGCGCGAAAAACTACAATTGCAATCCCATGTAGAAGGGGGGGCCTTCAGGGAGACCTATCGCTCAGAGTGGGTGTTGGATATGAGCACATTGCCTGCGGGCATGATAGGCAGCCGCAATGCCTCTACCTGTATATACTTTCTGCTGGAAGAAGGTGAGTTCTCTGCATTCCACCGGATTGCAGCGGATGAAATCTGGCACTTCTATGATGGCCAGACGCTCACCATTTATGAGATTGCGCCGGGAGGCGATTTACAGACGCACAAGCTGGGGCGTGATATTGAAAATGGAGAAACCCTTCAGGTAATCATCACGGCTGGTAACTGGTTTGCATCCCGTGTGGAAGCACCTGGCACTTTTGCCCTGGTAGGCTGCACAGTAGCGCCCGGCTTCGACTTCGCTGACTTTGAGCTGGCGGAAAGAGCGTCCCTGCAGGCGGCTTATCCACAGCACGCAACGCTGATTGAATCGATGTCCAGATAATAACGTCAACGTATATACGTTTCATACCTGTTGCCTTTTTGCTATCTTACGCCGCGATTCCGTTTCCTAAATACTTTATTCGTAATGAAGAAAATAATTTATACGGTTGTCCTGGTTTTGATCGGTCTGCTCCTTTTCTGGCTGGGCAAACGTTTCGGCAGTACCAATGTAAGCCAGCAGGTCATTTCCAACAGTATTATTGTGAGGGAAATAGCTGAGTTGTCGAGCCTTGATGTACAGGGCACTGCCAGTATCAAACGCAGTAACATTGAAGATAGCGGCGGATGGACAGATAATCTGAAAAAAACGTTCTTCGAAAATACGGTGTGGGTGAATGTGCCGTACCAGGCAAAATATGGCGTGGATATAGACAGTGCTCACTTTAAAGTAACGGTAACCGATAAAAAGATCATAGTGCGCCTTCCTGCTCCGCACCTGCTGAGCTATGAACTGAAGATGGACAAAATGGAAACAGCCAACCGCAAAGGCCTGTTCCTTTTCCAGGATGATGAAACCTATACGGAAGTACAGAAAAAACTCTACCAGACATCACGCGGACAGCTTGAAGGCAATACGGTCTATACGGAGCAGTGTAAAGAAAAAATAAGGAAGATCCTGGCGCAGTATTATGTACCATTCCTGAAAGATCATACGCTGGAGGTGAGCTTTGACGGCGGCGGTAATGCTCCGCAACTCAACTGATCAGGCCGCATTCAGCGCGATGTATTTCACCAGGCTCCTCTTGGCGATCGGCAGTAGTGTTTCATCTACCGGCAGTACCAATGATGTTTCCACACGATACACGGCTGGATTGAAGAGACCGGTATGTTTGCGTATCAGCTGGGTTTTGATACCTTCACAAGTATTTGCCAGGCTTTTGGTGTAGGCCTCCAGGTATTCGGTGTGAATGCCTCTGAATTTTTCATCGTGCCGCTCGAAAATAGTAAGCCGGTAGGTGTATACGAGTGTATCACTGTATCGGCCGTCACACAACAAAAAATACCCTTCTGCGGTATCCAGCGGGACTAGTCCAACAGGAGAGATGTTCAGTTTGTCTTCCACAAACTCATAGATCTCGGTGCCGTCTTTGATGGTACTGTTCATTTGTTGCAGTGCATAAGCAATAATGGATTCCAGTTCTTCCATCAGTTCATCGTCGGCTACCAGCTGTTCATAGAGCAACTGTAGTTTTTCCATGTTTACTGCTGTCAGGCGTTTGGGAAAGTGTTGCTGAAGGAACTGTTTGTTTTCGCGGAATGCCACCAGGTTGTTGTAGTGGAAGATAATATCCGCAAGCTGGGGATAAAGTTTGTTCTGATTAAAGTGGCGGTGTATTTCCTGCAGATAGGACAACAAAGTATATTTTTTCAGCTCGAAGTCGATATAACCATCTGCAAACCATGTTTCACTTAACGCTCCCATGATAATTAAATTTAATGGATTACATCTTTAATTTACGAAAAAAAGTGCAAAAATAGCTCGTTTTTCATCGTTACAACAACTAACCAAATAATGCACCGGAATACCACAATCCTTTACAGTAAAGGGTTTCGCAATGCGTTTGACAGTTCTGATGCAGATTGAAATAAATATTTTTAAGTGGTTTCTTTTTTATTGACGTTATTTTCATAACTTCAGTACATTATTTTTCATTTTTTTAATTTCAGTTATCATGAACATTTACGTAGCCAACCTGCATTATAGGTTGACCGATGAGGATCTGCATCAGATTTTCAGCGAATTTGGAGAGGTTACCTCCGCTAAGGTTATCAAAGACCATGAAACAGGACGTTCACGCGGTTTTGGTTTCGTGGAAATGCCTAATCAGGAAGAAGGATCAAAGGCTATGGATAGTTTGAACGGCAGCGAAGTCGAAGGCAAACAATTGATGGTAAACGAAGCAAGACCTAAACAACCGAATAATAATTTTAAAGGAGGTGGTAATAACCGTGGCGGTGGAGGATATGGTTCCCGCGACCGTCGTTATTAATCCCTTGTTAATCCCTTTATTCGGGACCAAAGGAATTTAAAAAGGCGCTCATATGAGCGCCTTTTTATTTAGTGATTTTGGAATTCAGCGATTTCCGGGATTTATTAAATGCCGCGAAAGCCATGTTATGATCAATGTTGACATTCGCAGCATTTAATAAATTTCAAAATCTCTAAATCATTAAATTCCTATATATTAATATGTTCTTTTAGGATCGAAGTTTTCCAGTTCCTGTGCAACGGCGCTGAGGAAGGTGGCACCCAGGGAACCGTCTACAATGCGGTGATCGTAAGACAGGGACAGGTACATCATGTGCCTGATAGCGATAGCATCGCCATCTTCTGTTTCTATGACTACCGGGCGTTTTTTGATAGCGCCTACTGCCAGGATGGCTACCTGCGGCTGATTAATGATAGGTGTGCCCATCAGGCTTCCGAATGTTCCTACATTCGTTAAGGTGAAAGTACCGCTCTGGGTATCTTCTGGTTTCAGTTTATTCTGGCGGGCTGCATTAGCAAGTGAGTTTACCTGCTTGCTGAGGCCAACGAGGTTGAGCACATCTGCATTCCTGATCACCGGTACGATGAGGTTTCCGCTTGGCAGTGCAGTGGCCATACCAATATTAATATCTTTCTTGATGATGATTTTGTCTCCGTCAAGAGAGCAGTTCACCAATGGAAAGCGCTTGATACATCTTACTACCGCCTCAATAAAGAGGGGGGTGAAGGTAAGCTTCTCTCCTTCTCTCTTTTCAAATTCACCTTTCACGCGGTCGCGCCATTTCACCATATTGGTTACATCGGCTTCTGCGAAGCTGGTAACATGCGGGCTGGTCTGCTTACTCATCACCATGTGGTTGGCAATCAGTTTGCGCATGCGGTCCATTTCTATAATTTCCACGTTGCCGTTGTATGCGGGAGACGCAACTGTGGTGGTAACCTGCTGCGGACGGGCAGCGGAAGCGGCTGGTGCAGCGACCGGCGCTGGCGTAACGTCAGCGATCACTTTGCCTTCTTTGCGGTCTGCTATGTATTGCAGGATATCTTTTTTGGAAACGCGGCCTTCGCTGCCGGAGCCTGGGATCTTTTCCAGCTCGGCAAAGCTCACGCCTTCCTGTTGTGCGATGGTGAGAACCAGTGGGGAGTAGAACCTGGCGCCACCTGATGCCGCAGGCGCTGCTGCTGGTTGTGCGGTAGCGGTAACCGGTGCTGCTGCTGTGAATTTAGGTTCTGCTGCAACGGGGGCTGTTGCAGGTGAAGGTGCAGCTGCTGCTGCTTCAGCGCTGGTATTGATACGGGCAATTATAGTACCTACAGGCACTACATCATTTTCAGCGAAAAGGATCTCGGTTATCTCTCCTTCTGCAATAGATGGTACTTCACTGTCCACTTTGTCAGTAGCAATTTCCAGGACGGTTTCATCCACTTTTACGTGATCACCCGCCTTTTTGTGCCAGCGCAAAATGGTGGCTTCCATAATACTTTCCCCCATTTTGGGCATTACCAGTTCTACAATGGCCATAAGATTGATTTAGCTTTAGTGCCTCGCAAAAATAAGGGAATTGTATCAATTGAACATCGCCCCATTCCTTTATTGCAGTATCAGTTTGCGCAGTTCATTCATGGCGTAAACGGCTGTCATCTGGATATTTCTTTCACGGTCGTAACGCAGGTGATGTTTTACTGTCACCATTGCATCACGGCTGCCTACGGCCATCCATACGGTGCCTACCGGTTTCTCATTGGTACCACCGTCAGGCCCCATGATACCGGATACTGCGATGGCGTAATCCACTTCGAGTGTATTCAGAGCGCCTGCGAGCATTTCCTTCACGGTTTCCTCGCTTACAGCGCCGTATGTTTGCAGTGTTTCCTGCTTTACCCCCAGCAGCTTCATTTTCATCTCATTAGAGTAGGTAATGGTGCTGCCTTTATAATAGGCGGAGCTGCCGGGAACGGCGGTGATCCAGGCTGCAATCTGGCCACCGGTACAGCTTTCAGCGGTACCTACTGTTTTGCCTTTCTCCAGTAAAATACGTCCGAGTACTTCACCAATGGCGATATCCTGGTCGGCGACTGTGATATCTTCCAGCAGCAGCTTCATCTCGTTGAAGTAGATGGTCAGCTCTGCGGCGGTAGTTACCTTATCGGCGCCGAATGCTGTGAGGCGCAGCTTGAGCAGGCTATAGCTGGGCAGGTATGCCAGCCTGATATGCGGTGGCAGCCCGGCTTCAAAAGCAGTGAGCCTTTCTGCGACGAAAGACTCTCCCATTCCGGAGGTGATCAGGGTGTGGTGCAATACCGCCGGCGTATTAAAATGTGCGGCCAGTTGCGGCAGCACATAACTTTCCATGATACCTTTCATTTCATGCGGTACACCTGGCATGGAAACGTATATCTTTCCATCTTTTTCAAACCACATACCTGGTGCGGTGCCGCGTTCATTTCTGATAACGGTGCATGCTTCCGGCACCATTGCCTGGTCTATATTACGCTGGAGCAGCGGCAGGCCGCGACTTTCAAAAATATGCAGCACCCATTGCAGGGTAGGTTCATGCTGCACCAGTTTTGTCTGGAAATATTCGCACAGGGTGGGTTTGGTGATATCATCAGCCGTCGGCCCAAGACCTCCGGTTATCAGCACGATGTCAGAAACGGCGGCTTCTTTGGCCATTGTTTCCAGGATATCTTCCTTTCTATCTCCAATGGCTACACGACGATGTACCCATATGCCCATAGCATTCAGCTGCTGGGCCATCCAGGCTGAATTTGTATCTATTGTCTGTCCTATCAGCAGTTCATCACCGATGGTGATAATACTGGTTGTTACCTTAGCCACGGTAGATAATTTTTATTTTCTTATATGGTTATTTGTTCATTTTCTTCCGAAAAAGGTCTCTTTTTACAAATAACTACATAAATTAATTCCTAAACAAAAAACGGTTCAAGTCTCTCCTTCAGCGCATCCGGCAGACCTGCCTTTTGACGGGTGTCTACGCCAATAAACACCAGCGTGGTAACACCTACGTTGAGCAGTTCTCCTTTTTCGTTATAAAGTTCTGAATGGAATTGAATTCTGGAAGATTTAGGCATTTCTTTCAGTATAGTCTTTACCGTTATCAGGTTATCGTAATAAGCCGGGCGGTAGTACTTTACATTGAGTTCGGCTACCGGCATCATTACACCCTGTTCTTCCAGTTCTTTATAGGTGAATCCGAGTTCCCTGATAGCTTCCGCTCTCCCTACTTCGTAATAAAGAGCATAGTTGCCGTAATAGAGATAGCCCATCTGGTCTGTTTCTCCATAGCGTACCCTGATTGTTGTTGTGCTGATAAACATGTTTCCCTTATATTTTTTATGTGGTTATATGCTTATTTTTCTTTTTGAAAAATATGGCTCCGGCAGCCAAACAAACAAATAATCACATAAATAAATTCCTAAATAAAATTATTTGCCCAGCACGCCATCGATCGACACCTTTCCGGGGCCTGTGAAGAGCAATACAATGAATCCTGTGAGATACATTACCGGCAGTTCTATTTTATCGAAATTGAGCGCTGCCGTATCCTTTGCATGTACCATGAACAGGATCACGCACATACAGATGATCAGCGGTACAGTGGCTAGTCTTGTCATTAACCCTATCATGATGAAGATGGCGCAAAATACTTCTGCAAATACTGTCATTCCCAGTGAAATCTTATGTCCGACACCTAGCGGATCAGGGAAAGAATTCATTTTGGCAGCAAAATTGATCAACTTGGGCCAGCCATGCAGCAGAATAAGGCCACCAAACACCAGGCGGAGCACCAGCATTGAGAAGGAGACAGCACCATTGGTGTAGCCGACTGTGAACAGTTTTCTCATAGTAGGAAAAGGTTTTAACGCTCTTTTTAAAAAGATTTGGCGAATATACTGTAATAGCTTTTGTCATGTTTCCGGAGTTATCCACATTGTTGGAAACCCGATCAGGAAAGAAAAGATATAACTTTTATATTTGCCTGATAGGCTAACCGTGCATACAGACTGGAAAATATTTCAGTTGTGGATTCGTTTTAAACGCATAAATAAAGATATAACAGCTAAAGCATGCAGTTAATAAGAAAATTTGTCATTCCGGGCCATCTGTACGTATCCGCGCTGACCTTTGCCGGCGCAGGCATGGCAGCCCTGCCTGCCGCACAGGCGCAGCAGACTCGCATTTACACAGAGCCGGAAAAAGCATTCAAAGATGCCCAGCAATATTTCCAGCAGGAGAAATACAGTGTATCCATGCAGCTTTTCAGGCAAACAATTGATAATATCGATTATTTCCACGAAACGAACCGCGATCTTGTAAAGGCAGATGCCTATTATTACTATACCATTTGTGCTCTCAAACTGCAACAGGACAATGCAGAAAAAACCGCGCTGGAATATCTGAAAATATTCAACAATAACGCACGCGAACAACTCGTCAGCTATCAGCTTGCAAAATATTATTTCCACCGGAACAAGTTCAAGGAAGCGATTCCGCTGTATGAGAAAGCCAATATTGACAACCTTTCCAACACAGAGATTGCCGAAGCAAAGTTTGAACTGGCTTACTGCTATTTCAACGTCAAAGACTTTAAAAAAGCATTGCCGCTCTTCGCTTCTATCCGCGAGATACCTGGTAAATACTATGTTCCGGCCAACTATTACTATGGCTTTATCGCGTACTACAATCATCAGTACAACGATGCGCTCACCAGTTTCCAGCGCGTAATCAACGAGCCTAAATACAGCAACGTAGTGCCTTATTACATTGCTGAGATCTACTACTTCCAGGGCAAAACCGACCAGCTCATTTCCTATAGTGAACCGCTGATCCGCCAGGGAGGCCAGTATTATGAAGCTGAGCTGAAACAGTTGCTGGGGAAGGCTTATTTCGAAAGGAAAGATTACAAAAAGGCATTGCCCTATCTGCAAGAGTTTCAGGACAATGCCGATGAAGTAAGAAATGAAGATATTTATCAGCTCTCCTACTCTTACTATCAAACCGGCAATTACAACAAAGCTATCAGCGGTTTCAAACAGCTGAGCAGCGCACAGGATTCACTGGGACAGAACTCCATGTATCTGCTCGGCGACTGCTACCTGCGCACCGGCCAGAAAGCCAATGCCCGCAATGCTTTCGCCTTCTGTGCCCGTAACAGCTCCAACGCCGAACAGCAGGAGATCTCCCGCTTTAACTACGGCAAGCTCTCCTATGAACTGGGTTATCAGGATGCCGCACTCTCCGAGCTTACTCAGTTTGTGAAAACATACCCACAATCTGCTTACAATAAAGAGGCACGTGAGATACTGGTAAACCTGTTCATGAACACCAACAACTACAGAGACGGACTTGCCACTATTGAGCTGATTCCCGACAAGAACCCGACCGTTCTGAAAGCATACCAGAAAGTAGCCTATGGCCGTGCCACTGAGTTGATCAACGACCAGCAGCTCGCAGAAGCGGACCGCTTACTGGACATCGCCATTAATCATCCATACGATCCTAAGATCAAACAACTGGCTCACTTCTGGAAAGCAGAGATAGCCCTGCGCCAGAACAAAACAGATAAATCCATCACCAACCTGAACGCCTATCTGAAAGATACGCCACCGGTTTCAGGAGAAGCTAATGCGCAGACAGCCAGCTACAACCTTGGTTACAGCCTGCTCAAACAGGATAAATACGCAGAAGCGCTGCCATACTTCGAAGCGGCTCAGAAAACGAGCGGCCCGAATGCAGAACGCCTCGCTACCGATGCAACACTCCGCAGCGCCGACTGCTACTACATGGTGCGCCAGTTCCCCAAAGCGGTGGCACTGTACGACCGTATCATCAACAGTAACGCAGCAGGCTCTGACTACGCCACTTACCAGAAAGCCATCATACTTGGCCTCCAGGGCAAGCAAAGCGAGAAGCTCGCGTTGCTGCAGCAGCTGGGCAACAAATTCCCGGCATCCGGATTCGGTAATGAAACTGATATGGAGATAGCCAACACCTATCTGGCGAGTGAAAAATATACTGAAGCCATTCCTTACCTGGAAAACGTGCTGAAAAAACAACCGAATGGCCCTAACGCCCCAAGGGCACTGCTCAAGCTGGGCCTCTGCTGGTTCAACAAGGACAACGACAGCAAAGCGCTTTCCTACTACCGCCAGGTGGTGGAGAAGTTCCCCGGTTCGCCAGAAAGCACGGAAGCACTGCAAAGTGTAAGATCTATTTATGTGAATCAGGGTAAGACCGATGACTATCTCGCCTTCCTCAAAGCCAGCGGCCGCACGGTGACTGCCTCCGCAGAAGATTCCCTGTCTTACGCAGCAGCTGAATCCAGGTTCACAGCCAATGACTGTGCTGGCGCCATCACCGGCTTCAACAGCTACATCCAGAAATACCCGAACGGACAATTCATCCTGCCGGCGTACTTCTACAAAGCAGAGTGCTCTTATAACAGCAAAGACTATACGAATGCTTTACCTGCATATGAGTTTGTATTATCGCGCAACAACAGCCTGTATGCAGAGAGATCTGCCCTCCAGGCCGCGAATATCAATTACTATCAGGTAAAGAATTACGAGAAGTCGCGCACCTACTACCTCCAATTGCAGGACCTTGCCACCAGCAAGGAAAACAGCCTGACAGCCACCAGGGGGCTGTTGCGCAGCAATTTCCAGCTGAAGCACTGGGATGAAGTGGGCAACTACGCCGAAATGTTACTGGCTACCGCCAATATCAGTACAGATGACCAGATCATTGGTCACTTCTACCTGGGTAAAGCACAGAAGCAGGCAAAACAATATGCCAATGCCATTGCCGAGTTCAAAACAGTGGCCTCCCTCAACAAATCCGAAACAGGCGCAGAAGCCCGTTATGATATAGCCGACAGCTACCTACAGCAAGACGATCTGGCTGCCGCAGAGAAAGCCGGCTTCGACGTGATCAAGAACACGCCTTCTTACGAATACTGGGTAGCCAAAGCGTATATCCTTCTCGGCGATGTATATGCACGCCAGCAGGATTATTTCAACGCCAAAGCCACTTTCCAGAGCATCGCCGCCAATTGCTCCATCGCAGAACTGAAACAGGAAGCGAAGGACAAACTGGCGAAAGCTGAAGCTGCTGAGAAAGCTGCCGGTAAGAAGAACAAAAAATAATTTATATACCGTGGATTCGGACCTGGAGGAGGATTCAGAAAATTAAGATTACGCTCGCATGAACATTCACACAATAAACAGCAAACGCGCTTTTGCAACGGCAGCCATAGGCATCACCGGTCTTTTATGGCTGCAACCGGCTACAGCACAGGAAAAGCTGAAAGAGGAAACCATCGACATCATTTCCACTAATCAGCCTAAACTGCGCGATGCCTATAAGCTCAACCTCACGGCCTCGTTGCCGGGAGCAGATTCCAGCAGGCCTGTACTTAAATACGAAGTACCGGCGCTCAACCTGAACTTCATGTATCAGGCCGCGCCGCTGAAACCGCTGGCACTGGGCCGCGACTCGCTGGAAGTGTTGCAGAACAATTTCATCAAACTTGGTTACGGCAACTATAAAACACCTTATGTACAAGCCGGATTTGGCAGCGGCAGGCATGAAAACTACAACTACGGCCTGTTTGTAAACTACACCGGATCAAAAGGAAAAGACATTCCTGACCAGGACTACAGCAACCTGAATGTGCTGGCCTCCGGCGCTTACCTGTTGCAGAATATGCAATTCAATGCCAGCCTCGCATATGATCGTAATACCGTACACTATTACGGCTACAATCATGATGTGCTGAAATACGATAAGAAAGATATTGCACAGACCTTCAACCAGTTTACCGCGCAGGTAGGCATGCAGAACAGACCACAGAACGACTGGGCATTTCAGTTCCAGCCACAAGTGAAGTTCATCCTGTTCAATGATTCCTACAAACGCACAGAAAACACTTTCGTCGCCAAAATTCCGGTACGCAGACAGGTGTTTGAAGACATTTATATCAAAGCAGAGGGCGTATTTGACCTCTCTACCTACAAGGAAGATAACAACCGCTCCATCAATAACAACGTAGTGGCTATCCATCCTGCTGTAGACATCATCAAACCGGGTTTTGTGCTGCATGCCGGCGTAAATCCCACATGGACCAACAGTAAGTTTTACCTGCTACCCGACATCGTGAACGAATCACATCTCGTACGCAAAAAACTCATCCTGAGCAGCGGCTGGATCTCTTATTTTGAAAAGAACTCTTACCGTAACCTCGCCAATAAAAATCCGTTCCTTGCTGGTCTGGTACCGGGGATACTCAACACCCGCGTGGAAGAGAAATATACGGGTATTAAAGGTACACTGGGCAGCCATTTCAACTATAACACCAAGTTTGCATCTATCACCTGGTACAACATGCCGCTGTTTGTGAATGACAGCGCCGACACCAAGGTATTCAGAACCCGTAATGAGGAGCAACTACGTGCTTTCCAGCTTCATGCGGAAGTGGGTTATATAGAGGAAGAAAAATTCCAGGCAAGAGTATCTTTCGACTGGTATAACTATAACAAGCAGCAAACAGAGGTGAAACCCTGGCATCTGCCTCCTTTCCAGGGCGATTTGTTCATGCAGTACACTTTTGCAAAGAAACTGCACCTGAACGCCAACCTGTATGCACTTAGCGGTAGCTACTACCAGCTCCCCAACAAGGACTTCGGGAAAACCAGTGCCGCCTGGGATCTCAATGCAGGCGCATCTTACGACATAGGCCGCAACTTCAACGTATGGCTCAATGCCAACAACGTATTCAATACACATTACCAGCGTTGGTACCTGTATCCGACTTACGGATTTAATATTGTGGGTGGTGTAATGATAAAGTTTTAAATTAGTACTGTGATACTACAGCAATACATCCAGGAAGTACTGTTCAGGCAAAGGGTATGCGTTGTACCTCAGTTGGGAACCTTTACGGTTCAGCATTTTCCTGCACAATATAACAGTGATGCCCAAACGCTTACTCCTCCGCGCGACCAGGTTATCTTTAGCCAGTCGTGGCAGGATGATGGCTCCTGCCTGGAATGGATTGCCCTGAAAGAGAATCTTGTACCTGCTGTAGCACAACGCAAACTGGAGAGATACACCGAAGAGCTGAAAGCTGCCCTGCGTTCCGGCAACCCCATAGAGCTGCCTGGTATTGGTCAGTTACAGGGTGACTTCGCCGGCAACATTAATTTCCTGCCGGAAACACTGCCGGTAAACCAGGATGCACTGACTATTACTCCGATACATCGGGAGACGCCCCTCAGACAGGAGTCCCCGCCAGCTGATGATACGCCGTCCACTGCTCCTTCTCTGCACACGAGCACAGAGCCCATTATGACCAGGGAGGAAGAAGCAACGCTGGAAGCAGTTACAGAGGAAAGCATCTTTAAATGGTGGTGGGCCGTTGCAGGCGCCGTTATCATCATCGGTGGCCTGGGTACATGGTGGTATATCAGCAACAGATCAACATCATCCGGTTCGTCTCCGGCCGAATCTACAGAGATCACTGCGGATACAATACATCATCACCATCAGGCATCACCGGATAGCGCACAGGGCGCAACTGCAACCGTTGCTCCACCGCCTGCTCCTGTTAATGACAGCCTGTCTTACTATGTTGTTATAGATACCTATGAAGATAGCCTCAGGGCCGTAAAACAGACTGCCCGCAGAAATGGCTGGAAGCAGAACGTAGTAATGTATAAACGTAATGATCAGTACAAAGTAGCTATACCCGTGAAATCACTGCCTGCTGATACGGCAAGGGTATTGGAGGAGAAGCGGAAAGAATTTAAGACGAACAAGGCTTACCTTGAACAGTGATTGTCTGAACTGTGATTTATGTGATTTGATTGATGATTCTGATGAGCGAAGATTAAGTTGATAATTTTTCTGTAAAAAAGGACCCGTTAAGAATAATATCTTAACGGGTCCTTTTTTTATAATTCTTAATCAGAATCATCAATCAAATCACATAAATCACAGTTCAGACAGTTACTCGCTAATCAACGGTCAGAGTTCGGCGGCCACAATCTCCAATCCTTCTGCAAAACTATGTGGGCGGTATCCCAGCTCAGTTTCCGCTTTGGTGATAATGAGTCCTGTTTTGGCGGGACGTGGAGCAGGCTGTGCAAGACTTTTAGCGCTGATCTTTTCTACAAGTGCGGTATCGAGGTTGAAATATTCTGCGGTTTTGATAGCCATATCATATGGAGTGAGGATCTCATTACCGCTGATATTGAAGTAGCCGGTGGCTTTTTTATCTGCTATCAATCTGCATCCTTCTGCGAGGTCCTGACACAGGGTAGGTGTGCGCCATTGGTCATCTACCACTTTTATTTTTTTACCCTGCTGCAAGTTGTTCCTTACCCATGTGATCATATTGCTGCGATGCGGGTCAGAGGATATACCATATACGAGTACTGTGCGGATGATGGCCCATTGCAGCTTGCTGTTGTGTACAAGTCTTTCTGCTGCGACTTTGCTGGTACCGTAATAGCAGATAGGGTTCACTGGCGCATCTTCTGCGTATGGCCCGCTAAGTCCGTCAAACACGAAGTCTGTGGACAGGAACATAAAGAAGGCATTACACTTTTCTGCAGCCTGAACGAGGTACCGCGTAGCGCCTACGTTGGTATCCCAGCAGGCATCCTTGTTCTTTTCGCATTCATCCACCTGCGACATGGCACCGCTGTGTACGATAATGTCGGGCTGATGTTTATCGATGAGCTGCTGAACGCTTGCAGCGGTGCGCAGGTTAGCCGCCTCATAAATGTAATTATCGGGATGCGGATAACGATTGGCCCCCCGGCCGGTAGCTATCACTTCATAATTTCCCTGCCGGGCGAAAACCGGGATCAGATGTTGTCCCAAAAGTCCGTTACTGCCTGTTATAAGTACCTTCATATTGCCATATTAGTACGCTGTCTTTAAAGGTAAGGAAAATAAACAGCTTTTAGCCTTCAGGATTTAGCTTTTCGTGCTTGATAAAACATTTTTTGTGTTGCACGGAAAGCTAAATCCTTAAAGCATAAATTATTTCCTCATTCCCAGATTATACATCGTGAAGGCCCAGATATCTGTTGCTTCATCAATCATCTTGGACGTTGGTTTGCCAGCGCCGTGTCCTGCCTGTGTTTCAATCCTGATCAGGGTTGGATTGGGTCCGGCATTACATGCCTGCAGTGTAGCTGCGAACTTGAATGAATGTGCGGGTACTACGCGGTCGTCATGATCAGCGGTAGTGATCAGTGTGGCCGGGTAGGAAGTACCGGGTTTCAGGTTGTGCAGTGGTGAATATTTCACGAGGTATTTGAACTGGTCTGCGTTATCGCTGCTGCCATATTCAACCGCCCAGGCCCAACCGATGGTGAATTTCTGGAAGCGGAGCATGTCCATCACGCCTACTGCCGGCAACGCTACTTTGAACAATTCGGGGCGTTGCGCCATACAGGCGCCTATCAGCAGGCCTCCGTTAGAACCACCGCGGATAGCCAGTTTAGACGGATTGGTATAATTGGCTTTGATAAGGTATTCCGCAGCGCCGATGAAGTCATCAAACACATTCTGCTTATGCTCTTTCATGCCGCCTTTGTGCCACGCTTCTCCATATTCACTACCACCGCGAAGTCCCACTACTGCATAGATACCGCCTTGTTCCATAAAGTACAGATTGGAAACAGTGAAGCCTGGTGTCATTGGAATATTGAAGCCGCCATAACCATATAATAATACGGGGTTGCTGCCATCCAGCTTGATTCCCTTGCGTGCAGACAGGAAGATGGGCACTTTAGTACCATCCTTACTGTTAAAGAACACCTGTTTGGTTTCATATTCATCCGGGTTGAATTTCACCTCTGCTTTGTTGACGAGGGAAGACTTACCAGTGGTAATATCATATTTATAAATAGTAGGCGGAGTTACGAAAGAAGTGTAGCTGTAGAAGAATTCCTTATCTTCTTTCTTCGACCCGAAACCGGCAGCTGTGCCTATTCCCGGCAGTTTCACTTCATGTTGCAGCTTACCGTTATAATCATACTGATAAATGCGGGTAGATGCATCTTTAAGATAGGACAGGAACAGCTGACCACCGCCGGTACCAACACCTTCCAGCACTTCCTGCTTTTCAGGTACAATGGTTTTCCAGGCGGCTTCTTCAGGATGTGCGGGGTCTATGAGCACTACCTTATAATTGGGCGCACTGTGATTGGTGCGTACCAGCAGTTTACCGTTGTAACTGTCTACCAGATCAGGTTCGTAATCGAAACCTTTTACGAGTACTGCCAGTTCTTTTTGTGCGGGGTTCTGCAGATCGCGGTACAGCAATTCTCTGCCGGAGGTTCCTTCAGAAACGGCGATGATAAGGAATCTTTCATCTTCTGTTACTTCTGCGCCGGCGCTGCGTAAAGGATATACTTTATCTACATAGATCAGTTCATCTTTTTCCTGCGGATCTCCCAGTTTATGATAATATACTTTCTGGAATTCATTTTTCCCCGACAACTTCCTTTCCTCTGCGGGCTTATCATAGCGACTGTAGTAGAAACCATTTCCCTTCCAGGCCATGCCGCTGAATTTAACCCACTCCAGTTTGTCGGCCAGCAACTGTTTGCTGGTTACATCCATTACAAAGATTTCCTGCCAGTCGGAGCCAGCTTTGTTGATGGAGTAAGCGGCATGCTTTCCATCCTTTGAGAAGGAGATATTACCCAACGCCGTGGTGCCGGCAGCAGACAGCTTATTGGGATCAATAAACACCTCCGCGGGGCCGCCTGGTTTTTCTGAGCGGTATAATACGGCCTGGTTCTGTAACCCATCGTTACGTGTGAAGTAATAATATTTACCACGTTTTACAGGAGCAGAATTTTTAGGATAGTTCCATAATTCTTCCAATCTCTTTTTAATATCCTGCCGGAAAGGAATAGAAGAAAGATAGGCTTCTGTAATTTTATTTTCTGCTTTTACCCATTGACTTGTTTCTTCGCTATGATCATTTTCGAGCCAGCGGTAGGGATCTGCTATTTTTGTACCGTGATAATCATCTACAGTATCAACTTTTTTTGTGTCCGGATAAATGATGGAAGGAGCTTGTCCCATGGCCTGTGTCGTCATAATACTCATGCTTAGAATCAACCAATTCTTATTAGTCTTTTTCAACATGCCTATATTTTTTAAAAAATTATACTACTTTGTTTGATTAAAATTAAAAATTTAGGTTATTTCTTAAGATAACTGTTAGAAAACAATTGCAAAATGTTATTTTCGTGCGCCTTTAAGATATTTTTTTAGCAATTTATATGAAAAAATTGAACAACATTGCAGTCCTTACATCCGGAGGAGACGCTCCGGGCATGAACGCAGCCGTTCGTGCAGTAGTAAGAACGGGCATTTATCATCAGCTGAATGTGTTCGGCGTAATGTACGGCTATAGGGGAATGTTGAAAAATGAGATCTTTCCGATGGAGTCCAAATCAGTGGCCAACATCATTCAAAGGGGAGGTACTATCTTGAAGACAGCCCGGTGCAAGGAGTTCTATGAATATGAAGGGCGAAAAAAGGCTTATGAGAATCTGAAGAAGCATAACATTGATGGCCTGATCGTGATAGGCGGAGACGGTTCATTCAATGGAGCGCAGAAGTTCAGCCAGGAATTTGATATTCCTTGTATAGGCTTGCCTGGTACTATCGACAAGGACATTGCAGGTACCGATTATACTATTGGTTTTGATACAGCGGTGAATACAGCTGTGGAAGCGATAGATAAAATCAGAGATACTGCCGATGCACATGACCGTCTGTTTGTGATTGAAGTGATGGGCCGCGATGCGGGCTACATCGCCTTACACAGCGGTATTGCCACAGGAGCAGAGCATATTATGCTCCCCGAACATAAAACAGAAATAATCGATATTATTGAAGACCTGCAAGCCAACGAACGCCGCAGGAAACTGGTGAACCTCATCGTAGTAGCCGAAGGTGACAATACCGGTGGCGCCGATGAAGTGGCACGCATGGTGAAAGAAAGTTGCCCGCAACTGGATACACGCGTTTGTATTCTCGGACATATTCAAAGAGGTGGTTCTCCCACCTGTATGGATCGCATCCTGGCCAGCCGTATGGGCTATGCCGCTGTAGACGCCCTCCTCAATGGTACACACAATGTTATGATCGGCATCGTGAACGACCAGATCCACTACACACCTCTGGATAAAGCAGTAAAAGCAAAACAGGAGATTAACCCCGAATGGTTAAAGATTGTTAAAATTCTTGCGAGTTAAAAAATAAGACTTATGAGTACAAAGGACCTTTCGAAATACTATCACAAGCAAATGGATAATGCTGCGGGCAGAGAACACTCTTCGCATAAAACGAAAATTGTTGCTACCGTAGGCCCCGCCTGTGATACCTATGAGAAATTACTGGCATTGGTAAAAGCCGGCGTTAACGTGTTCCGACTGAATTTTTCACATGGCTCGCACGAGGATAAACTGCGGATCATTGAATATATCCGTCAGATTAACAAAACAGAACCTTACAATGTGGCCATTCTGGCCGATCTGCAAGGTCCTAAATTGCGCGTAGGCGAAATCGAGAATAATGCACTTCCCCTAAAGGCAGGCGACATCCTGACTTTCGTGAACCAGAAAGTAGTGGGCAACATGGAAAAAATCTATGTTTCCTATCCCGATCTGTATAAAGACCTGAAACCCGGCCAGAAGATTCTGCTGGATGATGGTAAGATAGAAACCGTTGTAAAAGAGATCACTGCCAACGAAGAAATTAAAGCCGAAGTAACCTTACCCGGCATATTGTCTTCCAAAAAAGGCTTCAACCTGCCTGATACCAAAGTATCATTACCTGCGCTGACTGAAAAAGATATTGTTGACCTGGAGTTTATCATTGACCACGAGTGTGACTGGGTGGCACTTTCATTTGTAAGAAGCGTAAAAGATCTGATCGATCTGCGTAAACGTCTGGAAGCACGTCAATCCAAGATGAAGGTGATCTCTAAGATCGAGAAGCCGGAAGCTATTCAGAACCTGAAAGAAATCATCTGGGAAAGCGACGGCGTAATGATCGCACGTGGCGACCTCGGCGTGGAACTGCCGGTAGAGCAGATCCCGATGATTCAAAAAGATATTATCCGCAAATGTATCCACCGTGCTAAGCCCGTTATTGTAGCTACGCAGATGATGGAAAGCATGATGGACCGTACCCGTCCTAACCGCAGTGAGATCACTGACGTGGCCAACGCGGTACTGGAAGGCGCTGATGCAGTGATGCTCAGTGGCGAAACCGCTACAGGTCAGTTCCCTGAGCTGGTAATCCAGACGATGAACAAGATTATCCAGGAAGTGGAAAAAGAAGCGATCATCTACAACCGTAACCTGATCCCTCAGCGCCACTCTCCTACCTTCCTCAGCGATGCACTGTGTTACAATGCCTGTAAGATCGCTGAAGACCTGGATGCAGATGCACTGATCGGTATGACACAGAGCGGTTACACCGGCTTTATGCTGAGCAGCTACCGTCCTCGTTCTCCGCTGTATGTATTTACCAAAGAAAGAACACTGGTAAACCAGTTGAGCCTCAGCTGGGGTGTACGCGCCTTCTACTACGAAGAAGAGGAAAGCCTCGATGATATCGTATTCGATCAGATCAACATCCTGAAAGAAAGAGGTTTTGTGAAAGTGGGTGATGTAGCCGTAAATACCGGCAGCACGCCTGTAAACCTTCACCTGCCTACCAACACGCTGAAGATTACCCGCGTAGAATAGCGCGGCTATACGAAAATAAAAGGGAAGCCCCCGTTCGACACCATGTTGAACGGGGGCTTCCCTTTATGGCACTGCCAATTTCTATTTACGTTTGTAGGTAGCCAGGTAGATGACCAGCGCAATGAGGATCAGCGCAGTACCGGCTATACACACGGCATTCCATTTCCCGACAGACCACACCCAGAGCCCGATTCCGGAGCCAAGAGAAGTGCCGATAAAACTGGTGGTCATAAATACAGTATTGAGGCGGTTGCGCGCTTCCGGCAGCAAGGCATAGATACGAGTCTGGTTAGAAACGTGGATACCCTGTAAACCTAGATCTATAGCCACAATGCCAATGATAATACCGATGATGCTCGTCTGGAAAAGATAGAATAACAGGTACCCCACCAGTAAGAAGAGGATGCCATACCCAATGGCTATACGGGGATTCTTCTTATCAGCAATACGCCCTACCAGCGGCGCTCCCAATGCACCTGCAGCTGCAGCCAATCCCATGAAGCCAATCTGCTCACTGGTATAATGAAAAGGCGCATCTGACAACAGAAACACCACGGTGGTCCAGAACATGCCAAACATCCCGAAGCAACATGCATTGATAGCGGATGCCTCGCGCAGCAATGGCTGCTCCTTTGTGAGTGTCAGCAACGACTTCATCAGGTCGCCGTAGGTACCGTTGAAAGTGGGCCTGCTCTGTGGGAATGATACGATCATGATCACGGCCAGCAATGCACTAATTACTGCCGCAATCCAGAACATAGCACGCCATCCAAAGTGATGGCCAATGATTCCGCTGAGTGTACGTGAAAGGAGAATACCTATCAGCAGACCGCTCATAATAGTGCCTATCACTTTCCCGCGGTTGGCGGCATCTGTAAGATGCGCTGCCAGCGGCAATATCAGCTGCGGCACCACGGAAGTGAACCCGATCAGCAACCCTGTGATCTTCAGCATGGTGATATTCTGAGAAAATCCTGCTGCTGTCAGCGCGCACACTGCAGTGAGTGTCATTGCCACAATTTGTCCTTTACGCTCCAGTTTGTCGCCCAACGGTACACAGAAAAGCAGTCCGAGTGCATATCCAACCTGTGTAAAAAAAGTTACCTGCCCCGCATTGCTCTCCGATACGCCAAACTCGTTGCTCATCAATACCAGCAAAGGCTGGCTGTAGTAGATGTTCGCAACGATCAGGCCGGTGCACAATGCCATAATTAGAATGTTCCATCTGCTTAAAGCCATAAATCCTGCTGTTTTTGCGGTGCAAAGATAGCGATTCACCCGCAGCCACAGGAAAGGTGCTTTAATGTGGAAATAGGTAAATTTGTGATACTGACATTAAAAGCTGAAAATCCATGTTTACAAGTATTAATCCGTTCACGCAGAAGGTCATTGCAACATATGCACCGCATACGAAGGAAGAAATAGAAACGAAGTTACTCGCTGGCGAATGGGCATACCGGCAGTTGCTGCAGACAACATTGGAACAGCGCCGGGATTGGATGATGCAGGTAGCCCGGCAGCTGGAAGACAATGCAGACGAACATGCCAGCCTGATCACACAGGAAATGGGCAAGACGCTGAAAGAAGCGAAGGCCGAAGTACTGAAATGTGCCACCACAGCAGAATACTATGCCACGCACATTGAAGAGATGCTGCAACCTAAACCAATAGATTCCGATGCCTATAAGAGCTACATTTCCTATGAGCCTAAAGGTATTGTACTGGCTATTATGCCCTGGAACTTTCCTTACTGGCAGGTGTTTCGCTTTGCCATTCCCAACGTTCTCGCCGGGAATACGGGCTTGCTGAAACATGCCAGTAAGGAAAGTTCCAGGGCATAATAGCCAGTACAATACCTTTAGGCTCATAGGAAATGTAGCTCTTATAGGCATCGG
>NZ_DATLKJ010000261.1:0-54593 GCF_035538455.1 Chitinophaga sp.
AAATAACAATCAACTCACAAAAAATCATATATATAAATTATGTTAATTAATTGTTTATCTATATATTAGCCAACTGAAAAACCATCTGAAAATATGCCAGATTATACTTTTATCACTACTGAGGAAAACTTTCTTTTACAAGAGGCATTAAAAAGGAACAAACAGCAACTAACTAAATTTGCGTCGATAGGTGTAAGCCTGATGTTTGTGGCTGCTGTAATCCCTCAGCTTTACCTGTACACACATAACCGGCTTGGAGATGCAGATGAGTCATTGTTTTCATACAAGAATATCTGGTTCTGGGTATGGCTGATATGTTTTGTGATTGCGCTTGTGTTTGCACTGATCAAGGTAACGGATATACGCTACTGGGCCTTAAAGAAGGACCTGGTTGCTTTACAGAAAGGTACCCTGCAGGCGCCTATGGAAGCGGTGTACCTGGAGAACAACGATACACAGACTAATATTATGATACTTAACGAGAACAGGAAGAAACGCCTGTACTACTGGATGCGCGGAGCACTCGATGGCTACCGCGCCGGACAGGAGGTGGAAATCACCTACGCCCGCTATTCCCGTGTAATTATCAGCATACAGAAATTATAATCCAAAGCTGCCAATAGTCCTGTACGTTATACGTACAGGACTATACGATTTTATCAACCCCGATTAACCCATCAAGTGTAACATGTTTTTCATAAACCCTCTATCATACCTATCACGCCATGTTAAAACTTAACCACAACCGCCTGTTGCAATTTGCAGCAGCCCTGTTTTTACTGTCTGCCACCACAGCATGTAGCTCTAAGAAAGAAGATCCTGTGCCAGTAGATCCGCCAACCGGCCCTATCTATCAGATGAGAGCTGTGTATGTGAATGGCACCCGACTGGACAGTTTCATTTATGATAACGGCCTGCTTAAAACCGCCTGGTTCTACGATGAAAAAGGTAAAGACTGGGAGTACAGCAATTACATTTATAAAGATGGATTGGTCACCAGGTCTGAAAACTACCAGACCTCCAGAACTACCCAAAAAATGTTTCTTGCATCAATTGATTCTGTGGTGCGGAGTACCGGCAAGCTGGCTGTCTACCACAAATTCTTTGATGAGGCAACCGGTCAGCCCAGAGGCACGGATTCCACCAACACTGTACTCGATGCCTCCAACAGAATTGTGGCTATAGGGAGTAAAGACACCATTCGTACACAATGGAGCAAGTCAGTGGATTATATCCAGATAACCTTTACCGGCAACAATCTCACAATGTTTGACTATAATGGTTACTACGAGTCTCTCTCTGGTCCAGGCAGCAAGGATGTATTCACGTCAAAATACACATTGGAGTATGGGAACAACCGGAATGTCCTCTATGCTGAAATTCTCAAAAATCCTCCACTGGCACTGGAAGTATTGGATGTCAAATATCACTTTTTATGGGGAGCCAATGATGTGGTGAAAATGAAAATTATTGACGGAGATGTCCCTGGCGATATTATCATCACCAACAAAACAGTAAGCAACACCAATTACATCAGCGAACAATCCTACACATCACCGGAAGGTCCGGTGAAAATCACTTACACCTACAATGTATTGAACTAAGGAACAAAGAGAGTTAGCTATTAGCTGTCTGCTGATAGCTAACTCCACACAAATAATTATCTTCGCGAAAAATACATACGTATGGATCTCGCTCAATTCCAGGAATATTGCCTTTCATTACCAGGTGTAACAGAAGAATTTCCTTTTGGAGAAGAAACACTGGTATATAAAGTTTCCGGGAAGATGTTTACACTGACCAACATCGAAGAGTTTGAAAGCATCAATGTGAAATGTGATCCGGACGAAGCAGTAGAACTGCGCGAACGCTACGAAGGCGTAACTCCTGGCTACCATATGAACAAAAAACACTGGAATACCGTAGCTGTACGCGCAGGTATTTCCAATAAACTGCTGCAGGAATGGATCAGAAATTCATATGATCTTGTTGTGGCCAGCCTGCCCAAAAAAGAAAGAGAGAAACTCTTCAGGTAACCGTTCACCCATTTCTTCCTTCTATTCCCTGTTTTTTTTGGTACTTTAGCCCCTACCAAAAAATAATAATGTTTATGAGAAAATGGCTGCAGCTGGCCTGCGCCAGCCTGTTCCTGTTGCCGGTTACAACAAAGGCCGTTAACCAGGATTCACTCTGGATGCGCGAGCACTACACCAAAAAAGAAGTGTACATACCCATGCGGGATGGCGTAAAATTATTCGCATCTGTCTATATGCCGAACGACAAATCAGAGAAACATCCGATCCTGATGACGCGTACGCCCTACTCCGCCGGACCTTATGGCGATGACTTCCGCGCAATTTACCGCAATCACTACAACAAGTATCTGCACGAAGGTTATATCATGGTGATAGAGGACGTAAGAGGCGCCTGGATGAGCGAAGGCAAATTTGTAAACGTACGCCCTTTTAATCCTGACAAGAAAGGTAAGAATGATATTGACGAAGCCAGCGACACCTATGACACCATCGACTGGCTGGTAAAGAACCTTGAAGGTAACAACGGCAACGTCGGTATATTCGGTATCTCCTATCCCGGTTTCTACTCCACCATGAGCGCACTCAGCGGTCATCCTGCCCTGAAGGCAGTAAGCCCCCAGGCCCCCGTTACGGATTGGTTCATTGGTGATGATTTCCACCACAATGGCGCTTTCTTCATCGCAGATGCATTCTCTTTCTACACGGTATTTGATCACCCTCATCCTGCGCCTACTAAAGTAGGCCCAAAAGGTTATGATTATTACAGCCGCGATAACTACAAATTCTACCTGGAAACAGGCGCACTGAAAAACTTTGCAAAGATCATCGGCGATAAAGTTCCCTTCTGGCATGAGATGTACGCCCATTCCACTTATGACGCATTCTGGAAAGCGCGCAACGTACGCAACTTCCTGACCAATGTAAAACCCGTCATGCTGGAAGTAGGCGGTCTGTTTGATGCGGAAGACTGCTTCGGCGCCTGGAACACCTATAAAACCATTGAAGCAAAAAATCCCAAAGCAAACAATCGTATTGTAATGGGACCGTGGTATCACGGTCAGTGGGCCTCCAATGATGGTACCCATCTCGGCAATGTGCGCTTTGGCAGCAATACCTCCACTTACTATGCAGACAGCATCGAAGTGCCGTTCTTCAACTATTACCTGAAAGGGAAAGGACAAGCGCCGGATATTGCGGAAGCAACTATCTTCTTCACAGGTGAAAATAACTGGAGAAAACTTCAACAATGGCCTCCTGCACCTATACAGCAGCAACCGATCTACCTGCAGCCTGATGGCAGGCTGGCCTTCACCAAACCAGCTGCAGCCAATAGCTTCAGCGAGTACGTAAGCGATCCCGCGAAGCCCGTTCCTTATACGGAAGATGTACACTTCAACCGTACCATCACCTATATGACCGACGATCAGCGCTTTGCTGCACGCCGTCCGGATGTAGTGGCGTTTGAAACTACCGTGCTGGAAAATGATATTACACTGGCAGGTCCGGTAGTAGCAGATATTATTGCCAGCACTTCCGGCACAGATGCAGATTTTGTAGTGAAACTGATTGACGTGTTTCCCGATAACTTCACCTATGAAGAAGATGCGCCAAGCGAACATCGCAGAGTACCCTCTTCCACTTATCCGATGGGTGGTTACCAGATGATGGTACGCGGCGAAATCATGCGCGGCAAATTCCGCAACAGCATTGAGAAGCCGGAAGCCTTTGTGCCCAACCAGCCTGCAGAGGTGAAATTCACCTTACCGGATGTGGCGCATACCTTCAAAAAAGGACATAAGATCATGATACAGGTGCAGAGTAGCTGGTTCCCGCTCGTGGACCGCAATCCGCAGCAGTTCATGGATATTTACAATGCAGATGACAAAGATTTCAGGAAAGCTACCATCCGCATCTATCACGATGCGCAGCATCCTTCACATATAGAATTGCCCATACTTAAATAAATACCTAAATAACAAAATACCCAAATAACAAAATACTTCGGACTGTGGCCCCCGTCACAGGCCGATCTTTCCTCCGCCACCCCATTCAATCCAGTCGGCAGCAGCGCCGTTAAGCGTTTTCAGCCCTACTTGCAGGAAGCCATATTTGCTGACGTTATAACGCAAGGCAACCCTGAGGAACATGTCTCCCTTCTCCCCATCTCTTCGCCAGAAATAAGTACCTGCCTGTGTAACGATATCAAATCGCTGTATGTGCAGGATATGTCCGATATGTGCACCTGCCAGCATCTTATCAGATGTTCTCACCCGGCCAAAACGTTTGGCATAGATTGTACCCAGTGAACCATCATAAAAGCCATCGATACCGCCCCCGAAACTGCCGATATGATCGTAGCGCCAGCTATAGTCCAGCACTACCGATGCCGTTCCATAAAAACCGCCGTTGCTTTCATGGCTGTCGTTTTGCACAACGCCGAAAGCACCATACAGGCTTAGTTGTCCGCCATACCTCACCGGCTTCATCGGAGAGGTAATGAAGGTTGGTCGCAACGGCGCCAGGTAGGTGCTGTCTATCAGTTGCTGCACCACCTTGCGGATCGTGTTATAATGATAGCGTACGCCTATATTCACCCCGGCCATATTAAGTCCCAGGTTGGGCGTATGTGTGCGCCCATTGGAGAAGTGCGTAAGATCCACACCGTACATCAGGTCAAATTGTTCGGATACCTTCCACACGCCACCGGCGCTGAGGTTGAAGTACACATCCACTTTGGAGCTGATAGCGTCATTCAGCGGATTCGTTTTAGGATTGTAGGTGTTGAGATCATAGGTGAAGCCCAATGCAAGCCCGGCCTCGAAATGATGACGCTTGCGGCGGTGCAGCGGCACATTGAAGAAACTATATAGCCCGCTGGGATTGCCAAGTATAGTAGGATCACCTATCCAGCCAGTATAGAAACCCAGACCATAACTGGGATAGTTAAACGCCTTTTCCCAATCATGCATGCCGGTGGATTGCCAGCCAAGACGCACTTCCACAGACTCGTACCCTCTTTCAAGAAATTCGGAAAGGGCATCCCCGTTATAGAGATGCGAGCCACTGTGTATCTTCATCTCAATAAACTTGAACCGGCCAAGGTTGGGGTTCTTCTTAGCCCTGCTCCAAAGGTCAGTAACAATGGTATCCTGGGCTTGCAGCCAGTATGCGGTTAAGAGTAGCAAACAGGTTAGTAATATTCTTCTCATAGATTCACATCATGATAATAATGTACGCAGAGCCGGCTGAAGCAGATTTTTTGCATTACAGCAAAAGGCTTGCCTGGTAAATGGTTTATTCGTTAACTTGCGTAGACCTTGTCAAAAACAACCTTATTTTAAAATCAATATTACTGACAATTACACATTTATGTACAAAAGATATTTATTTTCAGGTATGCTGGGGTTACTCGTACTACCGGCCTTCAGCCAGACCAAGCCTGCACCTAAATCCAAACCTGCTGTGAAAGCCGCTGCAGGCACATCTGTCCTGAAAAGCAAGATAGATTCCGTAAGCTATGGTATCGGTCTGAATATAGCCGACAACCTGAAAGCCCAGGGACTGGAAAATATCAATGCCGCCCTGCTCACAAAAGCAATACAGGATGTGTTAAAGAACCAGAAATTAGTACTTTCAAAAGAGCAAAGTGATATGAGTATAAGTAACTACCTGCAAAAGCTGAAAGCTGAAAAATTTGCAAAGAACCGCGAAGCCGGTGAGAAATTCCTGGCAGAAAATAAAACCAAACCCGGAATCGTAACGCTTCCCAGCGGTTTACAGTACCAGATACTGAAAGCTGGCGATGGTCCTAAGCCTACTATCAATGATAAAGTCAAAACACATTACCACGGCACGCTGATCGATGGTACTGTATTTGACAGCTCAGTAGAAAGAGGCGAACCGATCTCCTTCCCGGTGAGCGGCGTTATCAAAGGCTGGACAGAAGCACTGCAGCTGATGCCGGTTGGTTCCAAATGGAAACTGTTCATTCCTGCTGATCTCGCATACGGCGATCGTCAGGCAGGCCCTAAAATTGGTCCTGGCAGCGCACTTGTATTTGACGTAGAACTGCTGGAGATCGTTAAGTAGGACGATGATTTTTGATGAGTGAGATAGAGATGAGGACATAAGATTACTTTTAGATAGAAAAGCGAAGGCCCGTTAAAGATCATACTTTAACGGGCCTTCGCTCTATGATGGAAGACTATTTCCAGATTCTCGGCCTCCTTTGTTCCAGCAGCATGAAATCCGCCAGTACCATGGCTGTAACGGCTTCCAGTACTACCGGTACACGCAGGGCAATGCAGAGATCATGACGCCCTTTAACACTGAAGGTTTCCACTTCACCGCTTTTAATGTTGAGCGTCTGCTGTTCCTTTGGCGTGCTGGACGTAGGCTTCACGGCTATACGGAAAACCAGCTGGTTACCGTTGGTGATACCTCCCACTACCCCGCCGGCATTGTTGGTAGCCGTTTTACCGATTTTATCGATGATGGGGTCGTTGTGTTCAAGTCCTTTCATTTTGGCCGCAGCGAAACCTGCACCAAACTCAACGCCTTTGATAGCCGGTATTGCAAACACCGCATGTGCCAATGCTGATTCCAGCGAATCAAAGAAAGGTTCGCCCAGGCCGATAGGCAGCCCGTCCACCGTGCATTCCACAATGCCGCCTACAGAATCCTTTGCAGCGATAGCTGCATTCAGGCCTTCTTCCGGATCCGCATAACCACCTACTTCCTTGATGAAGGCATTCACCTTTATATCTTCTCCCAGTATCTTCTTGGCAATTACGCCGGCAGCTACCAGATTCAATGTAAGCCTGCCACTGAAATGCCCGCCGCCACGGTAATCTTCAAAGCCGCCGAATTTCTCAGTAGCTACAAAGTCTGCATGGCCGGGCCTTGGGAACTCACGCAGTTTCTCATAATCTGTACTGCGTGTATTGTTATTTTCGAAGAGAATTGTCAGGGGTGCGCCTGTAGTATGATCATTGAAAACGCCGGATTTGATGAAAGGCAGATCCTCTTCCTTCCTGGGCGTAGTGCCTTTTGCACCGCCTTTGCGACGTTCCAGGTCTGCTAAGAAATCTTCCTGTTTCAAAGGAATACCGGCAGGAATGCCATCAATGTTCACGCCTACACTGGCGCCATGGGATTCCCCGAAAACGGTTACTCTGTATATTCTGCCAAAACTGTTCACAAGTTGATGATTTATAAGTTTAGCTGATAGCTATCAGCTTACTGCTACTGTATCTACATTTGCGCCTAATAACTGCAGGTGATCATAAAACTCCGGATAGGATTTATTGATCGCTTCCGCGTTTTCAATCACAACAGGACTGCTGGCAGTAAGCGCAGCTACGGCACAGGCCATAGCAATGCGGTGATCATTATGCGAATATACGGTAGCGCCCTTGATACCGGTGCCTCCATGTATCAGCATATAATCGCCTTCCAGGTCTATTTTTATACCCATCTTGCCGAACTCCTGCTGCAGGGTGAGACCACGGTCGCTCTCTTTATGAGCAAGACGGCTTACACCTTTTATCTTCGTAGTACCGTTACAGTTAGCAGCCAGCGCCACCAGCGGAGGAAACAGATCAGGACAGTCTGTTGCATCCATTTCAAATGGACGCAGACTATGCTTCTCGATATTGAAGGTAAACACACCGGGCAGGATATATGCGCCCGCTTTTTCCAACGCCTCCAGGATAGCCTTGTCTGACTGTGCAGAGGCGCTGTTGAGATGCTGTATCTCTGCTTTTCCTGCTACTGCAGCGGCTACCAGCAGGAAGGCGGCGCCGCTCCAGTCTCCTTCTACGGTATAGTCGCATGCTTTATAAGCCTGCTTCTTTCCGAAATGGAACTGTTCAAAATTTTCTTCTCTGACAGTAACACCGAAATGTTCCATCAGCTGAAGGGTTAACGCAATGTATGGTTTGCTTTTCAGATCCTTTACGGTGATGGTAACATCTTCTGCGGCAGCACCATAAGCCATCAGCAAGCCTGTCAGGAACTGTGAACTGAGTGAGCCGTCTATGGTGATGTTTTTGGGCTGCAGGGGTCCCTGTATGTGCAGTGGCAGCTTGCCGTCCTGTGTGGAACACTTTACATCCAGCTGAGGCAGCACCTCTTCAAAGAAATGCATGGGCCTGGTGGTGAGGCTGCCATGTCCCGAAATAGTGATAGCCAGTGAGGCCAGCGCAGCTATGGGTGTGAACATGCGGATACCTAGTCCGGATTCTCCACAGTTGATCTCATCATAGAAGGGCTTTACACCGTTACTGGTGATTTCAAAATAATCGTGTTCCCTTTTGATCTTTGCGCCCAGGTTTTCGGCTACTTCCAGTGCAGCCAGGCAATCATTGCTGAGGCCGGGGTTACGGATGATGGTCTTTCCATTTGCCAGCAGCGCTGCGGCTACTGCGCGCTGCATCGCGCTTTTGGATGGGTTGGCCGTAACGGCGCCCCTGATGCTGCCCGGTGATACAGTGACTTGCATAATATATTATCGTCCGCTTTATTAAGTTTAAAAATTACAGTTCCTCCATCAGCTGTTTCAACTCAGTGATAGGCACCGCCAATGTGGTGGCCTTTCCTATCTCTTCCAGCAAAACAAAATGGATGGCATCTTTATCGCGTTTCTTGTCCAGTTTGAAAATATCAAATACTGCTTCCTTATCGGATGTGAAAGCAACCGGCAAATGATAATCGCTGATCAGCCGGATCAGGCGCAACGTTTGTTCCTGCGGCAGCGCCATCAGCTTTTCAGAAAAGCGTGCTGCAGCTACCATACCAATAGCAACTGCTTTACCATGTGCAATATGCTCCAGCTTTTCTACAGCATGCCCCAGCGTATGCCCAAAGTTCAGCCAGCGACGCGGCCCGTTCTCAAATTCATCTTCCAGTACCACTTTCGTTTTCGCCGCTACCGATCTTTCCACGAGATGCTGCAATACAGCTACATCACGGGAAAGCGCCTTCTCACGGTTCACTTCCAGGTAATCAAATAACGGGGCATCCATGATGCATGCATATTTGATGATCTCTGCAAACCCGTTATGCCATTCTTCATCCGGCATAGTGAGCGGCAGCGCGTAATCGAAGAGAATAAAGGAAGGTTGACGGATAATGCCCAGCAGATTCTTATGCTTGCCGTGGCTTACCCCATTCTTGCCGCCAATAGACGCATCTACCTGCGCTAGTAAAGTGGTGGGCACAAAGCCGAACGGTATGCCACGCATATAAATACTCGCTGCAAAGCCGGCCACATCTGTGATCATACCTCCGCCAATACCTACCAGCGTAGTTTTACGGTCCGCCTCAAATGCTGCCAGTCCATCTATGATCTTTTCAACGGTGGCCATGTTCTTCACATCTTCACCCGCCTGCACCACTATTTTCTTCCAGTTATGTAGGTGATACCCATGATGTCTTTCCACATTTTCATCAATCACCACCACGGCCCTGTTCCTGTCTATATGATTACCCAGCTGCAGCAGGCTTTCACCTAACAGGTAAGTAGTTTCCTGCTGCTGAAACCGGTGAGTTTCTTTAATCATCTGGCTGTTAGCTTTTAGCTGTCAGTAAATGCCATCAGCAAACAGCTAATAGCTGTTTGCTATTAGCCGTTTTATTTCTCATCATTCATCACCCTGTTCTGACGGTTGATAGACTCAAGGTGTACCGCGTCAAAGTATTTCAGGATGAACTCTTTTGTCAGACCCAGTTTTTCGCCTTTAGCGATATTGCGGTCCAGTATTTCGTTCCAGCGGTTAGTCTGGAGAATGGTGATGTTATTTTCTTTCTTGTACAGACCGATCTTTTCAGCGATCTTCATACGGTTGCTGAGCAGCAGCATGATTTCATCGTCCACCTGGTTGATCTGAGCACGCAGTTTTTCCAGTGCAGAGTTGAAATCTTTCTTATCGGTATGCTCTCTTCTCCATACAATACCATCTAGCAGTTCTGCCAGTTTTTCAGGAGTAACCTGCTGTTTGGCATCGCTCCATGCGTTATCAGGATCCACATGAGTTTCGAGCATCAGACCATCGTAGTCGAGGTCAATTGCCTCCTGGGATACTTCCTGTAAGATATCGCGGCGGCCGGAGATATGGCTTGGATCGCAGATCATCGGCAATTCAGGCATACGGCGTTTCAGCTCAATAGCCAGGTGCCACATGGGAGCGTTGCGGTACTGCGTATTACCGTAGCTGGAGAATCCGCGGTGGATCAGACCTACCTTGTTAATACCTGCTTTCTGGATTCTTTCCACTGCACCGATCCACAGTTCCAGATCAGGATTGATCGGGTTCTTGATCAACACCGTAGTGTCCACTCCTTTCAGGGCGTCAGCCACTTCCTGTACAGAGAATGGATTCACAGTAGTACGGGCTCCTACCCAAAGAATATCTACACCGAAATGCAGCGCGTCTTCAACCTGTTTTGCAGTAGCTACTTCCACAGCCAGCGGCAGGCCGGTAAGTTCGCGTGCTTTCTGCAACCATGCAAGACCCTTGGTACCGATACCTTCAAAGGAACCGGGGCGGGTACGGGGTTTCCAGATGCCGGCGCGGAGCACATCCACTTTACCGGTTTTCTGTAAGGCCAGTGCTGTAGCTAACACCTGGTCTTCTGTTTCTGCGCTGCAGGGGCCTGAAATGATCAGCGGCTTCTTGTCAGAGGAAGGATCTGAGAATTTGGTCTTTGATAATATTTCTTCCATTGTCTGTACCATAGTATTGAAGTTAAGTAGATTGTTAGAATTTATTTATTTAAGGATTTTTCTGATTTTATTAGATTTTTGGATCAGCTTGTAGAAGGCATCATAGTCTTCTTCTTCCAGTAATGTTTTGATCTGTTGAAGCTGATTAATATGCTCATCCAGCACATCCAGCACATTATGGCGGTTATGCTTGAAAATGGGCACCCACATATCCGGTGAGCTTTTTGCCAGCCTTACGGTAGATTCAAAACCACCGCTCGCGAGCTCAAAGATACGGCCGGACTCTTTCTCCTTCTTCAGTACCGTCAGTGCCAGCGCAAAAGAGGTGATGTGCGAAATGTGCGAAACATAGGCAGTATGCAGGTCGTGTTCTTCCGCATTCATGTATACGGTACGCATCTGCAATTTGTCGACCATATCTTCCACCATTTCCAGTGCATCGTCATCGCTGTTCTTCACATCACACAGCACCATGGTTTTATGTGTAAAGAGGTTGCGTATAGCTGCATCCGGGCCGGAATACTCCGTGCCGGCCATCGGGTGGGCAGCAACAAAACGGCCGCGGTTGGGATGACCGGCAACGAGATCCAGAATTTTTTCTTTTGTTGATCCTACATCCATGATCACCTGACCAGGACGAACTTTATCCATAATTACCGGCAGCACCTGCAACAGTGCATCCACAGGGATGGCCAGTACAACGAGGTCTGAGCGGAGCATCGCATCTTCAAGTGATGCACCTTCATCAATAATGTTCAGCTCAATTGCACGCTGAAGATTCTCTGGTTTGTTATCCACACCGATGATACGCTCTGCAACGCCCTTCTCACGAAGGGTGATGGCCAGCGAACCACCGATCAAACCTGTTCCTAATATTGTTACAATCATTGCCTTGCTGTTTTAATCCTGTCAATGGCTTCCTGGAAAACCTTTTCATCCTGACAAAGGCTTATCCTGATATAGCCGTTACCGTTACTTCCGAATATTCCGCCTGGCGTGATGAATACACGGGCGTTGTGCAGCACCTCGTCGCTCAGTGTATAGCCGTCAGCATAAATCGCCGGAATTTTAGCCCATACAAACATGCCTACCTGGTTTTTATCATAAGTACATCCGAGGAGGTCCAGCAGCTGGAATACTTTCTCTCGGCGTGCACGGTATATTTTATTCAGGTCATCGTACCAGCTTTTATCGAGCTGTAATGCAGTGGCAGCAGCCATCTGCAGCGGCTGGAACATGCCTGAGTCCATATTGCTTTTGAAACGCAGCACCTCCGAAATCCAGGCAGCCTTACCCACAAGCATACCTACACGCCATCCGGCCATGTTGGATGATTTGCTGAGCGAGTTCAGCTCCAGCACCACATCTTTGGCGCCTTCAAACTGCAACAGGCTTTCCGGCTGTTCATTCAGGATGAAGCTGTACGGATTATCATGGCAGATGAGGATGTTATGCTGTTTGGCAAAAGCAATGAGCTTTGCGGCAAATTCTTTATTCACTTTAGCGCCGGTAGGCATATGCGGGTAGTTCACCCACATCAGTTTCACGCGGCTCAGATCTTTCTGCGCAAGGGCATCCAGATCAGGGAGCCAGCCATTCGCTTCTTCCAGGTCATATTCTACAATTGTAGCCCCGCTGAGGTTCACTGCTGAACGGTAAGTGGGGTATCCCGGATTAGGAATCAATGCCTCATCACCTTCCTGCAGGTACGTCATGCAGATGTGCATAATGCCTTCCTTAGAGCCAATGAGCGGCAGCACTTCCGTATCAGGGTTCAGCGTCACCTGATAGTAGCGCTGATACCAGTCGGCCATGGCTTTACGTAAAGCCGGGATGCCCTTGTACCCCTGGTATGCATGGGTAGTGGAGAGGGCAGCCTGCTCGTGTAAAGTAGCCACCACAGAGGGGTGAGGAGGGAGATCCGGGCTACCGATCCCGAGGTTGATCACCCTGGTGCCTGTCTGGTTCATTTCATCTATCTCCCTTAATTTCTTTGAGAAATAGTATTCTTCTGTACCCTGTAATCTTTTAGCAACCTGTATCTGCATAGCTGAAACTGATTAATGCGTTTTCCCTTTTTTATAAATACCCAGCACTTTCAGGTGTTCGGTAAGCGGTTCTATTTTGGTGAGCGCTTTTTCGAAGTGCGCCAGGTTTTCGAATTCCATATCGGCATGGAAATAATAGTTCCATTCTTTCGCCGGTATCGGAAAAGATTGCAGTTTGGAGAGGTTGATGCCTGCGTCTGCAATTCTGGTGAGCACTTTGGCCAGACAGCCGCGCTCGTGGCTGGTCTGGAAATATACGGATGCCTTATTGGCGTCAGGAGGTACTGGTACTTCGTTTCTTGAAAGTGCCAGGAACCTGGTATAATTGTTTTTATTGGTTTGTATGTTGGGAGCGATGATATCCAGTTCGAATATCTCTGCCGCCAGCTTCCCTGCAATGGCTGCCACGCTCTTCAGCTTTTTCTGGCGTACGTGCTTAGCGCTGAGGGCGGTATCTTCTGTTTCCACCAGTTTGATATGCGGGTATTTCTCCAGGAAATCCATGCACTGCAAAAGCGCCATAGGATGGGAATGCACTTCGCGGATATCTTCCATGGTCTGGCCTGGCAACAGCATCAGGTGCTGGTTGATCTGCAGGTATATTTCACCAATCACGTGAAGCCCGGAGTTTTTGATAAGGGTGTAGTTAGGCAGGATACTGCCAGCGATGGAGTTTTCGATGGCCATTACGCCCCCGTCCACGTCCGGTTGCTGTTTTACCTTGCGTATCAGCTCAGGAAAAGAGGCACAGGCTTCTATTTCCGATTGTTTACCGAAATATCCCTGAGCGGCTACCTGGTGGAAAGCTCCTTCGAATCCCTGTATGGCGATTTTCATGTGTATCTGATTGATTTTATTTTTTATAGTTGCTGTAGCAACTAGCTACCTGAAACAGAAAGGGCCCCGACCTGCGGGACCCTTTGCTTGTTACTTTTTATGTAAAGTTATTTTACTGCAAACGAGTCCCCGTCTTCTTCGCAAAAAAGAAGTAATAAAAATAATAAGTGTTAAATCGACGGTTAGACATATAGCGATATTTGATAATTAAAAAGGCCTCCCTTTCCGGGAGGCCTTTTTGTAGTCTTTTATTTTTTACTTACAAACGACCTCCCTATTCCTGGTACCAGAAATAATAAAAGCCAAAAAAGCCAAAAGTCGCTTGTGAAGTAGTCATTATGCTATGTTGCTTTTGAATGCACGACAAAAATACGTTACGATTTTAATTATCCAACCCCCTTATTCAAAATATAGGTTTTTTCTAATGAACCCCCTGGATAATTGAATATTTTCAAAACATTGAATAGTAAGCAGGATCAGGTTGGAAGAAAACCGCCTCATTGATGCATACCTGCTAAACACCCCATATCAAGTCCACATCAAGTCCACCTATACTCCTGTATTCTTGTACTGATCAGGGCTGTAGCGTGGTGGTTTTTCAGGAATAATCCCCGTCTTTCGTCCGGCACCGCTACTGACATCCGCTTTCAGGCAACATATTTGTATGGTAATCCTCCCAATGGCTTAATCCAATCCATTAAAGGAAAATAATATGTAATCGTATAGGAACAGGCATAAAAAAACCGTTCCGGTTTAAGCCGGAACGGTTGATATAAAACCTTTCGGTAATCTAATTAGTGTTTTGCAGCAGCAGAATCAACTTTAGCAGCAACTGAATCAACAGTAGCTTTAGCGCTGTCAACAACAGCTTTAACAGCTGAATCGCCTACGTGAGCAGCTGAATCGATAGCGCTGGTAGCAGTAGTAGCAGCAGAGTCAACAGCAGATTTGTTTTCACCACCACCGCAAGCAACTGCGAACAGACCAAAAGAAAGTGCTAAGAAACCAAATTTAATTACGTTCTTCATCGTACAATAATTTAAGGTGTTTTTTGAATGATTTACCCTTTATACCGGGATCAACAAAAGGTAACCCAAACTTTTAAAAATTTTTTTTTCGGTACTTTGGGTTACCAAATGCCTAATAATAGTATTAAGAGTGAAGCATAATCAAGACATAACAAGAGACCGGGAATTACTGCTGGGATTGGCAAAGAACGATGATAAGTCTCTGGAAACCATTTATTCAGAGAACTTTCCGGTAGTACTAAGGATGATCCTTCAGCATAACGGATCAGAAGACGACGCAAAAGATATTTTCCAGGAAGCGATCATTGTTCTTTATGAAAAAGCGAGCAACAGCGAATTTATTTTAACCAGCCGGTTAAAAACATATTTATATGCTGTGTCCCGCCACCTTTGGCTAAAGAAAATGCAAAGCACCTATGGAATATACGCCATTCCACCTGAAATGGAAGAAACGATCCCGGCAACAGAAGCATTAGATGACCACGAAGCCAGGGATGAACAGTTCAGGATAATGGAACGATCCATGGGAAGCATAGGAGAGCCTTGTAAAACCATCCTGGAAGATTATTACCTGCATAAAAGATCCATGCAGGAAATAGCAGACAAATTCGGTTATACCAATGCCGAAAATGCCAAAAACCAGAAATACAAGTGCCTTATGCGCCTGAAGAAATTATTTTTTGATCAGTATAATACATCACTATAAGCAGCAAACGGCTATGAAAGAAGATATGATCTTATTACGTGAAATTGAACGTTACCTGGAAGGGGAAATGAGCGTACAGGAAAAAGCCGCTTTTGAAGAACTGCGCCGCAACAACCCTCTCATTAACCAACAAGTGGAGGAACACATTTTCTTCCTCCAGCAACTAGGAACCTTTGGCCAGCGTCAGTCTCTGCAGGATAAAATGGACAGGATACACCAGCAACTGGATATGCCTACCCTCCGCAAACAAGCCGCTGAAGCTACCCATACAGCCAAAGTGGTTTCCATCCGCCGCAGAACCATTACCAACCTGGCAGCCGCTGCCTGCATTGCCCTGGTAACATCCCTGTCTACCATTGCTGTCATGCAGAACGCAGCCCGGAAAAATACTACCGCTCAATATGAGGACGTAAGACGGGTTTTGAACAACATTCAACGCTCCCAGAACGCTCTTATAAAAGATATTAACAACAACAAGAATAAAGCGCCCCTTAATCCGGGCACATACGGAGGTACCGGCTTTGCAGTTTCCGGCAACGGCTATATAGTTACCAACTATCATGTAGTTGCCGGGGCTGACTCCGTTTACGTACAGAACACCAAAGGCGAAGCTTTTAAAGCAGTCAGCGTATTTGAAGATATTTCCAGCGACCTGGCGGTATTAAGAATTGCCGACTCCACCTTCAAAGGCCAGCCACTACCATACGCATTCAAGCCTCAAACCGCTAAAGTAGGTGAAGAAGTCTTCACTATGGGATTCCCCCGCGATGAAGTGGTTTATGGCAAAGGTTACATCAGCGCCAGAACAGGTTTCAACGGCGATACTACTGCCTACCAGGTATCCATCCCTGTGAATCCCGGCAACAGTGGCGCTCCCCTCCTGGACAATAAAGGAGATGTGATCGGTATTGTTACCGGCAAGCAGACCACCTCAGATGGTATTGCCTTCGCTGTAAAATCTGCTCACCTGAAACGCCTGCTGGATGAAATGGCTAAAGATAAAGGCACAAAGAAAGAATGGGCCTCTCACCACCCCAGCCACCTCGATGGTCTAAACCGGGTAGATCAGATCAAAAAACTCGAAGACTTTGTGTACCTGGTGAAAGTGTACAACTGATTTTATTTAGGTATGTAGTTATTTCTTTTTACTCCACACCTTGTATCTGTCGGTGATCCAATACAGCAGATCATTGTTACCCAATAAACGTATAGTTCCATAATCAGGGTAGTTGTCGCGCATAAACAGCTGCAGTGAATCACCTTTCAGGCCTGTTACCTGGCTCACCAGCACCGGCGTGAAACGGGAGTCAATGTATTTTTCCTTCTCCATGTCTTCATAATTCTTCTTAAACTGCCGCTTCTGCTTTTCACGCTTTGAAAAACGGGTAATCGGACTGAAAACGATCCCGGCGCCAACAGGGGTGCTCTCACCTACCAGGTGTTTATCCGGCAGGTCAAGCAGGTATGCATACTGACGACGGCGCTCCATGGAGTCCAGCTGATAAGGTGTATACTGTGAAGTGATCTCCACGCCTTTCAGGAACTTACCGGCCACCACCAGCTTTACATTCACGGTTTCGGTGCCTTCATTCCGGGCGACCCTGAAAGTATCAGGCAGATACCCCACGAAAGAGATCACGATCCTGTCGTTACGGGATGCCTGTATTTTATAGAAACCACCCTGGTCAGACTGGGCGTGCCTGCCGGTGTTGACGTTTGTTATAGTCGCGTAAGGCAATACCAGCCTGTTGCTGTCTGATACCTGCCCCGTAACCGTAACCTGCGCCTTTACCAGTTGTACGGACAACATACTGAGTATACAGCCTAATGCAATAATGCGCGTGAGTACCTTCATAAAATTTGAACCTGTTTAAAAATCCTGACTATCCTTCCTCTCCTGAACAAACACTTCAGTATGTACATTGTTCATCTCCTAATCCATTCACAAATTAAAGAAAATTGTATTGGCAAAAATGAAAAATCCTCCGCTTTGCAGCCGGAGGATTTCCATCATTATTATCAGAATGAGATCAGACAGTGATTTTGATACGGGTATCAAATGTCCTGCTTTCTCCCGCTGCGAGGGTAACCAGTCCCAGCCCATTATTGAATGCATTGGGTGCGCCGCTGAGGTTTTCCACTGCAATACTTTTGCGATGCGGGGGAATATACACCTGCAGAACGGGATAGTTGTCACCAGGAAAGAAAGCAATGCTGATATTCTTTACAGGGTCCGTCAGGGTAGCTAACGGTTGCGCCTGCACGAAATCCAGCACAAATGAATTATCCAGTTCCACCCCTGCCAGTTTTTTACCATGAACGAATTCAGTGAAGGGCAGCACCTTTCCGGTAGGAATCAGTTTCGCATCAAACTCCACAATCTCTTTTGATGCAAAAGTGAGCACGAGCTCATCAACCGGCGTTCCTGTGGCAAAGTACGGATGCCAGCCATCCATCAATGGGATAGACACTTTACTGCGGTTAGTCACCTGTGTGGTAACTGTCAGGTCATTTCCCGGACGCAGTGTATAGGTGGCTTCACAATCATAGCTGAATGGATAGCCCGTATCTCCTTCATTAAAGCTGTAAGTGAGCGTAATCGAAGCGCTGTTGCTATCAGCCTGCTGCGCTTTTACAGTGAATGCGGCATCATATAACAAGCCGTGGATAGCATTTCCCGGCGCAATAGTTTTTTCAATACTGTAGGTAGTACCTTCCCATTGATATTGCGCATCTTTTATACGGCATGCGAAAGGACTCAGTTTCACATTCTTAAAACTATCGTGCAGGTTGTTCTGCAGATCTTCCACACTGCTGTAGCTGTCTATCAGGTTGATGGCTTCACCGTTGCGGTTCACTTTAAATGCATGAAGGAGCGCACCATGTGCAGGCACTATCTCTACCTGTGTGCCGGATTGCTGATCTACCAGGGCGATGATGTCAAACCCATCCTGCTGAAACGTTTGTATGGTCATAATAGATTTTTATCAGATACATGCGTTGATTAGATTCTCCAGCCATTCCTGTTTGCCGCTCACAAGCACCGGCTCTCCGTTCGCGATGGCAAAAGTACGCAGATCTTCCAGCGTGAGGCCGCCTTCTTCAAAGGCTTTACCCTGGCCGCTGTTAAAGGATGCATAACGATCATGACGGAACTTGCGGTAAGCCGTCTGCGTCAGCACTTTCTCTGCGATGACAGCAGCACGGGCGAACGCATCAATACCGCCGATATGGGCATGGAATATATCTTCAAGGTCTGTTGAATTGCGGCGGGTTTTAGCGTCGAAATTAACGCCGCCGCTGCCGAAGCCACCGGCTTCCAATATGATGAGCATGCTTTCCACGAGATCATTGAGGTTCATGGGGAACTGGTCAGTATCCCATCCGTTCTGCTGATCGCCGCGGTTGGCATCTATGCTACCCAGGAAACCTGCATCAACAGCCACCTGCAGCTCATGCTGAAAGGTGTGCCCTGCGAGGGTTGCATGGTTAACTTCTATATTCAGTTTAAAATCTTTGTCGAGGCCGTAATGCCGAAGGAAACCTATCACTGTGGCGCTGTCGTAATCGTATTGATGTTTTGTAGGCTCACAGGGTTTAGGCTCTATGAGGAAAGTTCCGGTGAATCCCTGTTTGCGTGCATAATCGCGGGCCATAGTGAGGAAGCGTGCCAGGTGTTCCTGTTCACGTTTCATATCAGTATTGAGCAGGGTCATATAGCCTTCGCGGCCGCCCCAGAACACATAGTTCTCACCTTTCAGCGCAATAGTGGCATCGAGGGAGTTTTTCACCTGTGTGCCGGCATGAGCCACCACAGAGAAATCCGGGTTGGTAGCTGCGCCATTCATATAACGCGGGTTGCTGAAAACATTGGCAGTGCCCCAGAGCAGCTTAACGCCTGATGCCTGCTGTTTTTGTTTTGCATAATCCACAATCTGCTGCATACGGCTTTCGTATTCAGCAATGTTGGCGCCTTCATCCACAAGATCTACGTCGTGGAAGCAGTAATAAGGAAGCCCCAGTTTAGTGATGAATTCAAACGCCGCATCCATTTTGTCCTTTGCGCTCTGAATGGGATCTGTGGCCGCGAGCCAGGGGAATTTTTTAGTGCCGGGGCCGAAGGGATCCCCACCGGTGCCGCAGAGTGTGTGCCAGTAGGCCACCGCAAAGCGGAATAATTCTTTCATTGTTTTGCCTGCCACGAGACGGTTTTCATCATACCAACGATAGGCCAGCGGGTTGTCCGACTGCGGACCTTCGTATGGAATACGGCCAATGCCTTTGAAATACTCATGGTTACCAAGTGTAATGCTCATAAATGTGGATTTTAAAATGTCGTATAGTAGTAACCGCTAGGGCAACATACGGTGCAACCCTTCCAGCCAGGAGAAATAAATCTCTCTGTATTGCTTGCTGCGGGTAGCATCCGGCTCTATTACGGCGAGGCACTCCATGCCTCTGAATGCATTGTTCATATCCAGGTGAGAGGCCCCTACAGCCGCTCCCCGTGCAGCGCCCTGGGCGCCGTCTGTATCGTATAATTCAATTACTGCTTCGGATGTATCCGCAAATACCTGGCGGAACAACGGGCTAAGAAACATATTGGCATGGCCAGCCCGTACCCGTTTTATATCCAGCGACATATCCGCCATGATATCCATACCATATTTAAGACCAAACACAATCCCTTCCTGCACAGCACGCATCAGGTGCGCCGGGCTGTGACGATTGAAATCGAGATGGCTAACGGAAGCGCCTATACTTTTATTTTCCAGTATCCTCTCCGCGCCATTTCCAAAGGGATATACCCGCAAACCACCAGCACCTGCCGGCGCCCCGTTTGCAACGCTATTCATCTCTTCATAAGAGACATTACCCAGGATATTTTTAAGCCAGCTATTGGCGATACCCGTACCATTGAGGCACATGAGTACGCCGTTACGCGGTTGCGCTGCAGTATGGTTTACATGCACAAAAGTGTTCACACGGCTCTTCGGATCGAAAGTATTTTGATCGTGCACAGCATACACCACACCTGAAGTACCTGCGGTGGTGGCAGCTTCGCCAGGTTGCAGCACATTCAGCGAAAAGGCATTGTTGGGCTGATCACCGGCACGGTAAGTGACAGGTGTCCCTGCTTTCAACTGCAATGCAGCAGCTGCGGCAGCAGAGAGTGTTCCCTGCAGTCCGAAGACCGGCGCCAGTGGCGCCAGTAGTTCATCCGCAATATGATAATGGCGTAACAGAGCTTTGTTGGCAGCGCCTTCCCTAAAGTCCCAGAAAGTGCCTTCCGACAATCCTGTAGCAGTAGTAGCAATTTCGCCAGTCAGCTTCATGGCGATGTAATCGCCGGGCAGCATAATCTTATGTATGCGCTCGTATACCTGCGGTTCATTTTCGCATACCCATCGCAGTTTGGATGCGGTAAAATTTCCCGGAGAGTTCAGCAAATGTGTCAGGCAATATTCTTCTCCCAACTCCTTAAAAGCATTGTTTCCAATGTTCACTGCCCGGCTGTCGCACCATATAATGGCAGGACGCAATACCTCCTGATTCTTATCTACACATACAAGTCCGTGCATCTGGTAGGCGATACCAATACCACCTACCGCTGCGGAATCAAAAGGATACTGCTTTTGCAGCAGGCTGGTAGCATTGATCAGCTCCTGCCACCAACTTTCAGGGTCCTGTTCTGCCCAGCCGGTATGTGGCGCCCGGATGGGCATTTCCTTTGCCGGACTGGATGCAGCCGCTACACATTTGCCACTCGCCGCATCCAGTAAAGCTGCCTTCACAGAAGAGGAACCTATATCAAAACCAATAAAATACATTTTCTCATTTATATAGGTTACCAATAAACTGTGTACAACGCGATCAGCAAACCTATAATGAGCAGGGCGCCGATTGTAAATGGCATAGCGGTTTTAAACATACTGCCATCCACTTCCAGCCCTTTCGGATTATTCTTACTTGCCGGATTTGCCAGCGAAATGACGATCATACCAACGATACACACCACAAACACTATGGCCATACGATCGATAAATGCCATTTCATAAACACCAGCCGCATTCGGAGCAGCCCAGCCAATCTGGTAAAGCGGCTGCAGATCCACCCACAACGGCAGGAACTTCAGCACAAACGACATCAGCAAACCAGCGATCATCGCAAATAAAGCTGCACCTGATGTAGTACGCTTCCAGAAGAAGCCCATGATAAACATCGCAAATACACCCGGAGAAACGAAGCCGGTATATTCCTGTATGAACTGGAATCCGCCTTTTTTGTCGATACCCAGGAAGTTGGATATTATGATTGCAATAACCATCGCGACAATCACCGTGGTGCGACCCACCCGCACGATAGTCTTTTCATCGGCATCTTTATTATAAATCTTCTTATAAATATCCAGTGAGAAAATAGTAGAAATACTATTGGCTTTACCTGCCAGGGAAGCTACTACTGCTGCGGTGAGCGCCGCAAATGCAAGCCCCTTCAGCCCTATAGGCAGCAGGTTAAGCAACACAGGATAAGCGTTATCCGGATTCAGTGATCCGTCTTTCAACATCTCATTATGATATAAACCCTGCTGGTACAATACATAAGCAGCAATACCAGGCAATACCACAATCACCGGCATCAGCAGTTTGAGGAAGCCGGCAAAGAGCAGGCCACTGCGGGCAGTACGGAGATCCGCACCCAGCGCACGCTGCGTAATATACTGGTTACATCCCCAGTAGTTAAGGTTCACAATCCACATACCCCCTACGAGAATACTGAGTCCCGGTAGATCTAGATAATGCGGCTGGTCCTTTTTAAAGATCATGTGGAAATGATCATCTGCATGTTCACGCAGCAGGCTGAACCCCTTGAGCACACCGGTAGTTCCGAAGTGTTCCGACACCAGTTGCAACGCCAGGTAAGTAGTAGCAAGACCGCCGAGAATAAGGAAGAATACCTGTATCACATCCGTATAACCGATAACCTTCATACCGCCCAGTGTGATCAGCACCGCGAAGAAGGATAATGCCACCATACATACATAGAAGTTAATACCGGAAATTTTGTTGATAGCCAGCGCACCCAGGTATAGTATGGATGTGAGATTCACCACCACATATAACAGCAGCCAGAACACCGCCATAATGGTGCTAACCGTCTGGTTATACCTCCGTTCCAGGAACTGAGGCATAGTGTAGATTTTGTTTTTCAGGTAGATGGGAAGGAAGAAAACCGCCACTACAATGAGTGTTGCAGCTGCCATCCATTCATAGGTAGAAATGGCCAGGCCCATAGTAAAGCCGGAACCGGACATCCCGATAAACTGTTCTGCTGAAATGTTGGAAGCGATCAGCGAAGCACCGATAGCCCACCAGGTAAGGGAACCTTCAGCAAGGAAGAAGTCTTTGGAGTCAGTAGAAGCCTTTTTCTTTTTTTGGTAGATGTAATAACCGTAACCGGCCACAATAACAAAGTATACCAGGAATACCAGGTAATCCACTTTGTGAAGTAAATTTTGCATAACTGTTCAAACGTGGTTATGAATGATGATAAAATGGAACAATATAGTAATAAAACGGAAATAAACGTAAAAAATACACTTGAATGGGCACACGGACGTTATCCTTGTTTTCATTGTCCCTCTAAAGCCTGCCTATAGCTCTCTGCTGATTGCTCCCTGTGCAAGCGCTGCTATCTTTTCTCCTATGACAGAGCCGATCGCAACGCCCATTCCGCCCATACGGACCCCTAAGATAATATTTTCAGAATATGTTTTAATAATAGGTTGCTTAGTTTTTCCAAAGGCCATAATACCGGTCCATCTGTCAGCTACGGCTACCCTACGGCCAGGCAATATTACCCGGTGCAGCAACTCTTCCAACTCATGATGGATACGGTCATTGAAGACAAACGCTGTAGACGTCTCCCCTGCAAAATCCAGTTGACGGCCGCCACCCAGCAGGATGCGCCCATCCAGTTCACGGAAATAATAGTAGCCTTCCTCAAAATGAAAGATGCCTTTGAAAGGCAGATCGCTCACCGGTTCGGTGATCAGCACCTGCCCTCTGCCAGGGACTACATCTTCATCAGGAAACAGCTGTTTGGTGAATGCATTGGTGCAAATCAACAGCTTATGGGCCTCAAATACCACTGACTCCTTCAGGGTATGATGATTCACAACAACGCTGACGCCTGTATGAAAATCTTCTACGTGGTCTATCAGGCAACCGGTTTTTATTTCTACACCGCTATGGATGGCAAGATCTATCAGGGCACGCATCATCATACCGGTGTGCAGCTCACCTTCAAAGTTGTTACGGATAACGGCTTTGATGTACTCTTTTGCAAAGCCGAAGGGAGTCAGCATTTCGTTCGTGAGTGTGAAAGCAGGAAGGTCGTTGAAGAGGAAGCGCATCATCTCATTGATCTCTTTAAGCTGATCCAGCGCCCATTCCTGTTTGGTACCAATCAGCTCATAACTGCCGTTCTCCCGGTAGCCGATATGCTTGTCGCCCAGGCGTTCCCGCAGCAACGCAAGCCCGGAAAGCCTCATCGCCACCAGGTTCAGTACATCCTCCACCGGCATTGTTTGCAAATCGGCCAGGATCTCCGTGAGGCTACCAATGCAGGCAAAGCCGGCATTCTTGGTACTGGCGCCTGTGGGCAATATTTCCCTTTCCAGTACCAATACCCTGGATTTGGGCTCCCGCTCTTTCAGCGTGATAGCGGCTGATAGTCCAACGATACCGCTGCCGGCAACGATGTAATCATATTTAAGTAGACTTTGCTTCTCCCAATAACTCAGCATGGATAGAGGTTTATATAGGGCACTCCTTTAAAGAGGTTATTAGCCGTTAGCCGTTAATATTAGCAGCTGGAAGCTAATAGCCTCTTTAAAAATAAAGATTATATGTGAATTTCATTTACCTGATTAACCTACGGTATCAGGTCGACATCTCCATGAAAGTATGCGTATCAAAATAAATCGTAAGAGAATCGAGCTTATCATCCTTAACGTTCCATAGCTCCACCACATCCCCATTGATCTTTCCCCGCGGAAAAACATAGTCGTAGTTTGCGATGACGCAGGCCCTGTTACCCGCCACGAAAGTTTCCTTCACACGCATGTCTGTAAAGAGTTGCGAAAATCTGCCAATGATCCCGATATATGTTTCTTTACCAACAAACGGCTCCCGTTTGGTCATATCTCCGCCAATGAACCTGAAATCATCAGCTATCACTGATTCCCAGCCCTGCTTCTTTGCGAAGCCGGCATAGTAAATGTCCAGTAGTTCTTTTGTTGTCATGATATGTAGATTTAAGTATGAGCAGGTTCTGACGGGAAACAGGACAGTCTTTGATGATGAGACACACAAAATAAAGTTAATAAAAAGCTGAAAGATGAAGTACACACATTTGCTATCTTTTCGAGCTTCAGATTTTTGTTCAGATACCGGAAGAATTGGTTAAATTAGGTAGCATACCTGAATCCGTATACTTGTTTTATAACTCCGGTTATCCTCATTACAATTACCCTAAAAACATTTGTATGAAAACTTGTATTTCCCTCATCACAGTATGTATCATTGCTGTTTGTATGCTATTAGCTTTTAAACCCGCCGCCACCGACACCTGTACAGGCGAAGGTCAGAAATTGGTGAACGGTATTTGTGAAACAGGCAGGAAGGTATGGCTGCCCTCTCATCATGCAGGAACCCGTTGGTACTGTTATTATGAGTATGTATTCAGCGATGGTTCCAAGAGCCGCATCTATACTATTTCTGGTAATTTTCCTTGTTTTGAACCAGTAGATTGATCAATAGAAAAAGATCATAACGACCGGTTGTAACTGCCTGCATCGACGGCGTTTACAACCGGTCGTCGTCTTTTTTTCATATCATGATAAGATATAGTTTTCGTAGATTCGGTTCAAATTAAAATCCAATGATTGCAACAAAAGCTTATGCAGCGCAGAGCGCCACAGCACCGCTCGGTCCGTGGAACATTGAGCGCCGGGAACCGGGTCCCCATGATGTACAGATCGAGATTTCATATTGTGGTGTTTGCCACTCTGATATCCACCAGGTAAGAGATGAATGGGGCGGTTCCATCTACCCCATGGTGCCAGGACATGAGATTGTAGGGCGTATCACAAAAGTTGGTGATCATGTGACCAGATTTAAAGTAGGCGACCTGGCAGGTATCGGCTGCTTTGTTGATTCCTGCCGCGTTTGCGACCCATGCAAAGCTGGTGAAGAACAGTATTGTGCAGAAGGGAACGCCAGTACTTACAACGGCTATGAGATGGACCGCAAAACGCTCACTTATGGCGGCTATTCTACCAGTATCGTAGTGGATGAAAAATATACGCTCAAAGTATCCGACAAACTGCCGCTGGAAGGTGTAGCACCTTTATTATGTGCAGGTATAACTACCTACTCTCCATTGCGTCACTGGAAAGTAGGCAAAGGCCACAAAGTAGCAGTATTGGGTCTTGGTGGTTTGGGTCACATGGCGGTAAAGCTGGCCGCGTCTTTCGGTGCAGAGGTAACTATGCTGAGTACTTCTCCGTCAAAAGAAGCAGACGCCAGAAAATTGGGCGCGCATCATTTTGCTTTGATCACAGATAAGGATGTAATGAAATCCCTGCGCAGTAAGTTTGATTTCATAATCAATACGATCTCTGCTCCGCATGAATATAATACCTACCTGAAACTGCTGACAATAAACGGTGTGATGATCGTACTGGGTATTCCGCCAGAACCTTCCCAGGTACCGGCGTTCAATCTGATTATGGGCCGCAAAAGCGTTGCAGGTTCTATGATAGGCGGTATCCGCGAAACCCAGGAAATGCTTGACTATTGCGCGGAACATAATATCGCCAGTGATGTGGAAGTTATCAACATCGAAGACATCAATACAGCATATGAGAGAATGATGAAAGGTGATGTGAAATATCGCTTTGTGATAGACATTGCAAGTCTGAAGAAATAAATCTTAGCTTTCAGTAATTAGCCGTTAGTTGTTAAACTTTAATGAAGTTAACAGCTAACGGCTAATTGCTTCTGCCAAACAAGTTAAAATTTGCAAAGAAATCATCAATTTCAGAACAGGACAGCGTTGTTACATACCCTAAATTTGTAAGCACCACAAACTACCCGAGGGCCTGCAAATGCAGTCCTGCATTGTGAATACTGCCACTTTTTGTGAGAGCTCTGAATAAATAACCAGCATTCAACCATGTAATTTATAGATCAGTTGTAAGACTGTCAGCAAGGAAATTAACCACGCAATATCTATCCTTTCATTTATTATAAAAACACCATTATGAAGTAGTTCCCTGTAAAACCAACAAAATCGTATAAGCATTCCCGTTATCGCTATTGAAAAACATATCCGTGCACCACGCACGGGCAGTTATCTTTTTTTCATCTTCTTAAATAATTTTTATGTCACGATTATCTACAACGATAATAAGGCTATTCCTATGTCTTATTCCCAGCCTGCCAGTGCTGGCGCAACAACCACGGCCTTCGGCGCCCCTTCCCGATCACTGCACATCAGCCAAAGCTATGGAGGACCTGTACAAACAACATCCTGAATCCCGGAAAACAGCCGCTAAGCTTGCATCATACACCAAAACATTTATTGCCAAAGCCAAACAACAATCGTCACAAGATGCACTGGATGTGCAATACACAATCCCCGTTGTATTTCACGTCAACGATCCGGCGAATCCGTACAAGGTAACGATGGAACAAATTCGTTCCGCTATCGACATCCTTAATGAAGATTATAACCTGCTGAATGCAGACCGGTCATTGATTGATCCGAGGTTTGCAGGCAGGATGGCCAATATTCATATCACCTTCCGGCTTGCAGATATAGACCCGTTAGGTAATCCTACTACCGGTGTCACTTATCATTACAATAGCTATACCGGCCGCGAACCTGATATAGAAGGAGCAGGACGTGCTGTAAAAAGTGTCTCCTACTGGCCAAGTGAAAAATACCTCAATATCTGGATAGTGAGTGAAGTGGAGAAAAAAGGCGTATACAACAACTCTGGATGGACCTTTCTACCAGACGAATGGGCAGCTAGCCAACACCTGGATGGCGTTGTGTACAACTGGCGCTACCTGGGCCGCCCCGGCGTTGGCTGTTCAGAGAATGGATACCCCTATATGAAACGCGTGCTCTCGCATGAAATAGGTCACTTCCTAAACCTGCAACATACCTTCCAGAATGAATGTAATGCACCAGGCGATGAAGTAGATGATACGCCGCCTACCAAATCAAATTATGGCAACTGTGATGTCAACGCCAGCTCATGCGGTGTAGTAGCCAATGTGGAAAACTATATGGATTATTCTGAGTGCGCGCGTATGTTCACGCAAGGTCAGAAAGACCGTATGCTGGCAGCGCTCAACAGTAATGTGGTACAACGCAATAACCTCTGGTCTGCAGCCAACCTGGCAGCGACGTTGCTGCCCCAGCCCGTTAGCCGCATTATATTCTCCACGAGCAGGTTTGATGAAAGTGACGTCAATGATGGCAGTGTACCCGGAACGGATACACTGAGAGCCACAGGTGGCGCCCATTTTGCTGTCAGCAGCGGTACTATGAGCAGCGGTACTCATTTCACCACACAGGGATTGCCTGCCGGACTTACAGTTACTATTGCAGTACTTAATGACACCACTGCTGCACTTACCTTTACCGGCAAAGCGTCACAGCATGCAGCCGCTAACACCGACAGCGTACGAATCACCTTCCTTGATCCTGCCATACAGGGAGGTGCTGGTAGCATATACCGGCCGTATGCCATGCTGGGCATAAATTTCATAGATCCGTACAGAATCGTTTATAGAGACATTCCTGATATTATCGTCAACAGTACCAGCACCTGGACTGCACTGGATTTAGGCCCGGGCGACGCCAAATTTGGCGGCTGGTTTAACAATGGTAAACTGCGACTGGAAACCTACCAGAAAGCCGCTGTGTGTGAAGGCACCACCCGTAATATTTCTCCGTTATCTCTCGGAACGCTTATATCCAGTGCTTCTTCCTTCGTGGCAGGCGGCGCCTATCCGGACGAGCACGATGTTTACAGTTCCACCTATACGAAATGGGTTGGGCAAACTGCTTATGCCGGTATCAAATTCACGCTCAACGGAAGAACCCACTACGGCTGGATACGCATGACTGTATCTGCCGACGGCAGTACCCTCACTATAAGAGACTATGCCTATAACGAAACACCTGATGCCGGAATTAATGCTGGTGATCCTGCCTCACTATCCTGGTCTGCTTCACAAATGAAAGAATACAAAGCCAACAATGGCTCCATCCGTGATACAATTGAGGTATCTGTGCGAGGCGCATCCTTTGCCATCAGCAACGGACTGTTCATCAACAATACCCATTACACGATAAATGGCATCCCTGCTGGTATGACACCACGTCTGCAGGCTGTAAATAACTCCCTCGCAAGGCTTACCTTGACCGGTATAGCACCCAACAACGCGGCAATAGATAACACCATCGTCACCGTTACCTTCCTCCCTGCCGCCTTTACCGGCAACGTGTCCGTTGCTGAGAGCAGTAAGCAGATCAGCATTGCCTTCCGCGATCCATATCAGATCAAATATGTAGATGTTAACGACACTACTTACACCGCCAATGCATCCAGTAACTGGTATTACTTCCTCGTGGATAACATTCAGGATGCTTCATACGGCCTGTGGATAGACAATAACGGTACAGGTAACCTCAGATTTGAAACCTACAGGAAGCCAATGGTATGCAACGGCACTACCAAAAACATCTCCCTCCTACCGGTTAACACCTTCATCAGTGACAGCTCCCACTTCGTGGCAGGCGGCGATTTTCCGGACGAACATATGCTGTATAGCACTGACTATACAGCCTGGAAAGGTAAAACCGGTTTTGCCGGCTTCAACTTCACCACAGATGGAGAAACATTCTACGGCTGGTTCAGGTTTAAAGTATCTGCTAACGGTGACAGCTATACGCTGATGGACTACGCTTATAACACCAGACCTGGCGCCTGTATTATGACAGGACAGAAAACCCAGCCACCCGGCGGCGTTGATACAACTGTGAACGCACAACAGTATTGCAGCGCCTCCACCGCGCTCAACTACAACACCATCACACGTGTGCGCTTCGCCAATCTCGACAACAGCTCCGGATGGAACGGCTACAAAGACTTTACTTCGCAGAAAGCCACTGTTACCGCAGGTCAGTCATACCCGCTGGAAATAAACCTCAACATCGAATACTGGCCTGATATTTCTGTAGCAGCATGGATCGACTGGAATGGAGATAAACTGCTGAACGATACCACTGAAAAAGTGTTTGTGAAACGTGCCTCTGGTCCTTACAAACAAACCATCACCGTACCTGCCAATGCCAAAACCGGAGCAACGCTCATGCGCGTGAGAATGGGTTATGGCAGTAATGTGAAGCCCTGCGGCGTTGACAACTATCAGGGTGAAGTGGAAGATTACACCATCCAGATAGTCAATGGAACCGCCATGATGGCAAAGGCCATCACCGGTGTTAATGAACAAAGTGTACATACTGCACTCACAGCAGTGAATCCTTTCTCTGATGTTATCTACATAAATTATCAGTCCGCATCATCAGATCCAGCACTGATCACCCTGTACGACATCAACGGGAATAAAGTAAAACAACAGCGCAACACCGTCGTGAAAGGCAACAACAGATTACAGCTGGATAACGTTTCTTCATTGTCTCCCGGAATATATATCCTGGATGTATGGCAGGGAACTAAGAGAACACAGATAAAACTGACGAAACAATAATTAGTGTAATTGATGTGATTAAGCTAAAGAACTAAGACTGGTGAGAATGGTGATAGATTGCAGTAAAGAATGAATGTTGATTGGTTAATACAAATAAAGAACCCGTTTTGGTTATCAAAACGGGTTCTTTGCTTTTATCATTATTACTATTATACGCTTATTCATCCTCGCTTATCACCATCATTCAAAATCATCAGAATCAAAAATAAGCCCGGCACATGAAAACATGACCAGGCTATATGTATTCTTAAAACAACTATTGACAAAAGATGATGATCCATCTATACTAAACAAGGTAACCGAAGAGGTTATCGTCTTTATTCAGTTCGGTGAAATGGAAGTTATACTTACGGAAATTAGCGATCAGCACATCGTAGTCTTCTTTGTTCTTGAGCTCTACACCTACCAGCGCGGGGCCTGTTTCCTTATTATGTTTCTGAATAAATTCAAAGCGTGTGATGTCGTCTGTAGGGCCGAGAATGTGATTCACGAACTCTTTCAAGGCGCCCGGACGCTGGGCAAAACGAACGATGAAATAGTGTTTCAATCCTTCGTAGAGCAGCGAGCGCTCTTTTATTTCCTGCATCCGGTCAATGTCGTTGTTGCTGCCGCTGATGACGCATACTACCTTTTTACCTTTTATCTCTTCAGCAAAATCATCGAGGGCCGTGATAGCCAACGCTCCGGCAGGTTCTACAACAATGGCATCTTCATTATATAGTTTAAGGATGGTGGAACACACCTTACCTTCTGGTACCAGGTGCATTTTATCCAGCACTTCCCTGCATATTTCGTAGTTGAGGTTACCCACTCTTTTCACAGCAGCACCATCTACAAAGCGCTCTATTTCATCGAGGGTAACAGGGCCTCCGTTTTCCAGTGCTCGCAGCATGGAAGGGGCGCCTTCCGGCTCTACGCCGATGACGCGGGTACGGGGGCTGTAAGTTTTAAAGTAAGTACCTACACCTGCAGCAAGGCCACCGCCGCCAACAGGTACAAACAAGAAGTCTATCTTTGACTGATCTTCTAAGATCTCCACTGCCACAGTGCCCTGACCTTCAATAATCTTTGGGTTATCAAACGGAGGGATAAAGGTCATTCCGTTTTCTTTGGTAAATGCCTGCGCTTCTGCAGAGCAATCGTCAAAAGTATCGCCAACGAGGCGTATTTCTATATTGTCGCCGCCAAACATGTTCACCTGGTTCACCTTCTGCTTGGGTGTGATGATAGGCATAAATACCACGCCTTTGATGTTCATGGCTTTACAGGCATAAGCGAAACCCTGCGCATGGTTACCTGCGCTGGCACAGGTAACGCCTTTGGCCAGCAGGTCGGCAGGAAGACTGCTGATCAGGTTGTAAGCTCCACGCAGTTTATAGGAGCGTACAATCTGCATATCCTCTCTTTTCAGATATATATCACAGTTATAACGCCGCGAAAGTGTGGCGCTATAGGTGAGTGGCGTACGTGTCACCACCGGCTTCAGCTTTACCGCTGCATCAAGGATATTCAGGGGACTCACTCCTGCTGCTACATTGGACATAAAAATCGTGTTGTTTGGATATCAGTACTAAAAGCTGATAGCTTTTAGTACTGATAAATAAATCTATTTACGCATTAGGGCGCAGCTTACGAACAGCTGCACCAGCCTGCCACATTTCACTTTCGCGGAGTTCTTTCAGTTCTTCGTTGAGGCGCTCACGATAGTCAGGAGTGCTGTTGGACGCAATAGAGCGGGCAGCTTCCTTACCTGCAGCTACACTGGAGTACAGCTCATCAAATACAGGCTGGGTAGCTTCTTTGAATTTCTTCCACCAGTCAAGCGCACCGCGCTGTGCAGTGGTAGAGCAGTTAGCATACATCCAGTCCATACCATTCTCTGCTACCAGCGGCATCAGTGATTGTGTGAGCTCTTCTACAGTTTCGTTGAAAGCTTCAGAAGGAGAGTGGCCATTCTTGCGCAGCGTTTCGTACTGTGCAGCGAAGATACCCTGGATACAACCCATGAGGGAACCGCGTTCACCGGTGAGATCGGAGAATACCTCTTTTCTGAAATCAGTTTCAAACAGGTAGCCGGAACCAACGCCGATACCCAGTGCTACTACGCGCTCTTTTGCACGGCCGGTAGCGTCCTGGAAGATAGCGTAGCTGGAGTTCAGACCCTGACCAGCCAGGAACAGGCGGCGCAGAGAAGTACCGGAACCTTTAGGCGCAACGAGGATCACATCAACGTCAGCAGGAGGAATGATACCTGTCTGATCTTTATACGTAATACCAAATCCATGAGAAAAATACAATGCCTTGCCTGGAGTCAGGTATGGTTTCAGCACAGGCCAGAGGGTGATCTGACCAGCGTCAGACAGGAGGAACTGAATGATAGTACCTTTCTGTGCAGCTTCTTCGATCTCGAACAAGGTTTCACCAGGAACCCATCCGTCAGCTACTGCTTTATCCCATGTTTTGGAATTTTTACGCTGTCCTACGATAACGTTGAAGCCGTTGTCTTTCAGGTTCAGAGCCTGACCGGGGCCTTGCACGCCGTAACCGATCACTGCTATCACTTCATTTTTCAGTACTTCCCTTGCTTTCTCCATAGGGAATTCTTCCCTGGTTACTACTTCTTCAAGAACCCCTCCAAAATTGATAGTTGCCATGTTTTGATAATGTTTGTTTTTAAAAAGATTAGTTGTTTACAGAATTACAGACTGCCCGCTTCGGTTTTGGACAGCTCTTTCAGATGATCATGGAAGCGGCGGCTCCATTTCACAATGGCTACACGGCCGCTTTTGGAATATTCTATGAGCCCGTATGGTTCGAGCTTTTTAATAAAGTCTGTCAGCTCCTGCTGATGACCGGTTTTCTCGATCACGAAATAATCGGCGGTGATAGTCAGGATGCGTGCCTGGTTCTCGCGGATCAGTCTTTCGATGTCACCGGTGTGCAGTGATTTGGTAGATATTTTATACAGGGCCAGCTCCTGGTACACCACCTCGTCTTCGTCATGAACAAAGGCGCGGTGTATTTCAATCAGCCTTTCGATCTGGCCAACCACCTTATCCAGTTTTTCACGTGTAGACATCACCGTTATAATGAACTTATACACGCCAGGGATCTCAGTTTCAGCCGTTGTGAGACTGGTAATATTGATACCCCTGCGGGTAAATATGATAGTGATACGGTTCGTGATGCCTATACGGTCTTCCGTATATACCGTTACTGTATATTCCTTTTGCATAAGAAAAAGCTTGGTCGGTCCCTCTCTTCACTGCGGTGAGGAGAAGGTTTATTTCTGATTAAAAAATTATCTGTCGCTGCTGAAAAATCCGGTGGTACTACTCCAGTCTGATGGCCGCAACTGGTGCTCCGGCCGGAACCATTGGAAATACGTTGTCTTCCTTTTCCACTACCACTTCCAGGAGGTAAGCTCCTTTGTGGGCCAGCATCTCATCGACGGCGGCGGAAATGTCTTCACGTGCTGTTACTTTCTTACCCGGGATAAAAAATCCTTTGGCGATCTGCACAAAATCAGGATTGACCATTTCGGTGGATGAATAACGTTTGTCGAAGAACAACTGCTGCCACTGGCGAACCATGCCAAGGAAGTTATTGTTCAGGATGACAATCTTTACACCGATGCTGGACTGGTAAATAGTACCCAGTTCCTGTAAGGTCATCTGGAAGCAACCATCACCGATGATGGCCACTACTTCTTTTTCAGGCGTGCCCATTTTGGCGCCCATGGCTGCCGGTAACGAAAAGCCCATGGTTCCCATACCACCGGAGGTGATGTTGGTATTAGGATTCTTAAAGCCATAGTAGCGGGATGCGACCATCTGATGCTGACCAACATCTGTTACCAGTACAGCTTCTCCCTTTGTTTTTTCTGAGATGAGACGAATAACTTCGGCCATCTTCAGTTCACCTTCCTCCGGATACAGTTCTTTATGTTGTACTTTATCGTATTCTTTCTGGTGAGCGGCTTTGAATTCAGCCATCCATGCTTCATGCTTTGCCAGCTTCACTTCCTGCAATAATGCTTGCAGCGCGGTTTTGGCATCAGCGTGTATACCCACGTCTGCTTTGATGATTTTGTTGATCTCGGCTGCATCTATTTCGATATGTATCACCTTTGCATTTTTGGCGTAGGTTTCTACATCTCCGGTTACACGGTCATCGAAGCGCATACCCACTGCGATGAGCACGTCGCATTCACCGGTGAGGATATTAGGCGCGTAGTTGCCGTGCATACCCAGCAGGCCCACGTATTGCGGATGATCTACAGGCACCGCTGAAAGGCCCAGCAGTGTGGATGCTACGGGGATGCCTGCATTCTCTGCCAGTGCGATCAGTTCTTTCTCAGCACCTGCCAGTAATACGCCATGACCACAGAGAATAAAAGGTTTCTGCGCATTGTTGATCAGCTCAGCTGCTGTGGAAATATCTTCCCGGTTCAGTTCTGGTACGGGCTGATAACTGCGTATATAGGTACATGGTGTATATTCATACTCACATTCGGCAAACTGCGCATTCTTGGTTATGTCTACCAACACAGGGCCGGGGCGGCCGCTGCGGGCGATATAGAAAGCTTTGGCAACAGCGGCAGGAATATCTTCTGCGCGTGTAACCTGAATATTCCATTTGGTGATAGGCATGGTGATGCCTATTACATCTGTTTCCTGGAAAGCGTCTGTACCCAGTAATGAAGCAGCTACCTGGCCGGTGATGCACACCATGGGGGTACTGTCCATATAAGCGTCTGCCAGCCCTGTGACCAGGTTGGTAGCGCCCGGACCGGAAGTAGCAAAAGCCACTCCTACCCTGCCTGAACTGCGGGCATATCCCTGGGCAGCGTGCGTAGCACCCTGTTCATGCCTTACAAGTATATGATGGACCTGGTCCTGAAAATCATACAGCGCGTCATAGATAGGCATGATAGCGCCACCGGGGTAACCAAAAATAGTATCTACTCCTTCTGCTATCAGTGAGCGTATAAGAGCTTCGGCGCCGGTGATTACAGGTTTAGCGGTCAACCGTTTATCAGCTGTCTCAGCCTTCATCGGTAACACATCCTTCTGTTGCATTTTTAACAAGTTTTGCGTACTTAAATAAGATTCCATTGGATACCTTCAATGCGGGCTGTATCCACTGTGCCTTGCGGGCTGCCAGCTCTTCAGCGCTGATGTTTACATTGATCGTATTGTTCACTGCATCTATTTCAATAATATCGTTGTCTTTTACCAGTGCTATTGTTCCACCTTCGAATGCTTCGGGTGTGATGTGTCCTACCACAAAACCATGTGTACCACCGGAGAAACGGCCGTCAGTGATAAGCGCTACGTTTTTGCCGAGCCCCACGCCCATGATGGCACTGGTAGGCTTCAGCATTTCCGGCATACCGGGTGCGCCCTTGGGGCCTACCTGGCGGATTACTACTACATCGCCAGACTGCACTCTTCCTGACTGAATGCCTGCTATCAGTTCAAACTCGCCATCAAATACGCGGGCTGGTCCCTTGAACCGCTCACCCTCCTTACCGGTTATTTTCGCTACTGAGCCTTGCTCAGCGAGGTTACCGTAAAGTATCTGTATATGACCGGTTTCTTTCAATGGTTTCTCCAGCGGCGTAATGATGTCCTGCGCTCCGAAATCAATATCTGGTATGCTGTCCAGATTTTCGGCGATGGTTTTACCCGTTACGGTCATGCAATGTCCGTGCAGGCGTCCCTGTTTGAGCAGGTATTTCATTACCAACGGAATACCGCCGATATTGTGCAGGTCTTCCATCAGGTATTTGCCGCTCGGCTTCAGATCGCCGATGAGCGGCGTTTTATCGCTGGCATGCTGGAAATCTTCCAGTGTAAGCGATACGCCTACTGATTTGGCGATAGCGATGAAATGCAGTACAGCGTTGGTACTGCCACCCAGTGCCATAATCACAGTGAGTGCATTTTCAAATGCCTCCTTCGTCATAATATCCCTGGGCTTAATATCTTTTTCCATGAGCACGCGGATGTACTTGCCTGCTTCGAGACATTCTTCCTGCTTTTCCTTGCTCAGGGCAGGGTTGGATGAACTGTACGGAAGGCTCATACCCAGTGCTTCGATAGCAGAAGCCATGGTGTTGGCAGTATACATACCGCCACACGCACCTGCACCCGGACATGAGTTCTGAATGATACCTTTGAAATCGCCTTCATCCAGCTGGCCTGCCATCTTCTGTCCCAGTGCTTCAAATGCCGAGATGATATTGAGGTCCTGGCCTTTGTATTTACCTGGTGCGATAGTTCCGCCGTAAACCATGATGGAAGGACGGTTGAGACGACCCATCGCCATGATTGAACCGGGCATATTCTTATCGCATCCGGGTACTGTGATGAGTGCATCGTAGTACTGCGCACCGCAAACAGTTTCAATGGAATCAGCGATCAGATCACGGCTTACCAGTGAGTAACGCATACCCGGCGTACCATTGCTGATACCGTCGCTCACGCCAATGGTGTGGAAGATAAGGCCAACGAGATTGTTGTCCCATACGCCCTTTTTCACTTCTTTAGCGAGATCGTTGAGGTGCATGTTGCAGGTGTTGCCATCATAGCCCATACTGACGATGCCGACTTGCGCTTTCTTCAAATCTTCCTCCGTAAGCCCGATGCCATATAACTGTGCCTGCGCTGCGGGTTGCGTAGGGTCCTGCGTGATCGTTCTGCTGTATTTATTTAATTCCATTGCTGATAGATATTTCCCGGATTACCTTTTATGGATAGTTATCCTATTTTAAAAATGTCTGCACAAATTACCGGGTAGTGTTGTCAAATTCAAACTAACAATTCCAAAATAACCGGTCTTCAAATCTGCCCTTATGGCTCTCAAATCCTTTACTACAGAGAATTGTAAGTTTTTCGTTTTACAAGACCCAACCCTGATAGAATAGTTTTTAGCTTTTAGCCGTTAGCTTTCAGTTTCTTGATTTACAGTTTAAAAGCTAATGGCTAAAAGCTGATAGCTATTACGCCAGCTGTGCTTCGCGCTGAAAGGACTTTTCGAGTACCCTTGCCTTATAAGCCTGCTGCAGTACTTTACCAAGAGAAGACTGCCATGACTTACTGAATGCCTGTCCATCGAGTGACTCAAGACCAATCACTTCTGCAGCGGTACCGCAGAAGAAAGCACATTCTGCTTCTTTCAGTTCAGCGATGGTGAAAAGTTTTTCTTCAAGAGGAATATTGAGTTCTTTGCAAAGTTCTATAACGGTGGCGCGGGTGATGCCTGGGAGGATGTTGCCGGCAGGTGGGGTGAAGATCTTGCCGTCTTTTTCGAAGAAGATATTAGCGCCAGGGCCTTCTGCTACAAAACCATTCATATCCAGTAACAGCGCTTCATCGTAACCTTTCTCTTTTGCTTCCTGTGAGGCCAGTATCGAGTTTACATATAAACCGGCCGACTTGGATTCTATCTTGAACGCCTTCGGGTTTGGTCGCTCGAAAGAGGAGGTCATTACGCGCAGCAGCTTCTCTCCGAGGTACGCTCCCCATTCCCAGGCGCATATCAGTATCTGCGATTCCGATGCGGCCTTGAGGGTCATGTTAGGAGGACAGAATACCAGCGGCCTTATGTATGCTTCTTCCATATTGTTCATCTCCAGTACCTTGTAAGAAGCGGCTATCAGCTCTTCGTTATTGAATTTGTAAGGTATGTGGATGAGCTCACAAGAGCGCTGCAGGCGGTCGAAGTGTTCTTTTGCCTTGAATATCTTCACTTCTCCGTTCGCTGTTTTATAAGCGCGGATGCCCTCAAACACGGCATAGCCGTAATGTAACGATTGACCGAAAAGGTCTGTGGTGGTGGATGTAGCCTTGCGGAACTCACCGTTAATGTAAAGAATGGTGTTGTCGTTGTAGTAGCTATACATAAAAATTAGAATTATCCTGTTTATTGGTTGAAGGGCGCCGGCCCAAAAAAAAAGCCTTCCTCTTTGCGGAGGAAGGCGTTTATCATTTTGTGATTTTATGCACGTGTACCTATCCTCCATACTGGTGGCTAATAATGACAACGACAATAATCACGACCTTCGTGATAGCCCAGTTGAGCTGAGGTACGATGTGATTAAGTTTTATATTGTCTTTATTTACCCACATGGAGGCGATTGATTTTTTCTATCGATACAAATGTATTTGTGAAAAAAATAAAAAACAACAAGCGGTCAAATTTTTCGTGAAAAATTAATCACATAAAGCGTTTTTGAAAATATTCAAAAAAACAGTTCAATAGCTGCGTATTTTCTAAACATACTATAAAGACATTGTTAATTATATACTTCAGGGCTGGTTGGAAAAATCGTACCGGCCCCGTCCGGCTGGCATACATCCCCACATCAAGTCCACATCAAGTCCACATCAAGTCCGCCTATACTCCTCTATTCCTCCGTGGATCACGGTTGTAGCACGGTAGTTTCCGGCAGGGAACACTCCTTTTAGCCCCTATACCACCCCGGAACCCGGCCAGGCAAAAAAAATCCCCCACACCAAAAGGCGTGGGGGACGAAATGAGTTCATTTCATTTGTTCACTATCTAACCTGTTCGCTTACATGCAGACACTTATCGATGATCTGCTGCAATATTTCCTGTTTTTCTATGAGGCGCTGTAAAAGCACCAGCTGGTTGTGTGCACGGTCGTAGTTATGTTCCGCATACTTCACAGGGTAATAAACATCCCCATTAAGGTAATCAGTGAGGAAGCGTATTCCCTGCATGTAGATCATGAACTTACCGGCGAAGAACAGTTGTTCCTTTTCTACTTTCGTCAGTGTTCCGCCTATTTCTCCAAGATATCCCTGCATCAGGGCTTCATAGTATTCTTCGCGGACAATGACCTGTTTGACATCCCTTTCTTCCTCTGAAACAGGACACACATAAGTGCGTACCATATCGCCAAGATCGGAGATGATTTTTCCCGGCATCAGTGTGTCCAGGTCACACACGCAGATACCTTCATATGACTCTTTGTTGAGCAGCACATTATTGATTTTGGTATCATGGTGCATGAGATGATCCCTGAATTCAGGATTTGTTTTTAACTGTTCATACGTGACTGCGATATCAGAATATCGGAGGAAGGCCTCAATCAGCGCTTCTGCTGCTGCCTTTCTGTCTTCCTTGGCCGTACGGATGGCTTCCTGGAAAGCACTGTAGCGGAGGGTAAGATTGTGAAAGTTCGGAATTGAAGCTCTAAACGGCTTCAGATCGATGCCCGAAAGGTAACCGGCAAGGCGGCCAAACTGTTTAGCTGCTTCAAATGCCTGCTTTGGGCTGTCGGCCTGATCCACCGTCACGGAATCGGCAATAAATGGAATCATACGCCAGTATTCGTTGTCCAGCACAAAAAGCTCTTCCCCGTTCACTGTAGGGATCGGCGTGATGAACAGATAGCCGGGATGATGTACTGCGAGATAATCAGCTGCCATACGTTGATTGGCGGCAATAACCTCTGGTTCCCTGAATACGTTTACATTAATCTTCTGTAGAACATACTTGCTGCCGTCCTGCTTCTTTTCGAGCAAAAAGGTGTTATTGATGTGGCCTGATCCGAATTTGCGGATCTGCAATCCTTCAGGCCCCAGTCCGAAAGCCTGAAGGATCAGTTTGTTGGGTTTTATTTCCATAAATTGTCGGGATATTCTCCATTTTTAACCAAAGCCGACAAGCTGGCCTGCACGCCCGGTGCATCTTCTTTGTAAGTAACCCCAAACCATTGTGCTGTGGTAGGTAACACCTTTACCTGTCCTACATTCCGGCTGATAAACTCATCTGCCACAATCGGGATGAAGAATTCCGATTTAGGATTACCGATGTTTTTATCCAGGAACTCAATGAACAGTTGCTGGCTCAGTTCAAATACGCTGGGATGGAATCCCCAGAAGTTCATGGACACAGGCGTGTTTGCTGCAAGCGGATGCTTGCTGCCATCAGCTTCTTCATAAACAATCTGACCATCTTCTGTATAGATCTTAGTTCTTTCATTGATAGCAGCAAGGTTTCCCTGATCATTCACCTGGCACACGCCACGGGATACAGAACCATGCACGCTCACTGTTTTACCTAATTCATAACCTACAACGCTGTAGATATCTGCCTTAGCTTCGCCATTCAGGAAAGCAGCCATTTTTACAAAGGCATCAGCGCCATAGAAATCATCTGCATTAATCACTGCAAACGGCTCATTGATGGCATTCTTCGCGCACAGAATTGCATGTGCGGTACCCCAGGGCTTTGTTCTTTCCGCAGGCACAGTGTGATTACCAAGGAATGCGTCCATTTCCTGGTATACGTAATCCGTGGCCACGCGGCCTTTCAGCTTAGGCTCAAAAATCTCCTTGAACTCTTTTTCAAATTCCTTGCGGATAATAAACACTATCTTGCCAAAACCGGCACGGATAGCGTCATAAATAGAGTAGTCAATGATAGTCTCACCGCTTGGACCAAATGCCTGGATTTGCTTTAAACTTCCATACCGGCTGGCCATTCCGGCCGCCAAGATCAATAAAGTCGGTTGCATTTTTTAGTTATTAGTTTATATTTTTCAATGATTTACCCGAAAATATCGGCGCTAAATTTAGCTTTTAAAAACTATTTTCACACTTTTCTTTTGCATACAACACATATTTTAAGAATAAATTTAAACAGAACGATGAAAAGATTTTTAGTGCTGGGAGCTTGTGTCATGCAGCTTTTCACCGCGAAAGGGCAACAGAAAACCAATCCTGAAGACATTAAAGAAAAAATGCAGTGGTTTGCCGATGCCAAACTCGGTATCTTCATCCACTGGGGCATTTACTCAGTCAAGGGCGTTGACGAGTCCTGGTCTTTCCACAACAGAAAGATCCCCTACACCGACTACATGCAGCAGCTGAAAGGCTTTACAGCCAGCAACTACAATCCGCAGGAATGGGCAGACCTCATCAAAGAATCCGGCGCCCGCTACGCGGTAATGACCACCAAACACCACGATGGCGTGGCTTTGTGGGACACCCGCTTCAGCAAACTAAACACCGCTAAAAGCACTCCTGCAAAGAGAGATGTACTCACCCCACTCTACGCTGCATTGAGGCGCAATAGCATCAAATGTGGCGCCTACTTCTCCCTGATAGACTGGAGCCATCCCGATTACCCGGGATTCCTGAAAGACAGCAGCCGCTATGATGCCAGGAAAGACCCTGCAAGATGGCAGCGCTTCCTGAAATTCTATGAAGGTCAGATGGCTGAAGTGATGAACAACTTCAACCCTGACCTCTGGTGGTTTGACGGCGACTGGGAGCATTCTGCTGAAGAATGGGAAGCAGCCAAAATGCGTAACATGCTTACCACGCACAATCCCAACACCATCATCAACGGACGCCTGCAAGGATTTGGCGACTACGATACACCAGAACAAAACTTCCCCGTTACACGCCCGCATTACCACTGGTGGGAACTGTGCATGACCATTAACAATAACTGGGGATGGCAGCCACAGGACACTAACTGGAAGACACCCTACGAAATCATCACCATCTTTGTGGATGCAGTAAGCAATGGTGGCAACCTTCTGCTCGATATAGGTCCTAAAGCTGATGGCTCCATCCCTGATGAGCAGGTGCATGTGCTGAAAGAACTGGGCGCCTGGAATAAAAAGAACGGTGAAGCGATCTTCAATACAGTGGGCGGTATACCGCAAGGCCACTTCTATGGCCCCACCACGCTCTCTAAAGATTCCAGTACCCTGTATCTCTTCCTCCCCGGCAAAACCAGCGGACAAGTAATGATCAAAGGTCTGGACAACAAAATACAAGACATCACCGTAGTAGGCAATGGCACTAAACTTACGCATAAAGTAGTAGGAAAAATATCCTGGAGCAGCGTACCCGGTCTGGTATACATTGATGTACCGGAGAATGTGCAGGATAAATACGTGACCGTGCTCAAAGTGAAACTGGACAAGCCTGTTAAGCTGTATCGCGGTAAGGGAGGATTCCTCACCGGCGGATGATAAAAAAGGTATCAGCTTTTAGTATTTAGCGTCATTAAATACTAAAAGCTGATGCCTAAAAGCAATTTTTATGGATACCAGTTACAACAATATCACCCTCGACCATTTCACCACAAAGTGGCTGCCTGCCGGTATAGAAGCTGCCATACTACGCCTGGACAAACTGCATCCCGGGATCTCCGGTAACAAATGGTTTAAGCTGAAGTATAACATTGAAGCCGCCCAGGTAGCAAATGCACGCGGCATCCTTACTTACGGCGGCGCATACTCCAATCATATTGCAGCCACTGCTGTTGCATGCATGGAAGCTCATATTCCCTGCACGGGGATTATCCGCGGGGAAGAAAATAATGCAGGCAGCAATCACACCCTGCAAATGGCTGCTGCAAATGGCATGCAACTGGTGTTCGTTTCCCGCGAGGAATACAGAAACAGGAACGCCTGCACGAAATGGGAAGCACAGTATCCCGGTTTCCATATCATTCCGGAAGGCGGGCACAATGCAGCCGGTGCAAAGGGCTGCGAAGAAATTCTCTCCATACATTCCACTCAATCGTTCACTCACATACTCTGTGCCGCCGGCACCGGTACTACGCTTGCCGGACTTGCCAACAGTGCACTCCCCCATCAGCAGGTAACAGGCATTGCCGTACTGAAGGGCGCACAATACCTCGATGCCGAAGTGACGAATCTGGTGAAACCCGGTCATACCGACCACTGGCAGCTGTTATACAACTACCACGGTGGCGGGTATGCTAAAACCTCTCCGCAGCTGATAGATTTTATCAATAGTTTTTATGCAGAAACCGGTATTCCAACAGATATTATTTATACAGGCAAACTTATCATGGCTTTCCATGAATTATTGTCGCAGCACCACTTTCCGGACAATAGCAAAGTATTGTTAATACATACAGGCGGGTTGCAAGGCAATCTTTCGCTACCTTCAGGCGTTCTCTCCTTGTAAAAACTGTTCATTATATTTGAACCGTAGTGTATTTTTGCCAACTTTAAGAGATCATGGATTTTTAGTATGAAGCAGATAGCTCGTATATCTTTTGTTATAGGATTTTTTATATTGACAGCATTAGCATCAAAAGCCCAGGAACAGGGATATATGCCTCCGGTACTGCCGGCTTTCAGTGCATCCATTAAAACAGGGAAGATACAACTGGATTGGATCTCCGGTTTTACAGAAGTTAAAGAGATCGGTGTTCAGCGCTCGCTGGACAGCGTACTGAACTTCAACACTATTGGCTATGCCAGCTATCCTACACAAACGCGCAATGCCTACCTCGACAATAAACCATTGCCGGGCAACAACTACTACCGCCTCTTTATACTCTTTAAGAATGGCAGGTTCATGTATACTAAAGTGATGCTGGCCCTTCCGGACAGTACTATCCGTGCCGATCAGAAACTGGAGTACACAGATATCAAAGACGCTTCCAAAGCGCTACGCGGGAAAGAAGAAGAAAACGTTGAAAAAGTAGCCTGGCACCCTTCCAACTTTATCTATACTACAGCAGACGGTAATATAAATATCAAGGTGCCGGATGCACTACAGAAGAAATACGCTGTGAAGTTCTATGAATCCAATGGCACTTTCCTCTTCGATATAGAGCACCTCAAAGGCCCCTTCCTCATACTGGAAAAGGCCATATTCATGCATGCGGGATGGTTCAACTTTGAATTGTTTGAAGAAGGTAAACTGAAAGAGAAGTGGAGTTTCTTTATTCCGCTGAACTATAGGCAGTAACGGTTTCCGCTTCAAACACGGCCGCAAAGTGCTTTACCAGCCTTGCTTTCACTTCTCCTATAGATACGTCATGTCCTACTTCTTTATGGAGGGAGGTTACCTGTTTGTCTGCAATACCGCAGGGAACAATGTTACTGAAGTAATCCATATGGGTATTCACATTCAACGCAAAGCCATGCATAGTGACCCATCGGCTGCAACGCACGCCCATGGCGCAAATCTTGCGGGCCCTTCCTTTGTCGTGCGGGTCCAGCCACACGCCTGTTTCACCCGCTGACCGGTCTCCGGTTACGCCATATTCCGCCAGCGTGCGTATGATCACTTCTTCCAGGCAACGCAGGTATTTACCTATATCTGTAAAAAAATTCTCGAGATCAAGTATCGGATAGCCCACTATCTGGCCCGGACCATGAAAGGTAATATCCCCACCCCTGTTGGTGGGTACAAAGCTGATACCACGCTCTTCCAGCTGCTGCTCAGTAAGCAACAGGTGTTCCATATGACCGCTTTTGCCAATTGTATATACAGGAGGATGTTCGCAAAACAGGAGGTAGTTGGTAGTGGGTCTGGGATGCTCTTCCGGGAACTGCTGTTTCAGCTGTACATTTGCTTTCAGCAACTGCTCCTGGTAATCCCATGCCTGCTGATAGTCAATAATACCAAGGTCTTTCAGTATAATCTCTTGCCTGATCTTTTCCATATGCGCAATGTTGCCAAAGCAACGGTGTAAAGGTAACTCAATGTTTGCTTATACGCATACTGTCCGCCTTTACTGCCGTTCCTTTGCCTGAAGCCTCCTTTTGTTTTACCTTTGCCCAAACTTATATTGATGGCTGAAGATATGCTGGAACTGGAAGATGAGCTGGAAAACGGCGATGGCAGTGAAGAACTGTATGAAAAGATCAACATGGTGGTAGACAAGGGCCAGGAGCCTTTGCGCATCGACAAGTTCCTGACCGCGCGTATAGAAGGCGCTACCCGCAACAAGATCCAGAATGCGCTGGATACCGAAATGGTACTGGTAAACGATAAGCCGGTAAAGTCCAACTATAAGATAAGACCGTTGGACAGAATCGTCCTATATTCCAGTAAAAGCCCGGAAAGCACTGAAGTAATACCGGAAGAGATTCCCTTGAATATAGTGTATGAAGATGAGGATGTGATGGTGGTAGACAAACCTGCCGGCATGGTGGTTCATCCTGGATGTGGCAACTACACCGGCACCCTGGTGAATGGCCTCTCCTGGTACCTGGGCGACAAAACCCAGCCAACGGAGCCTGCCATCCCACGTTTCGGACTGGTGCACCGGATCGATAAAAACACCAGCGGCCTGCTGGTGGTGGCCAAATCGGAGAAGGCCATGACGGACCTTGCCAAACAATTCTTTGATCACACCGTACATCGCAGGTATATAGCGCTGGTATGGGGCGATTTTGAAGAAGAGGAAGGCACTGTGGTAGCCCATGTGGGGCGCCATCAGCGGTTCCGTAAGATCATGGATGCCTATCCCGACGGCGAGCACGGCAAGGAAGCTATTACCCACTACCGCGTACTCGAACGTTTCAATTACGTAACAATGGTGGAATGCAGGCTGGAAACAGGCCGCACCCACCAGATACGTGTCCACATGCAGCACATCGGTCATTCACTCTTCAATGACGATACCTATGGTGGCAACCGTATTGTGAAAGGCACCATCTTCGCCAAATACAAACAATTTGTGGAAAACTGTTTCACCATCATGCCGCGTCATGCATTACATGCGCAGCAGCTTGGCTTTATACATCCCCGCACCCGCAAGCAGCTTTACTTTGAAAGCACGCTCCCGGAAGACTTCACCACTGTGCTGGAAAAATGGCGCCGCTACTCCTCCGCAAGGCCTAAGGAAGACGAACTGCCCGATAAACCACTGAAGTGGGAATAAACGTTAAGTTTTAAGCACGCAGCTGTTAGCATTATTTACCGAAGGCTGACAGCTGCATACTTAAAACTTAATAGTATTATTAATATTAATTTACATATATTAGCGGGCATTACCATGTCATCACATGAGGCTCCTTCAATTGCTCCGTACTATCTTAATATTTATATCGCCAGCGCTGCTGGCGGGTTTAGTAATACCCCAGCATGTAAAGGCAGGCAACCGTGCCACCGCTTTTACGGCTTCTACCACTTGTCTCAACGATACTGTAAATTTCAGAATCACCAACCCTACGGGTATTGATTCCGTAAAATGGTATTTCGGCGATCCTGCCTCCGGTGCCAGAGATTCGTCTGTGAACAGGCGACCCTGGCACGTTTACACAGCCACAGGGACTTACAACGATACGCTGATCTGCTGGCGCAACGGCATTCCAGACACCACCATACAACCCATTACCATTGTAACACCGGTGGTGGCGGATATCGGACCCGATAACCTTACACTCTGCCAGGGCGGTACCACTACACTGTTTGCGCCGGATATACCAGGCGCCACCTATCTGTGGCAGGATAGCTCCACGGCATCATCCATCCTCGTGGATACCTCTGCTACCTACAAAGTGAAGATCAACGGTTGCCTGGTACGCGACTCCGTAAACGTTTTCTACACACCCATTCCCAAAATAGATCTGGGCCCTGATCTCACCTTATGTACCGGTGAACAGATCATGCTCGATGCCACTGCACAGAACTGCACCTATCAATGGAGCACCGGAAATACAGAACCAACGCAGGATGTACGCACTTCCGGCACGTATCGTGTTCGCATTTTTCCAAAAGGGTGCAGTGAGATTGATGATGAGGTAACCATTACTTTTACCGGTCCGCAATACCCATTTTCATTGGGTCCTGATACACTGATGTGTCCGGGCGAATCCATCACGCTGGCGCCCCGTGTGCCTGAGGCTACCGCCTGGAAATGGAGCACCGGCTCCACGGCTCCCTCCGTGACCATCAACTACCAGGCTAATGTATGGGCAATGGTGGAGATTAATCATATCTGTAATGTGATAGATACCATCTTCATCAACTTCAATCGTCTCAAAAAACTCAATCTCGGGAATGATACCACTATCTGCAAAGGCAACTTCCTTGTCCTCTCCGCCGATTTCGGCAATGGACAGTACCGCTGGCAGGACGGATCAGACCAGGCTACCTACTATGTTACTAAACCTGGCAACTATTATGTGCATGCACAGATAGGCCGCTGCGAATCCACTGACACCATCCATGTATCCTTTGTTGATACGCTGCGGGCAAGGCTCGGACCTGATACATTACTCTGCAGGAATGAAGTCCTCCTGCTAAGACCGGCAGGCATCGGAGGCGGAACGTTCAAATGGCAGGATAGCACCAGCGTTCCCGTATACGCAGTTACGCAGCCCGGCTACTACTCAGTTTCTGCTTATAATGAATGTGGCAAAACCACAGACTCCATCGTGGTGAAGTATCACGACTGTGCTTGCGCCGTGAATTTCCCCACTGCCTTCACACCCAACGGCGACGGACGGAACGATTACTTCAGGCCGGTCTACCGCTGTCCTATCTACCAGTATACGCTCAGTGTTTATAACAGATGGGGGGAAAGAGTATTTTATACCACCGATCCACAGATTGGCTGGACTGGCCGCGTGAACGGCAATACTGCCGACATCGGTACTTATGTATGGATATTGGATTACAAAGAAGTAGATACCAAAATAGCGGTGCACAAAACAGGCACCATTACACTGCTGAATTAAATTAAAACCTAGTTGGCGGCCTTAAAATCGTAGAATTTTGCCGTAAATGACGCAGTTTCCCGTTTTTTGAAAGGTACATTCCAGGTACCGTCATAAGCAACCAGTGCCGGTATCAGCAGGCCAAACTGTTTGGTCATCTGTACATTCATCTTCACATTGAAATCAAACAGCAGCGTTCTGTAGGAAAGCGCATATTTCCGGCCTACGATCTCAAAATTATCTTTGTTGAAATAGGTGATCAGTTCATCTATCACTACTTCAGCGCGGTCTATACGCCCCAGGTCTTGCTTGGCTTTGGCGGAGAACACGTAGCAGGGGGTGCCATCCACATAATTCTCAGCGGTAATGGAGAAATCGTAGAAGCGGATCACATCAGGATTAAAGATAGCCACCTTCTGCCCCACGATAGGCACACCTTTGATAGGCTTGCCGGGGTTGAATATAAGCTGTTTCAGCTGTGCCTTATGTTTGGCGAGGCTGCCGCCGGAGTTATCCGGTGAATCGCCGTTGGCGTCAGAGCATATGGTACCTTGTGTGAAAAAGAGATTGGCGTACAGTTCTGCAGTATAATAGTTGTAATTGCCCTTACGGGTATAAAAATCACCAGTTGTTTTTTCATTCAGCACTTTCATACTGCGGCATCTTCCGGTAACTTCCTGGCGGGTAGTGCTTTTGAGGGAGGCCTGCGGTGCGCCATGCTTATCGGTGATGCGGATGTCATTCTCAGCGCTGAAACTGATGATATGCAGATTCTTAAAAGCACGGTAAAAAGTAGTGTCTTCTTCCACTCTTTTGATGAAGCTGTTAACGTCAAAGCCTATACGCTTTGCGGCAACGATTACTTCGTCAAGGTTTACAGTCATTCCTTTATATAAGGCTGTATCCTGGGCATGCAGGTTCAGGTTGAACATCAAACAAGCCACTACGGTAGCGGCTATACTTTTCCAAAAATGCGACATACCTGCAATTTAGGGAAATAGACAGTAAAAAGAGCCGTCAGGGTTTAGCTTTTAGCCGTTAAGGACCTGTTAAAAAATCACAGCGAAAACGACGGCGGACCTTTCATCTGCCATCATTTTCGCTGTGATTATATGCTAAAAGCCAATTGGCTGATAGCTATTCAACTCATCCAGGAATTTTCCCGGCCACATACATCTGATCCATTGTCGGAGATACCGCACCACCTTTCTTCTCGAGGGTAACTGCGAACATCTGCGCTTTGCCGGTAACCTTCATCTTCTGCAGCACTTTAGCTGTATCGCCCATTTCAAACACACCCATATCCACAGGTTTGCCGTCGACGATGGCCCACAGCTGGTATTGTTTGTCGGCAGCAGGTTCCGGCAGGTTGTTAACCTTCAGGTAAACCTGTTGGCTGCCAGGGTTCCAGAATACAGTAGCCAATGCTTCAGGGAATGGTTTTGTACCAGGCAGTTTAACTTTTAATACATTGGGGTCCTGGATCACATCCAATGACTCCTGCATTTGCTCTAACCGCGTTTTGTAGTCGTTGCTTTTTGAGAGGATGGAGTTCTGGGACAATAGCAAAGACTCATATTTGTCTTTGTATTCTCTGAATTCCTTGTAGCGGTTGAAGAACACATAGTTCAAAATAAGGCTGATCACCAGCAGCAACGCGGCTAGCGTAGCGATCAGTTTCCAGGACATGCTTTTTGTTTCTTTCATGGACTCTTTTTTTGGTTGATGCAGGGGCTGGTCGGATAGAGAGTTACCGTCCTGCAAATCGGATACATTATTGATTTGATGAAATAAACTTGTTTTGGCGTCGTCACGGGGCTTCATCGCCTGGAGGCTCACATAATTTTCCATATTGCGGCGGTATAACTCCACCGCTTCTTTTACTTCCGGAAAGGTTTGCATGGCAGCTTCCAGCTCCCTTGCTTCCTGTTCAGTGGCGATACCTGTAACATACAGCTCGATCAGTCCGGATGATATGAAGTCCTGTGCGTTCAATGGGATGGTATAGGTTATTTGTTTAAGATATTTCTCAATTGCTGGATCGTGTTACGGATTCTTGTTTTAACAGTTCCCAGCGGTATTTCAAGAATGTTGGCAATTTCTTCGCGCGTACAACCTTTATAGTAAGCAAGATCAATCAGGAGGCGCTGCTCTCTTGTAAGGGATTCCAGTACTTTGGCAAGGCCTACATGATCGATGTAGGGATATACGGCAAGATGGCTGTCTGTGGATGTTTCATCTGTAAGATGCAGGCTTTTGAGATCTGGTTGATGGGATTTTGTACGGAGCATATCGATGGCCGTGTTACGGGTGATGTTAAGCATCCACGTAAAGAGGCGGCCCTTATTCTCATCGTACTTGTCTGAATAGCGCCATATCTTCAGAAAAACATCCTGCAGCACATCACTAACGTTGTTGTCATTATTCAGCACTCTCACTATCACGCCGTAAAAAACGGGTGAATAATGATCATACAGGTAGCTGAAAATTTTCTGATCATGGTCGCGTAATCCGCGAATCAGTTCGGCTTCTGTGTATGTGGCAGAATATTCCACAATGCTGAGGGTATAATGGTTTACGAATAAATTACAGGTAACTTCATCACACGACATAACACTACAAGGCAAAAAGATTGGGCTGCAGACCGCGAACTTCTACTTCGTCGGTCTGGTTGCCATACACAACTGGTCCAAAGAGGGGCTGGTGCTTCCACCTGTTTTCTCCAGGGTTATTGCAAAGGCCTGGACATCGGCAATGGGTTTCATTTGCTGGAGCTTACCGGCAAGAGCGGCGCCACTCTCAAATACGCCGGCATCGACCAGTTTTTTATTGAGTACTGCCCAGAGCTGGAACTGTTTGCCTTCAGGAGGAACAGGCATCAGCTGCGCGATCAGAAACAGCATATGCGTCTGGGGATTCCAGCAGACAGTAGCAACATAATTGCTGAAACGGCCACTCCCTTCCAGTCTGAACTGGCGGTAAGCGGGGTCTTTGAGTATGGCCGGTTCTTTTTCAACAAGTGGTTGACTGGTCAATGACTGTTGTGCCTTCTCTGCCTCCAGTTTTTCCCTGGCGGCAATCAACGACTTGTATCGGCTTTTATAATCGGTGGATCGGTTGTAAAAGAAGAAGTTCATGAAGACGCTGCCCAGCAAAAGTACTACTATGGCGGCAGCAAGGTATTTCCAGATATGGTCTCTTTTCTTTTTGGGAGATTGTAGCTTCACAACCGGGGTATGCTTGCCATTCCGGGCCTTCCCATTCACTACGGGAGCGACTGTACGAAGCTCTGCTGGCAGCAACTGATGGCCATTGGGCGTGTTTTCATGTCTGAGTACATCCAACATCCTGTCTTTGATAGCCACGGGCGGCACAACAGCAAAGAGTTTCACAAATTTCGCCTTGTCCTCCTGCAGGGCATCCACAGCGGCTTTCACTTCGGGGTATTGAGACGCAATCGATTCTATCTCCTCCTGTTCAGGTGATGACAGGAGGCCGAATACGTAGCTTTCAAGGATACCAGATGATATGTAGTGTTGGACATCCACTTATGTCACAATTGTTTTAACAAAATTCTCAATTGTATAATAGCATTGCGCATCCGCGTTTTAACGGTGCCCAGAGGTATATCCAGAACTTTTGCAATTTCTTCTTGTGTACAGCCTTTAAAATAAGCAAAATCGATTATCGCTCTTTGGTCTTTAGGAAGACCATCCAATACTTTTGTCAGTCCGAGATGATCCACTGGAAGATGCACAGCCAGCTGGGGTTCATGCATGAGCGAGGTGCTTGTTACATCCTGAACTTTAAGTTCCAGTTTGTGAGCCTTGGATCTCAGGCTATCTATCGCAGTATTCCTGGTAATATTGAGCATCCAGGTGAATAAACGGCCTTTGGTAGCATCGTAGCGGTCTATATTACGCCATATCTTTATAAACACTTCCTGCAACACGTCTCCTGCAGAAGCTTCATCCGTAACGATCTTGAGCGCTACTCCATACAATGCGGGAGAGTAATGGTCATACAAATAGCTGAATACTTTTTCATCCCTGGCCTGCAGGCCATGTACAAGTTCTAGTTCAGTATATGTTATGGTGGCTCCCAAGATGGATACGGATGTTGTCTTTATACTACCAAAATAACGGGTTTTCTTTACATTACAAAATTATTTCCTATTTAGGGAACATCATCCTGTAATCCACTCTTATTTTGCCCTTGGTAATATCGTCCAACTTGCTTTTCAGCATTCTGCGCTTCAACGGTTTCAGGTGATCTATGAACAATTTTCCGTCTATATGATCATATTCATGCAGGATCACGCGGGCAGTAACGCCGGTGAAGGTTCTCTCCTGTGGTTCAAATTGCTCATTTACATAACGAAGCGTAACGGTTTCGGCACGGTTCACATCTTCTCTCACCTTCGGAATGCTCAGACAGCCCTCATTGTAAGCCCAGTCTTTTCCACCTGTTTCCACAATATGCGCATTGATAAACACTTCCTTGACACCGTTATCGCCAGGATACTCATTCTTTTCGTCGTCTTCAAGGTTGTTGATAATCTGTTCGCTGTCCACTACAAACAGGCGGATAGCCTTATTTACCTGAGGTGCAGCAATACCTACGCCATTGGAGGCGTACATGGTTTCCCACATGTTGGCAATCAACTCTTTCAGTTGGGGATAATCCGGCGTAATGTCCTCTCCCACTTTCCTTAATACCGGATGTCCGTAAGCAACTATTGGCAAAATCATAATCTTGTTCTTGGTTTAATCCGCAAAGATAACCATAAAATATTTTGGGATTCAGGGATTTTGAGATGTAGGAATTTTATAAATGCGGCAGAGATTACGTTTTGCTGGACAATATTTGGGGATCTCCGCTGCATTTATAAAATTCCTACATCTCAAAATCCCTGAATCCCAAAATATTTACGCTTTATGCTGAAGATATTCCTGTAATATAATTGTAGCGCTGATCTCATCAACCAGGGCCTTATTTTGGCGGTCCTTTTTCTTCAGGCCGCTGTCGATCATCGTCTGGAAGGCCATACGGGAGGTGAACCGCTCGTCCACCTGTTTAATGGGGATATCCGGGAAGTTTTTTTTCAGGATACGTACACATTCCTTCACCAGCGCGGTAGCATCGGTGGCCTCACCCCTCAGGCTTTTGGGATCACCGATGACAATAGTTTCTACTTCCTCGGCGGCGAAATATTTTTTAAGAAACGGGATCAGTTCATGTGTAGCTACCGTAGTGAGCCCACTGGCGATCAACTGTAAAGGATCTGTCACAGCCAGTCCCGTTCTCTTCTTTCCGTAATCTATTGCCAGTATGCGGGCCATGAATATTGTTGAATTTATTAATGTTGATATGTTAATATCTTACCGATAGATGAGCATGTCACTGATGGCAAAAACCGCAAACACCACACTGGCAATACCATTGGTAGTCATGAACATGATATTTACCTTGCTGAGATCATCGGGTTTTACCAGCAGGTGCTGCGACACCAGCATCGCCACAAACACAGCAGCGCCGATCCAGTACAGCCAGTGAAAATGACCGGTGATCCCGATCGTCACCACTAATGCTGCCGTGATTACATGCAACAATTCAGAAAAACGCAGTGCGCCTGAAAGTCCCAGCCATGCCGGGATAGAATTCAGCTGCTGTGATTTGTCGAAATCTTCGTCCTGCAGGGAATAAATAATGTCGAATCCAGACACCCAGCAAAGCACCAGGCACGACATCAGCACAGGAAGCAGCGCAAAATGGCCGGTAACCGCCAGAAATGCGCCGATCGGGGCCAGCGAAAGGCCAACACCCAGCACCAGGTGACACAGGGCTGTAAAACGCTTGGTATAGCTATATCCCAGCACCACCAGCAACGCTACCGGTGAGAGATAAAAGCAAACGGGGTTTATGAACCATGTAGTACCAATAAACAGGATCACATTCATGATAATAAATACCATCGCATTACCGCGGGAAATAACGCCAGCGGGAATCTCCCTTTTAGCCGTGCGCGGATTCAGCCGGTCAATGTCCACATCCAGCCAGCGGTTGAACGCCATCGCTGCACTACGGGCAAATACCATGCATAGCACCACCAGCAGAAACAGGCGCCAGCTGAAACTGCCGCCACCGATAGTAGTGGCCATAAAAAAACCGGTCAATGCAAAAGGCATGGCGAAGATGGTATGGCTGAACTTCACCAGCGATAAGTATTTATTGATAGTAGAGAACATGAATGACAATAGCTTTTATGTTTTAGCTTCCCCGTTTTACCCGGAAACAGACTTCAGTTTTACAAATATATCCCAAACTACAATACCGGTGCTGACAGAAATATTAAGCGAATGCTTCATACCCAGCTGCGGGATCTCGATACATCCGTCCACCACCTTCATCAGGTCTGTATCCACACCGCTTACTTCGTTACCAAAAACCAGCGCCAATGGCTGATCTGCAGGTGGTACAAACAAATCCAGTGAAGAGCTGTTCACCGCCTGTTCAATAGCAAGCACCCGGTAGCCTTCTGCTTTCAACTGATTCACAGCATCCATAGTCGTGGGGAAATATTGCCACTCCACCGTTTCCGTTGCTCCCAGCGCTGTTTTGTGAATATCGCGGTGCGGAGGTACCGGTGTATAGCCGCACAATGCAATGCCCTGTAACAGGAAAGCGTCTGCCGTACGGAAAACAGATCCTACATTATGCATGCTACGGATATTATCCAGCACCAGAACGATGGGCGTTTTATCGGCCGCCCTGAACTCGGCCACTGTTTTACGGCCCAATTCATCCATGCTTAACTTTCTCATTACCCGCAAAGGTAATCAGATGATCTGAGTTTTATATATTTGCGGAATG
>NZ_DATLKJ010000262.1:0-6981 GCF_035538455.1 Chitinophaga sp.
CTTACCAACCGGCACCACATCGTCATAAAGGGAATCAGTGTTCACTACATGCAGCAGTTTTCCTATCGTCGTTTCTGTCGGGCCATAGTGATTCACGACTGTGCAACGGCTGCCGGACATCCAGATACTTTCCACCACTGCGCTTTCCAGCGCCTCGCCGCCGAATATAAGCAGCTTCGCCGGGAGCAGCAGTTTTTCCGGCTCTGACAAAGCCTTCCAGTGAGAAGGTACGATCTTGATACAGTCGACCGGGTATTTATCCATGTAATCGTACATATAGCCAGCGTCATTGATGGCCGCTTTGGAAAACAAGTGTAATACTGCGCCAGATAAAAGTGCACTGAACAGGACAGTATTGCCCAGGTCTGTTGCGATGCTCGACAACAGTCCGAAGGAGCGGCAGGCATTAACAGGTAGCGCGGCACTCAGCCCGGCAATATAGTCATAGAGGTTACCATGCGTAACCAGTACGCCTTTGGGCGTACCGGTACTGCCGGAGGTGTAGATTACATATAATAATCTGTCGGCAGTAAAGGGCAGTTCTCTTACGATAGTAGAGCAGCTGTCTATTTTCCCGTCCTCTATGGCGATGATGTCGAGGCCGGATATATCCGGTAGTGCTTCCCTTGCTGTGTTGCTACTAACGATCACGGATGCACGGGTATCTTCCAGCATAAATTTTATCCGCTCTGCCGGGAAATCCGGCTCTATGGGCACATAAGCGCCGCCGGCTTTTACAATACCCAGGATGGCAATGATCATAGCGGCGGAGCGTTCAATACAGAGAGGCACCAGTGTATCTGCTCCCACGCCTTTGCTGCGGAGGTAATTGGCCAGCTGGCTGGAGCGCTCGTCCAGTTCCTGGTAAGTAAGAATATGATCTTCAAAGGCCAGCGCCACGGCCTGTGGGGTGTGCCGCACCTGCGATTCAAACAGGTGGGTGAAAGGCTTCTCCGGCACGGTTACGGCTATACGGTGTGCTCCCCTGCCTGCCAGTTCGCTGAGGCCGGCTGGTGTGAGGAGATCTATATCTGCAATCTTCCCGTCTTCATGGGTGATCATCTGCTCCAATGTCTCTTCAAAATGTGCGGCTATCTGTTCTATATAAAATGTTGGTAACAGGTCGCTGTTGTAGGTAAAGAGCAGACTGGCTTCCTCCGCGATACCGATGATAATGGTAAGCGGGTAATTGGTGTGGGGGTGCGCCTCCACGTCATCTATCTGCAATTTCCAACTGTGGGAAGCCACTACCTCATTAATGGGATAATTCTGGAAGGTGATGGACGTATCGAAAAGCTCACCCTGCAACCCTGTCCAGCGCTGTATTTCATTGAGACCTACATATTGGTATTCGCGGCTCTGCATCTGGCCGTTCTGCAACTGCCGCAACCATTCTGTGATACCGGCTTCCGGCTCCAGTACCGTGTGAGAAGGAATGGTGTTGATATACAGGCCGACACGTTGCTCTATACCAGACAGATCATCCGGGCGGCCGGAGACAGTGATGCCGTAAACTACCTCATTGCTGCCGGTGTAACGATATAACAGGTATGACCATACGCCCTGCATCAGTGTATTCAGGGTGATATGGCTGCGCTGTGCATATTGTGCCAGACGGCCAGTGGCAGCAGCATTTATCCGGAGGAGTTTTTCCCGGTAGATACCTGTCCCTCTGGTACGCTCCGCTGTGGAACTGATAAACGGCAACAGGTTACCCGCTGTCAATGTGTGCAGGTAATTCCGCCAGTAATATTCGTCCTGTTCTTTATCTCTTCTTTCAAGGTAACGGATATAATCTTCAAACTGATCAACTGTAACAAAAGACAATGGCCCGCCCGTTGCCAGTGATTCATATATCTCCAGCAGCTCTTTCACCATTACTGCCAGCGACCAGCCATCCAGTATAATATGATGGGAGGTCCAAAGCATACGGTAATCATTTCCCTGCAAACGGAACAGCGTGATCCGCATCAGCGGCGCTGCTGCAAGGTCAAATGCTGTTTTGCCATCGGCAGCTTCGTATTCCTGAATGGCCTGCCCGCGTGCAGTTTCATCGAGATGACGCAGGTCAATAACGTTGAAGGGTATACGTACCTGGTTGTATACACATTGTACCGGTATGCTGAATACCTGGTGGTAGAAGGCTGTCCGCAGTATGCTGTGCCGCCTCGTCAGTTCATTCCAGCTTTGCAGGAATATATCTTCGTCGAGATTCCTCAGCTGGCAGGACATCGGTTCCACATACACAGCCGCCTGTTCATTGATGAGGTTATGGAACAACATCCCTTCCTGCAAGCTGCTCAGGCGGTACAGGCTTTCCACCTGTGCCCTTCTGGGCGCGCCGGCGAAAGGCGTATCCAGAAAGGCATCCAGCTCTTCGTTTGACACCTCATCGCCCAGGTTATAATCCGCCGGCGTATATACAGTGCCGTTAGCCGCCTGTTCTGTACAATGGGCAATCAGCAGCTCCAGGTTAGATACAAACGCGGCAGCCAGTGTACTGATACTTTCTGCTTCGTAATGCAGGGTACTGTATCCCCATTGCAATACGAGTTCTTCATCCTGTATGATACTATTGACAGATAACTTTTCGCGTACGGGGAAAGCGGCGCCCAACCCGGACCCTGACGATTCGGGTGCAGATGTCAGTATACCGTCTTCCCGGATAACGTTATCTGTTTGCCCGAGATAGTTGAAAATAACATCCCAGGGATCCTTTCCCTGTAACGCAGATGTTCTGTTGATATATTTCAGTACGCCATAACCGACGCCTTTATCTTTTATTTTACGCAGTTGTTCTTTAATATCTTTCAGGAAGCTGCCATTATCCTTACCGGGCTTCACTTCCAGCAGTACCGGGTACAGGTTGGTAAACCAGCCAACGGTACGGCTGATGTCAATACCCGCGGAAATATCTTCCCTGCCATGCCCTTCCAGGCCTATCAGCACATCGGCTGTCTGTGTCCATCCGGCGATTGTTTTTGCCAGGGCGGCCAGCAGCAGGTCATTGATTTCTGTATGATAGGCCCGCGGCGCTTCCTGTAACAGGCGCTGGGTCTGCGCAGCCGGCAATTTCACCACGATATGTGCGGTATCCGCGGCAGTAACAATACTGTCAGATTTTTTATCGGTTTTAAGCGGCACATAGCGCTGCACAGTCTTCTCCCAATACTCTTGCTGATGCAGCAGCTGTGGACGGTGGCCGTAGCTGGCGAGTGCATCATACCATTGCCTGAAGGAGGAGCCTTTCAATCCCAATACAGCGGCAGCCTTGCGATTACCTTTCTTCTTCAGCAGCGTTTCGAGGTCCTGTAACAGGATACGCCAGGATACCCCATCTACCGCAAGGTGGTGAATGATGAAAAGCAGCCGGTTATGTGTTTCATCTGAAGGCATCTGTAACAGGGCGGCATGGAAGAGCGTCCCTTTCCCGGTATCAGGACCCTGATGGCAATCGCTGGCATATGCCTCTATCCGGGCTGTAAGATCCTCAGCCGGAATATTGCGCAGGTCAACCGTCTCCAGCCGGGGTTCATAATCGCCATACTCCTGTATGAAGCCTTTACTATCCGGCCGGTAGGTAAACCGGAGTGCGTCATGATAACGCACCAGCTGCTTTATGGCAGCATCTAACACCGATGCCTCAACGCTCTTTCCTATTGACAGCAATACGCTTTGATTAAAATGCGCATTGCCGGACCCACCGGTTTCAAAGAACCATTGCTGGATTGGCAGCAAGCCACTGACACCGGTAAGCATGCCCTGCTCTCCGAAAATCGCCGCTGTTTTTGCGGTAGTCAGTAATGGCGACAGTTCACTGATCGTCTGATGGGTAAAGAGGTCACGGGGATGCAGCACATAGCCCTGCTGCTTTGCGCGGCTCACCACCTGTATGGTGATAATAGAATCACCGCCCAGTTCAAAGAAGTTATCGTGTATCCCTACCCGTTGTAGCCCCAGCAGTTCCTGCCATATTGCTGCAATGGCCTGCTCGGCCGCGTTCCGCGGAGCATTATAGGCTGCTTTAGTCAAAGCCTGCACATCAGGCTCCGGCAATGCTTTGCGATCAACTTTTCCACTGGGAGTTACCGGCAGCTTATCAAGCGGAATGATCATCGCCGGCACCATATACTCTGGCAGCTGTTGTCTGAGCCAGGCTGTAATACCCTCCCTATCAAAGGGACCGACAGGAACGACATATCCGATGAGTCGTTTATGGTGATGCTGCTGCTGATCTGCTTTTGCAATGACCACCGCTTCATCCACCAGTGTGCATTGCTGCAATACGCTTTCAATTTCGCCCGGTTCAATCCGGTAGCCGCGGATCTTTACCTGGTCGTCTATACGGCCGAGATATTCGATAGTACCATCCGGCAGCCAGCGGCCAAGATCACCGGTTCTATATAAACGGCTTTCAGCGTCGTTGCTGAAAGGATTGGAGATGAATTTTTCGTTTGTCAACGCTTCACGATGCAGATAGCCACGGGCCAGGTTGGCGCCGCCTACGCATATTTCGCCCGCTACCCCCATGGGACTTAGTCCTTTATAAGCGTCCAGGATATACACCTGCACGTTAGGTACCGGATCACCGATAGAAACAACCCCATTATCCCGCAGCGGGTTGTCCGTAAGCGTCGTGCAGACGGTATTCTCCGTCGGGCCGTAAGCGTTAATCAGCCGTATTCCTGCGGACTGCATGTACCTGGCGTCTTCCCGGATCAGTGGCTCGCCTGCGGATACGACTGTCTTTACAGGTCCCAGCACCTCTTTGATCATATGCTGGTAAGAAGGCGGCAGCGTCACCACCTCCACATTATACCTGCTGACCATTTCGCCAAAGCGTTCTGCCGTCAGCAGCTCTTCTTTGGAAGGCAACACCAGTGCTCCGCCACTCAACAGTGTGTTGAATATTTCATAGCAGGAAGCGTCAAAGCCGAAAGAGGCAAATTGCAGGTAACGCATACCTTCTTTCAATCGTAGTAGTTCCGCCTGCCCGAGGGCAAGGTTCACCAATCCGCGATGCGCTATCATCACCCCTTTGGGTTTGCCGGTGGAACCGGAAGTATAGATGATGTAGGCGAGGTTACCGGCGTTCAGGGTCACCTCCGGTTTAACGGCAGCATAGCTGTCTGTCGCTGCGGTATCATCATCCAATGCAATGACGCGCAGGCCATCCTTCGCGGGGATCTTCCCCATGGAAGCTTTGCTGCTCAGTACCAGTGATGCCTGGGTATCTTCCAACACATAGCTGATACGCTCTGCGGGGTAGTCAGGATCGATGGGAACATAAGCGCCGCCGGCTTTCAGGATGCCCAGGATTGCAGCGATAGTCAGCGGGGAACGCTCAATGCACAACGGCACAAGTGTTTCAGGCAGTACACCGTTTTGTTGCAGCAGCTGTGCAATCCGGTTGGCATATTCATCCAGCTGGCTGTAAGTGAGCTGCCCGTCTGCAAACAAGAGCGCCGGCGCATCGGGGATGGCGGCGGCTTTTTCTTCAAAGAGCGCTACCGCGGTCTTGTCTGCCGGGTAGTTTGCCACCCTGTTATTAAAGCCGGTGGTCAGCAACTGCTGTTCTTCTCCGGACAACATAGCCAGGGAGCCAATATTTTCACCAGGATTGGCGGCCAACGACTGCAACAATTGCTGAAAGTGCGCTACCATCCGGGTTACTGTATCTTCCTTAAACAGTTCGGCACAATATTCTACCTTACCGGACAGCCCTGTTTCATCTTCATGTATAACAAATGAGAGATCAAATTTTGCCGTGGTATGCAGTGCCTGTTCGTGCGTCAGCTGTAGTCCGCCGAGCTGCAATTCCGGTGCGTCCGGTGTGTTTTGTAGCACAAATACCACCTGGAACAAAGGTGAGCGGCTCATATCGCGCTCCTTCGTTACTGCCTCCACAATCTTTTCGAATGGCACATCCTGGTGATCGTAAGCACCCAGCATGGTTTGTCTTACCTGCTGCAATACCGCTGTAAACGATGGATTGCCGGCGAGATTGTTGCGCAGCGCCAATGTGTTGATGAAGAACCCTACGAGATCTTCCACCTCCTGCATGGTACGGCCCGCAACAGGGCTGCCTACGCAGATATCGTCCTGACCTGTATAGCGATGCAGCAATACATTGAAGGCAGCGAGCAGGGTCATATAAAGGGTCACGTCATGGGAGCGTGACAGCCTGTTCAGTTTTGCAGCAAGCTGTTTATCAAAATGGAACAACACCTGCGCACCGCGTGTACTTTGGATGGCAGGCCGCGGATAATCCGTGGGTAACTGTAACGGCTGTACGTCATTGAGTTTATGTTTCCAGTAGTCCAGCTGTTTGTCGATCACTGCACCGGAGATATGCCGGCGCTGCCAGATGGCATAGTCTGCATACTGTATGTCCATCGTGGATAAGTCGGCGGTACGGCCTTCTCCATATGCTTCATACAGCGCTATCAATTCTTTTACGATGATACCTACCGACCAGCCGTCGGAGGCAATATGATGCATCACCACCACCAGCAGATGTTCTTCTTCATCTTTTCTGGTCAGGTGAGCGCGCAACATGTGATCATTACCCAGATCAAAGGGAATATCGATCAGTGATTTAACGAAAGATTGCAGGGCTACCGCTTCCTCTTCATGCCCGTGTGTAATGATATCCAGCTCCCACAGATCTTTTTCCAGTACACGCTGATGAGCCTTTCCGTCCTCTTCTTCAATGATAGTACGCAGCACTTCATGCCTGTTGACGATGGTACGCAGTGCGTAGGCCAGCGCCTCATGATGCAGGCTGCCCTTCAGCCGCAGGATGGCAGGGATATGATAGTTAGCGCTGCTTTCCAGCTGATCAAGGAACCAGAGCCGCTCCTGGCTGTACGACAGCGGGATGAGCGACATATCCCCCCTGTCCGCAGCAGTGATGGCGGACGGCGTTTGCGCATTCCCGTTATGAAGATGCTGTGTACTCAGAATAGCTCTGATCTCTTC
>NZ_DATLKJ010000263.1:0-14232 GCF_035538455.1 Chitinophaga sp.
TCTCCTGGATGTAGCTTTGTGATATAAAATTACGAACTATGTTAACGACTATATCCGCGCAGCCTGAAGCTGCTGTCAGCAAAACGACAGACCTGGCCAAAGAAACATTCCCCGTACTGGAAATGACCTGTGCAGCCTGCGCCATTAGTGTGGAATCAATACTAAAATCTGTTCCGGGCGTAGCCGATGCCGGCGTTAACTTCGCCAACCAGACAGCCTGGGTACAATACGATCATCAGGCGGTAACGCCGGAGGTATTACAGCAAAGCGTACGTTCTATCGGTTATGATATTGTAATAGAAAAAGAGAACCGGGAAGAAGTGAAGGAAGCTGCACAGCGTAAACATTACCGGGCGGTGAAACAACGTACTATCTGGGCTTCCGTGTTATCGCTTCCTGTTGTGATCATCGGGATGTTCTTTATGAATATGCCATACGGCAACTGGGTCATGCTGGCTTTATCAGCGCCGGTGGTGTTTTTCCTGGGCCGTAGTTTCTTTGTGAACGCATGGAAGCAGGCGAAATATGGTAAAGCCAACATGGACACGCTGGTAGCGCTTAGTACCGGTATTGCCTGGGTGTTTAGTGCCTTCAATACCATATATCCTGCATTCTGGCACCAGCGCGGGTTACACGCCCACGTATATTTTGAAGCAGCCGCTGTGGTTATTGCATTTATCTCTCTGGGTAAATTACTTGAAGAAAAAGCTAAGTCCAATACATCTTCTGCCATCAAAAAACTGATCGGGCTGCAACCCAAGACAGTATTGCTGATCACTGAATCAGGCGAAACGCAGGAGATACCTATCTCACAGGTAAAAGTGAATGATTTGTTGCTGGTGAAGCCCGGAGAAAAGATTCCTGTAGATGGTATGGTAGCAGGTGGTGAATCTTATGTAGATGAGAGCATGATTACCGGTGAACCTGTGCCTGTAGCGAAGAATAGCGGCGATCATGTGTTTGCGGGCACTATCAATCAGAAAGGGAGTTTCCGTTTCAAAGCGGAGAAAGTAGGTGCGGATACGTTGCTGGCGCATATTATCAAAATGGTGCAGGAAGCGCAGGGCAGTAAGGCGCCCGTGCAGAAACTGGTGGATAAGATAGCCGGGATCTTTGTACCGGTGGTAATAGGCATCGCGATACTCACCTTTATTACGTGGATGGTACTTGGCAGCAACAACGCCTTCACACACGCGCTGCTCACTTCAGTGACCGTATTGGTGATCGCTTGTCCATGTGCGCTCGGCCTGGCCACACCTACCGCTATCATCGTTGGCGTAGGTAAAGGTGCAGAGAACAACATTCTTATTAAGGATGCTGAGAGCCTGGAACTGGGACATAAAGTGAATGCCATCATCCTTGATAAAACCGGTACTATCACAGAAGGTAGACCTGTAGTGACAGACATTTTATGGAGGAATGGCGATGATAAACCGGCTCCTGTTTTATACGCTATTGAACAACAGTCCGAACATCCGCTGGCAGAAGCCGTGGTAGCATATCTCCGCGAAGCGGGTACTGCAACCGTTCCGATGCAACAGTTTGAAAGTATTACCGGACAAGGCATCAGGGGTACTTATGAAGGCCGCCGTTTCTTTGCCGGTAACCGCAAACTGATCAGCGACAACAATATTAACGTCGATGCTGAGATGGCTGCCCAGGCAGCACAATGGCAGACAGCTGCTAAAACTGTGATCTACTTTGCTACCGAAGGTCAGCTGCTGGCCATTGTAGCAATAGCCGACAAGATCAAAGCATCTTCCCGCGAAGCTATTGAAACCTTACAGCGCAGTGGCATAGAAGTGTACATGCTCACTGGCGATAACGCCAGCACCGCCGCAGCGGTGGCACAACAAACGGGCATTAAGTCTTATAAAGCTGAGGTGATGCCTGCCTATAAAGCCGCCTTCGTAAAAGAACTGCAGGAGAAAGGTAAAGTGGTGGCAATGGTGGGCGACGGTATCAACGACTCACATGCACTGGCTCAGGCAGATGTCAGCATTGCGATGGGTAAAGGTTCTGATATTGCGATGGATGTAGCTAAGATGACGCTCATTACTTCTGATCTCAACAGTATTCCCAAAGCGCTGAAGTTGTCCCGTAAAACGGTGAGCACTATCAAGCAGAACCTCTTCTGGGCATTCATCTACAATATCATCGGTATACCAGTAGCTGCCGGTATCCTGTATCCGATCAACGGCTTCCTGCTTGATCCGATGATTGCCGGTGCAGCCATGGCTTTGAGCTCTGTAAGCGTTGTGGGTAACAGCCTGCGTCTGAAGGCATCTAAGTTATAAGACCGGCTTATAATTATATTAATCTTCCTGTTAATTGTATAACGGCTAGGGCAAAGGAAGCATGTAATTTTACATCATCAAACAACAACAAAACAATTATCATCTTTAAAAATAACAAAAATGGAAACAGTACAATTTAAGACCAATATCAAATGTTCAGGATGTATCGCCACTGTGACCCCCGCACTGAATGAAGTAGCCGGCGCAGACAACTGGGAAGTGGACCTGCAAAGCCCCGACAAGGTGCTGACCGTATCCACTGAAAGGTCCAACAGCAAAGAGATACAGCAGGCTATTGAAAAAGCCGGTTATAAGGCAGAGGCTTTATAATTATTAGCTCATAATGATAGAAAAAATAATATCAGATCATCGGCGTAATACTTTATTTTTGTTGCAGATGAAAACATGGTTGCTGATATTGTCAATTCTCTGCACGGCTGCATCATACGGCGCCGCCCATCATGAGAATGATAACAAAGCAGTGACAAAAATGTGGAAGAGAAAAACAGAGAACAGCAAAAGTAAAGTATCGACCGGTGGATGCGAGCGGAGATGCATAAAGCCTGTAAACCGCCGCCCTTCTGACTTTAAAGCGATACAACCTGTATACCTACCAGGACTTACCACAGGCGTGTTTACCAGGATCTCCGCATCTATCATCTGATCATTCATTCCTGCTTCAACATTTTCCTATCTAATTGCTTCTTCTAAACGATGTCCGTCATCACCGGATAACTATCTACTTAAATCATCCTTATCATGAAAAACATTTTTTCTCTTTTCTCCGCACTGACAAACAAAACAAACACCTTCAAAGTATATGGCAGCTGTAACATGTGCAAAAAGAGAATTGAAACCGCAGCCGCCGGCGAAGGCATCGCTAAAGCAGAATGGGACCTGAAAACCAACATGATGACTGTGACCTATGATCCTGCCAAAGTTACCATCACCAACATCCAGAAAAGAATTGCCGCGGCAGGCCATGATACCGAATCGGAGACCGCTCCGGATGAAGTGTACAGCAAGCTGCCCGGCTGCTGCCTGTATGAACGCCCATCCGGCGTCACTGCTTCTGCCGCTATCCATCATCATTAGCATATTTCCCGCGCAACTATAAGAATTGTGATGTTATTTTGTAAACGATACACTATAACATCACAATTTTTTTTCATTATGCAGCATACGCTCGCCAGGATCAGATCCGTATATCCGCTGACAGAAGACCGTGTAACGCAGTTCTCCTCCCTGCTGGAGGAAGTGACCTGCCGGAAAGGGCACCGCCTGTTTAAGGAAGGTCAGATCAGCAGGGACCTCTATTTCCTGGAGAAGGGCATTGCCCGTGCATATTGTAATCTTACGAGCAGTGAGCTTACTTTCTGGTTTGGAATGGAGGGAGATGTACTGTTATCCTTTTATGGTTATGTGAACAATACGCCGGGATATGAAAGTATTGAGCTGCTGGAAGATGCCGTGATGTACAGGATCAGGATGGAAGACCTGGAACAACTGTACAATACCGATATACACTTCGCGAACTGGGGCCGTAAGTTGCTGGAGAAAGAGCTGATCCTGACAGAAGAGCGTTTTATTTCAAGGCAGTTCAGAACTGCTACCGAACGATACAAAGAGCTGATGGAGCAGATGCCACAGCTGTTGCAGCGTGTGCAACTGGGGTATATTGCTTCCTATCTGGGCATCACGCAGGTTTCGTTGAGCCGTATCCGTGCTGAGCTGCGCTGACGCTTTTTTTTATCATATGTTAAAATTTATGTTCCTGCTTATGCCGACCTTTGCATCGTCAAGACAGGCAATAACATAAAATATTTAGGATATGAACTGGATAATACTCATCATCGCAGGATTGTTTGAAACAGGCTTTACTTCCTGCCTTGGAAAAATGAAAACAACAACGGGAACACCACTTGTATTCTGGACGATAGGCTTCCTGGTATCGCTGACCGCCAGCATGCTGTTGCTGATGAAAGCCACCCAGACGTTGCCAATTGGTACTGCTTATGCTGTATGGACGGGTATCGGCGCAGTAGGAGCCGTAGTAGTAGGTATACTGGTATTCAAGGAACCGGCCACTTTCTGGCGTATATTTTTTGTATTCACGCTTATCGCCTCTATCATAGGACTGAAGTTCGTGTCAAGCCACTGAATATTTTGGGATTTGGGGATTTTGGAATGTAGGGATTTCATAAATGCAGCGAAGATTGAAGCGGATACTGTCTGAACTGTGATTTTTGTGATTTGACTGATTATTCTGATGAGCGAAGATCGAAGCGGATTGATTTTTTTTGATGGGCGAAGAGCGAAGCGGATGGCTCGTGCGGATTGATTCTGCATGAGCCATTTGCTTTTGTAATGCTACATATCTACATATGAAATACATTGAATTTATGGCCATCAGGATCAGCAAACACGAAACCGTAATAGCCGACTCCGAATTCTTCTGGTTTGGAAACAATTGTTCCTCTGTTTATATAGGTGTTTAAAGAACAAAGGACCGCTTTAAAAGCGATCCTTTTGTTCTTTAGGGCAATAATTAAATACTAATAACCGGGGAATTGCACCAGCTTTTTATTCCGGTCTATTTCGCTTTGCGGAACCGGATAGAAATAGAATTTGTTCTGCCATGCTGCTCTTGTAAATGAAGTGATCCTTTGATGGAATTCAGGATCAGATAATGATTTCCCCTTTTCTATATTCATGCCGTGAAATGCGCCACCCTGGTGCTGATCGGGATCGTTGGCTACTTTCCAGCGACGTACGTCCCAGTAGCGGTGTCCTTCGAACATGAGTTCGATGCGGCGCTCCAGCCGTATCTGTTTGCGCATCTCATCCTGTGAGAGGCCGGGTTGTATGTCAGCGAGGCCGCCGCGTTTGCGGATTTTGTTGAGATATAACAGGATATCAGGATGACCGGGACTGTATTCATTGAGTGCTTCTACGTAGTTGAGATAGATTTCTCCGAGGCGTATCATCATGGCGGGGCGGGAGAAGCTACGGCCTGTTCTGAAGTCGGTATTGGGATGGATGTTTTTGCGGGCTGTATAGCCGGTAGTGGGCCAGTCGCGGGGTGCGCCGTTTTTACCGGAATTGCCGGTGAAGAAAAACTCCACCCTGGTTTGTCCGGACTCCGGTACCACGGGAATGGTGGAGCCGTTAAATGTAACGTCTACATAGAAGCGTGGTTCGCGGTTAGTGTACATATTGTACGTGCCGCTTACGTAGTATGGCGTAGCGGTGGCGGTGTAGCCATTTTCCGTATAGCCGCTGGTGTTATCTGTAATGTTTTTGCCGTTTGCCATTCTGAAGATGTCTACCTGTTCCTGTGTAACGGCGATTCCGTTCCAGCCCTGGCCGTTGGCGCAGCGGGGAGAGCAGTGGCGTTCCCAGTTGCCGACGTGTGCAGATGAAGTGCGTATCCAGATGGCTTCTTTCTGCCAGCCGTCGAAGAAGAGGTTGCGGCAGGAGAGGAAGGCTGCGCGGAATGGATCAGCATCAGCGACGGTGTAGAGTTCCCAGCGGTTGAGGTCTATCACTGCTTTGGCTGCATCCGCTGCCTTCTTCCATTTCTCCTTATCATAGCTCTGGTTAAAAAGTGTTGCGCCGTCCGGGTTTTTTAAGGAAGCCAGATCGGTGTTGCCGTTGAAGAGAGGGCTGGCATGATACAGTAATATCTGTGATTTCACGGCCAGGATGATGGGTTGGGTGATGCGTCCTGTCTGTGTTACATCGGGTTGTGCGGGATCAACCGGATTCACGTGTTGAATGGGTACATCCGGCAGCGCCTTGTCCATCTCTGCAAGTACATAGGCTACGCATTCGTCCCACGGGCTGCGTGGTATCTGGAAATTATCTTCCGGTAATTTGGGTGTTTCGCCCATTAGTACTACGGGGCCATACTGGCGCATGAGCAGCCAGTAGTAGTAGGCGCGGAGGAAGCGAGCTTCCGCCTTGTATTGTTTCAGCAGTTTATCACCTCCGGGCAGCGCTTTTATTTCCTGGTTCTGATCTGCGTTCTGCAGGAAGATGGCTGCTTGCCTGATGGTCTGATAGTAGCTGTTCCAGTAGGAGGGGCTTGCATTATCCGGTGTGATGGCGCCGGAGTTGATACCGGGTTGTACCCAGGCATAGTCGGCTTCATCGCATTGGCCTGTCCAGGGGATACTGTAAGGCTGATTCCACATATCGGGCATGGGGTTGTAGAGTCTGGCGAGCCATTGTTCTGTCATGGTCCGGTTGGTGAACACATCTTTCATGGTGGTGATGTTGTCCGGTACAGTATCGAGGTAGCCTTTTTTGCAGCCAGCTGCGGTGAGCAGGAGCAGCAGGATCAGGCATATATTTCTTTTGTATGAGTAGGTCATGTTGTTATGTTTTTATTTGAAACTGGCGCGGATACCGAAGTTGTACGAAGTGGTGTTGGGATACGCGGTGCCTCTGCCGTCGCCGAGTTCGGGATCCCATATTTTCCACGGCGAGATGGTGAAGAGGTTGGTGCCGTTCACATAGGCACGCAGGCTTTTAAGGCCGAAACGTTGCAGTCTGGCGAGGCCGAAGGTGTATCCCAGCTCGGCGCTTTTCAGGCGGATGTAATCGGCTCTTTTGAGCCACCAGGTACTGGCGTAGTAGTTGGTGGTGATATCCTGGCGGGTTGACAAACGTGGATAAAATGGCCGGGCATTGGGATTATCCGGTGTCCACCGGTCGGTGGCTGCGGTGTAGAGGTTGCCGATTGTCGGTCCTTCGAAGAATGGATTGGTACCATGGCCACCGCTGTACATGAAGTCTACCATTGCGACGCCCTGGAAGAAGAGGCTCAGGTCGAAGCCTTTAATGCCCACGCTGAAGTTAAGCCCATACACGATGCGCGGTACAGGACCGTAGCCGATGGCTTTCTGATCGAAGCTGTTGATGATGCCATCGCCGTTGAGATCCTGGTATTTGATGTCGCCGGGGCGTACGTCGCCGGCCTGTTTGGGGGATTTGCTGATGTCAGCCGAATCGGCGAACAAGCCCAGTGCTACATATCCGAAGCGCTGATCAATGGTCTGGCCGGTGCGGTTGAGCCAGGGGTACTGCCATGGTGGTAAGCCATCGTACACATTTTTGTTGATGTTGAAGTTGAAATTACCCCTGAAGGCTACCCAGTAGTTTTTAGAGAATGATTTATTATAGTCGAGCGTTACATCAACCCCTTTGTTTTCTGTGATACCGATATTGCGGTACGGTATGTTGTCGGTGGTGAATCCGGAAGAATAGGGGATGTCATACTGCCGGAGCAGGATGCCTGTTCTACGTTCTTTGAACAGCTCGACGATAAGGGAGAGTTCATCATGGAATGCTTTGATCTCGATGCCGAGGTTCTGGCGTTTACCAGTTTCCCAGCTTACTTCAGATCCGATCTGGTCTTCTTCCAAACCACTGTAACCGGTGGTGTTACCGGGCACGCCGAACGTGTAGCCGATATCGTTACTGCTTTTGATCCTGGTGAGGAAGAGGAAGCGCGATCCGGTGTTACTGTTACCTGACAGGCCATAAGTGTAGCGCAGCTTAAAGTAGGAGATAGCGTTACTCACTGGTGCGAAGAAGTTTTCATTGGACACCACCCAGCCAACGCCGAAAGAAGGAAAGAGACCATAACGTTTTTTTGGTGTGAAGTTTTCAGAACCATTGTAGCCAAAGTTAGCTTCTGCGAAGTAGCGGCTTTTATAGCCATAGGTGGCCCTGCCGCTAAGTCCTCTTACGCGGAAAGGAATGGAGCTGATCAATGTGCCGGCATCTGCATCGACATAATCGGACTGGTTGTAGAGCAGTAATCCGGACACATCATGATCCCCGAATTTGCGTGTATAGTTCAGGGCCGTTTCTGTGTAGAAGCGGCGGTTGCCTCCGCGTGATACTTCGAAGCCCAGCACGTTGGAGCCGGGATCTACAATTTTGGTGATCAGATTGCCGGCGGAGTCGCGGCCTGACGCGTAATAGGTCTGCACTTCCCGCTTCCTGTTGAGGTTATTCCAGCCGTAGGAATCGAAGGCGAACATACTGGTGAATGAAAGTCCTTTCACGAGGAAGTCGAGATTTTGCCGGAGTCTTATATTTGAACGGATAGTATTACGGAATTCGGTAGCATAACCAGACTGCGTAAGATTGCGATAGGGGCTGGGATAGCTGCCGCCGGGGATCTTTGGCCACTGCCCGTTGGAGTATTGCGGCGGAATAAGATGCGGCGGAACCTGAGTAGCCAGATTGAATAATGCTCCTGTGCCGATGCCGGGATAATTACTGTTGATGATGAAGCCGTTTACGCCCAGTTCCAGTTTAGTGGTTTTTGTGATATTCGCATCTACGTTGGTCGTGAAGTTGTATCTGTCCAGTTTGATGGAGGAGTTGTAGGATTGAATGTTATCGCGTTTCAGCATACCCACTTCGGAGTAGTAGCCTGCAGAAATGTAGTAGGTGGCAAATTCGGAGCCGCCGCGTACATTGAGGTTGGCTCTTCTGTTTTGTCCGTATTTATTGAACAGCACATTGAACCAGTCTACGTTGGGGTAGAGGTCCGGGTCTTCGCCGGTTATATGTTTCTGTATCCTGTCTTCTGTGTATAATGGCGCTCTGCCACGCATCTGCAATCCTTCATTGTAGAGGCGCATGAAGGTGGGTGCATCTACAAATTCAGGTAGTTGTGTAAATTTCGTGATGGCCTGGTTAAGTTCTACGTTGATCTGTGGTTTGCCGGGGCGGCCTGTTTTGGTGTTGACGAGGATAACGCCGTTGGCGCCGCGGGTACCATATACGGCGGTGGCGGAGGCGTCTTTTAATACGGTGAAGCTTTCCACGTCTTCGGGGTCTATATCGTTGATGCTGCGGTCAGGTACGCCGTCTACGATTACGAGTGGCCCGCGCGGACTTGAGCCGAATGTAGAGATACCGCGTATCCATATATCGGAGCCGTCGTAGCCGGGTTCGCCGCTACGCTGTACGGCTACGATGCCTGCGAGGCGGCCGCCGAGTGCGTTGGTGAGGCTGCGCACGGGAAGTTTCAGTTCTTCCGGTTTGATGGTGGACTGTGCGCCCACCAGGCTGATTTTTTTCTGTGCGCCGAAACCTACTACCACTACTTCATTGAGGCCACCTTCCTTTGCCAGCAGTTCCACGTTGATGTCTACCCGGTTTCTGACGCTTATCTGTTGCGTCTGATAGCCGACGTAGGAAAATTCGAGCGAGTCTGTTGGCTCTACATCCAGTTCGTAGTAGCCTTTTTCGTTGGTGGTTGTCCCGGTAGGATTCCTGATTATTCTGATGGTGACGCCAAATAGCGGCGCGCCGAGTTTGTCTTTGACGGTTCCGGATACCTTTACCTTTACGGCAGGTTTGTGAACCGGTGCGGTGCGGGGTGGTTCTGCGGGGGTGATGATATATTGGGAGGCGCCAGTCATATTAAGTGTAAGGCCATATGCCTGCAGTATTTTCTGCAGGGAGGCGATAGCAGCTGTGGCGCCAGTGTTAAGTGTTTTGTCTGCCAGAAAAATATTCTTTGCATATTTTTCGTTCATTGCTATCCTGAGCTGGTATTTGGTATAGATTTTTTCCAGCGCATCTTTCAGGGATATGACCTGGTTAGCGGGGCCTGTGTCGGGAGGCGTTTGTTTCCGGTGTTGCTGATAATACTGTTCCGGGATACCGGCTACAGCATCCTGCGCGTGGACAGCAGATACTGTGGTGTTCAGTAACAGGCACAGGCCGGCCATTCCCTTCAGGCAAAGCCGTAGAGATCCAAATTTCATAACGGATAAAAATTTTGGTTAAAGACTACATAAATCGATAAATAAATAATCAGGGATAATTTCCAGTGAGATGTGCAGCTCACATGAAAAGATTCCTTTCAGAAAAAAACAAAGTCACTGTACCCGCAGGAAGGCCTGCAGCATTGGTTTTCGGATAAAGTTTTTTTTCTGTTTAATTAATCAGCTCTGGCGTTTACTTAATTGTTTAATCGCGGTTTTTTACTTTGGTTGAATAATGATCCGGTTATTCTCCTTCCTTACATCAGCTTCGAGCATACCCCCCAGCGATTTGCACAAACTCAGTTCGTCTGTGATCAGTACGCGCCCACTGATGCGGGTGTTCCGGAATTTTTGCGGTTGTAATATTTCTACATCATATCCATAGTTGATATGCAGTAGTTCTTTGATCTCGTGGACAGAAGTGTTTTCAAATTTATAATCACCGTCTTTCCAGGCGGCATATAGCTGCGCATTTACGCGATCCAGTTGCAGGCTACCGCCTTTGGTGGCGACTCTTTCACCGGGCCGTACGATTGTTTCCTGGTGGAGGGCGGAGGCTTTTACCAATCCGGAATTTACAATCACGCTGGCATCGTGTTTATCATCGTTTACTGTAAATGACGTACCCAGTACTATTATATTTATATTGGTTGTATGTATCTTAAATGGAACAGCGGTGTTTTTTACTACTTCAAAATAGCCGCTGCCATTGAGCCATAATTCGCGCAAGCCATTTTTCACGTTGCGGTACTGAAGTGTGCCGCCGGGTTTGATCCATATGCGTGTGCTATCTGGCAGGAGGATGGACTGTACGGTGGTTTTCTCCGACACGAGCATGGTGAGGGATGGTTGCTTAGGTTGTTGCAGCAACACATAGGCGGCCATCCCGGCGGCGATCACCAGCACCAGTATTACGGCGGCGTATTTCAGCCAGCGCAGCCTTCTTATGGGAGTGGGGGCGGCTGTTTCCTGCAGCTGTGTGGCTATCTGTTGCCAGCGTTGCGTTGTTTCGTCCTGTGTGACATGCAGGGCGTATTGCTGGTCCAGTATATCCTTTACCTGGAAATACAATTCGCGGTTGCCGGGAGCGGCTTCCAGCCAGGCGGTTACTTCGGCGGCTTCTGCCGGCGTTGCTGTGCCATCAATAAATTTTATCAATATCGTATAATCCAATCCGTTAGTATTAAAAGGAGTCATGTCATATTATTTAGACGACGAAGGGATAATAACTACGTACAGATTTTCTGAAAATTTTTTCTTTGGAGGAGAAAGTTAATATAAGTGCTCCTTAAAACAGGATAATGGTGCTGAGGAAAGTGTGGGTTCTGCGGACGATGTTTCTCAGTTGTTTGATAGCTTTATACAGCTGTGTTTCTACAGTGCGGGCTGAAATGCCCATTGTTGCTGATATTTCGCCGGTTTTGAGTCCTTGTTGGTAGCGTAGTATGACCACTTCGCGGCATTTGGCGGGGAGGGCATCTATGGCCTGCCATACGCTGGCCTCCAGGTTATCTTGTTGTAACAGGCTTTGGCGGGGACCGTCGGGGTTGAAGTAGTCCAGTTCTGCTTCGGTGAGTCCGGGGATGGCGGCGTTCACATAGCGCTGGTGAACGGCCTGGCGTTTGATGTGATCGAGGCAAGCGTTGTGGATGCTGCGGAAGAGATAGGCTTTGATGCTGGTGTTGATATGGAGATCTGTACTTTTTTTATGTAGCTGGATGAAAACGTCGTGGACGATATCTTCTGCGGTTTCGCGTGTTACATATTTGCATGCATATGCGAGCAGTACCGCATAATACTCTTTAAACAGCGGTTCAAGAGCTGCTGTGTTCTGCTTTGCTGGCGTACCGGTTGGGCGTTCTTCATCTACAGGCTCCCCCATGGTGCTTTAAAGGTATTTTAAACATTTAACCAAGATAGTGACAATAATATTAAAATACAACATTGTATTGGTGCAGCGCCTTTGCGGGAACGCCTGGTAACGATTATATTTGTTCTGCTATAGCTGGAGGAAAATTGGATCAAGCACTGAAATTATACGAGGACAGGATACTTTTTTCGCGCATTGCCCGCGGGGACGAGGCGGCTTTCCGTATGTTGTATCATCGCTATAATGCAGTGTTGTCAGGTGCTGTCAGGAAGCTGCTGAAATCCGACGATGAAGCCGCGGAAGTGTTGCAGGAAGTGTTTCTGAAAGTATGGCTGCAGCGCGACACGTTGGAGGGCATTGAAAATCCCGGCGGGTGGCTGTATACGATGGCTTCCAATTATTCACTTTCCGTTTTGAGAAAGCATGCGCGGAGAATAGACCAGGAAGGACATATTCCGGATGATGAGATACCGGACGATAATAACCTGCCGGAAGCATTTTATGCCAAGGAGTTGCAGGGGTTGATCAGCAAGGCGGTGGATAAGCTACCGGATTCCCGCCGTGAAATATTTATGATGAGCACGCAGGAGGGCAGATCCCGTAAAGAGATAGCGGGGGCATTGAAAATATCGGAGCATACGGTAAAGAACCAGCTGGTTACAGCCAGGAGATTCATACGCGATTACCTCGAACAGCACACCGGCCAGCGCTTGCCGGTAGTGATCATCCTGCTGCTTGCGGGGCTTTTATAATTATTTTTGAGGGCGCATAGTACAGTGAACATGTTTCTGCGTCTATCGGGATAAAGCACCATTTTTTCAGTGGAAGCAAAAGAGTATTATAGGTTTTTATTGAAGCGTCATTACGACGGCGTTGCCACGCCTGCTGAGACGGCCGAGTTGTTTGCAGAACTGGGCAAAGCTGGCGGTGATGATGACTGGGCGGAGCTGATCAATGAATTGTACAGCACTGCTCCAGCAGATCCTGCTTATGATACGCAGCAATATGAACCACAGATCAGCTGTATCCTGGCCGCCGGTAATATGCAGCGCAGGGTGGGCACGCGTTGGTGGATGGCCGCAGCAGCTATACTGTTGCTGGGTTCTACGGCTGTATACTTTTTTATGCAGCGTTCCGGAAAACCAGTACTTCCGGCCGTAATGCCTGTTGCGGCTGATGTACAGCCGGCCCGTAACGGGGCTGTGCTTACGCTGGCCAATGGCAGTCAGCTGGTGCTGGACAGCCTGGGTAATGGTGTAGTAACCACACAGCGGGGCACGAAAGTATCTCTCTATAATGGCCAACTGGCCTATGATGCAGCGGAGGGCACTGACGCTGGTTATAATACTGTATCGACACCACGTGGCCGTAAATTCAGGCTACAACTGCCTGATGGTACATTGGTTTGGCTCAATGCCGCCAGTGCTATACGATTCCCGACGGCGTTCACCGGGCATGAAAGAAAAGTAACGTTGCGTGGTGAGGCTTATTTTGAAGTGGCGAAAGACAAACGCCTGCCGTTCGTTGTAGACATTAATGACAGTACCAGCACAGAAGTGCTGGGTACGCATTTTAATATCAATGCTTACCCTGATGAAGGGGGTATTACGGCCACGCTTATGGAAGGAGCCATCAAAATGAAGGTGAAGCAATGGGCAGGTATCCTGAAACCTGCGCAGCAGCTGTATCTCAGCCGCAACGGTAACCGGCGCCTGCTGAACAATGCAGATACTGCCGCTGTGATGGCCTGGAAAAATGGTGTGATCAGCTTCCAGGACAGAAAGCTGCCGGAAATAATGCGACTGCTGAACCGCTGGTATGATATTGATGTGGTATATGAAACAACACCGCCTGATATAACTTTCTTCGGAGAAATAGGAAGTGATGTGAATCTTTCGAGCGTATTAACTTTTCTGCGTGAATCGGGTGTCCGTTTCCGCCTGGAAGGCCGCCAACTTATTGTCACCAACTAAATTAAATCAACAACTGTAATTCATTTCATCAACCGGAAAAAACAACCGCTACATGATCATCTATCAGTGAACAATCGATTTCAATAAACAAAAAAGGTATGTCTGTAAATAAAAAACCGAAGGTGCTTCGACCCACCTCCGGTTGAATGGTTTGCAGCTATCGTGAACAATTGAATTTTACGGGACAACTGTTTTTTAAGCCAAACCAATGCAAAGCTATGCAAAAAAATGCTCTTTGTAACCGGCGCCCTCATGCCCCTATACCAGGGAAAATTATTACCGGGCGCAGGTTTTCA
>NZ_DATLKJ010000264.1:0-9719 GCF_035538455.1 Chitinophaga sp.
GTAATCAAACGCGATTGTACCCAATCACTATCCTTGGATATCCTACAAGCAATTTAATGGTTTTTCCCTCAGACCCCGGCTTTAAGTAATGATAGACTATGATATAACCTCATCCTCAACCCTGAACTATGTCTGACACAAGATCTACACATATGGGTCTATACTGCCTGTTCTTATTTTTTTTATCTCTGATGTCGTTCCCCGCTATGGCCCAGACAGTACCCTGTGAGGCCGCCACTACACAAAATACAGCCACCAGCGGGATTTGTATAGGCTGTTATGTAGACAATGCGGCGTTGGCAGTTGATAATAATCAGGCAACTTCTTCTACGTTGCATGTTATTGTGGGATTATTGGGTGGCTATACCCAGCAACAACTGAGTTTTCCCTCGCTCAGTAAACCTGGCGACAGTGTCCGGATCTACCTGACTACCCAAGTTAACCTACTGGACCTTTCCGTGTTGGGTAATATTGAAGTAGCTACTTATAACGGCAATACTTACAATGGAGACCGTCAGCCTGTTAACAACGGCCTGCTGCAGCTCCGACTCCTCACAAGTCAGCAGCTGTTATTGTCCTGGGCTCCTGCACAGCCCTTTAATAAGGTGGAACTGCGGTTAAACTCCGGATTGCTGCAACTCCTCAATGCTATCAGTATCGGCTATGCATACCGGGTAGTGCCTCAGCCAACTGCTGTAACACCTTCGGTGAGCATATGCAGGGGACAAAGTGCTTCTCTGGCGGTCACCGGCCCTGCAGGAGTTACTTATGAATGGTATAAACAGGCTGATGTTGGTACTTCGTTCTTTAGCGGTCCTAACTACAGTACAGGTCCTGTATATGGAGACAGCAGCTATTATGTGCAAGCTAGCCGCAGTGGTTGCCTTAACCCACAAAGAACAAAAATCCAGGTGACTGCCCGGGTGCTACCGTCGCCACCAGAAGTATTAGTACCGGTTGATAGCGTTTGTAAGGGTGAGCAGGCTACCTTTATTGCGACCAAAACAACAGCTATCAGCCATCGTTGGTATAATCAGCCAGGCGGAGGAACATCACTTGCAACAACAGACGTTTTTACTACTACACCTTTAAATGCCGCTGCCCGATTCTATGTGGAAGCGTTTGATACAACCCGGTGCGTGAGTAACTCCCGTACCCCTGTTACAGCAGCTCTTCTTCCACCGGGTCCGGGTATTTCCAGAGGCGCATCCAAAACATTAGGGGGTACCGGTGGCGATGAGTTCATTATTATCCTCAACACCATAGATAACGGGTTTCTGGCTGCCGGGACTACTGCTTCCAATGATGGGGACATAGCCGGTCAGAATCATGGATTAACAGATCTGTGGCTTGTAAAACTGGACTCCGTCAATAACAAAAAATGGAGTAAGGCCATCGGTACTTCCGGCAGGGACAGCCTGACGGGAGCCACTGGCACAAAGGACGGGAAATATATTGTATGCGGTAATTATAATATCGGTACACCTGCCGCCGCAGGGCAGATCATAGGCGTAGACAATATGGGTAATGTGTTATGGACTAAAGCAACCTCCCTGTTCAATCAGTTTGCAGGCAGTTCACCGGACGGGAATAATATCGTTGTTGTAGCTACCACAACGAACTCACTGCAACTGAAGGTATTGAACAGTGCGGGTACAATACTGAAATCGGCGAGTTACTCGGGTAATTATTCCGACGACCAGGTCGGGTTCGTCCCCACGTCAGATAATAAGCTGTTGATAGTTGGGAGTACTTACTCAGGAGCTGTGTACGGGAAAGATATTTTCATGGCTAGTATAGATAGTAACCTGAATCGGGAGTGGGAAAAAGTTTTTTTGAGTGAAAGGGATGATATAGGCGCGAGCATTGGCCGTACGGGCGATTATTTTAACGTTACCAGCGTAACCAGGCCTGATACGGTAACAGGAGCAACTGCAAAGATTATGCAACTGACGTCCAATGGTGTCCTTCAATTTTTGAAAGTATTCGGTCCGTTTATTCCCATTCCCCGGTCTGCACGCTATCCCGGACCTACTGATCCTTTGGCACAAACATTCCACTCAAAGGATGAGCTCCTCAGGTATCAACTCGTTATGGCCCAGTATTCACGCATGAAATCCACTAATCCTTCCGAACGAACAGCTAGGAGTACATTGGAAAAATCGGGTAAGTACGGCACGTTTTTACCCCTTTTACATGAGAGTAAAGTAGACACAACGATCTTAGCGCGCGATTTCGATGAGCAGCCAGCGCGTAGCTTGTCATTTGCTATGAAAGCACCGAAAGACTCAAACAATGCGGTGTTATACTTGCTCAAACTGGATAGTACCGGTGAAATTATTGCGTTAGTGAAAGATACCATGAATGTCTTTAATCCTATGGGAAGCACAGCTACCCGGGATGGAGGAGCCTTAATAGTCGGTCCTTCCATCGCTGACACCGCTAAAGCAATCGTGGCAAAAATAGACCCGCCCTCCTGCTTGCCCGCTACAGTGCCGGTATTTCCTGCAGCATCCATAATTGCCCAACAGGATTTGTTCCCCGCTTACAGGGAAAGCGCAGCTGCTGTGGATCAAAAAGAAGAACAGGCTTCGCTGCAGGTATTTCCTAATCCATTCTCCCACACACTTAACTGCCGTTATTTCGTGAAGAAGAAGGGAAAGGTAATCTTACGACTGGTGAGCATGAACAAAGGACAAAGTTTTCTACTGAGAGAGGAGGTAGCCTTACCAGGTGTATATACTATACAGGTGAATACCAGTCCGTATCCGAGTGGCAGTTACCTCTTACAATTTGAGCAGGAGCAGGAAAAGCAAACGTCAAAAGTTATTAAGGTTAATTAGCGCAACGTGTTAAGTGAGTTGATGGACAGCTGGATCGCTAAGGGTCATGGCAGCGATGACTGGACTATCATTGGTAAACTATAATGTTGATGATTTTTTTGATGATGTTGATGAACGGAACAGATAATTGTCTGGACTGTTACCCGCTCCGCCCTTCGCTCATCAACATCATCAAAGAATTATCACCAGTATCATTGATGCAGTTGTGTTATACTGCTTAGTAATAAATATAATGGCACCTGCAATACTGGTCTTGTGCTGTCATCCGAGAATACTGTAAGGTTCAGATTGAACTGAGCCTGGTCAGGTTCCGGCATATGTGTATCCTTCCACTTCTTCATGGCGGTTGCTATCATGGTGGCTACTGCCAGCCCTTTATCAGCCATACTCACCTCTGTTGATGCCAGCAGTAATACAGGCAGGTCTATCGTAAATGAAGTGCCTGGTCTGGTATACTGGTAGCTGCAATGTAATTTGATCAGTATATCCGTTAACGTTACGCCGTCGGTCAGGGCGATGAACAGCTGGGTCATATTTTCCAGCAGCGTTCTTGACTGAGGCGCCGGGAACACGTTGCTGTTGATAGTGGCGATGTCTACCTCGCGGTTGCAATTGAGCAATGGCACGAGCTTGTCGAAGAACCGCACCCACGGCGTCTGGTAAATGAACCGTGTATTGGTAGGCTGCCAGCCGCCCTCACCATTCTGAAGCAGATACTGATTGCGTATAATACTTGCACCTGCCCAGCTGTTCTGTTCATGCAGGATGTCAAGCGGCTGCATCAGTACTTCTCTGTTTGGATCTTTGTTTCTGTCGGCGTACGGGAGGTATTCATCTTTCTCATTTTTATATGTCCAGGTGTTCGGTTGGCCCGTTACTGGCTCAGCTGTGTAATTGCTGATGTTTACCGATGGCACCATTGGCAGGCTGTTGCCACTGTCTGGTGTAACCGTGATGCTGAGGTTTTTGGTTGTTTGTTCTTCGTTTTCAGTAATCACATATGACAGCGTATACGGCGACAGCGGAAGCGTGAGCGGGCCGTGGCTGAGCAGCTGTTTGGTGCGCGGGTGAATCTGGTTCCAGGTACTCCACGCTGTTGCTGCAACCGTAACTACACTGATGAATGCTGTTACGGCATTCTTCGCGGCCTGCGCATTGGGTGTGTTGTTTGCTACGTCGTCAGCGGTGAGGGTCAGCAGGTGGCTGTTGAAATCCTGTAACATGGCGGGATACACCGACATGAACTGCGACAGTGCCTGATCGAGTGTGGGCGTTTCATCCAGGGCGCGTGACAGGAAACTACCGCTGGATGCCGGGATGTTGAACTGCACTTGTGTGTGTACCGTATCCTGTGCGGCTGACTGGTTCTGGTATACATAGCTGTAATCCCATGTCCTGGTTTCAGCGATAGTTACGGTGTCGGTACCGCTATTGACAGGATATACGAGTCCCTGGCTCAGGATGGATGGCGGTGTTGGATAGGCGCGCAATGGAACGGGGATGTCGATGTTGCCTATCTGCCCCATGCTGTTATCCAGTGGGATGACGAAGGTGAGCCAGGACGAAGCCATGTAGCCATCGATACCATTAACAGGTTGTATCTGGTATTCCAGGTGGCTCACGGCGTAACGCATATCTGTGAAGCTGAAGCTGCGGCTGGCCGGAAGATCTTTCGATTCAAACATATAAGTAAGCCAGGACTGCCCGGTACCTAATGGTACTTTAGCGTTGGACAGAGAATAGGAAGTATTCGGCGGCGTACCCGGCGGCAGGGAAGGATCTGTACCTTTCATGCTACCGTATAACGAAGGTACATAGGGTGGTTCCGGCGGCTGGTTATTGCTGCCTGTCCAGCCGGAGCTGATGGTAGCTGGTGTCTGCACGGCTGTTGTATAGCGGTAGGCGTTAGAGAGCAGTTGCAGGATCACCTGTTTCCATTTGTCCTGTGCATTGCCGACATTGGATTTAGGCGTTTGTCCAGGGTCGATGATATAGTCGATTGTACCTTCAATTGCATTGGCGAGATTTTCTTTTTCTTTCAGGAGTGATGCCAATGATGTGCCGTTATCGAGCAGGAAGGCGGGCACGGCATAGGCAGGGCTGAGGAAATTGTCTACCGCCGTCAGGAACTGCAATCCCCAGTTGTCGAGATCTATACTACTGAAATGCTGTGTCACTGCTGCTCCTGCCGGGTATGGCTGTCCGCTTGCATACGGATAGTTGTTGCTGGCGAACGACAGCAGATTGTTGGCCAAAGGCACGGGTGCAAAGAAATATACTTCTGCGTTGCTGAAGCTGAAGTTGATTCCGCTCTTTCCGTTGCTGTCGAGCCTTACCATCCAGATGGATGGTGTTTTATCTTCACTTTCCGTTGGTGTACCAGTTGCCAGTTTCAGTGTAATGCCAGCTGTGGGCTGGTTTTTGAAGGCTGATTCAAACTGTTGCGCAAATGGTGTGAGTGATAGCGTTTCGTCTGTACCGCTGCCACAAGGTGTGCTTTTTGATAACGGCGGAACGGATGTTAACGCGCTGGTGATGCCGGGTGTATTGGTAAACGACGGATCGATATGTGAAGTACGTAGTATTGTTATTGTGAGTGTCAACGGCAGGATGTCGGCGTAGCTGGCAATGGTTGCCGTATCCACCTGGCTGCTGGTGGTATATACAATGCTGTTGCTGTCGGTGGCTGTAGCGTTTACAATGCTCTTCAGGTAGGTGATCACCGGGGTGATGAAGCCGGTGTTCAATGCGGTTATATCCAGGCTGCGGATGGTGCCTTCCGGCGCGACGGAGGTACCATCGATGGAGGAGCGGAAGCTCATGTTCACATCGGTGCATACAACCAGCTGATAGTAGAGGCGCATGTACGTTTCGAGATCTATCGCAGCGTTGTTCTGGCTCTTGCTGCCACTGTATTTGGTTTTATCGAAGCAGAAGCTGAGCTGTATCTCCGGTTTGCCTGCATTTGCTGCGAACTGATAGTAAGCAGATACGGCAGGCCATTGTGATACGCCGATGAGCGGATCTGTGTACAGCGATGCGATGGATAACGTCAATGGCTGTACGTTGCTCATGGGAACATTACCAAACATATCCTGCCAGTTCAGTTGCATTTGTACGCTGGCGCCGATACCGGCGTATGGATTGGGATAAGCGGGATCTGTATTGGACGGCTGCACATATTTGTAGTAGGGAATCACTGCAGCATAATTCCAGTAATCGGTGTTCACATCCAGGATTTCGCCTGCGCGGAGTTTGTATACCTGTTCTTCGTCCAGCGTATCGGCGGGGCCGGCGGGCAGCAGGTTTTTGAAGGCTGTCACGCCTGGCAAGGTGGTACCCAGCAGGTTGAACTGGTTTTGCAGGTATACCTGGTTGTCGGCGGCTGTTGGCGGCTGCTGGGAAGGATTGTATTCTCCCGGATTATTGCGCACTACGGTATAACCGACGGCGCCAACCGGTATGGTGGCTACGCGGGTGGTGATGCTGGCAGCCTGCGCATATACGCTGGTCGTAGCAGTGTCTACCTGGTCGCCGGTAACAACACTGTTCACAAAAGGTTGTATGAGCAGGTCTGTGTAAGTGACCACCAATGTGAGGCTTGCCACGCCGTCTTTATTGAACAGGTAAGGAGGAATGCCATCACCACCGGCGTTGCGGTAGTAGAGATAGAATCCGCCTGATCTTACGATGCTGTTTTCCCATAGTAATTGCAGGAATATACCTGGTTTATTCAGCGTATTGTATTTATTGCTGACGCTGTCTTTCAGGAAGCTGGTAGCGCTGAACGGATTGGTTTCTGTGCTCAGGTTTGCCTGTACAATGGCTGTCTGTAAAGCACCGTTGGCGGCGGAGATGTTACCGCCGGTGGAATCTGTTGTCGGGTCGGGTTCGTACAGTACCTGTATTTGTGCGATGAAGCTGTCGTCACCTTTGCGGGTGGTGTTCAGGTAGATGATCAGTTGTTGTAATAATACGACGCCGCTGTCGTCTGCACCGGTGAGGTTGTACATGTTAGCAGCGAGTGGTGTGTCTGGTGCGGAACCTGCAGTGATCTTCTGTATGGTAATGGGTACGGTGGTTGCCCATGCAAGATGGCTGATGCTTCCTTTCTCGCTGCCGTCGCCGGAAGGCTTGATGGTCAGGAGAGAGAAAGGGATGGATGTACCGGCCTGCAGTGCAAAGAGATCGACGAGGTTCTGGGGCAGCTGCCAGAGCACAGGATTTCCGCTAACGCCCTGGAAGTAATCGCCGGGATATTGCCACAGTGCCGGACTGTTCAATGTGAATGCCTGCGGTGTATCGCGGTAGTTCACCATAGCGGCCGGCGAGCCGGATTGCAGGGTGGGTGACAATACAACGCTGCGCATATCATTGATGCGTGTTATTTCATCGTTGTTGATGGTGATGTTGAGCGAACCGGCATTATTGGGATTGAAAGAGATCCAGGTGTCGGCAGTATTTTTAGTGATGCTGATGCTGAAAGAATCGCCTGTTTTGAGCGCAGCCGGCAGTGGGAACTGCTGACCTGTAAGCTGGTACAGTGGCGTTATTGCGCCAGTTGCGGCATCCGGTGGCGCAGGTATTCTCAGACCATATAACAGGAACCGTGACGCCATGCTGCCTGTCTGTGTTACGTTTGCTTCTGTCACCACTGCGTTCACGATACTGGCAGCATCGAGGCTTATTTTATTGTTGGCCTTCATGTAATCCAGTGCATGTTGCAGGAATGCTTTTGCTACCAATGCAATGAAATCTGTGAAGATAAATGTGGGCATACTCAGATCCGGCTGCTGCTGGTAGTCGGGGTCCGTTACCTGCGTACAGGCGTTACCGTAGTAGTCGGTAGTGAGCTTATTTTCCGCATCCATACTGAGTGCGCGCAGGATGGATGAAACGGCGCTGATATATCCGCTGGCGCCGGTCATGCTTTGTGTGGCGAAGTTCACCTGCGTGCCTTTGGTACTGTTGTAGTCTGTCTGCATCAGTAGTGGCGGCAGAGCAGGGAAGATGGCGGCTTGCAGTTCCTGCTGGGTGGCAGGGTCGGTGGCCGTGATCTGCACGCTGAAGAATGTTTTCAGGAATGACACAACATCGCGTCCGGATGTATTGCTGTAGTTGAACGGGGCCACATTATCCGGCCTGGTGTTGAAATAGCACAACAACGCTTCCAGCTGATCTGTGCTGATCTGCTGGGTCTGCAACCAACTCAGCGGAACACTTGGGCGGCCATTGCTGACGAGCGCGCTGAGGCACCAGTATAACACGCCGGTAGTGAGGGCGGTGAGGCCGTTTACGGTATTAGCGATATTGGCTGATGCGGTGTCGATATAGAATATCATGTTGTACTGTGGGCCAGGTGTGGCACCATCTCCGGAGACAGTCAGTTGCGGTATCACGTACAGATCCAGCAGGTAGGTGGTGCCTGTATCCGGTGAAACGGGCTGCCAGTTTAACGTTACAGCCAGGTCTGCTGCAATGCTGCGATAGGACGGGAAGTTACCGCCGGAGATACAACCGTTCCAGCCGGCGTCCTGCGGGTGATTGCTGCCAATTACAAACCTTGCCCTGACGGTAGCGCTGAAGCTGAGGTTGATGTGTATTTTGAATAGTCCGAGGTTGATGGTGATCCTTAGAGAAACAGATACACCGGCTACAAAGGAGATGGGTATCTCCATATAACTTTCAATGGTAATGCTTACATAGGCATAGGCCATGATATCCAGCCGTGCTGATATGATGGAGAAATTCACTTCGCCATAGATATGGCCCACCAGTCCGAAAGTACCTTGCAGCTTGTAATACCGGTCGTCTCTTGCACCGCTTAATCCCGGTGTTGCATGGAAGATGGCGATTACACCCTGGAAAATACCTACGGCCGTGAGATATAGCCCGGCTTTGAGGATGCCTTCATCAATGGTTTTACCTACACCCAGCTGCAGGCCAAGCCCGAAGGCTATCACGGGGTTGAATACGCCGCAGGTGGTCTTTGGAATATTGGTAGCAGTGGCGCCACTCAGCCATCCGAAATAAAAACCGCCGGAACCGGTGAATGGAAATACCTGTACCGTGAAGGAGCGGGAGAAGTCGGTAATGCTGGCGGGGAAGCCGAAGTCGAGATAGAAGTTACCGTTGGTGTAGATCTTGATCCCGATGTTGGGGAGTGTGATGGATACTTCTCCGAATTCGAGATGCCTGAATACATCTGGTAGTTGCAGGTCTATCTGGTAAACGCCGATGTTGTCGTTTACCTTTTTATAAAGTATTTCGAAATAGAGATTGGCGAAATAAGCGGCTGTGGGATCGATGCTGATCAGCAGGCCGTACAGTTCAGGATCATTGAAGATCAGGGCCATTTTGTAAAACTTCGCCACGGTGAAGTCTGCCCCAAAGAGCCAGTGACTGTTCTGATCAAAGTATAAGGAACCTTGTTTGTTGGGTTTGATTGGTACGCTGTTAGGTTGACCATTTGTATCTGAGAATGATTTCTTCATGGTGTCGATCGCGCCCTGTATGTTGCTGATGTCGCCCGGATTGGTAAAGGCTACATGCTGCCCCATGCCGAGGAAGCGAAGATCGAAGAACTGGCTGCCCAGGCCAGGTACAGCAGGCATGTTACGTACGTCGCTGCCTTTGTCTGCCAGTGCTTTGGTTTCCGGATTGCTACTGCTGATGGTTATTCCCAGGAATTTGCCTTCAAAGCCAGGAATACGCCGTTCTGGTCTTTTGTGAGCGTGATCGCGGAGATCTGCAGGAAGCCGAGATCAATGTTGCTTTTATAAACCACTTTCAGGCTGCTCTGTGATGGATCACTGATGTTCCTGATATATACAAATGACAGTCCGTTGAGATTAATGCTGTTGAGTACATTCCACG
>NZ_DATLKJ010000265.1:0-29340 GCF_035538455.1 Chitinophaga sp.
ATGTGGTTATTTCCGTTGGTTACAGAGTTAAATCTTCGCGTGGTACTCAATTCCGCATTTGGGCGAATAAAATTTTGAAGGAATATTTATTGAAAGGCTATGCTATTGATAGAAATCGTCTTCAGGAACAATCTCGCCAACTGGATGAGTTAAAGCAAACTGTAAAACTCATGAGCAATGTAATGGAGAGGCAGAATTTAAATACAGATGAGGCAACGGGCCTGCTCAAAGTAATTACAGATTATACCTATGCCCTGGATGTGCTGGATCAATATGATCATCAGAATCTTCAGATTGATTCAACAACTTCAGAGAACCTGTTTGTTATTACTTATCATTCAGCAATGGAAGCGATCAAAGAAATCCGATACAAATTTGGTGGTAGCAGCCTGTTTGGGAACGAAAAGGATGAATCTTTTCAAGGTTCTTTAGCCGCCATCTATCAAACATTCGGCGGTTAGTACCTTTATCCGAGTGTAGAAGAGAAAGCGGCTAATCTGTTGTATTTCGTAGTTAAAGATCATTCATTCTCTGATGGTAATAAGCGCATAGCAGCTTTTTTATTTGTCTGGTTTCTGGAGAAAAATAATATTTTATATCATTCCGATGGATCAAAAAAGATCGCTGATAATGCCCTGGTAGCCCTAACATTGATGATAGCCGAGTCTAAACCTGATGAGAAGGAGATAATGATAACGGTTGTTGTGAATTTGATTAACCTCCGAAATTAAATCTGTCAGATGTTAAGCAAAATCATTCCGGACAACAATGAACCAGGATAACACTACTTTATCGTACTTTTAATTTATAAACGTTAATCATGCAATGGCTCTCTTAGAGAAATATGCTACCGGCTATGTTATGTCAAAGGATGGAACAAGAGTTGGTTACAGGCAAACCGGGTCCGGGCCGGGTGTTATTCTTGTTCATGGCGGGATGATGACCTCCAAAAATTTCATGAAACTTGCCAGCTTCCTATCCAATGAATTCACTGTTTATATTCCGGACAGGCGGGGCCGCGGCTTAAGCGGTCCGTTCGGCCCGAACTATGGCATGGGATCAGAAAGTGAGGATTTGCAGGCATTAATCCATCAGACAGCAACGGATAAGATATTTGGGCTTAGTTCCGGTGCTATTTGCGTACTTCAAACGGCCATTATAGAACCAGCGCTTAAAAAAGTAGTACTTTACGAACCTCCGATCCCGGTCAGTGGAACTGACCCTGCCGCCTGGGGCAGCCGCTATGAATCAGCCCTCGCCCGCGGAAACTTTGGAAAGGCAATGTTCATAGCCATGAAGGGCACCGATGATCCCTCTCTGTTTACCGCCTTGCCGGACTTTCTTATTGCACCATTGCTGAATATTGCGTTAAACGCAGATGCAAAGAAACAAGCAGGCGATGATGTACCCCTGAAATCCTTAGTACCAACCATGCATTACGATCTCATATTGGTACGTGAATCACCTGTCCTAATAGACCGGTGTAAAGAAACTAAAGCTGAAATGCTACTGATGGGTGGAACCAGGAGCCAACGTTACCTTAAAATTGCACTTGACACATTGGGCGCTACTTTGCCACAAGCAAAGCGTGTAGAATTCCGCGGTTTGGGACATATAGCCGCCGACAACGATAACAGTCCGGAGAAAATTGCAAAAGAGTTAATAGGTTTTTTTCAACCTGGCGTGATGGGATAGCGGTTTAATCCAAAATCCCTTTACAATAAGTATATCAATATGCTTCCTGTTAAAACTAATGGTATTGCTATTTTCAAAGTTGAAATGGTTTTAACAGGTCATCTTTGCTTAATTCTATTAACGTACTGACCATAACAATTAAAACATAATCTAGGCTTGAATTTACGGGGCTCATCATTTGTCCATACCACTATGTCTTTATATCCGACAGCCATCTTTTTCGGTGGGCTGGCAATAATTATATCCCCATCTACATCGAATGCATAGGATTGTCCTATATGAATTTTTTTTAGTTTGGAACGGTGAGGTTTTTTTTCACCTATTGGAGAGATAACTACACTTGTATCATTCGCGTCGTTTGTTGATACCAGGCCGATTAGTAAGCATTCCTTCAGGTCCCTTATCCATATCACTTTGGCATATGTCGTGTCTTGCGGTTTACTTTGTCTTCCGTTTGAATTTGCGAAGATCAAAAAAAGGAATAATGGAATAGCGTTCATATGGTTATTTTTTCCAGGAGTTTTAAGGTAACTAATATGGGGAGCAGCTGTAGCCGTATTATTCTCTATATTCGTCTTTTAGCATTAAAAGAAGGAGGGAGTATGTTTTCATGGACCTAATTACGTTTTTAATCTGTCGAAAAAGTATTGACTGTTCATGAAGGTTAATGCCTATAAACATATAAGCCATTACAATTTAAGCATGGTCTTGGCATTAATTTGTATGACCCGTTATTCGTCCAGACAATAGAATCTTTGTATTGGTATGAGAAGTTTCTGGGCGGACTTGCTATCACAATCTTCTTTTCAACTATGAATCGATAATCTTTGCCCACCTCCATTTTTCGCTTTTTAACCCGGTTTTTATGGTTATCTAATGGGGAGAGAAATACAGACGTATCTGTTGGGTTATCACTAGCAACGACCCCAATAAGCAAACACTGTTTCAAATGTTTTATCCATATTATTTTAGACGTTAATGTGTCATTTGATTGATGACAGGGCTGGTAGGAGGGTAGGAGCGCTGTATAGAGAAATAGCATTATTGTGTTCATGGCGTTATTTTTTTTTCTATTTTGTTAACAGGAGCAATTCTTGACTTGTATTGTATGTAGATAATATTCCCAATATTTAATATCCCAATTTTTTCCACCTTTCTTGGGTCAGTTTTTACAGCTTCATCATGAGAGTTTAAGAAATTTGAATTTTCATAATCGGTGTTTGCGCTCATTGCCTTTGGAGAATTCGGATATTTTTTTGCAGCAATATATGCTTCTAATGTCTCGTGGAGCATTGAAACTCCAGGGTTAGAATTTGTAACGTCATCGATCGCAGAAAGCTGTTGAGGATTGACCAGCTGTTGTGCAAGTACTTTTCCATCATCTTTACCGCCTGCAAATGAAGTATTCCCCCCAAATTCACCGCCAATTAATAAAGCATCTTCTTTTGTATAATTGTCTGAAGAAGCATTAATATTTACAATAGTATTTTTATCATTAATGGCTTTTTGAAGTAATTTGTCTGCCTCCGTTCGAGCTGTTCCTCCTGTAATCCCGACCATTCCGTTATCTCCAAAAGACAATTTCAAATTTGTTGAATTCTGTAGTTGTTCAAATGCTTCCTGGGCTTTGTTGCCTCTGATTATCACATCTTCTGGTCCCATACCATCGGGATCAATAAAGCGTATTGGATTGTCGAATGCGTAGTTGAAGGGAGAATGTTTTCTCATTTTTTCAGAAAGAGGATCAGGTACGTGCCACCTGCCAATTTGCGGATCGTACATCCTGGCGCCATAGTCGTACATTTCGAGACCGGCGCCCGTACCGAATTCCCGGTTTTGCAGCTCCTTACTGTTGTAGCGTAGTTTGTTTTCAGGATAATTTTTGTCCATTAATGCGTTATAACTAATGCCAGCCATTGTAAGGCCGAAGGGATAGTAGTGGTAGGATTCGAGGAGAGGTCCAGCGCCCTTTGTTACGACCAGGTTATCAAAGAATACATCCTGTAAGCTTTCGTTACTGGTGAAGATGTATAGGAACCCGGTTTTTGCAATAACCATTTTATCTGTAGCCAGGGATTGTAATTTATCAGGGGTTTCGCCGATCTGTTTCACACCGCTATTATCATCCACTAATTTAAACTGTTCGTCAAACAGTGCAAAATTAAGATAGGCCTTCAGCCTTTCTTTTTGAAAATCCTTAATGCCATCCCTTGATTTCAGGTGATTAATATCACTAATGGTTAGGGGGAAGGGGTATGCACTGTTGTTAATACTACCGGTATGGATGTCTCCTGATGAGATTGGGGAGGAGAGTATCTGCGCTAATGATGATATAACCTGATCTACCGGAGTGATATTTTTTTTCTCTTTTGGACCTGTCGATTTATAGAACGCATTGGTGGCTATCTGAATGGTATCGCCTGCCATTACGCGGAGTACCAGCGAAGGACCTATTTTATTTCCACCAGACCTGGCATTTAGTTTTGCCACCGATTTGTTATTTTCTTCACCAGGATAGCCAACAGGTTTAGGAGAACGGGTTGCATCGATATTACTGAATAATGCATTTTCTTTCCTGGCTGCCGGGACTTCCATAGTGGCCGCGTACACGCTGAAATCACTCTGCTCTGTGAGTACAGTACGGATATTACCCAGATAGTCCTTTATAAAGTAATCGTAACAGAATTCCGGCGGCGCTCCTGGTTTATATATAACCCTGATCCGGCCTTCTTCGTGCGGTATTTCCACCAGGGTATCATTCCGGTATAGAAATCCACCGACGTAATCGAAAGTGGTAATTTTTCCGGTACCGGTGTAGTCAGCGATTTTCCTGCTTAGTTTGTTTCCCGCTGCATCGTACTTGTATTCCAGGATTCCTTTCCCCAGCATGGTAATACTATCCGGGAGATTGAGGAAGTTGTATTTTGTTATCATTTGTCTGTTGATATCGACTATTGTATTCCCGTTATTATCGAACACATAGTCCTGGTTGACGCCATTGGGGATGTCAATAAAATCTCCCAGGGTGCTTTGGGGATCATTGGCGCTGTCTGTGATATAAAAGAGCTTATTGCTGTTGGGGATGTATACATATACCAGGCTGTCGATTGTCTGTGTCACGGTTCCTTTAAGGCCGGTTTGTTTCATAGAAAGAATATTCCCGTTGGCATCATAGTTGACGCCGCTCATGGTGAAGTCCAGCAGGTCATTGCTCCAGTTTGTACTGCCCGCGTTTTGCTGTGTGAAATCCGCAGTGGTTAGCCGCCCCGGATTATCGTAAGTGTGGCCATATGCCCTGGCGAATCCATCATTCCGGTCTTTCCATCGCACGCCGGCAATATCTCCATTGAATTGATTGGTATTGAATCCATATTCATAGGAGATATCTTGTCCGAACCAGTTGGTGGTGCTGCCGGGGGTATTTACAAAGTCCTTATTAATGCTTTTGAGCCATCCCCGGATGTTGTATTCATAATTCAATCTTTCCAGCTGACTACTACCGGAGACTCCTAAACGTTTACCTTTTAACTGTCCTAATTCATTATAGGCGAGAGTGGTAATTGTTTTTTCGATGCTGGTGTCATTATACATTTTCTTTATCGAGATTAATCTACCGGCGGGATCGTAGTTGAAATTGGTTCGCAGTGTGGTTAGGGGTGTAAGTGTGCTGAGCGGGTTCGTATGGCGGATGTAAGTGCTCAAAACTTTGCCGGTAAAGTCGAATAGTGTAGTGATGGTTTCTTTTCCGCCTTTCGCGTTATCCCGGATGATCTGTATGGGCCGGCCTTTATCATTGTAGTAGGTGGTGGTCGCCAGCCATTGGTTGGCGCCCAATACCCTCACGACGCTACCGGTTACCTTACCTGTTACCATTGTGCTGGTTCCGGTAACCGGCTCTGCATATGGATTGGCGCCTGCCTGTGGTTTAGTAAAATCTTCCGGGAGAGCGGGGGATACACCGGGGAAATTGTAGGAGTCATAGTAAGTGAAAGTCAGATAGGTGACTAAGGAACTGGAAATAGACATTCCGCCTCCGCTCAGCGAATCTGCCAGTTGCTGCCGTGCAGTTTTAGACGTGTATAGTGCAGTTGCACCGGGCCGGTTGAGGAAGTCGTACAATGTAATGAACCAGCTTCCACCTGCTTTTAGGTTACCATCCCGCTGAAATACAAGCCTGTTGCGGACATCATACACCATTTCTACAGAGTCGGCGCCTGGTATTTTCCTGATGATCATCCGGTTCCGCTGATCATAACGATAGAAATAACAAAGCTCTGCGGCTGTCAGGCTATCAATACTCCATCCTGCTGAGCTGATTGTTTGTACTGCTTTGGGGGGAATTACACAATGCAGGTTGCCTCTGTCGGTGTATACATAGTAGGTGTTTAGCCAGCCATTATGGCCATCAGCAGCACTGTCAGACAGCTCTGCTCTTTTCAGGATCACGTGGTTTTCCTTATCACGGAATTCTATGACCCTGTGTCCATTTTCATCTTTTGATACATTTTTGAGCAGCTCTCCCGGCGGGTATACCTGGCCGGCAGCACTGGTGGGTAATATGCTGTTGGGTGGGATTGTCCAGATTCTGACGGCATCGAGGGCATTGTTGACCAGGTATTGCATTTCTACGGGTTTGTATCCGCCACCGCGGGCCCAGGTATTGCCCGGCGCGAAAGATCTGCGGACGCGATTGAGGGGACTGGGTTCATATTCGGTTTCCGCATACAATACTGAATCGCCGCTCACTCCGGGGTTCAGGGTGGCCGACATATAGAATTGCCGTTGATTGTTGAAAGGATTTAGCTTTAATTTCCCATCGTTCACGTTGTTACTTTGTGGTACATAGGGGAGATATCTGTAAAGTTCTCTGCTGAAGGGATCATAGGCAACCGGCTGGACAAGGTCTCTCCCGGCGGGGGAAATCCCGCGGTCTACGGTTTGTGTCAATCTGCCGAGACCATCGAAATAGGCGGTGGATTGCCCAACCGCATTGGCGGGGGCGGACCTTACAGCGCCGGTATCGGTATATGGGCCCAGGGGGCTCCATGTTCTGATCAGGTTAATACTTACACAGGTGCAGGTAAGCGGAGGAGCGGTAACACTGGTAGCTGATGGCCGCTGGCTACTGGTATCGGGGATGTTCTGTGCGTGACAAACAGTGTGAAGCAGCAGTAGTGCTATCAATTTAGTTATGAGGGATCGCATATCAACAGGGATTTAATAGGTATAGGGCATGGTATATTTATATTCAAAGTGTTTAAGAATCTTTCCGTCCATATTCCGGATCAGTATTAATCTTCCGAAACTGTCATATTCATAGGTGGTTGTCATCCCGCCGGGATCTGTTTCACTGGTAATACCAAATTGGTTGTAGGTGTAAGTAGTTACCAATGCTCTACCTTTCAGGGCCGTGCGGATCTTATTCAGCTCGGCTCTCATGCCGGCATCGGGGGTGTTGGGGTTCTGGATCACCGGATTATCGGCCAGTGTTACAAGATAGAGATAGTCGCTCCCCGTCACCTTAGCCACCGGATACCGGTAATTATATCCCCACAGGTAGGCTTCTTTAACATCCATTGTTGGATATCTTTCGACGATGTTGCCAATAGAATCATAGGTGAAGTTAATTTCCGTAGAATCTGCAAAGCTGGTGTATGTACGCACCTGGGCGAGGTGGAAGGTGTCATTGAACTGATCGTTGAAAATATACTCTGTCCCGCCCATGAATTTTGAACCACTGCCTGCGCTCAGGGAATCCACTTCTTCCATTGGTTTGTAATACCGGTTGACAAATAAAAACAATCGCATTCCATAATCATGTGCAGATAGTGGGAATACCAGTCCTTCGTTGAAACAGTATCTGAAGGTTTTTGATTTTGTGATGCCGTTGTTAAGCAGTACGGAGATTTTTTTGATGGGCCGCCAGCCGAGATTTGCATAATAATCGGCATCTGAGTACCAGGCATACTTCGTGGTTTGTCCGAAGGCGCCGCTGTTGGTAAACGTTGAATCTGATTCCTGAAACGGAAGCATAAACTGGCCGGCTACATTGTATGTTTTGCAGGCGGCAAAAACGGGCAGTTCATTTACAAGATCTGGTTTTTCTCTAAACTCAATGGAACCGGGTGATTTAAAGTATGCTTTTACTTTAAGGCCCATCTGACCGCCTGTGATCGTGGTGAAGCCATAAGCCCAGCTTTTCTTCCGTAATAAGGTACCGTTGTTGTTGTAGTATTTTTCATCCTGCAGTTGACCACGGAGATAGCTTTGGTCGGTGACGGGCACTATAGGATAATCATAGACAGAAGGGAGGATGTCCCGGGCATAGCTATACCGTCTGTCGATCCAGCCATTGCCGTCTTCTATGGTGCGTACTTCGGGGTATACCACATAGCTGCCGCCTGATGTTGCCAATGGATAACAACTGGAAGGGTATAGCTTCATGTAGACGCAGGTGATATCTGAGGAGTTTTCTACATTCACGATTCTGACGGGTGTGATGAGCAGTCCGCTGGTTAGTGTTGAATCGGTGCTATAGAGTTTGTACTGGTAACGTGTTTTATGAGTTTTTCCGGTAACGGGATCGAAGTCCTGTATTTCTTTCACCCTGATGCCACCCACATTCCGGTTTTTCGCTACCCAGTTTCCGTTGGGAGTATTGATCAAGGGCGTGGTGAGATCCGGATAAATCTGATCGTCCGGTAATACTAATGCCTGGTTGCCTTCATAAAAGAATTTCCGGTATCCGCCGGTGGGGTAGGTGATCTTATTCAGGACGCCTGCTTCGGCGTTGACTGCGAAGACATTGCGGTTACTGAATCCGGTTACATTGTAAGTATAACCGCCAAAAGTATAACTGATATTCGGGAGAAAGTAAGTGTTGCCTAATTGACCATTGGCAAACCCCCAATAGTCCACTGCGCTGGACAAGCGTGCGGGTAGGCTTGCACCGGAATATTCAAACTTATATTGCAGGCTGTCCGTCTGTGTGATATTATATTCCTTGAAGCCGGTAAGTTTCAGGCGTTGCATAAATGGGCCTCCGCCGGGATTGAAATAGTCATAATCAAAGCGGAATCGCTTGATCATGTTGAATACAGGATCGTAGAAATCGATGGATGAGAGGCGGCTGCCGCCTTGGGTGTCTGTTCTGTCGGTACTATTGTAAAAGAAAGCGGTACCACTTTCTCCTTCTACTTTGCTGAGTGTGTATTCGTTGATGGTGGACGTGACAAAGATCTGATCTGGGATGAGATTAAAGCCATTGCAGATGCTTTGTATTTTCTGCATGGGCAGATAGGCGCCGGAGATGGTTTTCAGTACAGTGGAGGTATAATCATAAGACAGGACGATCTTATGCTGATCATTCATATCGGAGATTTCCTGTAAGGGCCATCCACTGGTGTAGCCGGTTGGCGTGATAAAATTACCGGTCTGACTTTCATAGCTGACGGTTGTTCTGTCTATCTGCTTAATGCTGCCGCTTGCATTCTTGCCAAAAAAGTACTTGTTACCTTCATCATCGTATATTTTCCAGCCGCTGATGGAGCCATCTGTTTCGAATATGGGATTAATCTCCAGCGGTGTATTCTGCATCTGAACGGTGCTGCCGTCTTCTTTAAAGAAAAAGCTACCCGAATAGCCGTTGAAATTAAACAGGAAGATATCTGGCTCCAGGTCTATGTTCCCACGGTAGTATTCATTCACATACAGCATATCGAAGCAGGAAAAGGTGGAAGGTTTCTTAGATGAATTATTCAGCATCCCTCTTGGGGCATCATCTGCGATTCCCTTTAATATGCGTGTTATCCGGTTGTTGGCATTGGGAATGGTAAATCCTAGTCCCAGGTTGCTGGCTTCTTCTTCTACCCGTACACCGCCGGTATTATTGTAGTTAAGTGAGAACTGCATGGAGAGCGCAGCACTGGAAAATGTGAATAGGGGGAAGGTTACCGGCACCGTTCCTGTGTAGGTGCCGATGGGGCGTTCGAGTACTCTGTATAAAGTGGCGCTGTTGGGACTTACCGGAGCCACTGCAGGTACCTTGTTGGAGAATTGAGCACGTATTGTAAAGGATAGTAATATAAAAAATAGCGCTAGGGACACTTTCATTGTCATAGAGATTGAGGTTATTTATGGGGGTATATGAGGGTTATACAAAGCTGTCTCGGAATAGCTTGTTTATGGAAACTTTTTCTAATTCAACCGGTCTACATGAAGGGAGTATTTTTTTTTGAGAATTTCGTAGCATTCAGCATCCCGGAGTGGGCAGTCGTAGCTGAGAAAGTTCGGAGTGGTTACTGTTTTCCGTAACTTTCTTTCTACCTGTATTTTTTTTGTTGGTTATGTTCCGCATGCATACAGCCGTGGAAGAGGTGGCGGGTGAGGATATGTATGATTGTGTTGTAGTTATTATCTGACTACTTTTAAAGTAGGATTAAATATGGTTGGTGCATCACTTTGCTGCCTATGCAGGATATAATTCGTCAGTACCCTGATTAACCGGTCGTACCTGGAAATTCTTTTCTGGAAATTGGGTTGTAGAATTGTTTTTTCTAAATAATGAAGCGTGATTAAGAACAACAGGCTGATTCCTGTCATGGTTTTGAGGATTGAAATCAGGTTTTCATAGGTTAATTTGCCGATATCTGTAGCGACCAGCATGGTAAAGAAACTTCCGGCGAGAATTGTAAATAGTATTGAAAATGCTTTGGCTGTACTGAATTTATATACCGGTTTCCTGCTTTCATTCCGAAAGTATTCTATCAGTACCTTTGCCTGGTCAATAGTAAGTGTTTCTCCTTTTAGCCAGTCGAGCAGTAATGCCAGATGTAGTTTCTCAATTTCCTCCGGTGTCCACTGTGGGATATAAAAGACCCAGCATTTCCAGTATGTATTCGCGATGTCGAGTTTATATTTCATAGAGTACCATTTTAGAATAATACCGAACTTTTGGTCTCTATATAGAAATGCCAGGAGTAGCACCGATGCTCCAGTGATAAAGGGTACTACCGACATGTACTTTTTGATGCCGTACAGATATTGAAAGGTAGATAATACAAACAGAAGAATACCTGTTACCAGCAGCGTTTTTGACTTATAATTCCATCTCTTCTTAAAATGTCTGAAGAACAGGTTTTTCGTTGACAAGATTTCTTTGTCGAAAGAGAGCAGTTGACAAGTAGTCATTGTAAAATACTATTACAGGTTATCGATCATCGGTATAAAATCCGATGCTACCCGCCAAAAGTATTTTAGAATAAGATAGGAATGAGTTATATAGTTGTTAATCAATTTGATTTTAGAAACACGACAGTCGAAATTACCTTCTCTGTTATGTGCTGCAAATATCATTTTGTACTATTCTGATACAATTCGTATGGAAATTTTGTTGAACGGAAATACCTGCTTAGTTTTGAATTGTTGCAACAGAAATTACTGCATACTGCGCAGATGCGAGCCTAACGGGCTTGGCTATATGAAAGCCCATTGTGTTAACCTAAATAGTTTTTTTATGGCAAAACAAGATGGAATCATTCCCTTGAAGGGAACGATAGGAAACTTCACTTTTTACAAATCGAAAGACGGGTATATGGTACGCACAAAAGGGGGCATCGATGCTAACCGTTTGGCCACAGATCCGGCGTTTGCACGTACGCGTGAGAACATGGCTGAGTTTAGGCACGCCGGGAAATCCGGGAAGCTTTTGCGCAATGCATTTCGCACGGTGTTGGTGAATGTCGGCGACAGCCATCTCCCGTCACGTCTTTCGCGTGAAATGGTGAAGGTGCTCCAGGCGGATACCACTAGCCTTCGCGGACAGCGTAATGTGATCGATGGAGAAGCGGAGTTGCTGAGAGGCTTTGAGTTTAACAGTAACAGTCCGCTGACTACTACGTTTTCTGCCCCTTTCACGCCGGCAATTGACCGCGTGGCAGGAGTACTGAAAGTGGATGTACCGGCTTTTGTGCCTGTCGCCATGATAGCTGCTCCTCCTGGTGCTACGCATTTTAAGATGGAGGTTGCCGGGGCGGAGATTGATTTTGAAGCCGGCGCCTTTGTCAATGGGATCAATGCAAGCGTGGAGATACCCATCGATGAGACGCTGACGGCTCCCTTAAATCTGACTGTGAATGTAACAGCCAACAGTACGAAGCCGTTGTTCCTCGCATTGGGGATAGGGTTTTATCAACATGTCAATGGAAAGATGTACGGTCTGAAGAATGGCTCGTATAACGCGTTGGCACTGGTGGAAGTCTCTGGTCTTCCTGCTGCAGGTGGCGGATGAGCGGAGTAAAGCAGACAACAGCAGTTTTGCTGTTGATTAGTTTTCCATGACTGGTATTGATGACACAACCTTACAGGTTGTCAGAGGCGGCAGGTATCCGTGAGCGGGCGCCTGCCGCTTTTGTATTGCGTAATGCGTCAGCCCAGAAGGGATTTTGTCAGGATGATTTCCCTTTGCAGCCTCTTGACTTATTTTGTAATTTAAACCATTAGTTATGAAAAAAACTAACCAATCAGGGAGCCTTCTGTCTCGTAACGAACTACGTTTGATTAATGGCGGCAGGTCGGCTTTTGATTTGCCTTTTATTGGCGAAGGTGGGGTATGTCTCGCAGTGGACATTTTGGGTATCCTCATACAGGTCGGGATTTGCGAGTCGGGGCTAATATGTGACCTTGTAACAAAAACATGTCGTAGAATATAGATTGGACCGGAGTTTCAGCACTTTATTGCCTATGGTTATCTGCCGTTTGTACTGGCAGATAACCATAGTTTTTTTGTGTGATGACCTGGTGGGTTGCCAAAACGGGTACATGTTTCTGAGGAGAGGTGTGCCGATTTTATATTTTTGTACGGATTTTTTTGTGGTCTCCGAAAAACTGCCACGCGATTCTTAGCGTATGTAATTACAGTTTACACAGCATTGTTAACCCTGACAACCGGACGCCTGCGGGCGGACTGCATTTTTAATCTCTCCGCCCGCGGAGATCGGGTTGTTAATCAAATCATGACTAATGAAGAAATTCCGCAACCGCGAACAAAAGATATTCTCGGAGAATATTGCAAAATTATTTCCCCCCCCCCCAAACCCTTATCAGATAATGAACTGCGTGATATGTATGCGAGATTATGTTATTTTCCCATCTATCTAAAGGAACATCTTCGCAGGGAATTTGGATGGACTGAATCGCAATTCACTGGATTTGTACTGCCTTTACTAAATGGCAGAAATATGAGGCCAATAGAAGAAGAAATAGAAACAGCACTTGTGATCATTAAAGAACAACTGTTTCTATTACTACGATACCTGGATATTTCCCCAGGTCTTATATCTATCCTGAATAGTGGCACCAATGGGAAGTCACTATAGCTTTGCTAAGCAACTCCTGTTTAGTTTTTAACCCTTTCTCTTTACTTATCAATTTATGGTTCATGTTGAGTGTTTATACAGATACCTCTGTAATCGGGGGCTGCTTTGATATTGAGTTCAGAAGGTTTAGCAATGTATTGTTTGAAGAGTTTAAAACAGGTATGAAGCATCTTGTTATTTCGGAGCTGGTATTATTGGAATTGAAGCGGGCGCGGGAAGAAGTAGTTCTAAAATTGAATGAGATACCTGCAAGTTTCAAAACGGAGTATAAAAACACAGCGGAAGCAGCTGAGCTGGCAAAAGCTTATATTGCCGGTGGAGCGTTGGGTAATAAGTGTTATAATGATGCATTACATATTGCAATAGCCACTCTTAGCAAGGCAGAGGTACTAGCCAGTTGGAATTTTAAGCATATTGTAAACTTAAATCGAATAAAGTTGTATAATTCCATTAACTTACAGATGGGTTATCAAACAATTGAGATCAGAACACCACGAGAAATTCTAATACCCGTTGACTATGAAAAAGAATAAGAAAAAATATGATGCGGTTGCAGAAGTCCGGAAGATCCGGGATGAACTGAGTGTTAAGTACTGGAATAATCCTGAGTTACTATCCCGTGACCTGAAAGAAGCAAGCGATTGGTATCACAATAAAGTAAAAGTGCGTGCTGCACATAAGTAACATTTCTAAACGTACCCGAATCTGTATAACTTTATTGCCTATGGTTATCTGCCGTTTGTACTGGTAGATAACCATAGGTTTTTTATATACATGTGTCATGATCGGGGCATTACCTGCGTTTGTCTGTAATGTTAAACCGGGTTAATCGCGTGCTCGCAGGTTTACGAACAAATAACTCATTTAAGTCTCCATTCGAGCACGAGCTGTTGTCTGCAATAAAAGAAAATGGGAAAAAGTAATGATGAATTATTGTCGCAGTTGTCCTTTTTAATTTAGTGTCAGAATGGTTTTCCTCCCGAGAATGTACAGCTAACGAATTATGGATAGTAATACACGCATTTATTGTTGCCAGACTTATATCACCCCTACATACTTATTCCGGGCCAATATATTATGTTATGTGATTTATGGGTATGATTATATTTCTTCTTGTCAGGTCCCTATTCAACATTTGTATTAAGAAAAGTCAAAAGTACTTCAAGTTTTATAACGAGGAACGACTGTATAACTCCCAGGGATAATAAATCCCCTGAAGTCCTTTACATATAGAATGTCGCCTGCCCCCCCCTGCCGGAGGCTTGTATCAATTGATGGGCCTAGTAATCAGGTACATCACAGGATATCATTTGAATAAAGTGTTAATGACTTTATAACAGCTTAGTATGCTATTAAAATGAAATTTATGAAAGGCCATAATAATAGAATGAAGGTACCTGCTACCTCAGCATTGATGTTATTTTATACAAGACCAATTTATACTACATCCCTGGAACAGCAATACCTTGATAATATCGACTTTGATGAAATTAATGAATTAACTACCGGTATGGACGCTGCTTACAGTCTTTTTGACCAGATGTTACTTCTTCGCAAACAATATATCAGGAGAATGCTTCAGGAAATACTGGCCGATAGTTCATATCAGCAATTGTTAAGCCTGGGAGCAGGGCATGATCCTTTATCTTTTCATGTTTTAGAAAATTACCCTACTGTTTTTGAAAACATATATGAAGTGGATATTGCCAATATGAATAATAAATCCAGTTTTTATAAACAGTATACCACAGACGATCAATTACTGCATTTTCTGCAATGCGACATTACCAATGCAGCAAAATTATGGCAAACATTAACCTCTAATGGTTATAACCACAACCTGCCTGTAATCATTGTTTTTGAAGGGGTTATTCATTTTATTACAGATGATGAATTTCTGGCTGTCATGCAGCTTTTTAAATCGGACAACCGCAGGAATATTGTGTTAATGGATTATACATTATCTGATGAAAGCGTTCCGGATACTGTATTAAAAGGACACCAGGGTTGTTTGCGTTGTGTGGGTAACTATGTAGAAGGACTGTTCAATACTCATACACGGGATGAAATGAAAGAGCTGGTGGAGGTGGTTGACGGTGAGATAATTTCCCTGCAATCTATGCAGGAAATAGAATATGCTGTGAAAGAATATAACGATTTTTTCACTCAACCAGGAGAAGGGATAGAGGAGATGCTCACTTTCAGAATATAGATATTTTCGGGATTAAACAACTCAAATTAGCATGTATGCATGAGAATGATAATTACTTCACACCTGACAAATGTAATGATTTAAGCCAGATCAGGGATGCAATAGATAACATTGATTGTCAAATAATCAGGTTGTTGAAAAAGCGTATTGAATATACAAATGCTGCGCATAAATTCAAGAAAAGTGAGATAGAAGTCAGAGATCCCGTCCGGGTAAGTGCAGTACTGGATAAAATTAAAATTAATGCCATCCGGGCAGATATTGACCCTGCACTCATCGAGAAATTGTACTTATTGATTATACCCTATTGTATTGAAGAACAACTGAAGTTATGGAGAGCGCATTACAGATAGTACTACCGGTTTTATACAACGATTGTCTTGATTTATAACAGCGCGATAAATAGGAATAAAATTATAAATCGTATGATATCCCATTCCTATGCGATGAAATTGTGGAATGTAACGGTAGCTGAAGACCTGCCCGTTTTTATATGGAGAACACCAGGTGAAACGGTGTGCAATATAATGATACCGTTCAGGCCTCCACAAAGCTATGACACAATTGATTTTTCGCATTTAATACCAGGTTTTGTTGTACAACCGTTTATTGGAGAGCTTTTATTCTATGAAGCTGACGTTTCATCCAGCTTCGGCATTCCGGATGCTCCGGCTCAACAACCGGCTGGCAGAAAAATGATTGAAATATTAGAGAATGCTGAAGATAGAGACACATTCTTATCCAATGTGAAGAAAACTGTCAGTGCCATAAAGGAAGACGTTTTTCATAAAGCGGTGCTTTCCCGGACGATTAAGATAAAGTTACCTGCCAATTTTCAAGCAGTTGATCTTTTTGAAAAAATGTGCAGACAATATCCAAACACTTTTGCTTATTCTTTTTATTTACCTGGGAGTAAAGAAATCTGGGTGGGCGCATCCCCGGAGACCTTAATCAGTGTCAAAGAGAACAGGTTATACGCCACTGCTATGGCTGGCACAAAACCCGCCGAAGATGATACAGCGTGGACTAACAAAGAGTATGTGGAGCATTCAATCGTTGGCGAATTTATTGAAAAATGCTTTTTGCAGGCGGGTTGCAAGCAGTATACTATAACTGGGCCTATTACAGCATATTTTGGACATCTGAAGCATTTACAAACCCATTTTTGTGCAGCATTGGAAAATGGGGAGTTGAATGTATTAGCAACGGCTATGGTAAAATTAATGCACCCTACACCTGCTGTTTGTGGTATGCCAAGCCCAGAGGCGAAGCAATTTATTTTGAACACGGAACCACATCAAAGAGATTTATACACGGGATTTATAGGCCCGGTAAATGTAGCAGCAAGAACGGACTTATTTGTTAATATACGGTGTATGCGTATTAATGGTAATATTGGAACCTTATTCGTAGGGTGTGGTATTACGGCAGCATCCGATCCGGAAATGGAACTTGCTGAAAGTGATATTAAGAGTCACGCTATATTAAACCTGTTGATGGAGCAGTAGCGAACGCCTGCGGGCGGACTTTATTTTCAATTTCTCCGCAAAGCCGCGCAGATTGTATCACCTGCGCGGTTTTGTATTAAAAGGTATTAGGGCCGGGGATCTATTTGTTGATTGATGGGCTCAAAACCATTTCCTGGCAATATCTCAAACATCATTTCGCACCAGGGATGTTGTCTGTTTCCGCGTGCTGAAATGAATGCTCTTGAAAGGAAAACCTTGTGCCGGTTCTGTATTTCCCATGTCTGGGTAACACCTGGTCTCCAGATATCCGTACCATCTTCATGGACGATATTGTACCGGAAACTTACATAGCCCTTAAATACTGCCGGAGTAATCTTATCTTCACCATAGAAACAGATATATTGATCTCCTGTTTTTACGTCATTCCAATAAGAGTCATAATAAAAATGCGGCACTATATTTTCGGCTGTAATTTTAGCATAGATCTTCTGTTGTATCAAAGAGGCCTGGCGATCTTTCAAATACTGGATAATATAGTTTTTTACGGCTTCCTTTTTTATCGGATCATCAATGAGTTCAAACAAAGGAAGAATGCCATTATCTCCAAAATCGATTAATTCGGCGTTTGCTACTGTGGAACTGGATTGCCAGTTCGCTATGTCTACGGTTGGAGTGGATGATCCAATTGGCGTCTGACCGATCAGACTCCGGGAGGGGTCTCCGCCAATAGTCCTGTAATGAAGCTGCTGAGAGAAATTTGCATTTTTCTCTTCGTCGCTATAACTGTAGTTCAACCCTGCGCCCAAATTAAATATCTTCTTCAAGCCCACGTCGATCCCGATTTCTGAAGCCCTCGACCGTTCACTTGCGATTGACTCGGACTGGTACATTACTTCCAGTTTGGCGCCTAATATGATATCGATAAGAACATGGGTTCCATATGCATTAACAATATCCGCAGGGGGCCTATTCTGAACATCGGATAAAAAGGTGGGTTGCAGGTACTGTTTTAATAAACTAATATCTGCATTCAGTTTGACCCGCTTCTGCTTTATTATCAGGTCATAACTACTGTAGATAAATTTGGTGGAAAGGTAGTTGCTGCTACTGAACGATGTTTCAATAGATCCTTTGAAAAGCGCGAGATCGAGAGACCCTTTTACTTTCGTTGACCTTTTCTCCAGGTAAGACCTTGCATTTTCACCAGAGGTCAGATTACCGGCCTGCGTTCTGGAAAGATCCCATTCAACCCGGAGTGGCTGGGCATTCTGTAGTGCATTTACGTTAATTACTGAAAATTTGGAAGCACTTGAATTGGCATATTCCCCCGTAACATCATAACCATATCCCAGCAGATCATTCTTACCATCTCCTGCAGACTTAACTTGAGCGCTTGACTGCCCGTTTTTTTTTGATGCAGGGTCTGTTTTTTCCAATTTTTGAAACGCTGAATCGTACTTGGTACATCCATGTAGCGCCGAAGCTAGTATGCCGGCAACAGTCACAAGTTTGACTGTATTTGCAATGCTGATTTTCATAGCGATGAATTAGTAGGGTGAAACAATATTTATTGAAGTTGGGTTAAGATGTGAAGGATTCCTGGCCGGCAAAGTTACTGGCTTTGGGGCTCAAATAGTTCTAAAGGTATTATATCAAACCTGTATTGGATAAGGTGATATTAAACGACGGGTCTTTTAATGAGTCAACATTTTATGGTACACATTGAATACTAAATAAAGTAGTGAAAAAATTACGGTCAATTAATTATGTCTTTAGTTGGGCTACAGCGCAAATTGAGCCAATTGTAGGTATTGCAATTAAAATTAATATTCTTATTCATTAATTAGGCTCGTTTGGGATCAAATATAAGCAATAGGCCTGTTGCTTAAAAGCAGGGGAACTCATTAAACTAAACTGATCATGTGTTTATTGAATTTGCCGGTTGTGGAGGATAGACCAACGTATTTGAATGAAAATACTATCTACTGCAGCAGTATCGTGTATGCTATCGCGTTAAAACAACAGATACGGATAATATTCATTATTGATCGCAAAACTGGCAGACACGATATTCTCTTGTCAACTGATCAGTCACTAGTCATCACGGAGGTCTAAAGCTATCAGGTGTTCCCCCTGGCTACAGACAGTCAGGGGGAACTACAATTATTAACCTTTAACGAAGGTGATGACTAATAAAATTATTGCTTAATCAATTTAAGTGTTCTTTTTTTACTGCCTAGCTGCAACTGTAAGATATATGTACCGGTATTATAGCGACGCGCATCAATTTGTATATTATAAATGCCGGGTTCCGTTATTTCATTTTTGATCAGATAGTTACCAGTTCCATTGACTGGTATTAATCTTAGTTGTATGCGCTCTTTCTGTAGTACCTCATAGCGGCAAGTAAAAGTTTGGTTGAACGGATTAGGGAATATTTGAAAGGCAGGGTTATTGCCTGCCTGTTTTGAGGTAGATGATAATAGTTCTCTGTACTGACCGGCAGTCTTTCCTTCTTTTGCAAGTAATGGAAGATTAGCTGGTAAACAGGAAGGCGGCGCTACTTGGGCAAGTTGCGCGTTACCATTAAGAGCTGGTGAAGCCCCTGCAATAAAAGCACTACCATCTGGATTGGGTACAGCATCACCAGGAATCAATGGGGTTGCCTGTGCCTGTTGTGCTACGATATTGCCGTTGTCATCTAATTCAAACAGCATTGATATATTGACAATACTATCGGTGTTACCTGTTAGCCGGGCTGCACTGTAAAATATGAACCTGGGCCCTGCTACTCTTGTTCTTGAGGGGCCTTTGCCTTGACTGGTATTACTTTTACCCTCATCGATACCCCCTATAGGGGCACGGGCATAACTCCCTCCATTTTGATTAATCACCATCGTACTTTCGTATTCGTCGAGGTCTGAAGCAACTCCCGTACTGCCGGATTTGTTGACATCCTGTGACATAAAATCCTTGGGATTAAGCGTTTTCAGGAATACTATATTTCCCAGGCTGTCTAATTTTATTATTTGTACCTGCTGCCCTCCTGTACCAATATCATTGGTGCTAGATACAATGAAGCTGTTATTAGCCTCCCTGCTTAATCTTACACCAATATCATCTCCTGATTGCAATATGTTTTTTTCCCATTTCCTGTTCAGATTACTATCCAGTTTTAACAGGAAAATATCCTTTCCGTACCCGATTCCACTTCCTGTACTGCCGGCAATCAATAATCCTTTATCATCAGTAATGACAAAACTTATTCTTTCAGTTGCATAGTTGCCAACATATTCGGCTGTACGTATAATGTTACCGGCTGTATTTAGTTCAGTCAATTTTATTTTTGTACCGTTACTTCCTATTATTATAGCTGCATTCTGACGGAAAGGATCGATGCTGGCATATTGATTATACAAGTCTGTTTGTTTACTCCATAGGATAGAACCGCTGTTATCTAACCCTAGTATCTGACCAGTTTGGGAGGTTGATTGTACATTGTAATTTCCACATGCAATTAATTTTTCATCATCTGCAGCAGTGATAGTTGTTAGTGAGTCTTTACCGGTAGTACCAAATGTTTTACTCCATATTTTATTTCCGGCGGCATTCAGTTTGACTATCCACCAATCTGTTAAACCATGGTTTCCCCCTGTGATATCTCCGTCATTGGAGGTAGTTGTACCACCAGTGATATAACCGCCGTATATTGTTGGAGCAATAGCAGTAAATCTGTCATCGCCGCTACCGCCCAACGAGTTGCGGCTTCCCATGGATATACCAGGTCCTGGCGGGCGTATGGCAGCAGTAACCATGGTACGGCTTGCACTAATACAACCGGTGCTGTCCTTTGCTGCCACATAGTAATTGGTTTGCGTAGTGAGAGGTGGTGTGAAAAATGTGGTATCTGCAGCCAGTAAATTTCCTCCCGTAGCCTGATTGTACCAGCTGTAATTAACTCCGGGAAGTTTAACAACGGTGAAGATAGCCTTTTCATTTCTGCATACGGAGTCGGTTGTAGCCTGTACCAGCGGGGCCACCGGTAACATCCGGCCGTTAATGGTAGCAACCGTCCTTACCGGATTTATACATCCGCCTCTTTCCGCCTGCGCATAGTAAAGCAGATTGCCATTAAGGGCCTGTACATTCAGTGTATTGCCGGTAGCAATCGCGGCGCCTCCGCTGGACTGGGTGTACCATCTGAAAATAGCACTAGCTGGCGCGGTAGCATTTAACTGAACAGACTGTCCACTACATACGCTGGTGATAGCCGGTGTTATTACAGGTGAAGGAACTACTTTATATGCGTAACCAATGTTTACGGTATTCAACAACTGTTGTAAACCGCTATTTAGTCTTACTTCCACACTGTTAAAAAATCGTGCCGGCGCCCATGAAACAAGTATCTGATCTGCAGCTAACAGCCGGATGTTAAGTAATCCTCCATTGATGCTCTTCCGGTCATTGTTGTATACTGCACCATTGTATGTAGCCACTTGAATACTACCCAATAATGACAGGTCAAGTAGTCCCACCGGGAAACTGAGGAAGATCCTGGCACTATCTCCCAGCTGGCTGATGGTGGAAAAATTTAATCTTTGTTCCACATAGCCACCTAATATCCCAAGTGTTACCCGCAGGGTAGAAAAGGTAGCCGGACTGCTATCTGTGGCGAATACCGGATTATTAACGTAACACCCTATACACAACCCGCTTATATTAGTTGTTTGCGAAGTAGCTGCATTACAGGGAACAGTTTGCGAATGGGCTGGAAGTATCTGCCATAACAGACATGATATCAGCAACAAGTAAAACTTAATCATAGGAATATTTTAAGAAATTATAGGAATAGTATCAACCAAGGTGGCGAGAAGAATAGGTAGTAGACAATGTCATTCAGTTGCAAGGTAGTATTCACTGCTGCAAGAGGAGTGCATATGTAGCTAAAATGCATCATAGCATACGTAACGGTGAAATTTTTAAGAATACTACCTGCGTTTGTCTGTAGATGAAACATCAAACGATATGAGATTGAACATGGCCCTCATTCTGCTGCGTAGTCTGTTTCCGTAAATCTCTTCCAGTTCCTGGCTGTTCAGGTTGGTGGTAACGTGTGTCAGCATTTTGTTACTGACGAGGAGATCATACCGGGAAAGTAATATCTCCGCCATTACGCAGCAGTTGTTACCCCAGAAGTTCATGTTTGTTTCCAGGCCGAGGTCGTCGAAGCAGTAGGTCCGCGGAATGTTGGAGTAGGGGAAGAAGGCACTGTGGCTGTATTTGCTGATGGTGTCGAATCCTGTTCTGCTGAATTCGAAACTGATATTCCGGCAGGAGACCACCGTATGCCGGAATGCTTCTGCACATAGTGAGCGCATCAGGTGCATCAGGGAGGTTTTACCGCAGCCGATCCTGCCGGTGAGCATAATCCCTTTGTTGAGGTCCAGACCTTCTTCTGTTGCGACAGCCTCATCACAGAGGAAGTAGGCGAGTAGTTTGATGACTACGGGTTTGTCTACTTCGTCTATCTTGAAATGCTGACTGTAGATGGATTTGCCGTGTGTTTCCAGTGACTGAATCAGCTGATAGTAATCATAGCGGGTCTGCGTAGCTTTTGTTTTCGTTGGTGTGCAGCCTTCCTGGCTTTGCGGGAGATTGGGTGTACTGGTCATTGTTTTGCGTTTTTAGTGGATGAATATTCAATGCCCATTTATGTGCGGCGGCCTGCCAGTCGGCTATGGGCGTTTTACCGCCTTGCAGCCATCCGTTGGCCTGGTAGTGATGAAAGAATTTGTCTGCTTCCGTTTTCGGGTAGCCGGCGGCGTTAAAAAACTCCTGCACCTGGGATAAAGCGGGGAGGTTACGGGTGGCGCTGCCGGTATTTTCCGCGCGGGGTGCATCCGTACCGGGTTGATCTTTTTTAGCTTCATTTTTTATATTTTTTTTGGGGGGAGGGAGTATGTTTTCTCTCTCCCGTTTTATATTGTTTATATGTTTATTATAAATGTGGCCCACTTTTGAGCCGGATCGTGTCCCATTTTTGAGCCATGTGTGTGGCTCATTTTTGTACTGGTCATGTGGCTCACTTTTGGGCCACGTGGAGCTGCTGAAAAGAGGTAGTTGCTCAGTAGCGGAACCGGAGATAAAATCTGCCAGGGGCATCATTGTTACGAGACTGGGCGCATAAGGATGTTTCGCTGGCCGGTAGGTGATGTATTGATATTGCTGCAGCTCTTTCATGCACTTCACGTAGGTGTTGCGTGAGCCGATACGGGATAGTATCATGACTTCTTCGCGCAGGACAGGAAAGGGATGCTGGAACCGGTTATGGTTCCATACCTGGAATAATGCCATATAGAGGCTGATGTGGTGCGTGCGCAGGCGATCGTCTTTCCATACCTGTGCGAAGAAGGCATTCAGGTGCCTGATATAATTAGTTTGGGTTGAGGATGTTACCATCAGCGGTCATTTTTTTTGTGCATCATCCATTAGTCTGATGATGTCGTTATAGTTGTAGAAGATGAGGCCACGGATCTTTTTAAAGGGCAGGGTGCCGTTGATGCGCATGTTTTGCAGGGTGCCTGCAGAGATGCCGAGCATATCACGGACCTGGTATGATCTCAGCCATTTGCCGGGTTTTGTGGAGGAGGCGTTGATAAGATCCCGTAGTTCCTGGAATAGTTCCTCCTTAAATGCGGCGAGATCTTCACGGGTTAATGGTGTAGCTGCCATAAGGTTAATTTTGTCAGATGACAGCAAAGGAAGAATTATTATCAATACGAGAACAGTCACAGGGGGGTAGCGGTACCCCTTTAACTATTTGATTGATAATGAAATATTTTTTAAAAAAAGTTTTTAGAATGAGTAATTCCGGTGCAATGTGGTGCATGGACTGGTCTATATAAAACCTTAATGTATACAGATTCCGGCTTTATTGCTTGCCGGTAGGGCTCATTTATATGGGGAGAGGTATACAGCGGAGGATCGGAAGGCAATAGGCAAGCTTACTTGCAACTAGCAGGGGCGGTTAATTAATTTCCTGAGAATTTCGCGTACGGCTTTGGATACGCCTGCGTTGTCTTTATAGAAGTGGCTGCGCAGACTTCCGGAGGAGACGTTATCCTGTTTTGTTGTTGTAAAAAAGTTGGAAAAGAAATCCAGCAGCTCTGTTTTATTCTGGTTTAGGTACAGGCCGCCGTCGACGAAGAGCCTAAGGGTATTTGCCAGTTGTGGAACGGACAGGGCTGTGACGACTTTATAGTCTTTCCACTGGTAAAATTTATCCGGGACAGGTATACTATGGGACTGGCTTTCTTTTTCTTTGTAGTAATTGATTTCATCGGAAAGCCAGGATAGTTGTTGCTTTTGTAGGGACGGATTTGCTTTGTTGAGGACGAGGGCGGGCTTTATAACAGTCTGGCGTATCTCCTTTTTCATATATATCAGCCAGTCTCCCTTATCTCTTGTTGTTGGCTGCGCGTTGATTTCACTTTTGGCGGATGCTATCCAATATTTGAAGTAGGGAGTGCTGTTGAAGTTGAGATGGTGTAAGACGTCTTGTAGCTCATGTGTAGGGTCCGTATTGGGTTTGAGGTCCTTTAGTAGCAGCAGCAACGCTGTTTTGAGCTCTTTGAGATAAGAAAGCTGGTAGCAGGTGATGGAATGAGCGATGTGACTGGCGTCAAAGAATTCCCGGAAGGGTAGCAGTACAACGGACAAAAGCTTTTCATTGACGGTGTACTCTTTTAATTTTTCTTCCACCAGAGACAGCTCCGCAGCAAGTGTAACCTGATTTGAAAGCAGGCAGCCGGCGTGTATTTTACAACCTGCATCCATATAACCGGCGTACTCGCGTTCCAAAAACGATAACAGTTCAGCAAGATCGGTGTAGATGAATTTAAAAAGATTTTCCCATGTAGGCTCTATTGAAGGCTGGTTCAAGCTGAGTATATCATCTTTGGTAAGGTCATCGGCTATTTGTTCCATGAATGATATCAGTTGTTGCTGTTGTTGCCGGATATACCATGTTGCCTGTTCTTTGTTATTGAAATCATACCGGCTTTCACTGAATGATTGCAGTAGCTGTTTCTTCTGATAGGCAACATCATTGATGCCGGAGAGAAATAAATTTGCATCCGGTTGTTCGTACACCCGGTGCGCTTGCTTAAGATCAAGTATGATCTTTTTTAAGAAAGATAGCTTGGATTCTTGCATAGTCAAGTGAATTTTAAATTTTAATTAACATGTATTTGTAGGCAAAAAAATTGGGTTAGTTCTGTTAACAAAACTATTTGCATGACAATTATAGGACTGGTATAAGAAGTTGCAATAAATGATTTTAGATTGGTTTATCGCGTTAATACGCTGTTAATAAGGGGTTTCATGATAAGATACGAAAGAATGAATGTTCAAAGGGAAACGGGTTATATTCAATGTTATAACCGCGTGAACAATACCCCGGATTGAGTGGGCCCATCTTTTTGTTATTGAAGCCATCGTTGAGGATAATCCCCGGATGCATCTATAGAATGATATTATTTTCATGATACTGAAATAGTATCTGTATTGACTAATATTAAATTGCGGCGAATAATTGATACAGCTGCTTGTGTGGTAATGTAATGCTGCCTTCTATCAAATGTGAAGAATATGCCCTGATGCTATTGTTTGTATAAAATAACCATCATGAACACCTTGTTTTTTTCCGTGGCATTCAGATTGGGTTGCTTAACAGTTATGCTTTTACTAGTCATCCAATCTTCCGTAGTATTTGCACAGAATAGAATCTATGCAAATACAGAAACCCATCAGGTAATACCTCTTTGTATTGGTTGTGATATCCGGAACCCATCGGGAAGCCTGGGCAGTAATGAGAATGATTATGCGACATTGATAATCGGCGCCAGTGTCCTTGGCGGGTCTGTGAGACAGACACTTATTTTCCCACAACCGCAAATGGATTACTGGTCCAATGTAGTAATCAGCTTTGGGAAGGCACGTGGATTATCGCTCAGGCTATTGGGAAGTATTTACGTTAAAACTTATATGGGGAGTACAGATAACAATGACGAGCATTTGATAGATAGCACAGGTATTGAGTTTCTGCCTGATTCTACCCGGGCTACTTATTCTTTTCAACCCCAGAAGAAGTATGATCGTGTAGAAATTACATTAAATGGCGGTTTGCTGGGGCTTAGTGACAGCATCCGGTTATACTATGCCTATAACAAACTGGCGCCAATAAGTGAATGTGCATCTCTGCCACGTAATCCCATGGCCTATTATCCATTGGACGGAAATACTAATGATTATGGACCCAATAAATACAATGGGCATGGAAATGTAACCGCGTTTAGCCCTGAGGCCGTTTGTAATACTGCAATTGAAGCATTTCCCAGGAAAGATCAGTCATTTACTATTGACAGTTTGCCCGGAATCCAGCGTGCATTTACGATTTCATTCTGGGTTAAGAAACTGGATAATATTGGTGAAACTCAATTTTCCTTTGAAACCAGGAATATCGGTATTCATTCTGATTTTGCAAATGAGCTGTCTTTTTCTGTTTATACTAAATCACTGGGTGCGCTGTTTGTTCAAATGAGATTATCCTTTGATGAATACACCCACATTGTTGTGACAAAAGATAATAACAACCTGAAGCTCTTCTCAAGTGGACATGTAGTTGGTGCTTATCATTCAAATACGGAAATAAAAATTGATCCGACCTCCTATAATTGGCTAATCTCTACTGGTGGTTACTTTCTTGATGAGGTCATTTTTTACAATCGTACGTTAACTGATCAGGAAGTTGCAAACTTATACAATTCGTATAGGTTAAATAAGGTACGGATTTCAGCGGGAAATAAGCGAATGGGTACTATTCAACTATCCAATAGGTTAACTGAGAACCTTTTGCCATTACAATTTTTCCCAAATCCCACCGCTGGTTTTATTCGTATTGGCCCTGAAATAAATCCGGCGGGTGGTAGTGTGAGTATAATTGATATGGCTGGGAAAGAGGTGAGCCGGTCGATATTACAATCCTCTATATTAAAAATACCAGATATGCTACCGGATGGAACTTACTTAATATACTTGCAGACAAAGGATGGTAGAAGGTTTACGGGAAAAGTTGTTGTTAACCGACGTATATAAAATTGAAAAATTGCACCAGGTGTAAGGTTATTGCATGCTTGCAGGGGAAGGACGTTGAGTTTAATGTTATGGCCTGGTGAACAATACCACGAGTTGAATGGTTATACTGGTGATATTTTCTATTCCTTAACCCTCCTTTAGTAATCATATGGGTAAATTTCATGTTAAAACTGCAAAAGATGAACAAACCTATTTTGTTCTGAAAGCGAATAATGGCGAGACAATCTTAAACAGCGAGATGTATAAGACCAGACAAGGTTGTGATAATGGCATTGCGTCTGTTAAAGCTAATGCTTCTGACATCGGCAATTATGAGAAGCTTACCGCAAAGAATGGGAAGTATTATTTCAATCTGAAGGCCGCTAACCACCAGGTGATTGGAACAAGTGAGCTGTATGAAACAACATCGGGGAGAGATGGCGGTATTGAGTCGGTGAGGAGTAATGCACCTAATGCGGAAGTTGTTGAAGATTGACGCTTCTTTGCGAATCAACTGAATGAACCATAAGCCGGGGTGTTGCTCCGGCTTATTTACGAACATCCTCCCTTATTTTAAAAAACGTTATTTTATTATTAAATGATAACGACTATGAAAACAAGATCAAATCAACTTGAACTGAGCCAATATGGCCTCACTGATATGAGTATACAGGAAATGAAAGCCACTAACGGTGGATCTTTCATCAAGGACTATTATCCGATTTTACGATTTCTATTTGATCTTTATTTTACTTTAGTAGATGCAATTTTCGAATTATTGAATGCTTTCCAACCACGGGGGAGATTATGAACAACATATATGTGAAGCTATTGTAGACAAGTTCCAGAAGATTTTCCTGCCAATGAGTAATTAACGGTGCTTCCAACAGGAGTTACTAGTGGAAGTTTTCGGCTTCAATTAATTTCAAAAAACGGTGGTTGTTTGAAACCAGTTTTTGTGTTCTGTCAGGAAAAGCCCTAACTCTATTTTCACACATGTCGGTTCAAATTGTGGCTTTTACACTTTGTGATGGTTGCTCTTGATCTCGCATTTGGAATATAGATAGAGAATACTTTACCCTACACATGGAGGATAAAAGTTGCTTCAGAAGGCCAACCTATTCTGAAGAATCATTGATTTAGGAAGTTTAATGTTTTGAAACTTACAAGCCAATAATATTCCTCCTACAGCTTTCCTCAATTTTTGGAAGAGAGCTGTAATGAGATGAAATTCTGAAAAGACGCTAACTGACGGTGGCCCTGTTTTAGCAGTTGCCCACACAAGTTCCAACCAGCAGCCATGTTAAACAAAAGCAACCACTACAGCAGGTGTTAATAAAAGCAAAACCAAAGCAAACCTCCTTAGCATGCCCGCAAGTATCTCCTTGGTAAGAGGATAGACCTCCATTGACATTTTTCATTTCATTTCTTGTAAGGCTCTTGCCCAAATGGATAGGACTTTTCATCTTGACAAGATTTAAAATAATTGACAGGCCTTACCATATTGTTAACTTCAGGAGGAGATTGTAGGCCTTAACCTCTTTTGAAGTGTAAATCATGCCATGATTGCAAGTTAAGCTACACTACTGCCATTGATTAGCAAGAAAATGGATTTTCAGCCATCTTTCTTCATACCTGCTGAAATTATATGACACCTTATGAAACTATATGAGAGGATTGGAAGTGGTGCTTCTTTACACTCCTGGGATTTGCGGCCGATCTCTTTATGTCATTTGAGATAATTTTTGAAACTTCCCGCTATAGCGTACCTAAATAGCATCTACATGCTGTCTTTGCCAATAATTAAGTTTTGTAAGTTGCTGTGGCCCGGTTTCATTTTCTGACACTATCCTGCTCACTAATACAAGTCTTTAGTATCTCTGATAATAGGAGCACGATTCCTCATAATGAATACCGTCTTGCCTGCATCATACTTAATATAATCAATTCGAAATTTTCTATCTGTGAACACTCGCTTATGATTCGTGTCATAGAAGGTAACTTTTTTAGTGGGCTCGAGAAATGTATTAATTTTCTTCCTGATTGCCCTTTTGCTCTTTAGGGTAAAAGGGCAATCGGTTATTCTTCGTAGTGAAGCAAAGTAAATTAATATCAGTTTACCGCTTACGTAGGAGTAGAATAATGGGAATACACTATCATCCGCATCTTCTTTAATATCGCGCATTCTAGGTTCGATTTCGTATTTTAGCAATGTATCTCTATTGTGTGGCTCTGATATATATACGGCTATATAGCCTAATTTCCTTTTGAAGAAATTAGTTGAATCAGTGCTTTGCTCTTCTGAGTTTACTACCTGGTGAATTACGTCAATCATCACACTGTCTTTCAGTGTAATTTCCTGTATGTTAATCCGGCATTTTGACTGCCCCAGCGCCATTACTGTACTTAAAAGAAATACAATTAATCAGTATTGTCCGACTAAAATAAGTGAATA
>NZ_DATLKJ010000266.1:0-14243 GCF_035538455.1 Chitinophaga sp.
CATCATAGTTCAGGTAATTACCGTAGATATGAATGCTGTCCGCCTGATTGATATGAATATGGCCGTAGGCGTCGATGATGTTTGTTTTATTGTTTTTAACGGCGCTGTCGCAGTAGAAGAGGGTATTAGCCTGTTTGAAAACTGCGTGGCCGATAAACTTGGTCACATTTATAGAGTCGCGTTCTATTGTGGTAAGCGTATCTGCTTCGATAATCTCAATGACGGTGCCTTGTTTCGGTGGCTTTTTATCCGGAAACTGTGCTCTGGCAGGCAGTGTAGCTGCCAGGCAGATGATTGCAAAAAAAAGGACTGATCTGATGTATAGCTGCATTGATGCTTTTATTGTGCCGTTACGCTGTCGGATGGTAAAGGCTTCGTTTTATCTTTTTTGCCAAACAGAGAAAAATGTACGTAACGTTTAGGATTGACACGCAGATCTTCCAGCAGTTTGTTCAGATTGCCCAGTGAGTATTGCAGGTTGTTGTAAACCTTTTTGTCATTCAGCATGAGGCCAACAGTGCCGTCAGTCGAATTGAGCTTGGCCATGGTAGCATTTAGGCTATTAACTGTTTGCTGAAGCTGCAGCAGTGTTTTTTCGATATTGCCGTTAGCCAGGGCATCGGTGGTTTTCTTGGCATTATCCAGTATGCCACTGATCTTGGCGTTATTATCTTTCAGGTTGCCGGTGATGGAAGCCAGGTTATTGAAGGTCGCCTGTACGTTGCCTTTGTTGGGATCCAGCATACCATTGAGAGAGGCGGTGGTATGAGACAGGTTGTTCATGGTAACACTCAGGTGTCTGATAGCGTCCTGGAGGTTGCCTTTTGCGGTAGTATCCAGGATAGCCGTTACCGTGAGTAATACGGTATCGATATGGGAAAGGGTTCCCTGGAGTTTTGTTACCAATGGATTTAACTGCTGTTTGAGCGCATCGGTAAAGGAACCGTCTACGCCTGCGTAGATGGTGTCGTTGTTCTGCAGGTATTCTTTTGCATTACCAAGATCCACCTGTACAGTCTTAACACCCAGGAGGTCGGAGGTGATACGGGCTATAGAATTACGTGGTATATCCAGGTCTTTGGTCAGGGTAATGGAAACGAGTATTCTGGAAGGGTCATTATTCATTACGTCCAGCTTTGATACGGTACCCACTACAAGACCATTCACCTGTACAGCGTTTGAAGGCTGGAGACCATTTACCTGTTTGTATACTGCGTAGATAGTTCTATTGTGGGAGAACAGGCTCTTTCCTTTCAGTAAATTAAAGCCCAGTACAAGCAAGGTTATACCTAATACAGTCAGTATGCCTACTTTGGTTTCGTTAGATAATTTGAGCATGAGATTCGTATACGTTCACGCAAAAATAATCAAAAAGCATGCACGGGGAGTAAATGAAAGAAAATGTTGGTAATAAAAAGGAAGAGTGGGGTAGTGGGGGAGATAAGGGTAACAGCGGATCAGCAGGTAGTAACGAAGGCATCTTTGAATCCGAGCTTCCGGGCTTTACGTAGCGCTGTGGAAGCCTGCCGGTCTGTTTTGAAATGCCCCCAGGTGTATTTGTTCATTTTTTTTTTATTCATGACAATTTGTTCCCGGTTGATATCGGCACCTCGGAGCTTCCTGAAAATGGAAGCTCCGGGTTTATAAAGTTTATCTGTTATCATCAGTTGAACGCAATACTGATCATTCTGTACCGGGGCTGCTGGCTGTCCTTTGTGGCGGCTTTGAGCTTTAATGCTGGCCTGCGGTGAAGCGCCGTTTCTGCTGTTGGTAAAGCGTTGCAGTTCATCACGGTAACGCTTAATGGCTTTGTAGATACCTGTTGCCAGTTCCTGCTGGCCATCTTTAGAGTTGAGGTAATCCTCTTCTTCAGGATTGCTGATAAAGCCCAGTTCTACAAGCACACTCGGCATAGCCGTTGCCGATAGTACCCAGATACCTTTTTCATTTCTCTGTCTGGCGCCTCTGCTGATACGGCCGGCCTTTGTAAATTCGTCCTCAATGAGGGTAGAGAGGCGGAGGCTCTGATCGAAGTAGGCATTACGGAGCGTGTTCAGCAGGATGAATGTTTCCGGATCGGTATCATCCATCAGCTGTTTGGTCTCTTCTGAATTGGCGTCCAGTACGATCACAGAGTTCTGTTTCAGGGACTCCATCTTGGCGTTGTTCTTACTGGTGGCCCATATATAGGTTTCAGTTCCTTTGGCGTTGCTTGGGTAATAGGCATAAATGGCCTGTTTGACAGGGATCTTTTTCCTTCCTTTTTTGCGGTAGACGGTCTTGTAGTCTACCACTTTACGGATTTTGCCGGTAGAGTTACAGTGAATAGACACAAAGAGATCTCCTTTGGCGTCGTTGGCAATCTGTGCTTTTCTGCGGGGATCATCAAAACGATCTGATTTTCGTGTATACACCACCTTTACATCGGGCATGTTCTCTTCGAGAATGCGGCCTAGCTTCAGGGCTACTTCAAGGGTAACCTGCTTTTCGGTGGAGTAGCTTCCTTTGGCGCCCGGATCCTCACCTCCGTGGCCAGCATCAATCACAATTGTCTTGATAGGGTTATCCTGTTTCGCAGAAACTGGTTTGTTTTTTGCCTCAATAAAAAAGGTACAGGTGAATAATGTTCCCAGTCCTAAAATCCAAAATCGGTTCCAGCGCATGGTGCTCATTTTAATGGGTACTGTTATCAACAAAAAATAAAAAAATAACTTTATCTGTTTAAAATAATAATTCGCTTGTCCCATGAGTGTTTCAACTATATTTTTGCGCACGGCCTATCAAACTAAACAAGCTACCATTTGTAATAAATTGTATAAAATCTTGTAGGTTTGTGCCCGCCTTAACTCATGACCTTTAGCTACAAAAATAATTATAAAAAGTTTTTACGGCAGACATACCTGGTAATTGCAGGTGTGATTATCGCCGTTCCCTTTATTATAGATGCATCCGGAGGTAACAGGCCACACGGATCTGCAATTTTTAACAAAAATTTGGCAGATACTGCTCCTGCGCCCCGGAAGGACACCGGTAAACCCCGGACGAAGCCAGTTCCGACCCCGGCTGCCACTGATACCAATGTGCTTTCAAAGGGTACTGATACCACCGGAGAAGTTACCGTAGACACCATCTATGTACCCAAAATATCAAAAGATACACTGGACGCACCGGTTACCTACAAGGCCAAAGACTCTATCATCCTCATGGTACCTGATAAACGCTTTTACCTGTACGGAACTGCGTCCACCAAGTATAAAACCATCGAACTGTCTGCCGAAAAAATGAACTTCGACCAGAATACCGGTACACTGGAAGCTACCAATGCCAAAGATACCGCCGGCAAGATCATCGGTCGCCCGGTCATGAACGATGGTGGACAGAGCTTTGAATCAGATACGCTGAGGTATAACTTCACCTCGCAAAAAGCAAAGATCTACCATACCAAATCACAGTACGGCGAAGGCTACGTTCACAGTGAGCAAACCAAAAGGGAGGCAGATAATACCATCTTCGGATTTAAGAGCGGTTACACAACCTGTAACCTGGATACACCGCACTTTGCGTTTCGCGCACGCAAAATAAAGGTTATCCCTGATAAACTCATCATTTCAGGACCGGCGAATATTGAAATAATGGGTATTCCCACGCCCTTGTTCATCCCCTTCGCTATTTTCCCGATCACACAAGGACAGCGTTCGGGTATCCTGCCGCCGCAATTTGTGGTGAACCAGCAGAAAGGTATGGGCCTTGAAAATGGTGGCTACTACATCGGTCTGGGTGATAACTTTGACATGACCCTGCGCGGCGACGTATACTCATACGGTAGCTGGAGCCTCACGGCCAGCCCTACCTACCGCAAGCGCTATAAATACAATGGTGGCCTGAACCTGAGCTTTGCCACTACCCGCTTCGGCGACCCGGCGGTGAAATCGGAGTTCAGTACCTCACGAGACTTCCGGGTTATGTGGAACCATAGTATGGACAGCAAGGCCCGTCCCGGCGTGACCTTCGGCGCCAGCGTGAACTTCGGTACTTCCACCTTTAACAGGTACAATGTTTATGATTATAATACCCGTGTAAACAATAATATCGGGTCATCTATTAATTTCTCGAAAGCGTGGCAGGGAAAGCCTTACAACCTTACCGTAGGCCTCAACCACTCACAGAACCTCAGTACACGGGATGTATCTGTTACCTTCCCCAGTGCCACGTTTACGGTAAATACCATCTACCCTTTCCAGCCGAAAGAACTTGTAGGGGCGCCTAAATGGTACCATAAAGTTGGGATCTCTTACACCGCCAACTTCCAGAACCAGGCAAACTTCAAGGATTCTGCATTTGGTAAGAAGGCCATGCTGGATGCAATGCAGACAGGTATGAAGCATGATATCCCTATCTCATTCTCCATACCAATACTCAAGACCATCACCTTCTCGCCAGCAGTTAACCTCTCTGAATATTGGTATACCAAAAAGGTGACACGCAGCTGGAACCCCAGAAAACCATACTATGGTATCCCGGGTAAGGACTCCCTGGGCGGTATAGATACCAGCTACGCCAATGGCTTTTTTGCTGCGCATGAAGTAAGTGTCAGTGCGTCGTTATCTACCGCATTGTATGGTATGTATACGTTCAAGAAAACCTCAAAGGTAAAGGCGATCAGACACGTGATGAGGCCTACAGTGAGCGCTAGTTACAGACCTGACTTTTCTAGTTCCTATTATTATAAATATCAGTATTCCGGTAATCCGACGGACTTTAACAGAGTATCTTATTTTGAAGGCGCTATCATTGGCGTGCCATCGCAAGGTACGTTCGGCGGTATCAACTTCGGATTGGACAATAACCTTGAAATGAAAGTATTTTCGAGGAAAGACACGAGCGGCAATCACGAGAAAAAGGTAAAGCTGCTGGATGGTTTCGGTATCACCGGTAACTATAACCTGATGGGCGATTCATTTAAACTGTCTCCCTTCAATATTTATGCACGCACCAACCTATTTGATAAGGTGAACATCTCTGCCAATGGTACCATTGACCCGTACCAGCGCGACGCCCGTTTTAAAAGGATAGATAAATACGTATGGCAGGATGGTAAGATCAGCCTGGGCCGACTCACCAACGCCAGCGTATCGCTGAGCACCTCTTTCCAGTCGAAGGATAAGAAGAGCAAGGACAAACAACAAAAGCTGGATTCCATTCAGAACGGGGAAAGTGCCGACGCTGCAATGGCGGCACAGCAAAGGCAATTGCAGATGGTACGCAACAATCCCGGTGAATATGTGGATTTTGACATCCCCTGGCGCGTAGATCTTTCTTATAGCTTGTCGTATGTCAATGATGTCAGGCCAGACTCCGGTGGCTTTGTAAGCCGCATCACACAGTATGTCAGCTTCAACGGCGACTTCAGCCTGACACCCAAATGGAAGATCGGTCTTAACAGCGGTTTCGACTTTACCAATATGCAGATCGCTTATACCAACATGTATATCTCGCGCGACCTGCACTGCTGGCAGATGTCCATCAACCTGATACCGTTTGGAACCTTCCGGCAGTTCAGTATCACCATCAACCCGAAAGCAGGCATCCTGCGTGATCTCAGGATAAACCGATCGCGGCAATTCTACGACCTTTAGCACAGATACAGATATTCAATCCCGGTTGTTCACAGCAACCGGGATTTTTTTTGGTAGTATTTTCCCACTCAGTTTATTATCGTATGCTGATAATGATTTAATAATATTAAACTGAACAGGACGCTTATAAATTTATGTTCTCTTATGTAATTTAATGTCAGTAACCAGATCCTGTAAATTATAACGATCCGATGAAGCTAACCGGAGTCACTGAAGAAACGTTATGGAAGAACATCATAGCAGGCGACCAGCAGTCCTTCCGGCTGTTGTATGAAGCCGCTGCCGATATGCTGTATGCATACGGGCTTCGTTACTCTTCAGACAAGGAGATGATCAGGGATTGTATACACGATCTTTTTACCGATCTCTATATACAGCGGCATAATCTCGCCCCGACAGTGAATATCCGGTTTTATCTGCTGGCCTCCTTCCGCAGAAGATTGCACACTGCCGGGAAGAAATCAGCGCGTGTTTTATTACAGGAAGATATGTCTGCCGCAGAAACCAGCTTCCAGGTAGTGTTTGATGCAACAGATGTACAGAGCCTCCTGATCGCCGGCGAAGAACAGCGTGCCTTACTACAACAGTTGGCGGCAGAAATGAACAAGCTGCCGGCAAGACAGAAAGAGATCCTTTACCTGAAATATAACTGTGAGCTGGACTACGACCAGATCGCAGGGTTGATGAGCATCTCTGTTCCTACCTGTCGCACCCTGGCCTATCGCGCCATCAGGCAGCTACGGCAGGAGTTCATGGTATCTGCTGCACCTGTCTTCGGATGTCTGTTACTGTCATGTCTGAAGAATTTTTAAAAAAATTTCCTTCTCATCGTCTATAAAATCACATTTCCCTACTCTATCATAAAAAGGCGGGTATACTATGGCTATCAGCAATCATGGGGAAGATAACTTACATGAAGAGCCTGCACATCATGAGCAGATGATCGCCATTGTGCGGGCATCCGGTAATGAACAGCTCCCCGCGGACCAGAAAGAGCAGCTGTGGCAGACCATTGCAGCAGATATCAACAGGAAACCCCGCGTCATCAGGTGGCAGCTGTTGAAAGCAGCGGCCGTGATACTGGTACTGATAACAGCAGGCGTATGGAGCTGGCAGCAGCTGCGCTCCCATAAAGAAAGTGCGGTGGTAGCTTTTGCAGCCGGTCAGCAGTCCATCGCGGCAGGTGGCGCCAGCCGTGTTATACTGGGCAACAATAAGCAGCTGGTGCTGAAAGGAAGCCGTACGGCTATTACTTATGGCGCGGGCGGTAACAGTCTGCGTGTAGACTCGCAGACTGTGCAGCAGGCTGTTGCTGAGAATAGTCTGACCTTTAACACCCTGCTGGTGCCTTACGGTAACACTGCCTTCCTGCAATTGTCTGATGGCAGCAAAGTGTGGTTGAATGCAGGTTCCCGACTGATCTATCCCATTGCTTTCACGGAGGGCAAACGGGAAGTGTACCTGGAAGGCGAAGCCTATTTTGATATAGCTGCAGATCCTGCAAAGCCTTTCAGCGTATATGCAGCCGATCTGAAAGTGGCAGTGCTGGGTACCGCTTTCAATGTGAGCGCTTATAAAGATGACCCGTTCCGGCAGGTGGTACTGGCCAGCGGCGCCGTGCAGCTGAAGCCTTTCAGGGGAAAAGATACTAATACAGACCCAGTAACGCTTAAACCGGGTAACAAAGCAGTATATGCAGAGAATGCCGGTATGGCCGTAGTCAACGTAGACATTTCAGAATATATATCCTGGAAGGAAGGCATCATTGTAGCCGCGCATATGCCCTTGTACGAGATCCTTAAAAAGCTTTCCAGGTATTATAATCAACCAATAGAAACAGATACGAAATCAGGCAATGAAACATTCTCAGGCAAACTGGACCTGCAGAAATCGGTGGATGATGTATTGAATATTATAGCCGCAACCACATCTTTAAACTATCAAAAACAGGGGAAAAAAATAATTTTTAAAACCAGATAAGTCAACTGCATTCCTGGCGACAGCCCTCATCAGACGGGGGCTGCAGGACTAACTATTATCTATTCATTAAATCCGACACGTGTATGCGAAAAAACTACGCTTGTTGGCGCGTCCCCGCTTTGGGTAATGCGCCGGCTCGTCTATGGCCTGTATTCCTGCTGCTCTTATGCTTTACCTCATTATCCCGGGCGTATAGCATCACGCAGGGCCCCAATCCGCCGCTGAATATTAACGTCACGGACGCTCCGCTGTCGGAGCTGTTCCGGCAGATTCAGCAGCAAAGTAACTGGCGCATCTTTTATAAAGATGAGCTGATGAGTGGCATTAAAAATATCACTTTACACATGCGCGGCAAACGCCTGCCGGAAGTGATGGACAAAGCATTGCAGACTACCGGCCTCGGGTATACGATAGTAGGCAATCAGGTGGCCATTGTTCCAAAAGAACAACAGCCGACACGGCATGTGCAACAGGAACATGACGACAGCCTCCTGACCATCAAAGGCCGTATATATGACACACATGAGCCGCCGGTGGCATTGCCGGGTGTCACTATCAGCGTGAAAGGCAGCAACCGGGGCGTTACCAGCGACCCTGACGGCTACTTCAGCATTAAAACTCCAAAGAATGCTGTACTGATATTCTCGCTGATCGGCTTTAACCCTACTGAGTTTAATGTGCTGCGTAACAACAATTCGCTCTCTATCTCTTTACAGGAGAAAGTGTCTGTACTGGATGAAGTAGTGGTGGTGGGACTTACAGAGCAGCAACGAAAGCATATAGCCAGCTCCGTTGCTTCACTGAATGTGCGGTCTGCTATGAGTGGCAAGCCAATCACGACTATCTCGCAGTCGCTGCAGGGGGGTGTTACCGGGCTGCAGGTAAGCCAGTCTTCCGGCCTGCCCGGCGGAGATGCCGCCACCATCAAGATCCGCGGCATCTCCACCTTGAATGCCTCCAACCCGCTGGTACTGGTGGATGGCGTACCGATGGACATGGACTTCATCGACCCGCTCACCGTTGAAAGTGTGACCATCCTGAAAGATGCTGCAGCTGCATCCATCTATGGGGCCAGGGCCGCTAACGGCGTGATACTCGTAACCACCAAGAGAGGCGTGCCTGGCCGCGTAGCGGTGACCTACGATGGTTACTACGGGGTACAATCACCTACTGTAATGCCGTCGCTGGTGGAAGCGCCTACCTACATGCGCATGTATAACGAGGCTTTAGTGAACTCCGGGAAGTCGCCGTTATACAGCGAAGACGATATTAAAAACACGGAAACAGGGACAGATCCTGTGAAATACCCCAACACCAACTGGCAGGAAGTAATTGTCAATAAAAGAGCGCCGATCACCAGCCATTCGCTGGGGGTGAGCGGTGGTAACAGTCTTGCGCGCTTTGCACTGAATGCCAACTATCAATCCCAACAGGGAATGACGCCGGTTACCAGTAGCAGGAAGTATAACATTCGCGCCAATACTTCTATCTCCCTCGCAAAGAATTTTCAGGTAAACATGGACCTGCTGGCGATCAAACGTAACATCCTGCTGCCGAACCGTACGGTGGGCCACGATGGCACACGCATACTTGAAGATATATACCGGGTGCCACCCACTATCCTGCCCAAATACCCGAAGAAAGAGGGATGGCCGGATATATACGGCCGCTATGTGGATATTGTGAATCCGTTGGCATATACCGAAGTAGGTGGGAAATTCACGAATGAGTACGGACAATCAAGCATTAACCTGCAACCCAAATGGGAAGTGATCCCCAACCTTAATCTGCGCGGGCAGTTCAGCTACCGCCTCAACAGCGACCTGCTGGGATCATTACGCGATAACTATAACTTCTTCGACTATTATACCGGACAGCTGTTGCAGACCTGGGGCCAGCAACGTACCTATAACCAGTCGCGTACCACCTACTATTATATCGGCGCAAACGCTGACTACACGCTGGATGTAAAGGATCATCATTTTTTTGTGATGGGAGGATATTCACAGGAAGAAAACAACAACAGCTCATCTTCAGCTAATACAAGACTCGATATATGGTCAATCATTTCTACTTACGCTAAACTCAATTATTCTTACCAAGACAAATACCTGTTTGAAGTAACGGGCCGCATGGACGGCTCTTCCAGATTCGCGAAAGGCCACAAGTACGGCTTGTTTCCGTCAGTGGCGGTGGGATGGAATATCAGTAAAGAAAAATTCATGATGCAGCTGCCTGTAGTCAGTAACATGAAGCTGCGCGCCTCTTACGGGCAGCTGGGTAACCAGGATATAGGGCTTTATCGTTACCAGACCACTATCAATTCTTCCAGCGGCCTTGAAACCAACTATGGAAATCCTGACATCAGCTGGGAAGAGGTGAACATGGCAGATGTCGGACTGGATCTGGGTTTCTTCAAGAATAAACTGGAAATCGTACTGGATTATTACAACAAACTCACCAGTGATATTATCCTTGAACCGCCATTGTCATTCACCGGCGGCTTTGAAGGTACCGTGCCCGTAAATGCAGGCAAGGTGCGCAATGAAGGCTGGGAGGCATCGTTGAATTACAATGGGAACATCGGTAAAAATATTACGCTCTCTGTTCGTCCGGGTGTGACCTATAACAGAAACACCATTGTAACCCTGCTAAATGGTCCTTATGTGGATGCAACTACTATCAAGCGTGAGGGCAGCCCTATCGGCAGTATGTTTGGATACAAGACAGCAGGGCTTTTGCAGCAGAGCGATTTTGACAAGGATGGAAACCCGCTGGTACCGGTATTGCCGGGGGCGAGGCCAGGAGACATAAAATACCTGGATCTTAATGGCAACAAACTGATAGATGCTGATGATCAGACGGTGATGGGCAATCCTACACCAAACCTGAACTACTTCACCAACTTCAGGATCACATATAAAAACTTTGATCTTGAATTTCTGTTGCAAGGCACCGGTAAGTCTGATGCAGTATTGCAGGGCATGCTGGCGCTGCCGATGGATAACAGTAAAGACGGTGGCGTACCTACCAGTTTTTATGCAGACAACTATTGGACGCCGGAGCGTACCAATGCTATGTTTCCCCGGCTTAATACGCTGCCTTCAAACAATAAGTTGTCATCTGATTTCTGGTTGCAGAACGGTGCTTATCTGCGTGTGAAATATCTGCAGCTGGGATACTATACACAGGCTGCTTTCCTGAAACGCGCCGGTATCAAGGGAATACGCGCTTATGTGAATGCGCAGAATCCGTTCACATTCACGAAGCTGAAGCTCACAGATCCTGAAAGCAAAGGCGATCAGTGGACCTATGGTGTGATGAAAGCATTTATTGCAGGCATTAATGTTCAACTTTAATTATTGAAGTATGAAGAAGATATTATCATTTTTTATTCCGTCGGTTATTTTTCTGATGATGTGCAGTTGTGAGAAATTTCTTACGCATGATGATCCGGTAAACGTCGTTGACGCAACCTGGTGGAAGATAGAAGCTAATGCCACCGGCGCTTTACAGTCGGTATATGCAGGATTGCCGGGCGGCTCCGGCGGCCGCCAGCTCATGTTTCTCTCTGCATTGAGCGATGAAGCTGTAGCAAGACAGGATGCACGCGGTGCATATGAAGCTTTTGCAAAAGGATTACAGAACAGCACCTGGGGCGTGGCGTTGATGGTATGGAGAGATGATTACAAGGATATACGCCGCGCCTGCCGCTTCCTGGAAAATGTAGACAAATGCTATATGGACTCTGCGCTGAAAGACCGCTACAAGTACGAAGCAAGGGCGATGCGTGCTTATTATCACCTGGAGATGCTGATGTTGTTTGGTGGGATTCCTATTATTACTACTTCGCTGGAGCCATCCAACAGTAATGTAACACGCAATACAGAAAAAGAAGTGTATGATTTCGTGTTGAAAGAACTGACGGAATCCGCTGCCCATCTGCCGGACACGTATAACAACAACGAAGTGTGGCGCATTTCTTCCGGTGTATGTTATGCACTGATCTGTAAGATGGCAATGTTTTACAAAGAATATGAAACGGCTAAAACAGCTGCGAGGAAAGTGATTGATCAGGGCGTGTATGCATTGTACAGAAGTAGTAATCCGAAAACCAACAGCTTCGCGGAACTGTTTACTTATGCAGGAGAGTTTAACAAGGAGCGGATATTTTTCAGGGATGCAGGCTGCAACAATGCGTGGGCCACGTTTGCACCGTATGGTGTAGGAGGGCAGACGGTGGTATCTCCTACGATGAAGATGGTCAACAACTTTGAAACGTTGCAGGGCAAGACGTTGGAAGAGCTGGGAACGGATTCTGCAGCTATCTATCAGAAAGATCCGCTTTTCAAAAATAACCGCGATCCCCGCCTCATAGCCTCAGTGCTGGTGCCTGGCCAGATCTTTGAAAAAGACACACTGCGTCCCTTCGGTGATACCGGCAGCGACCGGATAGGCCTGCTCAACAGTACATCCACCGGCTTCTGGGTGAGAAAGTACCTTGACCCGAAAGACCGCAATGGCGCCAGCCCTTCTTTGGATTATATGATCATTCGTTATGCGGAGATACTGCTGTATTATGCGGAAGCATTGGTGGAATCAGGCGAGTGGCAGAACCTTGATGTGATCAAACACCTGAATGACATCCGTACGCGTGCAGGTATGCCCGTTGTTGATGTCAGTAAATATAACAGTGCGGAGAAGCTGCGTCAGTTGATACGCCGGGAACGTATGTCGGAGTTGGCCTTTGAAGGTGCGCGCTTCTATGATATACGCCGCTGGGGCATACTTGGCAGTATAATGAATGGTACAGTGTATGGCGCCGTTTCGCCCGCAGCCGGGCAACCGGTTACGGTGGAGGTACGCTCGTGTATTCCTGACCGTGATACGCGCTATCCGATCCCGTTGAATGAAATATTAGCCAATCCTAAGATACAACAGAACCCACTTTATTAATGGTGGGGTTTCTCGCAAAGGTGCAAAGGGAGCAAAGAAGCAAAAGATATTTTTAAGTTAATTGAGACTATTTAGTTGTACCCAAAATATATTCGGACTATAAAACAGTTCTTTGCTAACTTAAAAATATCTTTTGCTTCTTTGCTCCCTTTGCACCTTTGCGAGAATTATTCTCCTGCTACATAATAATCGTACATAATCCTGAACACTTTCTCTTTCAGTGCCGGCAGATCCTCTCTGGTCATGCCTTTGGTCGGTATTGGCTCCAGGAAGTGATAATCGATATGATGCGGAACAGCATATAGCGTTTTACCGGCAGGCACTATTTTTTTGGTATGAAACAACACAGATGGAATGAGTGGGACCTGTTCATCGATGGCCAGTGCGAAAGCGCCGTCATAGAATTGTTTCAGCGGTTCGGCAGTACGATTGCGGGTACCTTCGGGATACAACAGGATGTGCAGGCCCAGGTGCATGGCTTCTTTCATCTCTACTACACTTTGCTTCCTGCTGGCTTCACTGCTGCGGTCTACGAGGATGCCGCCCATTTTATATAGTACATTGAAAAGCGGGATCTTACCCATAGAGGCTTTGGCCAGTGTTTTATTAGCTGTGGGCGTACTTACGGTGGTTACCGGAACATCAATCAGTGAATTGTGATTGCATACAACTACATAAACCTGGCCGGGGGCAAAGTGTTGCAGTCCTTTTCTTCTTATGGGACATCCTATCAGCGGCATATAGATCTTCATCCATATACGTCCTACGCCAACAAAACACCTGGTATCCCAGGGAGCAGGAAAGAACGAGAAGATCCAGAAAGGTATGAACAGGATCAGCATAGTGACTGCAAACAAGAGCAGTCCGTACAGTGCGAATAGTCTTCCGAAAATATTTTTCAACATAGCCATGGGTATAGCTTTAGCTGTTAAGCCATTAGCTTTAGCGCAGCTAATATAAGCGAAATAGTGATTCACTTTACAGACCGTACTGATACTAATGGCAGAATGGCTGTAGACATGTTGCTATAATCTCCAGTCAACCGGCTCTATGCCGGCTTTCTGCAGTAGTTCGTTAGTCTTTGAAAAATGTCTGCAACCGAAAAATCCTTTGTCTGCGCTGAAAGGAGAGGGGTGTGCCGCTTTCAGCATATGATGTCTGGTAGCATCGATGAGGATTTGTTTATCTTGCGCGAAACGGCCCCACAGCAGAAATACCACATCTCTTTTATGATCAGAGATCTTGCGGATCACTGCATCTGTGAAGTTATCCCAGCCGATTTTGCTGTGAGAGGCAGGCTCGCCTGCACGTACAGTCAGGAAGGCGTTGAGCAGCAGCACACCGTGTTCTGCCCATTTGGTGAGATTGCCGCTCTGTGGAATCGGCAATCCCAGATCACTTTGCATTTCCTTGTATATATTCACGAGTGAAGGAGGAGGCTTAACGCCGTCAGGAACAGAGAAGCTGAGTCCGTGCGCCTGCCCTGGCCCGTGATAAGGGTCCTGGCCAAGTATCACTACTTTTACTTTCTCGAACGGCGTTTTCTCAAATGCATTGAAGATTAATTTGCCAGGAGGATAGATCGTGCGGCCCAGCGCTTTTTCATGTTTGAGAAACATGACGATCTCTCCGAAATAAGCTTTATTGAATTCTTCTTTCAGTATGTCCTTC
>NZ_DATLKJ010000267.1:0-3028 GCF_035538455.1 Chitinophaga sp.
TCATCCGAAATACGGTCATATTTCATCAGTTGAAAATAGCTTCCCCTGCTGGATAGCGGCGTAAAGCGTGAATCCTTCATCAGATGCAGGAAATAATCTCTCTTCTGCTGATAAAATTCCGGCAAGTCCAGGTAATGTGAAGGCGTTTCCAGGAACCTGGCAAGTCCGTGTTGCATGGGCGTGTTTACTGAAAAACAGAGATATTGGTGTACTTTCCTGTACTCCTGCGTCAGATGTTGTGGCGCCACACAATACCCCATCTTCCAGCCGGTATTGTGAAACACCTTGCCGAAAGAAAACACCACAAAGCTGTTACGGAAAATAGCCGGATAACGCAATATACTCTGGTGTCTTTCACCATCGAAGATCAGATGCTCGTACACTTCGTCTGATAGCACCAGCAGATTGAACTCGTCCACAATCTTTTCCAGTTCTGCAATATCGCTTTCCTGCAATATGCTGCCGGTAGGATTATGCGGAGTGTTGATCATGATCATCCGGGTGCGTGGTGTTATTTTACTGCGTACATCCTCCCAGTTAATGCGGTAATCGGGGAAAGAGAGCGGGATCAGCACCGGCTTGCCTCCATTAACGAGCACATTGGGAATATAGCTATCGTATGCCGGTTCAAAAATGATCACTTCATCACCGGGGTGTATACATGTAGCAATGGCAGTGAAGATAGCATAAGTACCACCAGGCGTGATCGTGATCTCCGTGTCGGGATTCACGTGTTGCTGGTAGAGACTTGCAATTTTAGCAGCGAGTGCAGATCTGAGAGATATCAGTCCGGGCATTGGTGCATATTGATTATGCCCCTGTTGCATTGCTTCGTTTACAAGCGATTTTAGCTCGTCGCTGCAATCATAGTCCGGGAATCCCTGGGAAAGGTTGATGGCCCTGTGCTCTGTTGCCAGGGCTGACATCACGGTAAATATGGTGGTCCCGGTATTGGGTAGTTTTGACATAGTAGTTACAGGAATTTTTCACCCTTGTTCCTCTTTACCTCCGCCACGTATTCTTTAATCTGTTGTTCATTTTCTTTTTTGCAGATGAGCAGTACATCCTGTGTATCTATTACGATAAACTCATCGAGGCCCTGTAGCAGTACAAGCTTTTCATTAGGTACTTTCACCATACACTTGGTGGCATCAATCACTACTACGTTTTTGCCCTGTACAGCATTGCCGAGATAGTCCTTTTCCAGGTTTTCATATGCAGAGGCCCAGGTACCAAGATCGCTCCAGCCGAAATTGGAAGGGATCACGTACACATTGTCTGCTTTCTCCATGATACCGTAATCAATGGAGATGTTGGTACATTGCGGATATACCTGTTCCATCACTTCTTTTTCTGCTGGTGTATTGAGGGCATATACACTTTGTCCGAAGAGCTCATCTATTTCCGGAAGGTATTCCTTGAAAGCAGCGAGAATGGTCTTCACATTCCAGACGAAGATGCCGGCATTCCAGAGAAAATCTCCACTCTGGATGAAGGTTTTGGCAAGTTCGAGATTGGGTTTTTCGGTGAATGTTTTAACCTTGTATACATTGTCTGCCACCTGCTGTGGTTCAAACTGGATATAGCCGTAGCCAGTGTCAGGGCGTGTAGGCTTAATACCGAGGGTAAGCAATGCGCTATGCTTCTGAACAAAGAGGAGCGCATTGAGGCAGGCATTGGTAAATGCGGCGCCGTCTACGATCAGATGATCTGCCGGGGCGCATACAATGTTTGCGAGCGGGTCCTGTTTGTGTATCTTATGAGAAATGTAGGCAATGCAGGGAGCAGTGTTTTTACGCGATGGCTCATTCACGATATTCTGTGATGGCAGCTCTGGCAGTTGTTCTGCCACCTTAGAGGTATACTGCTGATGCGTAACCACAAAGATATTATCCTTTGGGATGAACTGAAGAAAACGTTCATATGTCCATTGCAGCAGAGATTTCCCGGTGTTGAGAATATCGAGGAACTGCTTGGGATTGTCTGTGCGGCTATGAGGCCAGAAGCGGCTGCCTATGCCGCCTGCCATGATTGCCACGTAAAAATGGCTATTCAGCTGTGTCATTTCTATATAATTCCTTCTCTGATTAAATCATGTAAGTGAATAATTCCTGTATAATGGTCACCGTTCATCACTAACAGCTGTGTGATATCGTGGCGGCGCATCATTTCGAGTGCGTTGATTGCCAGTTCATCCTCCTGAATGATCTTCGGGTGCAGCGACATAATGTCCTTTGCGGTAACGGCGTTAGTAGGCACATTTTTCTCCAGCATCCGACGTAGGTCACCATCAGTTATAATACCGCTCAGGTGTCCGTTTCCGTCAATTACAGCGGTAACGCCGAGCATTTTTGAAGAGATCTCCACAATCACTTCTCTCAATGAGCTGTTAAGCAATACCTGGGGAGACTGATGCTGTTTGCTGAGATCACCTACCTTCAGATATAATTTCTTGCCTAATGCACCACCGGGATGAAACTTAGCAAAATCTGCTGCCGTAAAACCGTGCCATTCAATGAGGCACACTGCAAGTGCGTCACCCATTGCCAATTGGGCAGTGGTACTGGTGGTAGGTGCGAGGTTATTGGGACAAGCTTCCTGACTCACGGTAGTATTCAGTACAAAGTCTGCTTCCGTAGCCAGAAATGAGGTAGTATTCCCCACCATGGCAACCAGTGTGTTGCCAAAGTTCTTCACCAGCGGTACCAGTACTTTTACTTCAGCTGAAGTGCCGCTTTTGGAGATGCACATAACAATATCGTCTGGCGTGATCATGCCCAGATCACCATGTATAGCATCCGCTGCGTGCATAAAAAGGGAGGGCGTGCCTGTAGAGTTCAGGGTAGCAACTATTTTCTGTGCAATAATGGCGCTTTTACCAATGCCGGTGATTACCAGGCGCCCTTTACATTGAGCGACCAGTTCCACCACCTTTTCAAAATCTGCATTTATAAACTGCTGCAAATCATTAATTGCCGCTGCTTCCATCGCAATGGTGCGCTTTGCAACCTCTCTTGTGTTATTAATT
>NZ_DATLKJ010000268.1:0-16889 GCF_035538455.1 Chitinophaga sp.
CAAAGATATACTACATAGGATAGCCGATCACCCTATCAATAGAATAGAAGAACTCCTTCCTCATCGTTACAAACTTGGAAAATAACCTTGGTCATACGATCTCACTGAATTTTGCAAGACGTATTTAGCCGTGGGCTTACCATGTTTCTTCAGCTCATTGCTTACCCGTTGCTGTCCATAAGCGGGATAGTCAAAAGCAAGCTTAACAACCGCTTCCTCGACCATTGGCTCAACTCGATTCTTCAAAATAGGTTTTGATCTGCTTATTTCCTGAAGTGCTGTTTCTCCACCTGTATCATACAATTCCTTAAGCCGGTAAAAACTATCTCTACTGTAGCCCATCACCTTACATGCCTGGGAAACATTACCCAAATTTTCTGCTAACTTCAGCAATCCTAATTTGGTTTTGATTAACTTGTCATTACTTTTCATTTCTGACAGTTTAAAGGGGATTAATTAATAAGTGTGGTAACTTAAAGTTAATCCCTTACTGTCAGATTAAGTCGTGACTATTTCATATAAAAGGTAAGATACCAATCATTCGTATCTTACCTTTTTTGCTACCAGCAAACAACATCTGATCATTTTCCAGCTTCCGATCTTTAAAAGAAGTTATTTTGTAGCCCTTCGTCTCAGGGCTTTTGCTTCAGCCTCTTTATTTAAAGCTTCTTCCAACAACTCCAGTCTCCGCTGATTATCCTCTTCCACTTTCAGTACACTATCCCGCATAAAGTAGGGGTTAGCTTGTACCTGGTCATCAACTCTTCTTACCAACTGGCGAAGCTCTTTATCATTCTGGATTTTCAAGTAACGATACTTGGTGTCATTACTAATAAATTCCTGAAGGCGCTGATGTGTCATATACCAACCGCATACTGTCAGTGATAATACTAAAAAGAGACCTGCCGCTATCCAGGCTATTTTACTGACGTAATGATGATGCTTTTGCTCAATAGGGCGAGACAGAGCATCCATAGTTTGGCTCAACCGTTCCTTTAGTAATACTACCTCTTTTGCCAGTTTTGGCCATTGATCACTGACGGAGCGCAACGTGTCGACCTGACCATTGAACCGGGTAAGTACCGTCTTGAAGTCAGATAACTCTTCAAGTTGTGACTTTAATTTATCCAATGTCTGTTCTTGCTGGGCAATTCTTTTCTCATGCTGCTCCGTTACTTCCGTAACAGTATTTAATAGGTTCTCGTTCATTTCTAATCATTTTAGATATACAATTATCAAGGATTAACTCTGCTTCTTATAGTACCGCTTCTTAGGTTTACGAAATAGCTCATATGGCACTCTATCTGGTATATAATCTGGTTTCATCAAATCATTCAATATCTGAATAGCGGCGGTCGTTAGCTCTTTAATAATCATCCCCGAAATATCTGCCAACGTAGTGTTGTGACTCTTGTTAGAGATAGGTGCTAATCGATATTCCTTACCTGGATACAGACGGGGAGCAACAACCTGTCTTTGTTGCTGAGAGAGGATCTTTTCCAGATTGCCAAGAGAGTATTGCCGATCTACCTTGCTACCTTTAAAACAATATTCTCCAATTTTAAAACTCACGCCCTGACTGTCCTGGGATTGCCCCTTATACTTGTACTGCACTTCAATACCATGCTCCTTCTTTAACCGGCTCTCAAGATCTTGCAGATTTTTGCAATAGGGGAGGGCAGCCGTAATTGCCATATATATTTTATACCGGTTAGCCTCCGACTGACTCAATGCTTCAGGGTGGGTTAATGCCAGATCTTTCTTTTCTGCCTGTATAAGTCTATATTCCATTGTCAGCTTCTGGGCAGCCCTTTTCCCTCTCAGTCCTATCCATTTATCAGAAATTGACTTCCCATCGTTGTTTACCATATTAGCGATGATGTGTACATGCAGGTGAGCCTTGTCGGTATGTTTCGTAATGGCAACCTGAGTATTTGTAATGCCGATCTCTTTCAGGTATTGCTGTGCGATAGCCGTAACTGTCGCATCATCCGGCTTTTCATTGGGATGAAAACTGAGAACAGAATGAAAGCATGCCTGTTTCTTGGAAGGCCGGGTTGAAGCCTGGTCAACGAAATCTGCCGCCATAAGTTTATGATCATAGTTCCGTACTCCCTCGGTCGCCAGCACTTCTGCACCAGGCTTTTTGCACACATAGCGGCAGGCATGATAGAAACTATGTCCGTCAAATACTTTACTTATCATTTCGCAGCAGCTTTAATATGTCATCAATTCTAACTCGGTAAGTTTCAAAATGAACCGCCGTCTTCATCATTTCTCCTTTCTTAAACTCCTTTGTAAGCTGATTCAGATTATTGGACATCCCTACCAGTTTGCGAACAAGATCCTTTTCTTCTGGGGAAATCCTGGCTTTGACTGTGGCATTTATAGCAGACATCCGGAGGTAAGCGGAGATATTCATCCCGGCTTTTTGCGCCTTGTGCTTTATGATAAATAGTTCTGACCTGTCAATACGTACCCGGATAATAGTCTCTTTCTTCACCGACTTGACAGGCCGGCCTCCTTTCCTTTTTCCAGCTTCTTCTGTTTCCATGACATCACATTTTCATTCTTTCTGGTTTATCTTTTCTCCCCCGGCGACCAACGGGAGCAGGGGGCAAGCCGTTTTCGTCCTACGAAAACACCGCTTGCCTTAAAATACGTCCGTAGTATTGGCTTCCCAGCGTTTCATTTCTGAGTAACATTATTGTTTGTGATAACTGGAAAGAAAATCCACGGATAAACATACTTACCTGATAGCCTCATGGTTAAAGACTTTAGGATTATCAATACCGAACTTGCGGACATTGGCTTTTAAGTTCATCCAAAGTTGAATGTTAAAGTCCGCCAACTCCATCAGATCTTCCCTGTTCAGATCGTGAGGATTAATAATTTTCCCGGAAGAATTACCATTAGTTTGCTCCTCAGAGAAAGAAAAAAGGTTGGGGGCATACCCTTCGCCAATTTCCAGACTTTTGGAGATTGCAATACTGGCCCCAAATAATTTCAACTGCTTCCCGCTCTCTAACGAAAGCGTTTTTCTTTTCAAATCTGCCATACCAATAAAATTTTATGGTTGTTAAAATTTAAAATGCCTAAGACGAATTGATTAAATTTTCGCTGAGAGATCTGTTTAATGGAATCTATTTTTCCCTCCATTGCGTAATTTCTTGCTAGGCTTGTCGCTGCATATACCTATTTTTCTGGTCGGGTTTAATGCAAGTGAATGCTGTTGTAACAGATAAAACTCCTTCACAAGCCACTCATTCAGATCCTTGTACCCCTGATATAAATCGCTACCATCCTTGTACAATGGACTGTCTTTAAGTGCTTTTTCGGTATTACGCAACCCAGCAGGATCTCTGTCGAGATAAAGAGTAATGCTGCTATGTTGTTCCATTTGCAGTTTGCTTTTTTCGAAAAAAGCAAGAGAATTAAGCACGAGATAGTTGCTAGAAGGTAAGGTGTGATATTGTTGAGCTGTCAGGAAAGACAAGAAACTGAAGAATCCCTCAAATACTGCAAGGCCATCCTTATCATTGTTGAGCAGGGTAGAGCTTTTAGGCGAACTGCTTCCCTTAAACCCTGGGTTGCGCAGTTCATATCCTCCGGCGTCATTCTTAAACCCAATTGCATAATACGACCGGCCATCTACAGTATATGTCGTTTCACAACAGAATTTACTGGCTATGTCTCGAGGAATACATCGTTCTCCCAGATAGCGAATCAATGCCGGAGAAACAATTGGCCCAACACCGGTTACAAGGATCTTTTTTTCTTCACCAGCAAGCCTTTTCCCCTCCGCTCCGGCAAAAGGCGGTGGGTCAGAAATACTTTTTTGCTGATGAAGGAAGAAAATACGTTGCACTTTCTCCAACACCTGGACATTCGTCAGACCAGGATATAGGCACAAAGCCAGGTCAAACAACCTTCCACCATTTCCTATTCCGTGATCATACCATCTGTTACGTTTGATGTTCACCTTAAAGGAAGCGGTTCGCTCCTTATCCCTGATCGGTGAAATATACCACCAATCATCACCTCTCCTGTGGATAGGTATGAAGCCCTCCTTTGCCAGAAAATCGGTAATAGCAATCTGCTCATTTAATTGACGGATGTTCATCAGTTGGATTTTTTGGTGATTGATTGTGTATTGTTGCCGGAATGGCAGGGGAGGTATTGGGGTTATGTCTGCGTCTGACGGCCGGTAACCTTTCCTGTTCTTTCCGGATCTCCTCGCACGTTTTCTTTCTCCCTTCCCTGATCCAGGCAGACAGCTCAGATTTAAAAAAATATAGCCGCTTGCCGCGTTTGTTCACTGGTACTTCAGCACGGCAGACTTTCCCATAAAGGGCGGAAACAGAAAGATTAAGGAAATTCGCAGCCTGCCCAACAGTCATCTGTTCATCCACTTCAGCTTGGGGGTTATTTTTCTGAAGGAGGAGCTGTTCAATTGAGTTCAACTTCTCATGGATCAGGGCTACTGCTTGCGGTAATTGTTCAAATGTAATTCTGTCCATTGCCTCACAATTTTGTTCTTGTTTTGCAATGATACAGTCCTGGTCTACAGGGTTACAAGGGGGAAAACTATAACCCCACCGGAACCCTAGTATTTTTTGTTGTTTCTTTTGGTTCTTTGAGTAGGAAGCACCTCAAATTGGCCACTCTCCCGGTTCTTCTTTATGTCAAGTATTGGGGATTGACAGTTTCTTGTATCAGAGGAAATAATATCATTAAGGTATTTTCCCGTAAATCTCTTGATCTTGTCTTTGTCCCTATATGCAAAGTATTGAAGGAGCCAATGTTCCAGGGAGGCTTTAGTACACCCAACAATCAAGTTGGCTTCATATAATTGTTTGAAGGCATCAGCAAGCTGGTTTCCATTTCCATTAAAGGTTAACTGTGACGTTTCCAATTTACCGGATTGCAGTAGTATCTGAAGGTTCCCCTGTTCTTCTTGCGAAAAATAGTCCTTCAATATGGCAAACAGTTGGGGGAATATGTGTTCTTTAATAATAGGGGCTCCATTCACATTACCTGCCGAACTATCCGGCAAAGGAGACTCTTTCTCAGGTGAGATTATCTGTCCTACTGCTTTCTGAATATCATTTAAATACTCTTCTCTATGACGCACGGAGTCACAAACATCATCTATAAAACACTGCGGACAATTTATATTATAACCATCCAACTCAAGCCCCTCTACGATAAATAAATCCTCCAGGTTCAGCCCGAAAAAAAACTGCCTGCTTTCCTGTTCATCCAGCGGGGCTGGTAATTTATAGTAGTTCTTCCAGAATTGTCTGAATCGATTTCTGATACTGTCAAGTCTTTGTAACTGGTATTGGGTCTGGCTAGGTGTGAGGTTCAGCAGGTCAGTTACTGCCATCTCAGATAATTCTTTCATCTCATTTCTGAAAGATAACGTCATAACGGGGTTCTCATGGGTAAGGTCATAATAGCGCATTTCTGGGTTACCTACATTATGGGGCTTCCGGGTAAGAACACGGATGTTGAATGTCTGCAATCTGATCAGGAATTTCTTAAAATGTTCCATGAGTCAATCTGCTGCTGAAGAATAAAAATAAGGCTTTTTGCTGGTTGATATATTCAGATTGAGAAGGTGCGAAATAGCTATACCAACTATTCCGGTTATCCGGGAACTTATGGTGCAAATTTTGGTGCAAATAAAAAAGCACTTACTGCAAAACCGCTGTAAGTGCTTGATTTCTAAGTGGTCCCACCAGGGCATGATCCTGGGACCCCCTGATTATGAGTCAGGTGCTCTAACCAACTGAGCTATAGGACCTGTTCCGAAGAACGAAATTTCCCTTTTTCAAGGGACGGCAAAATTAATTATTTTCCTGAATTATCCTAAATTTTTTTTGTCTTCTTACGGCAACGCCTACACTTTAATAAAAAGCGGTTTCTTTGTGCTCAACTTTAGATCGTATGCAAGGCATTAAAAATATCATTTTCGACCTGGGCGGTGTTATCCTGAATATCAACTACAAGCTCACCAGTGAAGCCTTTAAGGCCCTGGGGGTAGAAAATTTCGATGAGCTGTATACGCAGTTTCACGGCTCCAGCCTGTTCAATAACCTGGAAACGGGTCATGTCTCCGTGGAAGAATTTCTGAAAGAAATACGTCAGCATGTTCCGGAGACTGTCACTGATGCCCAGATCTGCGACGCCTGGAACGCGATGCTGCTCGATTTTCCCCTGCAGCGCCTCCAGCTGCTGCAACAGCTACGTAACCACTACGGACTGTTCCTCCTCAGCAATACCAATGCTATTCATCTGGATGCATTTAATAGGATACTGATGGAGAGCAGAGGAATCCCTTCCCTGGCAACGTTTTTCGACAGAGCCTACTATTCCCATCTGATGGGACAGCGCAAACCCGATAAGGAAGCGTATCAGATGGTACTGGATGAAAACGGATTGAAAGCGGAAGAAACACTGTTCATAGATGATACCCAGCCTAATATAAAAGGAGCCAGGGCAATGGGGCTGCAAACCATTCATCTGCTGCCACCCAAAACGATCCTGGATATCTTCAGGCCACAGAACGTACTTTAAAAATAAAGGCCGGTTTTAGGAAACCGGCCTTTAACATATCTATTTGATCTCTTCAAAATCTATATAATCATCCCTGCGCGGCTTTTCTGCAGGCTTCTGCTGCGGAGGGGGTTGCGTCTGCGAGTAGGTATACCCCTGCTCAGTTGTCTGCTGTTGTTCATACTGACGGCGCATATGTTCCTGCATATCACTCATCTGTCTACGTACATGCTTGGTTGATCTGTAAACAGGTATGATAAAATCAAACACCAGTTTATACAGCAACCAGGCGAAGAATATATAAAGCAAAAATTTCAACATAGTAGAACAAAGTTAGCGGAATATACATTCCGCGCCTTTTAAATTGCCTGCAATTTAAGTTTTCTTTAACTTTCTGTTAATCAGAGCCCAAGCAGTGCGGCTGTGCTTACTGCCTCCTTCTTGTTGAACTCCCAGGCCAGCTTTCTGTAATTAATGGCGTCGATGATGGTACCTACAAAACAGAAGCCCAGGGTGAGCACGTAAATGATACCCATTCCAATCTGGTTCACCAGAAAGCGCTGTATGCCAGCTACACACACCAACCCGATCAGGCTGCAGATCAGGATCGCCTGTGGATCTTTGCGGCGGCTCTGATAAACGGCCAGGAATCGCTGTTTGTTTTCGTCGCTGAAATTTTTGGTCAGCTCCTTCAGCCAGAGCAACTCTTCCTGTTCAATGCCCGGAAGCATGGCAAATGAGAAATCAGTCATAGAGATAATTTATAGTTACAGTTGTTTAATGGACTCGTATTGAAGCCTGGCCAGTTGTATGATCCGGTGTACCAGGATGACAGTTACTGCAGGTGCCAGCCAGTGATGGTGCAGGGATGCTTTGAATTGTCCGTGCAGAAAGTAGTGAATACCATGTCCCAGGCCACAACCTGGACAGAAGGGGAGACCTGCATTTTTAAACAGGCACCAGGAAGGACCTTGTGTGTCAGGCTGCATCAGGAAGAGCAGCAGCAGGCCTGTCGGCCACAGAATCAGTTCCAGATTGATCTTCCTGTAAAAAGCAATTCGCATTATATCTTTTTAAACTATGAAATCTGCGAGCAATCCCTCCAATAAATATTTATATACAAGTTAAAGAAATTGTTTTTAATCAAATAAAATCCTAATTTTGCGTAAGGAAAAATGATTCAAACGAAGGGGACGAGATATTGTCCCCTTCGCGCTTTTTGTATGGCAAACGAACACGTGATAACAGCTATCCGGGAAATAGCAGAAGGACTGCTGGTAAATGATCCCGACAATTTTTTGGTAGACATCAGAATAAAGCCCACTAACAATGTGAAACTATTCCTGGATGGAGACAAAGGTGTGCCGGTTGATAAACTGGTGGCCTTCAACAGGGCGCTCTATCCTTTGCTGGAAAGCTCTGAACTGTTTCCCAACAATGATTTCTCACTGGAAGTATCTTCACCCGGACTGGATGAACCGCTGAAACTGCACAGGCAATACCTGAAAAATATTGGCCGTAAGGTAGAAGTTACACTACTGGACGGTGCAGTAAAAGAAGGTAAATTAACCGCTGTAAACGATGATGCGATCACGATCGAGGAAGTCATCGGAAAGAAAAAAGAAATCAAAACAACAGATTTAAAACTTAATGAAATAAAGCACACAAAGGTGTGCATCGTGTTTTAAAATATAATAACTAAACATGGCTAGTATTAACCTGATTGAGTCATTCACCGAGTTCAAGGAGGCGGAAAACATTGACCGCCCTACGTTGATGAAGGTATTGGAAGATGTGTTCAAAACACTGCTGCGGAAAAAGTATGGCTCTGATGAGAATTTTGACGTGATCGTAAATACAGAAAAAGGCGACCTGGAAATATTGCGCCGTCGTACTATCGTATCAGACGGAGAAGTGGAAGATGATAATGCGCAGATTGCTTATTCTGAAGCTATTTTAGTTGAACCAGACTACCAAATCGGTGAAGACCTGTACGAAGAAGTAGAGATCCTGGATTTCGGCCGCAGGGCTATCCTGGCTGCAAAACAGACACTCTCCGCCCGTATCGGCGACCTGAAAAAGAATATTCTCGTAAAGAAATATGCAGATAAAGCCGGAGAAATCGTTAATGGTGAAGTTTACCAGGTTTGGAAAAAAGAAGTTTTATTGCTTGATGATGAGGGGAATGAGTTAATTTTGCCTAAATCTGAACAAATCCCTACAGATTATTTCAAAAAAGGGGAAAATGTAAGAGCGGTAGTGAAAAAAGTGGAGATGAAAAACAATGCGCCACTAATCATCCTCTCCCGCACACATCCTTCCTTCCTGGCAAAACTGCTGGAAATTGAAGTGCCTGAGATCTTTGACGGATTAATCGTTATCAAGAAAATCGTTCGTGAACCAGGTGAAAGGGCCAAAGTGGCCGTAGAATCCTACGATGACCGCATCGACCCTGTTGGCGCCTGTGTGGGTATGAAAGGTAGCCGTATCCATGGCATCGTTCGCGAACTCAGAAATGAAAATATCGATATCATTAACTACACTGCCAATATCCAACTGCTGATCCAACGCTCTTTAACACCTGCCAGAATCAGCCGCATGGAAGTAGATAACGAAAACAAATACGCCTCCGTTTACCTTAACCCAGACCAGGTATCACTGGCCATTGGTAAAAAAGGCGTAAACATCAAACTGGCCTGCGAACTCACCGGCTACGAAATAGACGTATTCCGTGATGAAGCACAGGAACAGGCTGAATTTGATATCGATCTGGAGGAATTCTCAGATGAAATCGAAGAATGGATCATAGACGAACTGAAAAGAATAGGTTGTGACACTGCCCGCAGCGTATTAGAGCTGACCACTGAAGAATTGGTTCGCCGTTCGGATCTGGAAGAAGAGACAGTGCAGGATGTAAGAAGAATATTACAGGAAGAGTTTGACAAAGAATAAAGCCCAGCCAGAACCCTTCCCAGGTAAAGGGCTTATTAGAAGGGGAATTGATTTTTTCGAGTTATTGTTTAAACGTAAAAAAACATCCCGTTTGGAAAAAACGGGAAACAGGGGAGGCCCGAAATACGATATGCCTGAAACAACAAACAACACACCACGATTGCTCGCTGCAGCCAAAGAGTTTAATATTGGCAAGGAAACGCTCATCGATTTCCTTGGCAATAAAGGCTTCGATATGGGCGGCTTTGGTTCTCCCAATGCCCGTCTTACGGCTGTTATGTACGCAGCTCTGCAGTCGGAATTCCAGCAGGACAAGGCTAACAAACGCAAAAGCGACCAGATAGCCCTGCCTAAAGGAAGCGTGTTAGAATCGAAGATGAAGAAGGAGAAAGAGGAAGCTGAGGCCGCAGCGAAAAAGAAAGAAAAAGAAAACACTAAGGACGAAGCCGCTCCCGTAGCGGAAGCGCCCAAAAAAGCAGAACCAGCACCTGAAACCAAACAGGAACCCGTTAAGGAAACCCCTAAACAGGAACCTCAGGCTGTTGCTCCTGCCCCTCCTCCGGTTAAAGAAAAAGAGGAACCGAAGCCCAAACAGGAATCACCCGTTGTTGCAACACCCCCTGTTGCGGAAGTTCCTAAAGCACCGGCCGCTCCTCCCGCTGAACCGGAAGTAGTAAAGACCGAAGCGCCTAAAATAAATGGCCCGAGAGTGATCACCACTATCGATCTCGACGCTATTAACCGTAGGAAACCTGTTACTAAAAAAGAACAGGATGCTCCGGCTCAGCAACCAGAACCAGAGGCAGCACCTCCGGCCGCTAAAGAGGAAAAACAACCCGTTACTCCTCCTCCCGTAGCCGAAAAACAACCGGAACCCAAACCGGTGGTTGCCGCTACTCCTGCCAGCGCTGAAAAGACTGCCGGCCCCGCGGAAACTGCTGAAAAACCAGCACCCGCACCACAAGCAGAGAAAGTAACGAAACCAGATACAACCGATACGACAGATCAAACGGAAAAAGCCGCACCGGTTCAAGATAAACCTGTAGTTAATAAAGTGGAAGAAGTATTACAAGAGGCAAAACCCGCTGTGGTAAAGGAACCAGCTGCTACTCCCGTGAAGGAGCCTGTAAAGGAAGACCGTCACGTTGCGCCTGCTGCTACTGATAACAACCAGCAAACCCCTCCTGCACAACAGCAGGATGAACAGGGTAGTGCGGTTATCTCAAACATTCAGGCCGAGAAATTAACCGGCCCGAAAGTGATCGGTAAAATCGAACTGCCGGTTCAATCCGACAGACGCGACAATAATAAAAACAACAACTTCAACCGCGATGAAAAACGTAAACGCAAACGTATCATCGTGGAGAAGAAACCTGAACCTATCCAGCCTAAAGACTTCAAAGAAGGCAAAGAAGGTGGAAATCAAGGGCATCAGGGTCACCACCAGGGACACCAGGGTCATCAAGGTAACCGCCAACATGGACAGCATGGGCAACAAGGCGGCCAACACGGTCAGCAAGGTGGTCAACATGGACAACATGGAGGCAACCGCCAGCAAGGCGGCGATAACCGTCATGGCAACCGCCAGCATGGCCAGCAACAAGGTGGTCAGCAGGGTGGTGGTGGCTTCAATAGAGGCGGCCAGCAGCAAGGCGGCGGCGGATTCAACAGAGGCGGTGGTCAGCAGCAAGGCGGCAGACCAGGCCAGCAAGGTGGCGGATTTAACCGCGGTGGCAACCAACAAGGCAACAGACCTGGTGGTCATGGCGGTGGATTCAACAGACCCGGCCAGGGCGGCGGATTCAACAAGAGAGATGATAAACGCACTGTTGAAGAGAAAGAAATCGATAAAAACGAGATACAGAACAAGATCAAGGAAACAATGGCCAAACTCGGTGGCGGCGGTCGCGGTAAAAACGTGAAAGCCAAACACCGTAGGGAAAAACGTGAAGAACGTGCCAGCCAGAAAGCCAAAGAGGGCGTTCAAGACAACAAACTCCAGGTTACTGAATTCGTTTCCGTAAGTGAACTGGCCAATCTGATGGATGTGAGCTTCGCTGAAGTGATCTCCAAATGTATGGGCCTCGGTATCATGGTGTCTATCAACCAGCGCCTCGATGCTGAAGTAATTGAACTGGTAGCCGGCGAATTCGGTTACGAAGTGGAATTTATCGGCCTGGATGCAGTCGAAGAGTCTGAAGAAGAGGATGATGTAGACGCACCGGAAGATCTCGAACCACGCGCTCCGATCGTAACTATCATGGGTCACGTTGACCACGGTAAAACCTCCCTGCTCGACTATATCCGCAACGCCAACGTTGTGGCCGGCGAAGCAGGCGGTATCACCCAGCATATCGGTGCATACCAGGTAACTACCAACGGCGGTAAGAAACTCACCTTCCTCGATACACCTGGTCACGAAGCGTTCACCGCGATGCGTGCCCGTGGTGCCAAAGCAGCCGACATCGCTGTTATCGTGATTGCCGCTGATGACGCCATCATGCCACAAACAAGGGAAGCAATCTCCCACTCACAGGCCGCCGGCCTGCCGATGGTATTTGCTATCAACAAAGTGGATAAAGATGGTTCCAATCCGGAAAAAATCAAAGAACAACTGGCCCAGCTCAATCTCCTCGTGGAAGACTGGGGTGGTAAATACCAGAGCCAGGAAATATCTGCCAAAAGCGGTCTGAATATAGACGTGCTGCTGGAAAAGATCCTGCTCGAAGCAGAACTGCTCGAACTGAAAGCTAATCCAAACCGTGAAGGGTCTGGTAGCATCGTGGAAGCATCCCTCGATAAAGGGCGCGGTTATGTTGCCTCCCTGCTGGTTCAAAACGGAACCCTCCGCCAGGGCGACACCATCGTATCCGGCTCCTTTTATGGTAAAATCAAAGCCATGTTCAATGAACGTGGTCAGAAAATGGACGAAGCAGGACCGTCAACACCTGTACAGGTACTCGGTCTGAACGGTGCTCCCCAGGCTGGTGAGAAATTCAAAATGTATGAAGATGAGTCTGAAGCCAAAGAAACAGCTAACCGCAGAGCGCAGATCGTTCGCGAACAGGGTATACGTACCAAGAAACATATCACCCTCGACGAGATCGGTCGCCGTCTGGCACTGGGCAACTTCAAACAGTTGAACCTGATCATCAAAGCCGACTTCGATGGTTCTGTGGAAGCGTTGAGCGACTCCCTGCAGAAACTGTCTACCGAAGAAATCGTGATCAGCATCGTGCATAAAGCCGTAGGTCAGATCACAGAGTCTGATGTACTGCTGGCCACTGCCTCCGACGCCATTATCCTCGGATTCCAGGTACGCCCTTCTTCCCAGGCTGCAAAACTGGCGGAAAAGGAAAACATCGAAATCCGCAACTACTCCATCATCTACGACGCAATCGAAGAAATCAAGAGCGCGATGGAAGGGATGCTGGAACCCAAGATCGAAAAGAAAGTGGTGTGCAACGTCGAAGTACGCGAAACCTACAAGTTCGACAAGGTTACTGTCGCCGGTTGCTTCGTACTCGATGGCAAGCTGGCCCGCAACACCCGTATTAACGTGGTACGCGATGGTATCGTAGTCCACACCGGCGAACTCGGTTCCCTGAAACGTTATAAAGATGACGTCAAAGAAGTAGCTGCCAACATGGAGTGCGGTCTGAGCGTACGCGGATACAGTGATCTCAGACCTGGTGACATCGTCGAAGGGTTTGAAGAAATCGAAGTGAAAAGAACACTCTAAAAACAGCTGATACCTTTTGAATACCAGCTGTTAGAATACTGACCAAAGCGGACATATAAGAGGATATATTAAAATCTCTTATGTGTTCGCTTTGGTCTTTTTATTTCCAGCCATATCTAAAAGCTAAAAGCTTGTTAAACCATTGTAATTAAATACAGTCCTGATCTTTAATTGGTTATTTTTGAATTTTACCGCTTTTATATGAAGAAACTTTTGGCATTTTCTGCTGGTACACTGTTGTTGTGGCAGGCCGCTGCAGCCCAACAGAGACTGGTGGCAGACAAAATTATCGGTGTTGTAGGTGATAAGATCATCCTTAAATCTGATATGGATGGTGCCCTGGCTGATCAGCAGCGCAACTCCCCGGATGGTAATATCCCACCACAGGCGCCCTGCAATATCATGGAGATGCTGATATCCCAGAAGGTAATGGTATTACAGGCAGAGCGCGACAGCTTGCCTGTAAGTGATGGAGAAGTAGAAGCCCAGATGGAAAACCGTATCCGCTACTTTGAGCAGATGTATGGTTCCAAAGAAAAAATGAAAGAAATAACCGGTTACTCTGTATACCAGCTCCGCGAACGCTTTCGCCAGCCTATTAAAGAAGGGCTGCTGTCTCAGGCAATGCGTAACAAAATCGTGGAATCGGTAAAGGTAACCCCCTCTGAAGTAAAACGCTATTTCGACGCCATTCCCAAAGACAGCCTGAAGTTTTACGAATCAGAACTGGAAGTGGGTCAGATCATACTTCAACCTAAAGCCACCCGCGAAATGGACCAGTATGCCATCGACCGCCTGCTGGAATTCAAGAAGCGCGTACAGAACAAGGAATCAGATTTCGGATCACTCGCCATCCTCTATTCTGAGGATCCCGGCGTAAAAGATAATAAAGGCGTTTACGCCCTGAACCGTAACGATAAAAACACCTGGGACCCCGACTTCCTCGCGGCGGCTTTCCGTCTGAAAGAGGGAGAAATTTCATCTCCTGTAAAATCTCAACACGGTTATCATCTCATCCAGATGATCAAACGTCAGGGAGATAACGTTACTGTTCAGCATATCCTGATCAGACCAGCAGTTACAAAATCAGACCTCTCTCAGTCAATAGCAAAACTGGACAGTATCCGTAGCGGCATCCTCAGTAATAAATACACATTTTCTGAAGCGGTAGCCAAATATAGCGATGCACCAGCTGCCAAATTTGACGGTGGTATGATCCAGTCAAAAACTGGAGAGGGTACCCTGATCACCATTGACCAACTGGATGATCCAGCTGAAAGAGATATCGTAATGATGCTGGATACCCTGAAACCAGGCCATATCTCAGCACCTACACAATATACCGATGAAAACGGACGCAGCGCCTGCCGCATCGTGTACCTGAAAACCCGGACGCAGCCGCATCGTGAAAACCTCACTGACGACTATTCACGTATCCAGCAACGTACGCTCGATATCAAACGTGCTGAAGCCATCAACAAATGGTTGCTCGAAAAAATACCTACTTTCTACGTACATGTAGATGACGAGTATAAAGATTGTCAACATATCAGTAAGTGGATGGCAAGTCTTGCCAAACAGTAGAATCTATTATAAATCATTAGGAGAAAGGGCCTCACGCGAATACTGCGTGAGGCCCTTTCTCATGATAACATCGGCAGCTAAGTATTTTAATAAATATGCCGTACCTTTGCGTTTTCAATTTTCTGCGATGAGTGATGCGATCAAACATGAATGCGGTTTGGCATTCATTAGATTAAGAAAACCATTCTCTTATTACCAACAAAAATATGGAACCGTTTTCTATGGGCTCAACAAACTGTACCTGCTCATGGAGAAACAGCACAACAGGGGCCAGGATGGCGCTGGTGTAGCTGCGGTGAAGCTGGACACAGAACCCGGAGTTCCTTTTATGCATCGTATCCGAAGCGCTGCGCCGCAGGCCATCGGAGAGGTCTTCAGCAAGATCCGCGAAGAGATCCAGGAAATCGAAAAATATCAGCCGGAGATCACCAAGTACCCCGGCCTGATGAAAGGACATATCAAATTCCTGGGTGAGCTGATGATGGGACATATCCGCTACGCCACACAGGGAAAAAACAACGTAGAACTCTGCCATCCTTTTGTAAGATACAATACCATCCCTGCCCGCAACCTCACAATGGCAGGTAACTTCAACCTGGTAAATGCAGATGAACTGTTCCAGTTTGTAAAAGTGCAACCCGGCGATGTCCACAAAAACAGCGACCTGGCTGCCATGCTCGAAACAGTGCATCACTTCCTCTCAAAAGAAGATGAAGAGCGCCGCAACGGGCTGGATGTAAAACGTATCCTCCAACAGTCATTCTCATTGTTCGATGGCGGTTATCACGCCTGTGGTCTCATCGGTTCCGGCGATTCATTCGTGATCCGCGATCCCCATGGCATCCGCCCGGCTTATTACTACATCAACGAAGATGTGATCGTTGGCGCCTCCGAGAGAGCCGCCATCCGCACCACTTTCAATGTTGGGGAAAACGAAGTACTCGAACTGATGCCCGGTAACGCGCTCATTGTAAAAAACACCGGCGAATATTCAATAGAAGAAATCCTGGAACCTAAAGAGCGTAAAGCCTGCAGCTTCGAAAGGATCTACTTCTCCCGTGGCAACGACGAAAAGATATATAAAGAACGTACATCATTAGGCCGTAACTTATCTGGCTCTGTGCTGAAAGCCATCGATAATGACCTCCGTAACACCATCTTCTCTTTCATCCCCAATACCGCCGAAGTTGCCTTCTATGGCCTGCTGAAAGGACTGGAAGACTACCTGAATAAAATCAAGGTAGAGCGCATCCTAGCCTGGGGTAATGACTTTGATGAAGAGAAGCTGACAGAGATGGTCAACCGGCGCATCCGTATCGATAAGATCGCCATCAAAGACGTAAAAATGAGAACCTTCATTACAGAAGATTCCAGTCGTAATGAAATGGTGCAGCACGTTTATGATATTACCTATGGTACTGTAAGACCTGGTGTGGATACGCTGGTGGTGATAGATGATTCTATCGTAAGAGGAACCACTCTGAAAGAAAGCATTATTAAAATGCTGGACAGGCTGGGTCCCAAACGTATCATCATTGTCTCTTCCGCACCGCAGATACGCTATCCGGATTGCTATGGTATTGATATGAGCAAAATGGGCGATTTCGTGGCTTTCCAGGCAGGGATAGCACTACTGAAAGATCATGGCAAGGAGCATATTCTGCATGAAGCATATGGCTTGTGTAAGGAGCTCCAACGCACCAACACACTGCACGCACAAAACGTAGTAAAGAATATCTATAAGCCTTTCACCCCGGAAGAGATTTCTGCAAAAATTGCGGAAATACTCACTCCTCCCGGTATCAGCGCTAAAATAGAAGTGATCTATCAGTCTATTGAAAGCCTGCATGATGCCTGCCCAAACAATCTTGGCGACTGGTACTTTACCGGAAACTATCCCACAGCAGGTGGCAACAGGGTTGTAAACAAGGCTTTCATGAACTTTATGGAAGGCAAGAACGAAAGAGGATATTAGTATTTATATATTTTTTTATTTAGGTATTTAGATATTTAAAAATGCAGCGGAGATCGATAATTACTACAATAAAAA
>NZ_DATLKJ010000269.1:0-71671 GCF_035538455.1 Chitinophaga sp.
GTTGAAGTTGCCGTACGGCGCGATGAGCGAGCCGCTCATCTTCGTGAGCGACGGCCGCGCGCTGATGATGTTGATGACGCCGCCAAGTTCAGTTTTTTCGGGACACCGTTGTATGATACTTCCTATACGGTTGTCAATAAGGATACAGTTAACACCCCCAATTTTATAGCGCCGCGAACCGCGCAGGCAGATATTTATGTACAGGCGATCAATCCTGTTACCGGATGTAAATCAGATAGTGTACATAAGATCTATAACGTCAATGCTGCCGGGGGCGTACCGATTGTAGACTTCGATAGTGTTACTATCTGCAAATACGACAGTGTCACGCTGCATGCCTACAATACTGTTTTCGCCGGGGCCTTTATGCGTTGGTATGATAAGCCCGTTGGGGGCAACCTGCTGTACACCGGCAGTTACTATAAAGTGAGTCCGGCAGTTACTACGACCTATTATGCTGCCACCTCTATCGTTTGTGAAAATCCGGTGCGCAAACCGGTAAAAGTAACCGTTAAGAAAATACCCGACCCGATTGTATCTTTTACACCTTCTATCACCTGTGGTCCTGTAAAGATTGCCATATTGAATCATCAGCCGGGTTACAGCTATCGCGTGAAGATAAATTATGTATTCCTCTCTCAAACCCTCTTCGATACTTCATTTGTAGTGGTCAACAAAGACACGATCGTGACACCGGATTATTCGCCTACTGTACTTGCACGGGGAAGAACCTATATACAGGCTGTTGACCCTGTCAGCGGATGCCGGTCAGATAGCACATACGCGGAATTTCTCCTTAGTGGCGATGGTGGTGCACCGAATGTAGATGCCGACAGTGTTACTATTTGCAGAGGTGACAGTGTTACGCTGCATGCCTATAATCCCATTAACGATGCCTTTAACACCGTATGGTATGATGCGCCGGTGGGTGGTCATCTCTTGTTTACGGGTAATTATTTCAGGGTAAGTCCTGCCGTCACGACTACTTATTATGTTACCTCCAAGTTGCAATGTGAGTATAAGTTCCGCAGGCCTGTGAAGGTGAAGGTGAATGTTTGTAGCCCGTTACAACAGGACGACGATCATCTCAAAGCGGGTGCAAACAACCTACGGGAACTAAGCGTGTATCCTAACCCAACGAATGGCATTATCCGGTTTACAGTTAAACAAGATCTCTCTGGCAGCCAGGCAATAGTAAGAGACATCAACGGCCGTGAGGTACAAAGGGAAAGGCTGACGCAGAACGGATTTACATTATCATCGCAGCTTTCTCACGGCATTTATTTTATACAGATCATTACCGGCCGGCAGGAAGTATATCGCGGAAAGGTTATTTTAAACAAATAAACATCATCACATGATATAGGTAAAAAAGGCCGCCTCAATATCGTGAGACGGCCTTTTGTTCAACCGCAGGTCCATCAGCCCTGGTAATAGATGTTAATCATGCCATACGCGGTTTTTTATATGATACTCCATAAACCCAAAAACTAATGAAACTTCAATTTTACATGCTGAGAAAGACAGCCGTCTGTCTATTCATGTTGCTATGTCTCCTGGTGAAGCAGGCGAATGCCCAGGTATACGCCAACACAGAGAATAATGGCGTTTCTGGTCTATGCATCGGATGCGGTGTGCTCAACTCCGGGAATGCGGTCACTAACACCAACCTTACAGACTATTCCACCTTTTCTATTACAGTCGGACTATTAGATGTTGCCGTTTACCAGACCCTCATCTTCCCGGCGGCCAGCACAACAGGATGCGATTCCCTGATTATCCGTATTGGCAGCAGTAATGCAGTTCTTTCTGCTGCTATCCTTGGAGGAGTTACTGTTCAGACATTTAATGGAAGTACTCCTAATAATGATGCACAAGCTATCTCCACCAGTATTCTGCGGATACTCCAGGGTAACCAGGATGGGGAGATATTACTAAAGCCTGCACAAACATTTGATCGCGTGAAGGTGACACTGAGCAGCAGTCTTGTAGGCCTGTTATCTTCTTTCCGGATTTATTTTGCTTTACGTAAACCATCAGTAGCGCCTCCCAATGGTACCGACAGCATCACGATCTGTGGCGGGCAGTCAACAATTGTTACCGCTACGGCGGCTCCCGGCAGTACTATTCGCTGGTATAATGCCAGCACCGGTGGTACCCTTCTTGCTACGGGAGGCAGTTATACGGTCACACCTGCTGTTACTACCACTTACTATGCAGAGGCTACCGTTGGTACCTGCAAGAGCGTGCGCAAGCCGGTGAAGGTGATTGTTAATCCCAAGCCAGTGAACCCTGTATACAGTGTGCCACAAGGGTTGACCTGTGAAAGTTTTGGTATTCCTGTTACCAACCATGTGGCCGGAGTGGATTACCGTGTAACCGTTAAGTTCAGTTTTTTCGGTACACCGTTGTATGATACATCCTATACAGTTGTCAATAAGGATACGGTTAATACCCCCTATTTTGTGGCGCCCAGAACGGCGCAGGCAGATATTTACATACAGGCCGTCAATCCTGTTACCGGGTGTAAGTCTGATAGCGTGCATAAGATTTATAACATCAACGCTTCCGGGGGCGTACCGATTGTGGACTTCGACAGTGTTACTATCTGCAAATACGGCAGTGTCACGCTGCATGCCTACAATACTGTTTTCGCCGGGGCCTTTATGCGTTGGTATGATAAGCCTGTTGGGGGCAACCTGCTGTACACCGGCAGTTACTATAAAGTGAGTCCGGCAGTGACAACTACTTATTATGCTGCAACGTCTATCGTTTGTGAAAACCCGGTACGCAAGCCGGTAAAAGTAACCGTTAAAAAAATACCCGACCCGGTTGTATCCGTGACTCCTTCTTTCACCTGTGGTCCTGTGAAGATTGCCATATTGAATCATCAACCGGGTTATAGTTATCGCGTGAAAATAAATTACGTATTCCTCTTCCAGACTATCTATGACACTTCATTTGTAGTGGTCAACAAAGACACGATTGTGACGCCTGATTTTTCGCCTACCGTATTTGCACAAGGAGAAACCTATATACAGGCTGTTGACCCTGTCAGCGGATGCCGGTCAGATAGCACATTCCTGAAGTTTCTCCTCAGCGGGGATGGCGGTGCACCGAATGTAGATGCCGACAGTGTAACAATCTGCAGGGGTGATAGTGTTACGCTGCATGCCTATAATCCCATCAATGATGCCTTTAATACCCTATGGTATGATGCACCGGTAGGAGGCAATCTATTGTTTACGGGGAATTATTTCAAAGTAGGGCCTGCGGTTACCACTACTTACTATGTTACCTCCAAGCTGCAATGTGAGTATAAGTTCCGCAGACCTGTAAAGGTGAAAGTGAATGTTTGTGGACTGCCACAACAGACCGTAAATCATTTCGCCGGAGAATTAAGCGTATATCCTAATCCCACAAGTGGCATTATCCGGTTTACAGTTAAACAAGATCTCTCTGGCAGCCAGGCAATAGTAAGAGACATCAACGGTCGTGAGGTACAAAGGGAAAGGCTTACGCAGAACGGATTTACATTATCATCACAGCTTTCTCATGGCATTTATTTTATACAGATCATTACCGGCCAGCAGGAAGTATATCACGGAAAGGTTATTTTAAACAGATAGCGATCATCATGGTAAAAGTAAAAAGGCCGCCTCAATTGATGAGACGGCCTTTTGCTTTATACAGATGGTCGGTCTTATAATCGTATTATCTTCAACGTTACTACCTGTCCGTCTATGATCAGCTGTATAAAGTAGATACCCTGCGGTTGTGCGCTGATATCCACTCTTTGCTGTGTAGAGGTGTTGCCTTGCAATGCCTGTACGTATACGGGTATGCCCTTGCTATCCAGCACTTTCAGGGTGCCGCTGCGATAGGCTACCTGTGGCAGTGTTACATAGAAGCTGCCAAGGGTTGGGTTCGGGAAAGCCGATACACTTTTCATGGCAGCAGTGAGTGCAGTGTGTGCAGATGTAGCGGAGGTATCTGCCGGAGCGTTGCCTCTGCCACACGGACCTACTTTACTCCAGGGGCCCTGGCCATTCCGCTGTGGTGTTGTTCCTGTAACATTTTGCAGTGCCACATACACAAACCCGTTGCAGGTAACGCGGTCGCCTTTGATATAGGCTTTGGCGGCAGACCAGTCAGGATCTGTGCAGTCGTGCGGGTTGTTCACCCAGATAGTTACAGGCGTGGAGATACTTACAGCGCCTGCATTATCCGTAGCTCTGGCGGTGATTGCATAGCTACCGGTGGATACTGGTCCCCAGGTGATGGTATAAGGCTGGGCAGCCGTTTCACCTATCTTCATATTACCTGCAAAGAATTCCACTTTTCTCACTGTTCCATCTGCATCGAAGGCGGTGGCACTAACGGTAATAGCTGTACGACCAAAGGATTCATTGGTAGCCGGTTGTATGATTTGTACAAAAGGCTGCTGGTTAGTAGCCGTTGTGATGGCGAGTTGCCGTGCACCGGAGAGACCAGTGTCTATACGGAAGCTGACGTTTGCACTGTCCTGCCAGCCGTTGACGGTGACAGTATCCCAGGTATTGCCGTAGGTGTTGAAGGCGCGCCTGTGCAGCACAAAGTTGCGCGACGGGTCCTGTTGCCGGCGTACGATGATATTTCGCAGACCTGTTAGTTTGCGGTCGCCGCTGAACTGGTGCAGAATCCACAGCGGAGCCGTGTTGATAGAATGGTCTGGCAGTGTATTCAGTTTACTCACCATAATGGTGGCGGCGCTGTCTACTGCGGCACGTAGTCCGAGTTGCGCGTAGTCCAGCGTGGTAGCTGCCGTTGCTGTCAATGTCTGGCTGCTGCCTGCTCCTACGGGAACGGTGGAAGCCACGGTAGTTACATTGCCATTGATTGCTGCCACATAATGATTGGCGGTTACGTCTGTAACATAACCAGGTTGTGCACCCTGGAACTGGAGATATACTTTCAGTCCTGCTTCGTTGCCTTTCAGCGTGAGGTGCATGTTCTCGCGTATATCTTGTTCTGTGCGGGCCACAGACCACATTCTGAATTCGTCGAGGTCACCGTCGAGGGTGTTGCCATTGTCATCGCCGATGCGGAAGCTGTTCCATAATGGCGGGAAGCTGGAAGCAGTTTTGCTGTCGGCCAGCACGCCATCGCGGTAGATCTTGGCCTGACCGTTGTCGAACGTATAGGCGTAATGGTGCCATGTGTCCGGATCACTGTAGGCGCCGGGTACTTCCATGCGTGAATTGCTGTTGTTGGCTACGCCGATGCTCATGCTGCCGTTGTTGTTGCCATGAGCGAGGAATGATCCCCATCCATTACCGAAGGACTGGTTCCAGTCTTTCGATGAACGGGTGCGGAGCCACCATTCAATAGTGAAGGAAGTTGGTTTCCAGTTCAGGCCGGTGATGTCGAGATAGCCGTTGTTGCCGTTGAACTGGAAGGCTTGTCCTGCCAGCGTATCCGGTGATGTTACTGCCAGTCTGTTGATGGCCAGCTGACCAAAACTATTCCAGTTATTGGTGCTGTCAATCGTGAACACTAACTGGTTGTTGCTGATGTTGGTGCTCCTGGCTTTCGGCGCCCAGGTATTACCGACATCGTTGAACTTGCGGCTGTAAGCGCTGTAGATTGCGCTGGTTGTGGTATCAGTACCAGTTTGAGTAAGACTGTCCAGCAGCACTTGTGTCAGCCCGGTGAAGGTAGCGTTGGCGCCGTAGTTGCGGATTACCCAGTAGGCGTTGCCGATAGGAGCAGGTGTGATGCTTACATCCGGTTTAGCCTGTAACCTTGAGATTACCACTTCTCCGGATGGATTGGAACCATTGCCGAAGGCAAGGCCTATACCGGTTTGTCCAAACAGCGTATAGCCGTCTGCGGTAATTGTTTTGGTCTGGCTCACGCCCTGTGCTACCGGAACAGCGGAAGTTACGCGTACGGCATCACCGGAACGTCTTATGCGGTATGCGTTGTCTGATACATCCACTACACCGTTTTCAGCGTCCTGGAACTGGAGATATACTTTCAGTCCGGGTTCGCTGCCTTTAAGGGTGAGGTGCATGTTTTCCCTGATCTCCTGTTGAGTTCTGGCTACAGACCACATTCTGAATTCTTCCATTTCCCCATCTATGGAGTTACCATCGGAAGCGCCTATACGGAAGGTGTTCCACATGGGCGGGTAAGCGGAGGAAGGCTTGCTGTCTTTCAGCACACCGTCGCGATAGATCTTCGCTTCACCGTTTTTAAAGGTATAAGCGTAATGGTGCCAGGTATTCAGGTCACTGAATGCGTTGGCTACCAGCAGGCGTGAGCTGGTGTTGTTAGCTACGCCGATGTTGAGACCAGCGGTGTTATCGGCATGTACCAGGAATGATCCCCAGCCGTTACCGATAGACTGGTTATAGTTTTTAGCAGATTTGGCTTTATGCCACCATTCGATGGTGAACTCTTTCGGCTGCCAGTTGAGATTGTCTATATCGAGGTAATCACCGTTGCCATCAAAGCTCATGGATTTTCCGGCGGTGGTTTCCGGTGTAACGGCCTGCTGCCTTACGTAGGTTCCTGCCAGCGTTTTAGCGCCGGTTGTTACGGTGATGTTACCGCTGAAGATACCGGCTGATACGGGTGCAAAGCGTGCATATACTTTCACATCCTTCACGGCGCCGTTCACCGGAGCGATGCTGAACTGTTTGCTGTATGCGCTGTCGCTGTAGCGGGATACGAGGAACCCGTCGGGCGCGCGTACGACTAGTGTATCTGTGATATTGACACCGGAAAGACTAAACGAAACAGGGGCTGTCACCGCGCCGGTCCTGGCATCTGTCAGGGTAAGCGTGTCCGCGCTGCCGGCAGCAAAGGCGCTGTCGATATATACCGGGAGCAGCTGCGTATAGGCTTTCTGGTTGTTGAAGGTGATGGTCTGTTGCGTTGTGTCAACTGATGACGCCAGGGCTACAAAACCCCATTTGCCGGCGGCATAGGGTTGTTTGCCCATCAGTACTATTTTAGCCGGATTCAGGCCCTGTAATGAGTGGTCAGCTTTCAGCGTCACATTCATATCGAGGTTACCGGTTCCATAGCGATGGCCTATCCAGTAGCCGTTGGCCAGCGGAGTGTATACGGTGGGGAGTCCACCTTTGTTGTAGTTGTTCAGCGCCATGCTGCTGATGGCCAGCGCTGCGGCGTTTTGCTGGTTATACGCAAAGGCAGCGCCTCCGGAAGTGAAGCCTGCAGCAGGTTCTGTGAACGTAGCAGTAGCGCCTGGTCCGACAGGGATGGTAGCAGGTATTTTCGCAGGCCCGTTACTGATCGTCAGTTCCTGGCGGCTCACTGCTTCATATACCTGTGGGCCGAAATCATCGAAGTTGGTATAATACAGGAGTCCTGTTTCATTACCAGCCAGTGGGTGATGCATCATCTTCCGCACCTGGTCAGCAGTGAGGGCGGTGTTCCACACGCTTATTTCATCCAGTTGTCCTTGTAGTTTGGTGCCATTCCATGTACCGAAATTGATGGCGCTGGCTTTGGTATCGAGTGTAACTGCCCAGGTAGATTGCAATGCGCCGTCGTAGTAGAAGCTCAGCTGTGTACCATTGTATACGAGGGCAAAGTGGTGCCATTCACCTTTACTGTCGGGCAGTGTGAAGTCCTTGTTGTTGTTCCAGAGCTGCACGCGCCAGCTGTTGTCGCTGGTGAGCGTACGGAGTGAGAACTCGCCGTAGGTGGTACCGGTAGCGCCGGTGAAGAACAGGCCGCCGTTGTTGAAGGCGTCGGCTCTGGCCCAGAGGGCAATCGTACGCGGCTTCGCGCCGATGAAGGCATTGTTGTTGCCTACAACGAGCGACTCGTTGCCGGTAAATTGCATCGCAAAGCCGGGAGCGGGTTGCAGCTGACGGTCATCTCCATAAATATCCTGCCCGTTGACTTTGCCCTTGAGGCGGTAATGCCAGGTGCTGTCGCCGGTAAGCGTAATGGCAGCATACTGTTGTACCGCTATATCATTGATCCCGGTGAAAGTGCCTGGTATGGCCACTTGTGAGCCGTAGGTGGTAGTGGGGCCATATTCAAAAAAGATGTTGTCTATCGTTTGCCCGTGCGGGTTAATAATGCCCGTAAGCAGCGAAGTATCTTTCCTGATATGTTGTGCAATGCCTGTGTAGAAGTTATTGCAACGATAAGCACCTTTCTCTTTTTTGAAGGCGATGGTGCGCAGTCCTTCTTCACCGTTTAATCCTATCGCCCTTACTGCGAGCCATTCTTCTTTTGAAGAATCGGTGGCTATGGTCATTACGGTATCTGTAGTTCTGCCTATTGGCTCCATGTATTTTTCACCAAGACGGAATACTTCATACTCTTTGGTTTGTGCAGTTTTGTTCCAGCGTACCTGCATCTGATCGGCGCAAACCCAATCTGTCTTCAGGTTGGCAGGAATGGGGAAGATGCTGAATGGTTTTGACGTATCAGCCTGACTGCCGCGTTTAATACGAACGAGGTATTTGCCGTATGCGGCGGGCATTGACCATTTATACGCCCTGCTGGCAGCAGGAATACCAGTAGTGATGGATGTCCAGCTGCTGCCGTTGTTGGCACTGTATTCCAGGTCGAAGGTGCCTGACGTACCGAAAGCATCCCAGCGGACGTATTCCTGGCCGCCTGGTTTCAGCGATTCTCCACCTATGGGGAAGGTCATTACTACTTCGTCTTTCACAAACTCATAGACGATATAAAACTCCTGTGTACCCTGTGGTACCTGGTAACCGGAGATATTGATCGTATAGTCGCCGGTGTTAGGATCGTCGATAGTGACTTGTTCGGTATTGTTCAGGTGATCTTCTTTGCGCGTGGGCGGGAGGTTGAGCTTCGCCGGATCGGGTGTGGTGTCCAGCACCCAGGGGAGGGTCGCTGTTCCGCCGGGACTGCTCACGGTCAGGTCAAGGTCGTTCACCAGGGCGCGTGCAGCACCGGGAGAGGCTTCATAGTCTGTCCAGTAGAGCATCACGCGTAGTTGTTTGGTGCCTGTGGGAACGGTAACGGTGAAGTTTTTACTGCCCTGTTGCGCCATGCTGTCGGTGATGAACTGTTGTTTCCGGATTACCTGGTAAGCTCTTCTTACATTAGGACGGCCATAGCCTGTTTTGAAGTCGATACCGGGATTGTATATATCGTCGGCGGTATTCATGAGTACCGCTTTCAGCAGACCTGACTTCAGGGTGTTGCTGTTGGTTTCTGTTTTATAGGCATCGTAGAGAATGGCCATGATACCGGCTACTTTGGGGGCTGCGAACGAGGTGCCTTCAGATCCTTCTATGGAAAGCTCCGGTTTCACGCGGCCATCGTAGGCGGGGCCTTTACAGGTCCAGTCGTAGAATACATCCTCATAGTTGGTGCCACTGACTACCAGCAGGTTTTTGGCGTGTTTGGGCTGGCCGGTAAGGTTACCCCAGCCGGGAATGCCGTTGTACATACCACCGCGTGTAGTGTCGCCGCCGGAATTGCCGGAAGAGTATACCAGCATAGCTTCCGGGCGGGTACGGATAAGGCGGTCGTGCTCATTGGATTCGCCGTTGTAGCCACCGGTAGTTCCCCAGCCGTAGCTCATATTTACGATACGCAATTTGGTGGCGTTGTCGTAGAGATCGAAGAGGTTGCCTCCGCCCATCGACAGGATGTTGGCGCCCCAGGCGTTGGAGCGCGTGGACGGGTCGATGTTGCCGGCGCTTCCCAATCTGAAGGCACAGCCTGTGGCGTGACTCCCGGGACCGCCGGGTTCACTGGTTTTTACCGTAAGGCGGCCTGCATAGTCAATGTTGTCATTTACACCATCGCCTTCACGCACCATCGTGGTGATGCCTTTACCGTTATACGTGATACCATTGTAACCGCTGTTAATCACATTGGAGCGACCGAAATTATTCTGATCGTATTCCGGTTCAGGCGGTGGTGGTGTGGGGGCGATGAACTGCACCTGCTTCTCTGCGGTGAGTGTGCCCAGCAGGCTAACGGGAATGGTTATATGAATAATCCGGGAACCAGGTTCAAGCGGCTTCACTGATGCGCCGTATTGTGCCAGCCGGGAAACCAGTGCGTTCAGGTCTGCGTTGGCGAAAGCAGTAACGTCCAGCTGAAGTATGCCGTTATTATAGGCATAGGCAGGATAGCTACCACTCAGCAGTTCCGGTGCGAGTTTCAGGGTACTGTCGATGTCCAGCACTGCCCTTACCTGTAGCTGATTGAGGCGCTGCGGGTTAACGTCTTTTGAGAACCAGGCGTAGTAGGCGTAGTTAGGAAAGTAATCCAGCAACTCTATACCATATTGCCGGTATTCATTTTTTTTACTTTCAGGAGGAATGTCGAAGAATTGCAGCAGATAGTACTGCTGGCCTGGAAATGCCTTTGTGAGGGGATTCTGGCCGACGGCTTCCGCGATTTTGTTTTTCACACCGGCTGGTGGCGCCTTCTTACCATTGACATGCAGGATGTCGTAGTTTTTGCGGCCACCAGGTTGCACCTGCGCCAACGAGCTGCCATACAGGCCCGAGACGGCAAGATACAGGAGGAGTAACGTTTTTTTCATTGCAAACTGATTTTGGTTTAAAGAGGTAACTATTGTTTTAACATGGATAGTACTACAGCCGGCTACCAGGATTACTGCTGCGTGTTTCGGATTTTCGGGAAGAGCATTAATGGCACGGGAACAGGATACGGAATTACACAGTACGGGCTACACTTTATTTAGGCCAGGAATTGCTCTATTGATTTTTCATTGTTCGTTTATCTAAGCAGTTCTATTTACAACGCAGATTTTGGTAGTGACCAAATATACAGAATAAATTTATTTTATGTATAGGGAGATTTTCCGGGGGAAATGATTGCAGTATATCTGTTGATGTTACAGAGAAGAAAACCTTCCTCCCCCGTCATAGGAGGAGAAGGAAGGGAAGATGTTATTTTACGGTTACAGTTGTTGCAGGCTGTTGTGTTCTGTTCACCAGCATAATCCCCAAACCTACCACGCCCATCACCAGGTAGCTGTAACCAAGTGTCTGCTGGGAATTCGCGCCGATAATACTGGCGATACCATAGCTCATTACGGAAGTGATCATATATGCCATGCCGCCGGTGAGTCCTCCGGCCATACCAGCCATACGGGGAAAGCGGCTGAGGCTGTAGGCGAAATAGTTGTTGAAGATGAAACCTGCCGTTACATGAATGGAGAAGGCGAAGAGTATCATGCTCCAGATGTTGTTCAGCAAAGGAGTGGTAGTGATCATGGCGATGATCAGTATGATTTGTATGATACAGGCTTTGCGCAGTTTGGGAAGGAATTCTTTCCGGATCATTGCTTTCCCCAGGAATCCGCCACACATCCAGGCCAGGCCCATCACGAGTGACGCGTAGCCGGCTACTACCGGTGAGTATCCCATCTGGTGTTCAATGATGAAGGGTCCGGACAGGCCAAAGATCATCGTGATGCCATATGAGAGGCCAAGCATGATCAATCCATATACGAAATCGGCCGCACGCAGCATTTCGCCATAATTACGAAGGATAGGGCGGAGTTGCAGGGGATGGTAGTGTTCAATCGTTTCTCCGGAAAAAATATATTCAAGTACCAGCAATAAAGTACAGTAACCAGCCAATACAAAAAAGTTGGCGCGCCAGTTGAAATGCGCTTCAAGATAACCGCCGATGAATGGCGCAATAATGGGTGCTGAGGACCATACGATGGTCATGATGCTGAGATAATGTTTTTGTTTCTCGCCCTTATGCACGTCTACAAAGAAGGCTCTCTTCGATACTACTATCATACCTGTGCAAATGCCCTGTACAATGCGCATGGCGCATATCACGACTATGTTGCCGGAGATGGCGGTGATGATAGCAGAGATGCTGAAGATAAAGAGGGCGGCCATACACAGGCGGTAGCGGCCGAAAGAGTCGAGGAAGCTGCCGGCTATCAGTTGTGCGCAGCCATAGCTGACAAGGAACAATGACAGTGTCAGTTGTATGTTGCTTTCCCGGACACCGAGGCCGGTGGCCATGTGGGGCATGGAGGGCAGGTAAATGTCGGTGGCAAGGCCGGAAACCGGTATCAGTGCGAAGGCCAGTAGTGTGGCGATGGATCTGTGCTGTTCTGGTAGTCTTTTTGACAGGCTGAAGGTACTTTTCTGTTGCATTGTTTCATTGGTTATTAATCTCCGACAAAATAATTTCCGCTTTATATATAAATGATCATCCTTTCTTCAGTACCTGTGTCCGTACAGTATTGAAGAATTCAGGTGTGAGGCCAAGGTAAGATGCGATATACTTCTGAGGAATACGCCTGTCGAATTCCGGATACTTCTCTCTGAAGCGACGGTAACGCTCCTCAGCTGTGAGCTGGTGGGCTTGCAGCAGACGGTCCTGGTATACAGCAGTGGAGTGTTGAAACAGCTTGCGATAGAAGTGTTCCATGCAAGGAACACGTTTCAGGAATGCTTCCAGGTTATCGTCGCTGATAAGGAACACTTCTGCATCTTCCAGCGCCACCACTTCATATCGCGATGGCGTTTTGAATGTTCTGCTGTAAAGATCGGATATCCACCAGTCTTCTATGGCGAGATATATGGTGTGTTCCGTGTCTTCTGCGTCCCTGAAGAAAGTACGGAAGCTGCCTTTGTTGATGTATCCTTCATGGCGGCATAGTTCGCCAAACCGGATGAGATGTGATCTTTTTTTAACCTGCTTTACTTCCAGCAGTGAGCAGAAATCAGCGGCTTCCTCCCCGGTCAGAGTAACATGGCGGGCAATATTCTTCAGTATATTATCGAACATGGTTTTCCCTGATTTCCTGAGGTGTATTTATTTTCTAAAGGTACCTTAATTTTTTGAAGCGTTGGCACCCGCTAATTTTGGCAAATAAACCTAAGCTGAACATGTGGCTGCGCAATATAATAACCGCAACATCGCTCTTTTTACTGACAACATTTACCGGCGCTGCGCAGGACCCTTCGCTGCCCGCCACTAACCTGGGTATGGCCAATATGCAGGACGGCGTGTCACCGGGACCTGGTCTTTATTATGTGCATTATCTTCAGATATATCAGCCGCAGCGGCTGAACGATGTAAAGGGACGGGAGCGACATGGTGTTGCCGAGATCAGTTCTTTGTTGTCTATGCATCAATTTATTTATGAGTCATCTGTCAGGGTATTTGGTGGCAACCTCGCATTCAGTGCCCTGCTGCCGGTAGTGAAATTGTCTGCCGGGAAGGGAGGATCTGCACCATCAGTTAATCCGGGTGTTATTGGCGGTCTCATATTCGGACCGGTAGTGCAGTGGTCCAACAGGAAACTGTTTGGCATGGCTTACTGGCACAGGGTAGAGGTTGACTTGTCGGCGCCGCTGGGTGCTTATAATCCACAGTATGATGTGAATCCTTCATCGAGGTTTTATACACTTACCGGTTATTATGCCTTCACGTTATTCCCTGCAAAGAATTTCAGCATCAGCACGCGTAACAATTTCAACTACAACTTCAGAAAGATCGGTACAGATGCACGCTCCGGTATGTTTTACAACATCAATTTCTCTGCAGAGCAGCGTATTGTCAGTACCCTGCGCGCCGAAGTGGCGGGCTATTATCTGAAGCAGCTTGCACAGGATGATTTCCGCGGCGATCATCAGTATTATCAGCGCACCTACGGTATCAGTGATACACGTGAACAGGTACTGGCGATAGGCCCTGGCATCAGCTACGTCACTAAAGGCGGACTGGCAGCGGAGTTGAAGGTGTTCTTTGAAACGGCTGCCAGGAACCGGCCCGAAGGCGTGCGGCCCACCTTGAGAGTAGCCTATAAAATAAAATGAGCATGAATAAAGGAAAGGCAGTAGCTTTTGTAGCAGGAGGTGCTGTAAGCTTCGGCATACTTAGCACCTTCGTAAGGCTTGCGCAGCACGACGGATATGACATCCCTTCCATTACTTTCTCACAGGTGCTGACGGGCACCGTATTGGTGGCATTACTGAACCTGCTGCCGCAGCAGCAGTGGGAGGGGAGCAGGTCGTTCACCCTTGCGGAGAAGGGGAAGGTAATGCTGCACGGTTGTTGTGTAGGAATGATCAGTACTTTTTATTTTTTGTCTATACGCTATGGTGCTGCCTCCACCAGCATTGTACTGTTGGCGCAGTCGGTATGGATGGGTATCTTACTGGAGTGTATCCTTACCCGTAGTTTTCCATCTGCATTGAAAGCCGGGGCTGTAGTGGTGATACTTGCCGGCACTATACTGGCTACCGGGATATTGCACAAGGGGGCGTCTATAAGTGCAGCCGGTGTGGGTTTCGGGCTGCTGGCCGCGGTGGCTAATACCATCTCTGTTTATTGTTCCGGGCGAATTGTCGTGAACAAATCGCCGCTACGCCGGACGCTCTGGCTGAGTCTTGGTTGCCTTGCAGCCGTATCGCTGGTATGGGGTGGTACGCTCTGGCAGCATTTTGATGTAGAGATTCTTTGGCAATGGGGATGGATATTGGCGGTTGCTGGTATGGTACTGCCACCGCTGTTGTATGTCAGGGGTATGCCTGTTATTGGCGTGGGGTTGAGCAGCATCGTCACTTGCCTGCAGATCCCCGCTGCCGCAGTATTTGCCTACCTTGTATTACAGGAAGAAGTGAGTGGCTGGCAATGGGTGGGTATCATCCTCATTACAGGAGCTATTGTTGTGATGAATACGGGGTTACCTGGAGTAAAGAAAAATTTGGCACAAATTGAAAAAGGTTATTAAATTCATGCTCCCACACGGGATGTAGCGCAGCCCGGTAGCGCGCTTCGTTCGGGACGAAGAGGCCGCTGGTTCGAATCCAGTCATCCCGACTTGACAGGATGGTGTCAAAGCCATCCTGTCTTTTTATTTTTTTCACAATCGCTGTTCAGATTTACAAAGAGGGCAAATACTTCACTGATTTTTGAGGTTAAAAATATGCCTTTTCCCATACTGTAATACACACCTTGAGGAAATATTAATTTTTGTAGTTTTTTTGGGATGGGAGATGGAATTCCATACAGTAGCGAGATTTGCGAGATATAGCTATGACATTTTCCAAATACTCTGAAAGGTTCGAACTGCTAATTCAACACGACGTAGGTGTTGTAATAGACATACCAGAACGTGGAATGGCTGTGCAGATGAGGAGGTATAACAAGGGTGGGGAAATTGAGGTGTTTCCTATGGCGGCGTAATTAACCAACCGGGAATGTAAGGACACTCCCAGTTGATTATCCATTATTAAAAATGTGGAATTTCTTCATTCACTTTCGCAAGAATTAACTCGATTAAGTCATCTGCCAATTTTCCGGATGTGTATTCATACTTGTCTGTCATATTACCGTTCTCATCTTTAGTTTTGAAGGTTGATTTGAACCGCCATTTACCTTCATGCTGCACTAATTCGGGATGGATGGGCAATTGCAGTTCTGGATTGAAACTACTGTGTATAGAAATATTTCTGACAATGGGCTTTTGTCCATCATAATCTAGGTCGAATTGAACCTCGATACCACCTTCCTTTACGTCATGTTGAAATCTGATGTGTTTCATATTAATTGTTTTGACACTAAGCTAACAAACGGATTTCTGGTAAATGTTAATCACTTCTTAATTCCTAATATTTTTAGCCCGGTGAAATTTTTCTTGTGAGCTTAGTCAATTCTTAAAAAGGTGAGTATAATCTCTCCTGGTAACAGCAAGCTGTGATTTGAAAAAAAAAATTGGCACGCAGCAGAAGTTGTATGGTTTTAGGAAAGCCACAATTTATGGATAATAATATAAGTGAAGATGGGTTGTACCCCGTCTTTTAGTTTAAGATATAGGATTGGAGGAGAGTGTCACTGTCCCTTTTACTAGGGATGTTGTAGGGGAACGGATAACGTGCCTGAATCTACTTTCGATTATTTTGAACAATGGCTCAACACTTACGGCATCAGACTACAATATATCAGGTTGGAAGACCAATGAAAAACGGATATATTGAACGTTTCAACCGCCTTTGCAGAGAAATTGTACTGGACGAATACATATTCGAAGATCTTCATCAGATAAAGGAATTGACAGTCACTTGAATAGATGAGTACAATCAACGAAGGCTGCATGAATCTTTGAATAATCTCACACTATATGAGTGGACAATGCGACTTCAGGAGATGGAAAAAAATCAAATAACCGCCGCCACTTAAATGGGGTACTTACACCTCCATTATAGATTACAAACTCTTTGGAAGCCTTTAAAGTCTTCAGAAATGAGTTCGGCAATTGTCCTGCTCACCCTGACAATTTTTTTTAAACTAAAGAACCCGATCTCAGAGCGGATTCTTTAGTTTAAAAAAATGTATTATTCCCACCCCAGAATATTAAAATTCAATATAGTAAAGGATTTGCTAAGGTTTGAATCCAGCTAGGTTCACTTCTTATGAAAAACCGTATTGTGTAAGATTAACGACAATTTTAATACCTCAATAGTGATAGTGAATTATGGTACAGCATTTTGATGAGATGCTATCCTGATAAGGAATCTTTTGAAAAATGACACTGAAATTCTTCGTAGTTTTCTAGGTTGTGGACAGTATAATGAAGAACAAGTTGTTTAGGTTGGAAACAATGATAAAGAAGCTGGTCGATATCATGTACGATATATACATGTGTCAACAGGCCCTGGACACTTTTTTACGTTCGTAAACATGCTATTAAACCCAATCCTACTGGCTAAATCGCTTTTTAAGCGGCACCATATGAGCTTCGTTTTATTACTTTTACAGACAACATTGAAAATAAGGAGTATATTTGACCAATTTAGGACAAGATTAAAATAGGTTAACTATGTTAGGAGAGAAACTAAGAGAATTGCGGGAAGCAAAAGGATTAGTTCAAAGACAGGTGGCTGCTGAGTTGCAAGTTGATACTGCCTACATCAGTAAGATGGAAAATAGTGAAAAACCCATTAGCCGTTTACATTTGAAAAAATTATCCAAGATTTATACGGTTAACGAAGCCGATTTATTATCCCTTTGGCTTGCTGACAAAATTCTGCAAGTAATAGAAGATGAAAAATATGCCAATGAAGCATTAATGATTGTTCAGAATAGAATAAGTACAAAAAAGGAATAAATATTGAAAATAATTTAAAAGAGGGTGTTATGTCAGATATAAAACTAAAATCTTTTACTATTAAGGGATATAAAAGTATAAAATCTATTGAGAATTTTAAAACTTGCCCTATTAATATTCTTATTGGTCCTAATGGTGCAGGTAAAAGTAATTTTATTTCTTTTTTCAAGTTTCTGAGCTGGATGCTTAATTCAGATGGGAAATTGCAAGAATACGTTGCATATTTGGGAGGTGCAAATGATATTTTACATGATGGTGCTGATGTTACAAAAAGCATAGATGCGTATATTGAGTTAGAGACCTTATCAGGTATTAATGAATATCAGTTTAGCTTAATGTTTGCTAAACCTGACAAGTTAGTTTTTAAAGAAGAAAAATATCGATTTGCTAGAAAAGGAGTTCATACGGAACCCAAATGTAGTTCATGCGGTGTAGGACATGATGAGGCGCAATTGCCGGCGGTTACTAATACAACAGCAGCTACAATTTTAAGTTTATTAAAGAAATTAATTGTATATCAATTTCATAATACTAGCGATACTGCTCCTATGCGCTTAAAATGGTCAGTAGCCGATGGACGATGGTTGAAACAGAATGGAGAGAATTTAGGTAGTTTTTTATATCGTTTGCAACGTAATGAAAAACCTTATTATCAACGAGTAATAAAATATATCAGATTAGTGCTTCCATTCTTCGATGACTTTGAGTTATACGAGGAGTTTGGTCAAGTCCTTTTAAAATGGAAAGAAACGGGTACAAATAAAATTTTTAATGCAGGCCAAGCATCTGATGGTATGCTAAGAACAATTGCTTTGATAAGTCTTTTAGCTCAAAATCCAAAAGACTTACCATCGGTTTTATTTTTAGATGAGCCGGAATTAGGTTTGCACCCAAGCGCGATAGATGCAGTTGCTGGTTTAATTAAAGCAGCGTCTTCTCATTGTCAGGTTTTTGTGGCTACTCAATCGATTAGTCTTGTAAATAATTTTGAACTGGATGATTTGGTTGTAATTGATCGAAAAGGAAGAAGTTCTGAGTACCATAGACCGGATATTGGAAGTTTGCAAGTTTATTTGGAGGAATTTTCTACAGGTCAAATTTGGGAGAAAAACATAATAGGAGGTCGCCCATGAAGTATTTGAATATAATTGTGGAAGGTAGCACTGAAGAAGCATTTGTAAATGATGTATTAGTGAAGCATTTTGCATCATTAGATATTTTTGTTTCTGTACGTAAAATACAAACAGGTTGGGACAGAATTTGCAATAGACCAGCAAAAGGTGGATTACTCAAATATATAAAATTTCGTAATGATGTATTAAGATGGATACAATCGGATAAGAATCATACTCAGTTTTGGTATACTAGTATGCTTGATTTGTATGCTTTCCCTACGGATAGTGAAAGTCCATACACTGCAGCTATACAAGCATTTGCTAATCCCTATGAAAAAATCAGAGCTTTGGAGTCTGCCATTGCAGAAAATATTGGTTATTCCCGATTTATTCCTTATGTGCAATTACACGAATTTGAAGCATTTGTTTTAGTTGACCCTGATAGATTGATTACAATGTATCCCGACGCACAGAGCGGCATAAAATCCTTGAAGAGGGATATTGGAAATGTGAGGCCGGAAGAAATTAATGAGTCTCATCAAACCGCACCGTCAAAGAGAATTATTAAATATTTACCAGCTTATGAAGGTCAGAAAGCGCAAGTTGGTCCCTTAGTAGCGGAAGATATTGGATTAGGAGAGTTGCGAAACAAATGCCCACATTTTAATGAATGGATAACTAAGCTAGAAGGTATTAGGTTAGCATAGCCCACAATAAACAAAGCATTACACGATAAAGGAGCATTTATTAGTTTAAAGAACTGCCAAGTAGTATACAAGATGAAATAATCTGCAGTTGCAACAGTATCTTGCATCTGACGAAGCCCCGGAAGAGGTGATTGAACACCTATATACAGTATATGAGGTGTATTTGAAAAACCTAATCATTACCAGGATTTCAACAGTTACCTATGTAATACCTCCCGATCCTCCCATCAGGTAGGTGAATTACTACAAACAAGCTGATAATCTCAAGTTCCAGACACCTTGTACGAGGAGGAACCATCGGATGATGATATAGGCGTCGGCAAGCAACACCAGGATCAACATATAGAAGTAATGTCGTTGCCGGAATTTGGTCCAGATTGACAATGTTACAAAGGCAAATGACAGCAGCAACAGGCTAATCATAATAAAGGCTGCTTGCCAGGCTATCACGTAGTATGTATCACTGAAATGAATATCGATTCCCACTTTGTCAATAAACAATAGGGTTATCAGTAGTGATAGAAGCAATACCAGGATGGTAATGCCTGCAGTGTTCATAATATTCCTGAATACTAAATTATCCTTTTTCATTTTCCAGCAGGGTTAAGGTGGCTTTAAGTCCTGTAATTTAAATAATTAATGAATAAAATATTTATATTGTATTCGTTAGCAGTGAGGCTGCTGCCTCTTTATTCATGTACACCAAGTCATAATTTACACTGGAAATAAATTTGTATGCACGCATTACTCCCTTTTTTTCTGGCAATGATTACGGTCATCGTATTGTTGAATATGCTGGCTACAAAAATGAAGGTTGCATACCCTATATTATTGGTAATGGGTGGTTTACTCATTGGCTTTATTCCCGGCCTGCCGGATATACATATCAACCCTGATTTGATTTTTTTGGTGTTCCTACCGCCACTATTATTTTTTTCGGCAGGTGCAGCATCCTTTAAAGAAATGCGTAAATGGTGGCGTATGATCGGCAGCTTTGCTTTTCTCGTAGTGTTTATCACAGCACTTGCAGTAGCTATTGTAACCAATCGTTTTATTCCCGGTTTTTCCATCGGCATAGGATTTTTGCTGGGTGGCATTGTGTCGCCGCCCGATGCAGTAAGTACTGCCGCTATTACAAGATTTGTAAAAATTCCCAAAGTGCTTACGACAGTGTTAGAAGGCGAAAGCCTTGTGAACGATGCGTCATCGCTTATTATTTTCCGTTTTGCATTGATAGCTGTGGGCACGGGCCAGTTTATATGGCAAGATGCCACAGTTAGTTTTTTGTGGATGATTATTGGCGGCACAGGTATAGGGTTGTTGCTGGGATGGATTTTTGTACAAATGCATAAACTACTGCCCACCGATGCCTCTACGGATACTGTTTTCATCCTGATGGAGCCTTATGCTATGTACTGGATTGCAGAACAGGTGCACAGTTCCGGCGTATTGGCAGTAGTGGCGGGCGGTTTATACATTTCTAAAAAATGGCTTACATTTTTAAGCGGCAGCAGCCGTTTAAGGGCGGTTAGTGTATGGGAAAGTTTTATTTTTTTGCTTAACGGGATTGTATTTTTTATTATTGGCCTGGCATTGCCCGACATTGTAAAAGGATTAAGAACGGAGGGCATATCCATAAGTACAGCTATCGGTTATGGTGTGCTGGTAACCGTCGTATTAATTGTTATCCGCATTATTTGTTGTTATATCGCACAATTGGCTACTGTTATTTTCAGAAGAAAAATATTGCCTGCCGAAATTCCGAGGCGCGCATATTTGGTGCCATTGATTATGGGCTGGACCGGTATGCGCGGTGTAGTGTCGCTGGCAGCTGCATTATCGATACCGGTTATGTATAATGGCGTAGCATTTCCGCAACGCAATCTTATTTTGTTGATAACCTTTGTAGTCATATTCCTTACGCTTGTGGTGCAGGGGCTTACGTTACCTTACTTTATCACGAAATCTAACGTGTTTGACCGCCGCCTTCTTATCGATTCGTCGGAGGATGAACAGGATAAAAAAATTAAAAGTGGCTTAAGAAAGGAGGTGCGTACGTTTTTGAAACATAAATACGATAACGGGCATTTACAAAACAGTGTCGTCTTCCAAAAAATGATGCAGCATTGGGAAGAAAATGAAAAAGCTGACGATGATGACTGGATGAGCGAAGAAACAAAGCAGGTATATATAGCGTCGATCGAAGTGCAACGCAGGTATCTTACTGAGCTAAATAAAGAACCGGATATAAATGAAGATCTGATTCGCCGGCAACTATATTTGTTAGACCTGCAGGAAGAGCGCTTGAAATTAGGATAGTGGCGATTATATATTAAATTATTTCTGTAGGCAGAAAGGTGAACAGGAAGCGTGGAAAGTCTATAATAATTTGATTATCGACATTTATAAATTAGAATGTCGAATCCGGTTATCCCGACAGAAAAAGAAATGAGCGCATCGAGAGATGCGTTAACAGGCAACCCGCCAGGGGTATTATACGTAATCTCTGTAAAAAGTGTTATGAATACCATATTTTCTCCTCGTTTTTGGGGAAAGCTTTTGCTGGCTTACAGTATGGTAATACCAACTGTCTGGCTGGCTGCTTGTAGTGGTGGTGGAGGTGGATATGGCGGTGGAGGTAATCCTACGCCTGCTACCATGAACGTGAATGCTTCTCTTAGCGGTGCACAGGAAACTCCTCCTAATACTGTTGGCGGTACTGGTTCGCTGACAGGAACTTATGATCCATCCACCTATAAAATTACTTACACCCTAACCTGGACCGGCCTTACCGGGGATGCTACAGGAATGCACTTTCATGGCCCTGCGGCCGTCGGGCAAAGTGCGGCCGTACAGGTAGGCATTACTGGTTTTCCTGCCGGGACTTATGGCAGTGTTTCAGGTAATGCTATTCTTACAGTAAGCCAGGCTGCTGATCTGACCGCCGGAAAATGGTATGTTAATATTCATACCGCAGCTTATCCAGGTGGGGAGATCAGGGGGCAGGTATCAGTTTCTAAGTAAACGAAAGGGTGGCTTCCGGCAGCCAGCAGACTGTAAAAGTGTGACAATATCCAGACGTAGCGGGCTTTGTTAGGGATGAAAAGACTGCCGGTTCCAATCCTGTTACCCCAATTAAAGACCTCACGATAGAAATATTGTAAGGTCTCTTTAATTGGAAGAAGAATTGGTATTGCACTGCTTTTTTATCTAAATTTGAAAAAAGATATACTTTTTCAAAAGCAGTAGTTCGCCTGTTTGATTAAAAAGGAGGGAGTTTATGAGTACTATTACGTTACAGATCCCGGAAAAGGTTGACTTGGACCCAAAAGAGACGGCACGGTTCCTTGCAGCTAAATTGTATGAGATAGGCAGATTGTCGCTTGGCCAGGCGGCAGAGTTGGCAGGTCTTTCTAAAGTTGCCTTCTCTGAAGTGCTAGGTGATTATGATGTTTCATTGATTAACCATCCTATCTCTGATATTCGGAAAGATGCCTCAAAAATATAATGTAGTTATCGCAGATACCAGCTGTTTTATTCTGTTAGATAAAATAGATTCGTTTGATTTGCTGCGCCAGCTCTTTAATAATGTTACTACCACATCGACGATAGCTGAAGAATTTGGGAAAGGCATTCCAGAATGGGTAACGATAAAACCTATAGCTGACTTGCACTACCAGGCTATACTGGAGCTTGAAGTGGATAAAGGTGAGGCCAGTGCTATTTCTCTGGCGATTGAAAATGATCCTGCATTACTTATTCTTGATGATCTGAAGGCAAGGAAAGTAGCTGATAAGTTGAACCTCAATTATACTGGTACTTTAGGGATTTTATTAAGAGCAAAGGAACTGGGCTTAATTAAAGCTATTAAGCCATTGTTAGACAGTATTCAAAAAACTAATTTTAGGTTTTCTGTCAATATTTTGAATGAAATTTTGAAGATAGCGAATGAGTAGGTGTATTAATAAGTCTTCAATAAACTGGTTCGAATCTAGCCCCGATTTAAAAGAAAAAGCCTTACAATGTTGAGTTTGTAAGGCTTTTTCTTTAGTATAAATTATTCATTGGTTAAAGATTTCCAATTACAGTAGGTTGCTGGCAGACCAAGCCATTGCATGGGTGTGTCTGAATCCCGTCTGTAACGACCGGACAAAGTTTACTGGGAGGAATGCATCCACATTGAGAAGCAGGCCGGTTAGAAAATATTTGACATCCATGATCGATCGTGCAACCTCCTGTTCCATCTGATAAAATGATTCCGCCGCCTAAAGCATATGATTGCTGTAATTCATTCAAGTCTGCAATAATGGATTTGGATAGCAATAGTTTTTTTGTCAGCTCAATTTTCTTTTTTTTCATATAAAATGATTTTAATTGAAAATACTGGCCGCTGGGTAATAAAGTCTCAATAAGTTAACAACTGGTAGTAAAAAGATAATTAACGGTATTTACCGCCTGGTCACGTGTACCGAAGTCTGGTAGGGCAGATAGTGTTCTTCATTGAATGCGAGCCTGATGCCTTCATAGTCTTCCGGTTTTACCGTTGTTCCTTCTCGTTTGTTGAGCCAGAAACAAGTGTGTTCGTTGTAAACCATGCAACCAATTAGCCGGCCGTCATACCTCATTTCCCGATCCATAGTAAGGCCAATGCCCTCAACCCAGAAACGCAGGCTTTTCTCCAGGTTGGCGCTGGGAATTACAGGTATACATGCTCTTACGGTCATAAGCGTATTGTTTATTGTGATGTAGAAAAACGTTTGAAAAAATAAGGAATAATACTAATACCGGTGTTAATGCATTTATTCCTCTTCTATCGCTACCATCTCTCCCGTTGTATCACCCAGATCACGTCCCCATTTAGCTATTGCATTCAGCACAGGAACCAGGGATTTTCCGAAGTCCGTCAGTGAGTATTCCACCCGTACAGGCGGTTTGGATCCGAAGACATCCCGTTTTATCAGTCCGTCTTCTTCCAGTGCTTTTAACTGGATACTGAGCATTTTCTCTGTAATATCCGGGATTCTCCGTTTTAATTCTGAGAAGCGTTGCGCGCTGTTCTTCAAATACCAGAGGACTACACTTTTCCATTTTCCGCCAATATATTTTTGTGTGATGTCCATTGCACAATGATATAAGTCCCCGTTTACCTGGTAGGCAAATTGTTTTCCCTTTATAATCATAGTGTTAAATTTAGACTGTCAACATTGACAGCTATTGTCCGGCAAAAATACTATAATTAAGTTTGCAACTGTAAAAAGTATAGTACACTAATCTATTTTATTATTATGCAAGCCAGAATCCACACTTTTACCTCTGCTGAACCAATGCTGAAAGTGAACGCATTTATAGCAGAAACCCCGAAAGAACTTGTTATTATAGACACCACCCTTACTATGAGCGACAGTAAAGCGTTACGCAGCATGGCAGATGAGCTGGGGAAACCGATAGCAGGTATTCTGCTTACTCATGGCCATCCGGATCATATTGCAGGTACCTACAACATAGCGCCAGCAGGGGGTATTCCTATTTTTGCCTTACCATCTGTTAAAAAACTAATGGAAGATACAGAAGCCGCGAAACATGCGCAATGGGGCCCTATGTTTGGCAATGAATGGGTACCGAAATGGGTATATCCAAATGAAATGGTGAATGACGGAGATACGGTGAAAATTGCCGGACTGGATTTTCACGTAATGGATATAGGCTCCGGCGGCGATTGTGATGCCAACAGTGTGTGGTTACTTGAAGATGAAAATAAAGTGGCCTTCATTGGCGACCTGCTCTACAAGAATAATCATACCTATATGAACGATGGCAGCATCTTGCGTTGGATGGCTAATCTCGAAAACCTTACTCCGGTGCTGAAGTCGTTTGATAACTATTACGTGGGCCACGGCGCCGTTTGTGATTTTGCTGATATGGCAAAGCAGAAAGATTATATGCATATCTATTGTGCAGAGGTGCTAAAAGCAACAAAGGGAAGCGGCATTTTTACGGACGAAACGCGGAAAGCCTTTGAGCAAAAGATGATTTCTTTATTCCCGGATTATGGATGCCAGTTTATGGTATCGCTTTCAGCAGACAGAGTTGGCCGGGAATTGTTAAGTTTATCACACAAAAACTAATACCACGATGAAAAAGATAGGAATTTTTGGAACAGGCAGCGTAGGTAAAACTATTGCCTCAAAAATGATAGCCCTGGGATACGAAGTGAAAATGGGCGCCCGATCTGCGGATAATGAAAAAGCGGCCGCCTGGGTAAAAAGCGGTGGCAGCAAAGCTTCTCAGGGCACATTTACGGATGCCGCCGCTTTTGGCGATATTGTTTTCAACTGCACTAAAGGAGATGTATCACAGGATGTGATAAAACTGGCGGCGGCAAACCTGGCAGGTAAAATACTGATAGACATCAGTAATCCGCTTGACTTTTCGAATGGTATGCCTCCCACATTAATCCCCGCATTATCCAATACAAATTCACTGGGTGAAGCATTACAGGAGTTATTACCGGATACACATGTAGTTAAAACACTGAATATTGTCACCGCTGACGTGATGGTTGATGCTGCCAGGTGCGGTGGGGAAGCTACCATGTTAATGGCTGGAAACAATACAGCGGCAAAAAAGGAGGTGGAAGAGATTCTCCGGCAATTTGGATGGTCGGATATCATCGACCTGGGAAATATCCGGCATGCCCGCAGCACTGAAATGATGTTGCCTGTCTGGTTGAGTGTTTATTTACTGAATAATAATGCCTTCTTCGGATTTAAGATAGTAAGGCCATAATAACAAAAGCGGTCGTCTCCTAAATGTTGAGACGGCCGCTTGCTATCAATCTTTCGATGCCTGGCCTGGTTGGTAAACATGTTTTGGGAATTCAGATGGTATATAGCGTACGGTATCGCCATTGTACCAATCGTCCAGTCCTGTTATATTGAGTGTTATGTGGTATACGTAGTTTTCTATGTTCTTTTGATGAATGCCGAAATCGGGCAGATCGGATTTTATAGCATCCATTTCATTTACATATGAGTCGTGTATATGTTTCATTTCCTGTATTGCTTCTTCTAATGATATCTTGTGCTCGTGCTTCAATACAAGGATGTGATTACAGACTTCAAACTTACCGTCGGCTATTTCTTTTTCTAATGTGTACCAATCATTCTGGAGAGCCATGATCCTGCACAATAATGTTCTCAGCCGCATAATAACGGGATGCTCAATAATGTGTTTGGGCACCATATAATTCATGCCGGCTTCTATCATGTCTCCATATGGATACATGGCAATAGTGTACTCTCTGAGAAACGATAATCGCAGCAGGCTGGGATAGCGGCCTTCCCGGCGATAAGGTGCTTCTTCCATTATGCCATAGGTTGTATAGCGGTACATATCATTAGCCAGGCGTTCGATCCATTCGTGAGGCATGTAAGTAAGCCATTCATCCCTGCATTTGGCGATTTGCCGATATAGCCCAATGTCGGTGGGTTCAGGCGTATCCCCCAGTATCACGCCCATTATACGATCTCTTTCTATTGTTATTTTATCTACCGGCCAGCGTTCGTAATAGTCATCATATAATGTAAGCCACAGGAAGAACCGGGCAATGGGCCTTAGGTGATCAATGTTAGTTGTAGTGGGCGCCATCCAGGAGGCGCCGTTGGCGAGGTTGTGTCCTTTGATCTTTTCTACAGCCCCGTCTGTCATGAATGTTGTATAATCCTCATCTAACCAATGCTGTTCTTCTTCAGTAAAATAGTCGGGGTGAGCCGGGGGAATGTGATCCCAAGGATACTTCAGAGGCGGCATGTTTAATTTTCTTATCATAGCTTACTATTTAAGTTAGTAAGGGATTGATAGTTTCTTAAGAAGTTAATCATGAGACTCCGTATTTTTTATTGCTTGTGCGGAGGGAAAGCCGTATAATGAATTGTAGCGTTCCAGCCGTGATGACACAGATTTCCATCCACTCAACGTCATACTGATATAATGGACCCGGTTTACTACTGCATCCTGCCACTCGCCGAAATCAGGCAGTGAGCGCTGCAGGCGGAGGAATTCCTGCAGTTCTTCATTATGAATACGAAGGTCTTCCAGGCATGCTTCTTCGAGAGAAAGGTTTCTGTTATACTGAATTGCCTTTACTACATTATAATAGATACTGTCTGTAGCTTCATCTTTAATCACAGACTGTACTTCGTTAAAATAGACCATCATCCGTACTGCCAGCGAGCGTAACCTTTGTAACACAGGGTGTTCATTGATCCCAGCAGGCAGTGGGATATTTGTTTCCAGATCAGTGAGGTCCAGAAAAGGATACAAGCAAAGTGAGTCTTCGCGGATAGCAATACATTCTTCTATACTGGGAAAGGTTTTCTTTTGTTTGTATTCAAGTTCATGTTCCAACCCGCTGAAATACCTGCTGAGGCTCTTAATAAAGCGCTGCAGTGAATCTTCTAAAATAAACTGCAACAGCTCTTCGCGCAGAGAGGCTAACAGCCCTCCCAGCGGAATACCTGATTTGACAGCACTCACTTCACCTTTTAGCACTGCAATAGATTGCTGATGGATAAATCGGATCTGCTCAGGGGTCCCTTCTTCATATTTGTCGTCGTTAAAGAGTGTCCAGAGCATAAATCGACAGATGGGTTTTAACCGCTCCTGGCTGGCCGTGGGAAACCATTGCGAGGCGATATGAGCTGTCTTTGTTTTCTTGTACTTCAGGCGGGTTACAGGATCGTCTTTGTATAGCCACAGGTACTCGCCATCAATCCATTGATTGTCTGTAATCTCCTGCAAGGTATCAGCGAAGGGATTTTTCAGGGTGGGGAAAGGGTAAGTGAATAGCGAAAGCATTTTGGCATCCATGGTTATTCTGATTGAGGGTGAACAGATCGAAGTCCACAAAATGGATAACCCGCTAAATCAGATTGTGTGTAGTACAAGCGCCGTCTTCCGTTAAAAGCGGGTACGTCATGGTTACGATATTGTCGTTACATCCAAATATATTATAGCTGCATAAAGATAATTGCTACCACTGCAATCTCCTATCGTGTTGGGTTTAGCGTTTCAGGAAAGCTTACTTTACTTCATTGAGCCGGGATATCGAATTCACTAAATAGTAAGTGACATACCGGCATATTTTCTGCATATCTATCTGAAGACATTGACATCACTATAGCTCCATTTACAGCACGAATTTGGAGAAAACGTTGTGTCGCGATTGACATATAAGATTGTCGTCTTTGCCATGTTTACGATTCTATGGATGAAAGTAATATTGTGGTAAATCAGTTATCATGAAACGAATAATGACCGCCGCAATCTCAGGATGTATCGTCCTGTTCATCTGGGGAGCGTTCTCGCATATGATCCTATTTATAGGCGCAGGATTTACGCCGATGCCCAATGAAGATACTGTTATCAGGACATTGGAAAACGTTCTTCCCAAGCAGGGGCTTTACTTCTTTCCTGGGAAAGATTTCAGACGAACTACATCAGAGCAGGAGTTGGCATTTGAGAGGAAATTTCGAACAGGGCCGGTAGGGATGATCATTTACCGGCCGGTTGGCGGGCCGCCTCTCTCACTTAACAAGTTAACGACTCAATTCATGGGTAATTTTATCACAAGCCTGATAATTGCATTTATAGTGTCGCTTATGGCCGCGCCCTACTGGAAGCGTGTATTTGCAGTTGGCCTCCTGGGTGGTTTAGCTTGCGCTTCTGTGAGTCTGATTTATTGGAACTGGTATGAATTTCCGACCGGCTTTTTCCTGGCGCAATGTATTGACCAGGCAGTTGGCTGTGTGCTGGCGGGCTTGGTTATTGCTAAAATTGTACCTTCATCTTTCAGTTTAAGTAAATTGAGCAATAAGGAGTATGATAACAATTAATGTGTGCCTGGTATTATCATGATATAAAATATTAATGATATAAAAAAGGGGAAAGATCCCCATTTTTCCCCATGAATGTATTCTATCTTACTAGTGAAGCTTAAATTTTCATTTAGCTGATATGTAATTAACCCCAAAATAGAAGAATATGAAAACGGTAATTTCTCTGCTGATCTTTATTATTCCAATCAATGTTTTTGGACAGACGTTTACAATTAAAGGATGTAGGACTTTTGTACCGAAAAACCAAAAGGTCTGTTTATTGGAAAATGGGCAAACAAGTAAATTGATTTTATTTAGGTCTAACCTCCAGGTAAACACGGATGGTATTCCAATATCTTATCACCCGTATGATCTGCGAGGTGATTCGATTGCGTTAAATACCATTCTTAATGGTGTAGCGATTTATAGAAAGAGTGATAATGTAAGAATCAGCAACCCCAAAGAGCCAAATAAATTTACTGACAGGGAAAAGTTGGAAATGCGAAAAAAAGCATATCAGGTATTTGAGCAATGGCGGGATTCTGGTTTTGACATAGTTCAACCTGTGGGTTACAAAATAATCTGGGCTAATGTTTTGATCCCTAGAGACGGCAAGCCCTGCATTATGACTTCAGGAAATTATACTGGATATTTCGCTTCTGCTACTGCGCTGAAAAATGGCCTGACAACGGATATGGGGGAGTGCGAATGCAAAAATCAGGTTGACCCATTCGTGATACCGGCGTTAGTTTTAGCGGGAAAACATCCCAAGTATGGTAATAGTCCGGTAACGGTTTATGGAGCTAAAGTCGGAGATTTGCTGGTTGCATATAATCCCAAAAACAAAAAATTGGTTTATGCTATAGTTGGTGATACGGGGCCAGAGAAAAACCTTGGAGAGGGGTCCGTTATCTTAAATATGAAACTTACAGAAAAGACAAAATACCCAAAGACCAAAAAAGAGACTTATGATCTTGCTACTGGCGAGGGTATTATTATTTGTATAATTCCCCAATCAAATTCATATAGCAGGGTGACGCCTTATACGCAGGAAAATATTCAGGAGAGAATTATTAAATGGTTTTCAGAACAGCATATAAATGGCGAGCAGGAGATAATTAGCCTTATTGAAGGAAGCAAGTCCCAATTATAAATGAGTAAAGTGGGGTATCCGTTTTAAACGGGTAGACAAGTTGCACTGGGAGGAATACATCTACATTGGGTGGCGGGATGATTATAAAATATGTAATATCCATGATCAATAGTGCAATTGTCTGTCCCACCAGATGCATTAAGGTTGATAATGCCGCTCCAAGAGGCTGGTTGTTGTAAATTCATTCAAACCAGCGATAACGGACTTTGAAAAAGATGCCCTCATTGCCAGGATTACCGTTTATAGTAGTGGTTACTCCGATCATAGAGCCCCTCCCGGCTTAATACAAACATAACATTCCCTGTCCTTAAACTTCCGGTAACATTAGCTTTCTAAATTAGTATTATTAACCTCTGTGGATATGATGAGCATTATACTACTGTCATGCATTAGTTTGCAAGCCTGTGTCGCTGTTTATTTGTTTAATTTGTTCCGGCCTAAAGACCGCTTTGAGAAAACTTTCAACATTTTCCTGATCCTCTTGCTGGCTCATCTGGCAGTGAAGTTGTCGTTACTGATGGTTTGGAAAAACGCATTTCTGTACAATAACAACCCCAGTGGGTTTAGCTTTGCCTATGGACCGTTGCTATACCTGGCTACTTTATTTTATCTGAACCGCGAAGTAAGTGTCCGGAAAGTACTGCTGCACATGATGCCTTTTTGCATAAACCTGTTGGTGTGCCTGATTACCAGCGAAGGATACCTCGAAGGGGTGATCTCGCCGGAGTTTATGCATATGTATGCGAAAGTGTATGAGGAGGGGGCTATCCTTTCGCTGATAGTATATCCGCTATTGTCGTGGCATATGCTGAAGGGGGTTGCTCATACGCCGGCTGATCCTAAGCGTAAGTTACTGGTAGCCTTTGTGCGTACAATATTGGCGGCTATTCTCCTCGGTCTGGCCAGTATGGTGGTATATGGGATTAAAACGGGCCGTTGGGACCTTAATTTCTGGATACTGACTTACCTTAGCTATGTATGGCTGATTGTGATGACATTGCGTTATAAGATAGAGTCTTTATCAACAGTAGCTGTGGAGCACGAGGAACAGCTGCAACCGGAGTCGGAACCAGAATCGCAGCCCCTGCGGCAGTATAAGAAATCAGGATTGGATGAGGAGATGATGGATGGATATGAACATAGTATCCGGGTGCTGATGCAACAAAGCCGCATTTACCTGGAGCCGGAGTTGTCGCTTGAGGAGCTGTCGGTGCGCGCCGGTATTCCGAAGCATCATATTACGCAATTGCTGAATGAGCGCTTCAACAAGAATTTCTACACCTTTATTAATGAATACAGGATAGAGATGGCGGTGAACAAATTAAAGAATCCTTCGCTCGACATCAATTTAATATCTCTTGCCTATGATTGTGGGTTCAATTCCAAATCATCTTTCAATAATTATTTCAAGAAGATCACAGGGGTTACTCCTTCCGTTTATCGGAAAAACTGCCAGCAAAACGCACCGGTAACAATTACGTAACAATTACGTAATACTATTTAGATCGGCTGTGGTAGCTGGTTGACATGTGTCTGCCATATGGCTTGTACATTTTTTTGACCTTACCGCTGGGGGCGGTCGTATTAGTTAGGCAGCATTTTCATTTTTGCTTTGGTTCCTATTTCACTATTACCAAAACTAAGATGAAAATGAGATTATTTACGCTACGCAGTACATTTCTCTCCCTCTGGCTGACCCTTTTACTGATTGCGGGTAATGCCATTGCACAGGAAAGGATTATCAAAGGGAAAGTGACAGCTGCAGATGGCGCCGGTATCCCGGGCGCCAGTGTGAGGGAGAAGGGCAAGCCAGGTGGCGCCTTCACTGACTCCAATGGCGAATTTGCCATCAAGGCCAGTGGTCCTGACGCAGTGCTGGTTTTTTCATATGTAGGCTATCTTTCCCAGGAGGTAACTGCCGCTTCCAATACAGTTTTGAATATCTCTTTACAGGAAGACCGTAAACACCTCGATGAAGTAGTGGTAACGGCGTTGGGCGTACGTAAGGAGGTTAAACGCCTTGGCTACTCTGTGCAAGAGGTAAAAGGCGCCGACCTCGTAAAGGCCCGCGATGCTAACCCCATCAACTCTCTCTCCGGTAAGATTGCTGGTCTCTCTGTGGGCGCCAACCCGGAAATGCTTGGTCGTCCCGACCTCGTACTGCGTGGCAGCAAGGATCTCCTCTTTGTAGTAGATGGTGTACCTATCAACTCCGATACCTGGAACATCAACCCCGACGATATTGAATCGTATTCTGTACTGAAGGGCGCCAATGCTGCCGCCCTTTATGGCTTCAGAGGTATTAACGGCGCTATCGTTATCACAACCAAACGTGGTACCAAGGCCTCCAAGGGATGGCAGGTAGATGTGAACAGCAGCACCATGTTCGAAAAAGGATTTCTCGCGTTACCGCAGATACAGGAGGAGTATGGTCGCGGCACCAACTTCAAATATTCCTACGGCGACCAGTTGTATGATAACAGCCAGCGACTGCCTGAATGGGGACCGCGCTTTGAAGGTCAGCCAGTTAAACAGTTCGACAGCCCCTGGGACCCGGTAAACCGTGTAAGAACCGCCACACCCTGGATTGCACGCGGTAAAGACAACTTCAAGCACTTCATGGAAACAGGTGTGATTAATACCAACAATATCTCCCTGTCTTCTGCCACCGACCGCTCTGATATCCGGATATCCGTATCCAACATGAATCAGAAGGGGATGAATCCCAATACCAAGTTGCATACCTATGCGCTCTCGCTGAGTGCTGGTTACAAAATCACTGACAAGCTGAAAATAGAAGCCAGCGTGAATATTAACAAACAATATTCTCCAAATATCCCTGATGTGAACTATGGTCCTAATTCCTATATCTATATGTTTCAGGTATATGGTTCCGCAGATTATAACATCGATGACCTGAAAGATATCTACAAAGGTCCGCAAGGCGTACCCAACCTGATCCCTTACGCACAGGAGTATGGCCGTGAGAACAGTGCCTGGTTCATCGCAAAAAAGTGGCTGCGCTCCCATGATAAAACGGATATCAATGGTTATATCAAAGCCAGTTATAAGTTCAACGATGCGCTGGATCTGAGCCTCCGTACCCAGATCACAACCTGGAACCAGGTGAGAACTGAACAGGTGCCTGCCGGTACTAACCTCAATACCTATACACCATGGTATTACTTTGGGTGGTATGGCGACTACCGTGAAGACCGCAGGAACCTCTTCGAGAACAATACGGACCTTATCCTGAATTATAATAAAAAGGTCAGCAGGTTTAATATTTCCGGTCTCGCCGGCGCCAGCATGCGTTCTTTCGATTATAATTCCCTCTGGGGTACTACCAAAGCGCTGGCCATCCCGAACGTATATGCACTCACGAACTCCAAAGAGGCATATTCATCTTTTACCTGGGGCTCCAAAATGCAGGTGTACAGCGGGTTCTATTCTATTGACCTTACCTACGATAAATTCCTGACCCTTTCCCATACCGGTCGTGTAGATCACGTATCCACGCTGGCAAACGGTTATAATACCTTCTACTATCCTTCTGTATCACTGAGTTCTGTGATCAGTGATTATACGAACCTGCCGAAGTTCATTTCCCTGTTGAAAATCCGTGGTTCTTATGCCAACGTGAAAGGGGCGCTGACATCGCCAACAGTGCCTTCTGCTTTCACGCAGGTTACAGGCCAGAGTACCAACAGCAAACTGGGATATGGTACCGACCTGTTTACTTCATATGATGGTCCGACCTACGCCAACCAAATGGCATACAGCTATAACAGCTATTATAACAATACTCCTTCCGTGGATTTTTCCAGCGTGATCGCCAACCCTACCCTGAAGCCATTCAGTGTAACATCTTATGAGGCCGGTGTTGACCTGCGTTTGTTCAACAACAGGTTGGGAGTGGACTTTACTTACTTCACGAGCCTCAACGGGCCGCAGATATTTCCTTTCGGCATACCGCCATCCTCCAGCTTCGAGAAGCATAATGAGAACGCCATTACCACCCGCAAGAAGGGTATTGAGATTGCGCTCAATGCTTCGCCGTTGCGTAATCCTCATGGTTTGAGCTGGGATATTGGTATCAACTATGCTACCTACAAGGAGACACTGGATCAGATCTATGGTGATGAGTCCGTGATCGCGCTTAACAACCATGCCTACCGCAAAGGCGAAAGGATGGATGCGATCTATGGTTCCGGCTTCGTTCACGATGCAAGTGGTAACATTGTGTACAGTGGTGGTTTGCCGTTGCGCGCACCTTCCGATATCAGTAACAACGTATTCCTCGGACATGCCAATCCTGATTTCACTTTCGGGTTCACCAACCGGTTCTCTTATAAAAACTTTACTGTCAGCTTCCAGATTGATGGTCGTATCGGTGGTAAGATCTATGATGAAGTATACCACGATGGTATGAATGGCGGTACTGCGCTCAACAGTGCCAGCGGTGATTTCGGGGTGGCACGCCTGGCCGACTGGCAATCTACAAACAACGGCACACAGGCGCCTACCGGCCACTACGTAGCCGATGGCGTGAAGATTACCAGCGGTACGCCTATCTATAAAGATGGTCAGATCACCAATTACAAAGACCTCACTTTTGCTAAGAATGACGTAGCCACCACTGTACAGAACTTCATCTCATCTGGTATCGGTAATGTGAACGAATATTGGATGGTAGACCGTTCTTTCGCGAAACTACGCGAAGTAACGATCGGTTATACCCTGCCTGCAAGGTTGCTGGGCAGCAACCGCTTCATCAAATCTGCCACTTTCTCACTGGTAGGCCGCAACCTGTTATACTGGGCCAAACGTAAGGATATTGACTTAGACCAGTTCGCATCAGGGTATAATGATACTGACCGCTCACTTAACAATGGCGGTGTTCTCCAGAGTATGACTGCCAGAAGGTATGGCTTTAACATCAATCTCAGTTTCTAATTTTTTAAATCATTTGTATGAAGATATCATTCAAATATATAGTGGTGATAATCCTGGCGATGGGGTCGGTGATCAGCGGTTGTCAGAAAGGAGACCTGCTCTCTAATCCGAATGTGGCAGCTGAAAACGCTACTGTGCCGGTATCCCTGATCCTCAACCATATCACAGCTAACATGCTGCGGGAAGAGGAGCCGGTGATCTCCACTGTATACCGCTACAACCAGGAAATCGTTTCCAACTACTCTTATTATTTCGGCAGCAATGCCTACAACTGGTCCAATACCAATCATACCTATGATATGATCCGTTATTGCAATCAGCTGGAATTGCAGGCCAAACGTCAGTACAACAGCACTACTAATGTGTATTTCGCATTGAGTAAGTTTTTCAAGGCATATGCCTACATCTGGTTGTCGCAGCGTGTGGGTGATATCCCAATGACACAAGCGGGAGATGTCAACAACCTTACGCCTGCCTACGACAACCAGCATGATGTGTACAAAAACAGCCTTGCGCTGCTGGATACCGCCAATACTATGATAGGTGCGCTGATGAGCACTCCTGCTGTCATCAACAGTAAGGTAGACGCCAATGGTGATATCTTCGGACTTACCTACCTGCAATGGCGGAAGGTGATCAATACATACCGCTTGCGTGTATTGCTCAGTCTGAGTAAACGAGCTGATGATAATGCGGACCTGAATATCAAATCACAGTTTGCGACTATCTTCGGTAGTCCCGATAAATACCCGGTGATGACTTCCGGTGATGATAACATGGTATATCGTTATACCACCGTTACCATGTATCCGCCGAACCGCTCCGGTAACGCACCTTATAACAACTGCGCCAATATCAGTAAAACATTCTTTAATGTAACGGCGGCTTATAATGATCCGCGTGTGTTTGCCCTCGCCGTTCCTGCGCCTGCACAACTTGCTGCGGGCAAGCAAGTGAATGATTTCACGGCCTATGTGGGAGAAGATAACGGGAAGTCACAGGGGCTGATGTCCAGTTTCTCTGCTGACGGTAAATACTCTTCGCTGAGCTATAACCGTTATATGTCATCTGCCTCTGGAGCCAACGCAGAGCCGTATATCCTGATCGGTTATACAGAGCTGTGTTTTAATATCGCTGAAGCGGCTTACCGGGGCTGGATCGCAGCGGATGCGGCTACCTGGTACCTGAATGGTATCAATGCGTCAATGAAATGGTACGGGCTTTCACAAGGTCAAACGCTCACTATCGGAAACGTGGACGGAACCAAACCTAACCAGGGTACTGCCATAGTGGATATTGCGGGTTTCCTTGCCAATCCTAATGTGACGTATAATCCGGTCAACGGACTCACTCAGATACTGACACAGAAGTATGTAGCCTTTTTCATGAACTCTGGTTTTGAGGCTTATTACAACTGGCGCAGAACGGGTATCCCGGCTTTCAGCCAGGGTGGGGTTGGTATCGGCACTGCCAGTAACATGATCCCGCTGCGCTGGCAATATCCGCAGGATGAGATCAATTACAACAACAATAATTACAAAGCAGCTGTCAGCAGCCAGTTTGGTGGTACAGACGATGTGAACGCGAAAATGTGGCTGATTAAATAACTATTGATTGAGCGGTTTGCCTGGGCAAGCCGCTCAATCCTTGTATTATGGGGAAACTATATCATATATCTGAAGATCCGAAGATCAAACGCTTCGAACCACGCGAGCAAGGAGTGTTCGCTATTTCCGGTGAACTATTGCACAATTACCTGCTACCGAGGAATTGCCCCCGCGTGACCTACTACTGCGGCCCTCAGACATCTGCTATGGACCGTGCGCAGTTCTTTGGTTACAGCACTGCTACTTACATTGTGGCAGTAGAATCGGCCTGGCTCAAACAGATACAACAGGCAATCATCTACTGTTATGAATTCCCCACAGACGACTTCCTTCTCTTCGATCCCTGTGCGGGGTATTATGTCGCCCAGAAAACCATCACGCCGCTTCAGGTAAAGCCTATTTACAATGTAATGGACGAGATGCTGAAACGTAATGTAGAACTGCGTTTTATGCCATCTCTAACCTCTCTCGCCGCTGCGGTCAAATATTCCTCGCTCAATTTTTCTCTCATCAGGATGCAGTATGCCCGGCAGGTATAGCTTCCTTATCGTGGCCTCGTTATACTGGTGGGACTTTCCCCATTTTAATAAAGTATATTCAAACTGCCGGAAAAGATGGATCTTGTACCTCTAAAACCGGGATGAGGTCATGATTTATAAGCAGGTGATACCACATCATGCACTGGCAGATTATATTGACTGTTATTGGTCAATAGAAGGTGCAGGAGGTGAGTTGCACACAGAACGGATCTTTCCGGACGGAAGCCCTGGCCTGGTATTGAACGTAGGTGAGAAGTGCACTACTGATAATGGTTTGGTAATCATGCAACCCGGGAGCTGTTATCTGGTAGGGGCCATGACTTCTTATAAAGAAACCTATCTTAATGGAAGACATCGCCTGATCGGCGTTTGCTTTAAACCAGGAGCCTTCTCTCAGTTTTATAACTATATGCCGCTGGCGGAAATTACTGAGCAGACGGTAGAGCTGGAAAAAGCGCTTGCGCCAGACACCGGCAAAATTGAAGCGTTATCGTTTACAGCGCTGAATACATTTTTTCTCAAACGACTCAGTGTGCCCAAACAGGAGCTCTCCGCTATCATAAACTGTATTAAAGAAACCAAAGGGAAAATCAGTGTAGTCGCATTGGCTAAAAAGACTCACGTTACACCGCGACAACTGGAAAGAATTTTTCATAAGCATATCGGCGTTACCCCAAAAGAGTTCATAAGTATCACACGGTTTCAGCATGTACTCCCGGACATCATCCATAATAAAAAGCACAAGAGCTTATTGGATATTGCCATTGAACATGGGTATTACGATCATGCGCATTTAACAAATGAAATAAAACGATATACCAGCCTTCCACCATCCGGATTATGATTTTGTCGTCTTTTTCCAAACTAAGTATCTACCCCGATAGTACCTTTGTCTTATGAGAAAGATAATACTGAATTTAGCCGCCACATTAGATGGCTTTATCGAAGGCGCCAATGGAGAGTTGGACTGGTGTATACTAGAGGAGGATATGCATTTCGATAGTTTCCTGGAGTCCATTGACACTATCTTCTATGGACGCGTAAGTTACGACCAATGGGGCAATTACCAGCCTGACACATCTGCGCCGGATATGGAGAAGCAGATTTACGCTGCCATTCAGTCGAAGAAAAAATTCGTTTTTTCCAGTCAATCAAGAGTGGATGATAAAGCTACCTTCATTAGCACTGATGTAGCCGCTATGGTAGAAGAGATCCGGAACCAACCCGGAGAGGATATCTGGCTCTATGGAGGCGCCAAATTGATCTCCATGTTTATAGAAAATGGTTTGGTGGATGAATATATGATCTCTGTTCATCCAACTGCATTAGGCGCCGGCAAACCCTTGTTTGATATATCAGCCCGGCTGAACCTCGTATTGACTGAAACGAGAGTATTCAAGTCAGGTGTAGTGCAGCTGATCTATACCCCCGGCACTAAGTAATGAAAGACTTATAGAAAGAGGAGACTGTCTCATTAGTATGAGGCAGTCTTTTACTTTGTGGCCATCGGTACATTTTGGGGAGAGGCGCATTTAGATATCATGCCATCCGGAAAGCAGGAAAGAACTTTCCGGATGGCCTCTATAAATTAAGATTATAAACACCAGGCATCTTTGCGGGAACAGAAAAGCCCTGGACAGCATCCACTATTGGTACTAAATGGGTTGCAAAATTGCCGCCAATCACTGCAACGAGCACTAGCTATATTACTTTGTCCGCCGCTTATAACTTTTAATTCAGTTCTGGAAAGCGTTTTGCCGATGGATTTTATTTTTTTCATAATGCTATGATTTAAACGTGGTGATACTTGTTGTTAAATAGGAATGGATACAGGTGGTACTTATTAAACGTGATCATATCCGGGTTGGCAACTGTCATTGCTTCCCGGATGGAATCCTTACGCGGGAAGATTATACACAATAAAAATCTTTACGGGAGCAGGAAAGTCCCGGACAGCAGTTAGCCTTGGGGCCAGGCAGACAGAATTGCAACCAGTCATTGCAACCAGCGCTAGTTACAGTACTTTGGCCTCCATTTACGGTTTTTAATTCATTTCTTGAAAGCGTTTTGCCGATGGGTTTTAGTTTTTTCATAATGTTACAGTTTATGCAAGGTGAAAGTTGTTGTTAGACAGGAATGAATACAGGGAACCTGTATTAAGCATGATCCGTGAATAACGACAATTAAATTAGGTATATACACTGCACCTGGATGACATAAAAGTAGATACTGTCTTTCACTAGTATAGGCTGACTGGTTGGGGCTTAAAGATTAGCGGCAAAGTTCGTTGAGAAGGCATAGGACTTTAAATTTAAGTAATCAATCTTTTCCGGCTATGATAATGAAGAAGATTGAAATTATCGACATTTACCTGATGTGATGAAATAACTGACGTATTATGTCATAGGTTTTTTGTAACTTAATTAAGTTGGCCTTACTATTCGTTTAAACCCCTATTTTATGTTTTCAAAGCATGCAAGCCGGAGAGGTGGTTCAACCACACATCATCCACCAGCACAGGGAAATTCCTTTTTTACTACCGAAAGGCCGGCAGACGCAAAGGAGAAGGAACCATTTTTTGTCAGGAAGCATACTCCTTCCATCCAGATGAAGCCATTTTCTTCCAAGCCATCAAATACTCAGGGGGCAAAGAAAAACGACGCAGGATTACCAGATTCGTTAAAGAATGGTATTGAAAGCATGTCTGGAATAGCGATGGATGATGTAAAAGTGCATTATAATTCAGATAAACCAGCAGAAGTTCAGGCAGCTGCTTATACACAAGGTTCAGATATACATATTGGACCAGGGCAGGAGAAGCATTTGCCACATGAATCCTGGCATGTGGTGCAGCAGAAGCAGGGGAGGGTGAAGCCTACTATTCAGTTGAAAGGCGTAGGCCAGGTAAACGATGACCCGGGACTGGAGAGAGAGGCAGATATAATGGGAGGAAAAGCTACTCACATAAGTTCCTCCCGGTCTGATTTTGTTAACGCTACTGCCGGCGAAAGTATCATTCAAAGGGTGCCGGCTGCTCCGGTCAACGCTGTACAAAGCCCCCTTTTTTCCCTTAGGCGGGTAGTAAATTTAAATCGGGCATATGTGTATCACAAATTACGTGATGTCAAGATGGTAAGCGCTGTTCCTCTTTTGCGGGCGAGAATGGAACTATATGATCCAACTGATCAGCTGGTATGGAGTAAAAATGGCGATGAAGTACTTACTTTTAATTCAGATACTTTATGGGATTATCCTATAGGAGTATATACGTTAAGGGGGTTGGTAACAACAGAGGCAGGTTTCGCTTTTTATTGTGACAGCACCATTAATATCTACAATCGCCGGCCGCCTGGAGGTACTCTGATTCCTTTTCCGCTGGCAGATAGTAATTATCTAGGCTCGCACTGGACTGCAGAAGGCCATGTTAATAGTTTTCGGAATAATGGGGTCCAGGAAAGAGGAGAAAGCCAGGCTAGGTTTGGAGAAGGGTTTTACCTTACCGCGGATAGAGCCTATGGATGGAGTGCTGGCCAAAGCAAGGCTGACGAACTTAGGAATGAATTTATAGCTGAGATGGGGGTATATATTCGGCCTGGCAAAGCACTAACCATAATTAATGCGTCTCAGATTCCCAAAGCAGACCAGTTTACGGATCCTCCATGGCGAGGGACGCCTTTGGAACAATATATTACGGAATATGATGCCATTTACGATGAAGAGGAAAAAGAGCTAAAGATCAACGCTCACGCCTTTAGAAAAATCAATGTGATACACTTTACCAATTATGATGTTTTGGATGAGGATGCAAAGCAGGAGGCGATTGAAGGATCGAGAGTTTTTAGACAGTAATGTATTGTTTTATAGTACAGAATAGTCAGATTTCCCTTACCTTATATTAGAGACCAAAAGTCCAGATTGCCCCGTAAGAATGTCTGACAAGCGCCCGCTGTGAATAATATTTGCATGGTATCTTTGAGTCAATAAGTAGCATCAAAAAAAGGCTGCACTGGAAACAAGTCATTTTTTTTGCCTTATTGTGTAACCGATTGGTTACATTTGTATGGGCCAACATATTCGTTAACAAAACAAGCAATACAGTTATGTCAAATCAAAACTTCACGGCTACCTTATTGGTAGATCAATCGCCTTCAGACGTATATAGAGCCATTATTGATCCCCGTGCCTGGTGGTCAGAGGAAATAGAAGGAGGAACGAGTAAAGTTGATGATGTCTTCGATTATCATTTTGAGGATATCCATCGTTCAAAAATGAAACTAACGGAGGTGGTTCCGGAAAAGAGGGTTGTCTGGCGGGTGCTGGATAATTATTTCAAACCAGGAATCTTTGATGAAGCTGATGGACTTTCTAAGCGTGATGGGTTCGAAAATGATAAAGCGGAATGGGTAGACACCTGTGTTGTCTTCGATATTGCAGTGGAGAATGGTAAGACCCGCTTGCGCTTCACACACGAAGGATTAGTGCCTGATTATGAATGCTACGACGTTTGCGTTAATGGCTGGAGTCACTATATACAGGAAAGCTTACATAGCTTGATCACTACCGGGAAAGGACAGCCCAATAAGACCGGAAAGGCTATGACTACGGATGAGGAAAAATTCAAGTCTGCCGCCGGCAATGTGTAGCGTATGACATTTACTATATTCCCACAATGATAGTAGACAATTAGAAAAGAAAGATGGAGCATCCTTCTCTGCAACAGAAGAGCTTTGCTCCATCAATTTTTTTTCGATGGTAAATATTGTTTTGTGAGGTGAGTGGTAAAAGCGTGAGCCATGCCCTGGCTCCGTTTTTAATGTCAGCCGTTTTCCCAATTATGATTCCCGTTCTATGCTTTTGCAGACTTTCTATAACTTGTCTCAGTATTACCTGGAAAATTTTTTGTGAGATTAAAATCGGTAACACCTAAAAATATTAACTCTTCATTCTCAGAGGTATTACTTGTCTGATGCCTGGACCAACGGGGAACAAGAATAGAACTGCCAGCAGAAACAGGGAATTCCATGTCATCAATTTTTACAGTGCCATTTCCCTGAATGATATATATGTAAGTTTCATGTGCGTGTGAATGGTTCTCATTCTGTTTTCCAGATGGTATATGTACAATCCTGGGGTCCAGTACCTGACCTGAAAGTGCAATTCTGTCAACACTGAATTCAATATTGTTTTCATCTTCCTTATTCTGGTAAATCTTATCATGTTTTCTCTCATAGTGTAGTTGTGTTGTGTTGGCCGCTAAGGATTGCCCATCAATTATGCCATTAATAACCGGGGTGATTTTATTTAGATAAAGCGCTTTGTAAAGGTTGTTAAAAAAATCATATCTGAGGTTGAGGGCAATATCGACAGCTGTCTTTGCAGTTTCAAACCAGTTAGGCTGATGCTGATAAGACATCAACATATTTTCAAGAGTAAGCGCATGGTCATCATCACACTCTACATGCAAATGAAAGAACAGCAGGTCACTATCGTGTATTCCTGCCTTAAGCATGCCTTCAATGAATTGCTTATACATTTCTGCAACAATGCCTTCAGTTCCCAGGGATAAGAATGCAGTACCGTGAACGATGTCGGGACGCTGGCTTTCTTTAAGATAACTATTAACAAATTGGTAAGTAAAGGGCTCAAACTTAATAGCTTTCAGGTCTATCTCAAGAACTTCTTTAAGAAATTTCCGGAATATTTCAGCATGCCGTTTCTCCGGCTCTTTTTCTCCGGCTTCTTCCCAAAGGTTTTCAGATAAATTAGCACGCTGGAGATCATCTTCGCAATTGGTCATTACACCTGTAATGTACCGCGTAAAATTCTTACAATAAAGGTAATATTGTGAGAATATGTATTTAAAATCTTCTTTTGTAAGCCAACCTCTTCTACAGGCATTAAAGAGGTCATTATTCCAGAAGGAGTGCGTTGTTTGGAATTCATGGAGAGAATCGTAGCTTGTTGGATTGGATGCAGTGATCATGGAGTCAGTTTTCATAATTTTCATTTTTGAGATTGAGAAATTAAAAGCTGGTTGTTTTTAATGGTTATATTTAAAATCATCAAGTACTATTGGCCTATCCATTTATTTGATGGCGCCTAATCCTGGTTGCGGTAAGTTGGTTAGAAGAAAATACAGATCCTCCATATGAGATGATCTCACTGGCTTTGCATAAGCACATTAACCCATATTTACATGAAGTGACAACGGAGTTCCGGAGTTGTCTATACGGTCTTTTTCATAATTTTTGTTTCGGTGTAAAAGAAGGTTTGCAGAATAATAATGTTGCAGCAAAGAGATCGCCTGGCTAACTGTTAGGATTTGAGGAATAGTTATCTGTAGCAAGATTACATAATCCTGCTGCAGTTGGATTACCCTGCTTAGGGGATATTTGAAAAGGTATTGTTATGCTGTGAGCCTGGGTGTTAAATTTAGCTATCTGAAATTCCTTCCTTCCGAAAATATCTCTGCCTGAATTGCCTTTCCTGTATTTGCATTACTGTTTTCGTGAATGGGGATGTCGTCAAATAACCTGTTCATATTATAGCAATGTTGTACAACAACATGTATTACTTCGCCTTCTCTTTGCAGTTTACCAGCTACCATGAGTAACCGGGCTTGTATGATTTCCTGCCGGTATTTGTCGAAGATGGGTTTAAACACGACGAGATTGGCGATGCCTGTTTCATCTTCCAGTGTAATAAAACAGATGCCTGTTGCGGTTCCGGGGCGTTGGCGTACGAGTACCAGTCCGGCTATGCGCACGGGAGCGCCGTCTGGCAGGCGGTTTATGTCTGCTGTTGTAAACACTTGCGCCTTGAGGAGTTTGCGTCGCACAAAGCTTACCGGATGCGCTTTCAGGGATAGTGTTGTACTGCTGTAGTCCCGAAAAACATGTTCTGCTAAACTAAGTTCTGGTAAATGTATTGCTGGTTCGTTTTCAGATGCTGAAGGCTGCCCTTCAAAAGCGCCGACAGGTTTATCCGACAGGGCTGCGACTTCCCACAAGGCCCGCCTGCGATCTATTCCTATTGAAAGAAATGCATCTGCATTGGCGAGGAGTTCTAATGCCCGTTGGGAAACACCTGCATCGTGTAGCTGAACAACACTGGTATAGGGGTGCTTCCTGTTTTGAACCAGGAGTTGCATTTCTTCTTCTTTAAGACCGGTAACCTGTCTGAATCCCAATCTTATCGGGCAGTACTTTCCTTCTTTGGTTTCAAGCAGGTTATCCCAGGTGGAATGATTCACATCAACCGGTCTTACTTCAACGCCATGCTTTTGTGCATCAATCACGATCTGCGCCGGTTGGTAGAATCCCATTGGCATACTGTTGAGTAGTGCTGCTGCAAATACATCCGGGTAATAATATTTAAGCCAGGAGGAGACATATACCAACAGTGCAAAGCTGGCAGCGTGACTCTCCGGGAAACCATAGCTACCGAAGCCTTCCAGTTGTTTAAATACACGCGCAGCAAATTCTTCTTTGTACCCTTTTGCTACCATGCCGTTGATTAGCTTCTCGCGCCATGCGCTTACTTTTCCCTGTGCTTTGAAGGTCGCCATACTGCGGCGTAGGCCATCCGCTTCAGCGGGTGTAAAGCCGGCGCCTACAATAGCAATTTCCATTGCCTGTTCCTGGAATAAAGGAACGCCTAAGGTTCGTTTCAATATCTCTTCTAACTCTTTGGATGGGTATTCCGGATCTTCCTGCTTATTGCGTCTGCGCAGGTAAGGATGCACCATATCTCCCTGTATGGGGCCGGGCCGCACAATGGCTACTTCAATGACCAGGTCATAAAATTCTTTTGGTCTGAGCCGTGGCAACATGGACATCTGCGCACGGCTCTCAATCTGGAAAACACCGATGGTATCAGCATGACTGATCATTTCATATACATTTTTGTCATCCTCCGGTATATTAGAGAGCGTGAGATGCTCCCCATGATGCAGCCTTGCAAGATCAAATGCTTTACGGAGACAGGTAAGCATGCCCAACGCTAACACATCTACTTTCAAAAAGCCCAGCGCTTCTATATCATCTTTATTCCATTCGATGTTGGTACGGCCTTCCATCCGTGCATTCAAAATGGGACATAATTCATAGAGTTTATTTTGTGTAATCACAAAGCCTCCTGTATGTTGTCCGAGCTGACGAGGGAAGCCTATATATTGTCTTGTCAGATCGATTACCTTTAACAGGTGCGGGTCTTTGGAAGTGAAGCCCTCGCTGGATTTGATTTTCCCGTCAAACCAATCCGCTGTAAACTGGTAATCAGATTTTGCCAGATGATCTACGGCATCCTGAGAAAGGCCCATCGCTTTGCCTACATCCCTGACAGCGCCTCTCCAGTGTACCTGTGTAACGGTGGCCACGATACCGGCACGGTCACGTCCATATTTTTCATACACATATTGCATTACTTCTTCGCGACGTTCGTGCTCAAAGTCTACATCGATGTCTGGTGGCTCGTCCCGGGCATCGCTCATGAACCGGGCGAATAATAGTTTGAACTTCGCAGGATTTACAGAAGTGATACCAAGGCAATAACACACTACAGAATTGGCTGCTGATCCGCGTCCCTGGCATAGTATTTCTTTGCTGCGGGCAAAGCGAACCAGGTCATACACTGTTAAAAAATAAGAGGCATAATTTTTCTTTTCCATGAAAGCCAGCTCATTTTGTATGCTTTCTTTGATGTTTTCAGGAATATTATCATCAAATCTCTCTCTGGCTCCCTTCCAGGTAAGCATTTCAAGCTCTTTTTGTGGTGTGCGTCCTTCAGTGGTCAACTCTTCGGGGTAGACATATTTTAATTCATCAAGAGAGAAGCGGCAGGCGCCAGCAATCTCTTTTGTCCGGGCGATGGCATCAGGATACTGGCGGAAAAGGCGCAACATTTCTTTTTCCGGTTTCAGGTAACGTTCCGCATTCTGGCAAAGTTTGAAACCGGCCTGTTGGATCGTGCATTTTTCGCGGATGCAGGTCAGCACATCCTGTAGCTGTCTTCGGGAGGGACAGTGGTAATGGACATCATTCAACGCGACCATGGGCACGTTGTATGTTCCGGAGAGCTGAGACAGACGGTATAATTTCTTGGCGTCATTACCCTGGTAGCTACGGATGGCGCCCAGATAAAGGTTATCGCGCAGCATGGTTTTATATTCCTGTATCCCATCTTTAAAGCGCTGCTCAAAATCATAAACGTTATTTAGTTCGTCGGGTGGAACAATGATAAATTTTATATCTGCTGCATGTTGGTAGATATCTTTTTTGTACAGTTCACATTTTCCTTTTTCTGTCCGCAGATTTCCTTCGGTGAGTAGTGCAGATAGTTTGCTGTATGCTTTTATATCTGTTGGATAAGCAAGCAGGCTTGGGCCATCCTGTAAATCGAGGCGGCAGGCGGGGATAATGCGGATGTTTTTATTTCGGGCAGCAACGTGGCCGCGTACGATCCCTGCGAGAGTATTGCGATCTGTAATAGCAATCGCTTCGTAACCTAGTAATGCTGCATATTCTACGATTTCTTCGGGATGGGAGCCGCCCCGCAAAAAAGTAAAATTAGTTGTGACCTGTAATTCTGTGTATTCCATCTGTGTTAATTTTCAGGCGAAAAATCCATGGATAAACCACGCTGGTTTTTTGGGCTGCTCATCATATTGTCCCAGCCGGAATAGCCAATACCTTGCACCTTCTTCATTTTCTACTACGTAATAATCCCTGACTAATCCCTGTTCCAGCCACCATTCGTTTTCTATGCGCTCAGGACCATCTGCTTTTTTTATTTTATGCGTTTTACCTTTATAGATGAACATCATGGGTGGATAATCCGGAATGGGCACCGTTACTTTTACCGGTTCGGGTTTGGGTAATAGGAGCACCGGGCGTGGCCGGTCATTTCTCCAGGAAGTTGTTGCCTGATCGTTCAGTGATCCGGCGGGTGTAAAAGACCATTCCGGTAAGTAGCGCTCAGTGGGTATATATCGTTTGACCGTATGGCTGCCCATCCGTGTTGATATTCTATCGAGTAGTCCCAGAATAGTGGCGTCAATATCGCAGCCACCGAGTGTGGACCAGAATGCTTCTTGCCTTGCTGAAAGGGCTTCTGTTACCGGTGCTTCTAATACAAAAAGTTCGAATCCAAGGTCGGGCATCAGGATGCCTGTTTTTTGCTCAAACAACTTTAATAGGTGTACAACATTACGTACAGGGCTATTGGTACCAACAAATACCTGTTGTTGATCTCCATCCACCCGATAGCATTTAAATATGGCAGAACGCAGGCCTTTGCCGGCTGTAAGCAGTTGTTCACATAGCTGTTCCACTAAGGTTTGGAGGGCAATGTCAATGCCTTTCCTGGTTCTTATTGGTTCCAGGCAAGGTAGTCGCTTTTGAAATGCGGTAGCAGGTTGTATGGGGTCAAGTAATTCTGTGGCCTGTCCAAGCGCCTGGTCAATACGGTTCAGTAGCGGTAGCCCGAAACGCCGGCGGAGCACGGACCTTGGCATCGTGATAAAGTTATCTATTGAATGGAACCCGAGGTTGTACATCCTTTCCAGGATCGGCAATTCCAACCGCAACGCTGCTGGTGGCAGGGGTTTCAAAGCAGGTAGCTGTCCGTCCGGATGAATAATACTGTTGTCTTTATCAAATCTTGCGATGGCCCAGGCTACTCCGATCGTATCTGCTATGGCTGCTTTGACATTGTAGCCACCGGCTTTAAGTTGTGTAGTTATCTCTTTCAGGTAAGGCGCTTCACCTCCCCAAAGATGGGCGCAGCCGCTTATGTCCAGCAGCAGGCCTTCTGGCGGGTCTATTGCAACTACAGGGGTAAAACGAAGGCACCACAGAGCGAGTTCGGTCAATAGTTTTTTTTCAACATCAACTTTATCCGGAAATACTTTAAGTTCTGGGAGAACAGCCTTACCATCAGCCAGGACCATACCGGGTGTAATACCTTTCTTTCGGGCGATGGGGCTTGCTGTTTTTATGATCATGCGTCCCCGCTCTGAGGTCGCAATGACGAAGGGACATGTTTTTAATTCCGGACGCAGTTGTATAACCTTGTCCGTAATTAAGTGTGGCAGCCATATGGATAAATATCTGTTCACCTTAACCTGCTTTCCTGATGATAGAAGGAGCGGAGGAATGCTGTGCAGCCGCGATGTGAAAGCCTTGTTCTGTCCAGCCAACCTGCCATATGCCGGGGCGGCCGTTACGTATTTTCAACAATTCTACCCTCCATTTTGCATAGCCGACACCGGGCATACCTTCTTCTATTATACTTTCCAAGGGTTGTACATGCCAGCGGGATACACAGGCACTGTTACTGCATGGGATGGTACTACTGCGATGAATTAATCCGGTAACATGGCTTTTTTCGACAGCCAGCTGCAGACGTCGTGATTCCACAAAGCTGAGGTTGGATATATCTCCAACGACGGCGGAAAGCCGTTCGCATTTTAAGCCTTCTTCAATAGTCCAAAGCCCTTCTTTATTACTGGGGACATCAACAAAAATTACCTGATCGGGGGAGATGCCGAATGCCTTCAACCCTGGAGGAAAGGTCAGCCGGTTGGTACTTACCCAAAGGCAAACGCCTTTGCGCATAAGTATTTTAAGTAACCCGGTCATAAAGCCTGTAGTGGCTGCGGCTTCTTCTTTTGTGTGACTGATAAATTCATGGACAGCACTTACCGGGAATGTATGGTTGGGAAATGCCTTATTGATCATACCCAAACCGGTATCCTCCAGCTCCGAATCAAGGGGTACCCGCAAACCCTGCAAATCGAGAATTTCCCGTTGCAGCTTTGCAATTACTTCCGATTTTGCCTCCATCTCACGCATGTTCATTTAAAAGTTGGCATGTTACTAATAGTAACATATATTTGTTCTCAATTGTAACAAATATTATGAAGCCGGCAAAAATTTTTTTCCATTCCAATATCCGTTTTCTGCGGGAGAGAAAGCAGTTGAGCCAGGAAGAGGTGGCCAGGCTGATCGGGATAACCAGGATTAAGTTGCAGGCCTTGGAATCGGGGCGTACGGCCAATCCGTCGGCGGTAGATTTTATTAAATTCTCTGAATACTTTAAAATTTCTATTGATGCATTATTGAAGGTAGACCTTGCCCGGCTTGGAGAAATGAAGCTCCGCGAGCTGGAAGCAGGCAATGATGTGTATATGATGGGAGGGAAGTTGAGGGTACTTGCGATCACTGTAGACAGGGATAATAAAGAGAATGTTGAATATGTACCGGTAAAAGCGAAAGCTGGTTATGTGCGCGGGTACAATGATCCGGAGTTTATCGCGGGGCTCCCTAAATTCAATATGCCTAATTTACCAAAGCAGGGGACATTCCGTATGTTCCCGATAACAGGTGATTCCATGCTGCCTGTTCCAGATGGGAGTGATGTACTCGCGAAGTTCGTTGAAGACTGGAAAGCGCTGAAACCGGGTACTCCGTGCATTGTGATCCTGAATGGGATAAATGATTTTGTTTTTAAGCTGGTAACAGTTAGCGAGGACCGGACAGTTTTACTGGAATCGCTCAACAGCAGTTACAAGCCTTATACTGTAGAAGTATCTGATGTCCTGGAAATATGGCAGTTCTATGGGTATCACAGCAAACAAATGCCCAAAGCTACTACAGATATGCAACAGCTTTCAGAAAATATCGGGCAGATACTGGAGGAAGTACGGGCGCTGAAAAACAGCAGGTAAAATTTGACGGGAGTAGCAAACAGTGATTGTCATTTATTAAATCTGTTTCTCTGAACAAAGCTTATTAATTCATCTTCATAAACAACGCCAGTAGCCTTCAGGTTACTGGCGTTGTTATATCGGGATCTGTAGTTGTGTTATTGTTTAACAATCTTCGTCATATGAATTTCTTTTACGCCATTCTTAACCCTTATGATGTAAACACCTGGAGGTAATGAAGAAATATCAAGCTGGGATTTAGTTGCGCTCAGCTCACGGTGTAATACCACGTGGCCATTCACATCAAGTATCCTCAGATCTGATTTTCCTGTGTAGCCTGTAAGATTGATGTTTACTATATTATTAACAGGATTCGGGAATACCTCTACGCTTTCTTTTTGTTCATTCTTGGTAATCTGATCTGCTTCACGGCTGGCAGTACCTAATTGTACCCGTAATGTATAACAGGTGGTAGCGCTGCTGGCTCCATTGTAACCATATACCTGTGCATAATAAGTACCTGGATTAACAGTTCTGCTGATACTTTCATTAGTGGTACCACCTGCCTGTGAAATAGCAACCTGTGCTCCTGAGCTGTTCAGCAGTTGCAGGTCATAGTCGCCAGGCAATGTGCGTAATGTAATCGTAATAGTGCCACGGGTAGTGATCACAAATTTGTAATGATCAACATCGCCGGTTGGGTTGATAAGACCGGTAACATCGGTATTAAATGGAATGGTGGCAGCGCCGGAAGTGGTTCCATTAGTTGAGTTATCGAGCGGATTTGCACAACCAGTTTGCGTTAAAGTTGTGAACTGTGCAGTAGCATATGTGCTGCTGCCGCTTGAACAGTTTGTTCTTACTCTCCAGTCATATAATGTGTTGGATGTTAGTCCGCTTAAATTAACAGAGGTGGAAGTAGTTCCGGTTGCGACATTGGTCCACGTTGAAGATGAATTAGGTTTATAATCCACATCATATGATACGGCGCCACTGGTGGCAGTCCAGCTAACGGTAGCACTGGCGGCTGTTACAGCCGAACTGGTTAAACCGGTAGGTGCATTACAGGTGCCTGTTGAGGTGGTTGTAAACTGTGCAGCTGAATAAGCGCTGCTGCCGCTGGTACAATTGGTTCTTACCCTGTAATCGTAGGTAGTTCCGGTTGTGAGACCAGTTAAGTTTACGGAAGTAGCTGTTGTAGCTGTTGCAGCATTGATCCATGTAGAAGAAGAGGTGGCTTTATAATCTACATCATATGATGCGGCGCCGCTTACAGCTGTCCATCCTATTGTAGCAGATGTAGTGGTAATAGCAGAAGCAGTTAATCCTGATGGAGAAGCACAGGATGAACCGGATGTGATGGTGAAGTTGGTATTGGAAATATCAAAGAAAATATTTCCTACAGCTTCTACTTTTATTCTGGCTGTAGTAGTGGGTGTATTGGGAATAGTTACCACTTCACTACCGTCATTGGGGGTGCTTGCCACCAATGTGCTGAATGTATTGCCTCCATCTGTGGAGATGGATATTTTTACGTTAGCAGTGCTAACAGGTGATGCTGTGGTATTTGCCACACTCCAGGTGATGGTCTGTGATGAATTGCCGGCCCATGATACAGCAGTATTAGGTGAGGTTACTGCAAAAGGCCCTGAGGTATTGGTGACGGTTACTGTCATGTCCCCAAAATTGGTCTGACCAACTTTTACCGGTGCTGTAGAGCTATAGGGAGCATTATCCCTTACAGTTAATCTGAATTTCAATGTTCTGGAAACGGAACTCAGTGCTTCTGTATTCGCTCCTGCATCGCCACCGGGCAGCGGACCAGACACTAAGCCGCCTGCAAGGATAGTCGCCAGTTTGGGAAAGTACCTTGTCGGGGATGTAGTAGGTGAAAATGATATCCAGTTGGGGCCGGATGCTTTGGTGGCACTGGCTACACTACTGCTGCCTGTTTGTGATGATGAAGCATTATCATTTTGTTCCCAGCAGTAAGTCAGCACATCGCCGGGATTAGCATCCGTAGCAGAACCGGTAAGCGCAAACGGAGTGCTGATAGGAATAGTATAATTACTACCGGCATTGACAACTGGTGTTGCATTATTACCGGATATACTGGTGGTTACCGGGCAGGTCTTGCTGGAAAGATTCGCCTGGATTTGTGCGATAGAAGCGGCATGGTAAATATCGATAGAATGCGGGGCCAGGTCCTGAGCGGTAATACCGGCATATCCCATGATAGTGATACCGGAACCGAGTTCCACATTCACGCCTGTACCTTCGTTGCTCATGGAGAAAGTATGGTTGGCGCCCAGTTGGTGTCCTACTTCATGCACTACATAATCAATATCAAAATTATCACCTTGCGGAATGTTATCAGCGGGAGAAGTGAAGCCACTTCCTTTTTGATTGTCATCGCAGATGCAACCTATACAGCCTGCATTACCACCACCACCGGAAGCACCGAACAGGTGGCCAATGTCATAATTTGAAGCGCCGATTACAGAAGTCAATGTGCTTTGTAATTCACCGTTCCACGCTCCGCCGGCGCCTGAGCCGGCATCAGAGTACGGATCTGTTGAAGGGTTATAGTAAAATACATTGGTAGCTGCTGTGATCAGGTTAAGATGGATAGCCAGGTCCTTTTCATAAACACCATTGCAACGGGTAAGCGTAGCATTGACAGCTGCGAGTACCAGTGAAACCTGTGAAGCGCTGGTGGCTCCAAAATAATTGGAGTATTCAGCTGTAACTGATTGAGCAAGCCGCATGGTTTTCAGGTCACCGGTTGATCTTGCGGTAACATTAGGTATGTGGTTACCTATGTCGGTTGCCATTTTTTGCTCGGGAGTAGAACACTTCCAGGGTAAAGTCCTTGGTTGTTTTTTGAATACTGTGTAAACAGTGTGGTCAGCAGAATAAGGCTCAATGAATTCATTTTCCTTTCCGGTACGGAAAACCATTGTTTGTATACCCTGCGGAGAGATACTCAGCTTTAATGTGGCATATTTATCGGTAATGCCTTTTCCTGAAAATGCCCTTATTTCAGGGAATTTGGCCTGCAATGCAGGTTCGAAGTTGGACGCTTCTATGATTTCGAACTGCTCAATTTGCCCGTCTGCATTAGGCAAAGAGATAATAGAGGAATGTGCGGATGCATTGCCGGCAGTTTTGAACACTTCATTCCGGAGAGGAGTGAAGTTCAGATCAAATAATTTGAAAGTCGCCGGAAATGCAAGCCGGGATACGGCTTTGTCGGTAGTGATTTTGGTGGCATCTGTGTGCGGCCGCCAGTAATCCTGTGCAAACGACACTGTGCTACATAGCAGTGCCGCTGCAAAAAGTAAAACTTTGCTCATGATTGATTCAGATTTTGGATTAAAAATGACTGTCTTGATAAATCTAGATTAACTCTCTGCGGTATAACGTGTACTGACCTACGATACTTATTGGGCATGAGCTAAAACGATTGACATAGAATATCTTCGGTTATGCCGGTAATAATAAAAAAGATGATATTTAATGTGGACTCCGATCTTTTTTGAACCTGCATTTTCTTAAAGAGGTGGTAAATGCGGATGGCACGGTGGAAGGTGCGGCATCTGTAAGTTTATGGCAACTGTATAATATTAAAAAGGAGAGCAGTAGTATTGCCTGCTCTCCTTTAGGTCTGCTCATTTATGCCAGGATTAAATATCTTCCTGCTGCTCTTTTCTCTTTTCCATATTCCGTCGAAGAACTGGTCCTAACAAAATACCATACGCGGTGAATGAACAGAGGATAATCGCCCAAAAGCCCCACAAGCCCCACCTGAGAACAACCAGGTTGGAAATCTGAATGCCGAGAAAATAAAAACCCAGGGTGATCAGGCTGATGGCGGAAGCCACGGTTCCTTTTGTTATGGCGCTCTCCATTAAAGCAAAGCGCATCAGGATGCCACAGGACATGCCTTGCCCCAGCGTGAATAACGCCATCGCTGCAATGAGAAAAGTATGCTGCTGACGCAATGCGGATATCAACAGTAATAACAGCCCCAATGCTATAAACGGCAATGCCACCACCACAGATTTTCCCAATGGCCACACGCGTGTTTTCCATGCCAGTACCACGTTTCCGGCAATCAGGCTGAGAAAGATAGGTACCTGGATCAATGCATAGTTCGAAGGCGATAATCCCTGATCTACCAGGATCAGTTTCGGCGCCAGCGCGCTCCACGCAAAAACGGGCAGCATCAGGGTCGCAACCGCAAATGAGCTTTGCATGAAAAAAGAATACCGGAAGAGCGTTCCATAATCACGCGCCAGTTTTGAAAAAGACAGGTCGGAGCTGCGACGTGCGGCAGGCAATGTTTCTGGCATGAACAAATAAAGCCCCCAGAGCGAAACACCGGATAGGATCATGATTAAACCAAAGACCCAGCGCCAACTGGTAAACGCCATCAGAAAAGCGCCTGAAATGGGCCCTATCACCGGAGAAAGCAGGGCCACATTAGTCATCAGTGCAATCACGGTAACAGCTTTCTTTTCAGGGAAGGCCTCCTGAACGGCGACATAACCTACCGCCGCAATTAAGCACATGCCCGAGCCTTGCAAAATACGCAGGAGCGCAAAGCTCTGGATGTTGGATACCCAGAGCGCTGCAAAGCATGCCAGCAGGAAAATACAGCCGCCACCAATCATGACAGACCGTCTTCCAAAACGATCTGTCAGCTGACCGTAGAAAACCTGGAACAACGTTGCCCCCAGAAGAAAGGCACTGGCTGAAGAAGCTAACCAGGCCTCAGATGCATGAAACTCGTTTACAATGTGAAGCATGCAGGGCTGTACCATCGAATTACTGATGTAGACAGAAAATTCGAACAGCACCAACGACACCAGGAACACAAGTATCCTCCAGGATAAAGATTGATACGAGGAATTGACGGCGGGTGTAATAGAACTATTTAAAGTTGTCATAGATACAAAAACTAAAACGGTATAAACAAATCGGATGGCTATGAAATCCAGGAACGTTTTCCCAGGAGCTTTTCTCCCAGGTCCGTCAGCCTGGCGGTTTCCTGGCGATCCCGCTCCCAATGACGGGGATCTCCATAGAAAGAGTATCCCTGCGGCGCTTCGCGTTTTTCCCAGGCCTGCAGACGCCATTGCCGCAGCTCATCATTGCTTTCCTGTGCGGGAGACATTGAAATGTATTGCGCAATGCGGGCTTTATCCGAAGAGACATTCTGCCTGATACCATGACAAAGACGGCTGTTGAAGATCAACAGATCTCCTTTTCCCAGGCCAACCGGAGTTTGCTCAAGATCGGATACATCCGGGCGATACCAGTTCCATCCTTCTGGCTGACGTGCTTTCCAGCGCAGGAAGTCTTCTTGCAGGAAGATGGAAGGGTAGCAGGTAAAGCCTCCTACAGAAAGGTCTGTCTGATCGGATAATGAAAGTACTCCCTGTACATTATCGGAGCCGTTCTCCGGATCATAGTCCCAATGCTTGACCATGTCAAAAGAAAGCCCGGGATAGGGCGGTAAATTCAAATTCACACGGTCAATCGTCACCCAGAGATCTTCCTGTCCCCAGATATCTGCAAAGGCTTCATAAACACGCGGGGTCTGCCGGTTATCCCAGAGTGTCTGATGATGATAGAGTTCTACCATCCCGGAGTTGAAACTTTTATATTCCTTTTTTAGTGCCACTTTTTCTTCGGGATACCAGGTCTGCGGATCTGAAGGATTCAGCTCCTCGAAATCCCAGATGGCCTGTGCTGTTGCATCGGCCTGTTCAGGTGAAATAGCAGCTTTAATGATAACATAACCATTGTGTATCCAGCATCTCCAGTCCTCTTCTGAGAGCACACGAAGTGCCGGTTGTTTGATACGGTCATTGAGTCTGGATGAAAAGACCACATTAGTGGATGGATTACGTGCCGCCTGGGTATTCTTACCCACGGCGTTCTCATTCCTTTGAGCTTGCATCATATTCTTTTCTTTATGTTGAAGTAAGGTGATTAAGATGTAGTGTGATGTTTATAGATCATTCGTTAAAAACAAAAGACGATCAAAGAAGAGAGGATAAAGGTGTTCTGACCTGCCCTGACAAACGAAGCCCATACGCTGGTAAAGACGGGATGCAGGATTGTTTTCCCATACGGTAAGGGCAAGGCGCTGGCATTCCCATTGCTGTGCAACCTGGATCATGTGTTCATACATAGAATGGAAATACCCCTGGCCCTGCAACTTAGGATCGATGATTACAGCGTGTATAGAACAATCTCCATTGCGTTGATGATGACGGAGAAAACGCAGATAATTTTCTTCCACTTCCCTCATTTCATCCCGGTAGTAAAAGTCGCCTTTGATCGAAATGTCTTTGTTCTCCTGCATAACAGAACGCTCAGGGCGGAATGCGCCGATCCAGTCTCCCTGTGTATTGTAGCAGAGTTCAAACTGAGGAAGGAAGGGTTCTACATTCTGTTTGCGGTAAAGTGTTTCAAAATCATATCCCAGTTTATTCCGGAAAGAATAGTAATCGATATAATAGCCGGTGCTGTAAAGCAGTTTGCCAAGACGTATCTGATCTTCTTCAGTCGCCTGATCGCCTTTTATCCATGAAACCTTGTGCGGTTTCTGTCTGCGGACTACAGGGCTGTTTTGTAACGGGTACCAGAAGTTACCCTGGCGGATCTGTGCTGCGTTGCGTGCAACCATGTATTGTGCGAAGAGGTTGTTCACACGATCCAGCTGCGGATCTTTTGAATTGACAGAATAATAATTAAAGAAGTCATCGGTATTACGCAATTGTGCAAAGTAAACCACACGCAGCCTTTCTTCATTTTTTAGTAAAGCGATGTGTTTCTCGAGGTCGAGTGCATTCGGCAGCGACCATTCAAATTCTTCCAGGCAGTGGATGACAGCATCGTAGTGGGCTTGTTCTTGTGTGGTCAGCGGTACCAGCTCATTCCCGAGACGGGCTTCAAACAGCACACGCATACCAAATATTCCGATCTGAAGCTCTTCTCTTTCCATCGGCCCTAATATGGAATAACGGTCAAAAAAGGAACTGTAATCCAGTATCCTTTGGGTTAAAGCGCTGCTCCATATTTCGTAGAAGCTGTTGAAGAAATCCCGCTCTACCTGCTCTGCATGCGAAGGATGCTGCAGGTGGCTTATTTCGATTCCTGCAATATGCGCATCCAGGTGCTTTCTCATGTCGCGCATAAAGGGGTCGTCGGGGGCCGCGAGGATAAAACCATCCTCATCCCGGAATGAGTTCAGGCAGCTGAGTTCAATACCTGCAGGTACTTCAGGAAATCGTAGCATAATGGCGGAGTATTTATGCGGAATCGTATCCACATCAATATAGATACCTCCTTCTCTCTCCAGAATGAAAAACCGTGAATAATCAGACAGGTTAACATAATAGCCTCCTGCATACAGGAGCTGGAAATGTTCCCACAGCGCGGGCTTTTCTTTTTTGAGCGCCTGAGATAAGGACCGTACGCATAGTTGCACCTGTCCGAAGCAATAAGTTCCAAGAACGGCGTCACATGGAGAGTCTGCTTTACCTGCAATAAAATGCGGATTGTTCGCCAGTTGATCTTCGTCCCAGATCCAGAGATACGACTGAATACTTTTTTGATGATGCTGATAGATGTGCTGAATAAGGAGGTCCCACTGGTAGATGGTTTGCCGGGATAGATTGGAGAGATCCCCGCCAAGCCAGATACGATGCAGATTCAGCTCTTCTATCTTTGTGGTGTTGATAGCGTAAATGGAAGAAAGTTCATCCAGGTTGAATTCACGCTGATAGATGCTGATCCGCGAACGGATCTGCTGTAGTCCCTGTTCCCACTGAGAATTGTGGCCCTGTTCATCAGCATCTTTTTTAAGATCCTGTAACATCATCTCGCATTCAAATAATGGGTTTTCCAGGTCGATAGATTGGAATGCGTTACAATCGTCTGTCTGTAGTTGATAGGTTACGTTTTGCATATGGTTATATTATTTAAATGGTGAAAGAATATTGCATAGAGGGTCACAGCCTGAATACATCTCAGGCCGTTAGTGGCGGAATACCATGGCTATGCGGTACGCAAAATGGAGATACTATATCTGTATATACGGGCAACTGGCCGGCTTTACAGCCGGCGGCACAGGACGATTGTTCACATCATTCCTGATACTCTTCATCAAGACGCAAACACCCTAAAATGGCTTTTTTTATGAATGAATATGGTTATTGTTGAACAATAGCGCATGACCACTATGCTCTATTGGCTCTATTGAAGCGGGTTTTCTAAACAAATTAGAGCTGGCTTCCTCTGGCATATGACACCCAATTCACAATTTCTGCGCATAAAAGTAAAAATGCTCACAGCAGTTCTTTTGCAGTCATTTCAATTTTATCAAAAAAGTATAATCATAGTTGTTTGATTAAGCCGTTGGAGGGATTTGGGGTTTGGATGTTTGTAGCGGGGGTGTCGTTTGTTATGGTAGCGGTTGTTGATTTGTTTGCTGTTAATAGTGGTTTGGATAATGTAGGTAGTACTGCAAACGAATTGTACATGTTGTCGTTAATACAATAATATAGGGACTGTGAATCATTAAAATTCATACAAAGTAGTATCTGATAAAAAATTATCACACTGACTACGGTAGAATTTGCAAAGGAAAGAATTGAGTCAAACAGCAGCCCGCTGCTGTTTGACTCAATTTTATTTATTGCTGTGGAGCTTTTGCAGGATCATCATAATTAACCATCCAGTTGATGTTGAATTTATCGGTGAACATACCGAAGTAAGCCCCCCAGAAAGTATCTCCCATGGGCATGGTCACGCGGCCGCCTGCGGAAAGACCAGCGAAGATTTTATCCGCTTCTTCGCGGCTACCCGCGCCTACTGAAATAGAAAAGTTGTTGCCTTCCTTAAGGCTTGCAGCCCAATCGCCTGCGGTATCGCTACCCATCAATACGGTTTCTTTGCTGATCGGCAGACTGACGTGCATGATCTTGTTGGCATCTTCAGGGCCTACTTTCATGCTGTCATCGCCAGGAGGCATTTCTCCAAAGCGGCCGATGAAAGGGAATTCACCCCCGAATACAGATTTGTAAAAGTTGAAGGCTTCTTCGCAGTTGCCATTGAAAGTAAGATAGACATTTACTGTAGCCATGGTTGTTCTTTTAGCTGTTTGGGAATATTATTTATTGCATGGAATGAAAGCCGATGCTATTGCCTTCCGTATCGCTTGCGATGCCAACAAAGCCGTATTCGCCAATAGAGAACTTGGGCGCATTTATCTTTCCGCCGGCAGCCTCTACACGACTGAGTTCTGTAGCACAGTCGTCACAGGTGAAGTAAATCAGCGTGCCTGCGGCGCTGGGTTGGCCCATTTCATGTTTTACCAGTGCACCTGAAGCATTGGGTGCATCCGGTTCTGAAGGGAAAGCAAACATCTGACCGTTGAACCCTTCAGGAGAAGGCAGTTCTGTAAGCGTTATGCCTAATACGGTTTCATAAAATTTCCTGGCTCTGGTCATGTCATCTACATAGATTTCGAACCAGCCAACTGGATTGATTTGTGCCATGTCGTGAGGTTTTAGGTATGAAAAAATAGTTGATGAACTGTGTAAAGACAATGTGGTAACAGGTGCCGTTCATCAAGCACGATATTACAGGTCGCTTCAGTTTTAGTTTGCTTCTATTGAGCCAGTATGCCCATTCAACATGATACCCGCATCTGTACCGGGTTTTGGGATTCCTCTAAGGATGTCTTACCATCCCCTCGTATAAAGTTAAATATTTTATCAGGCAAAAGCTAGTTTCATGAAAATATAACATGAACGGCAGCATTCAGTATGGCAGCGGCGTGGTCCGGTGGGGCAATGTTGAGAGTTATCCCCGCTGTTTTATCTTCCTGCGATGATTTAATCCCCAGTTGACCAGACTCTCTGTAACCGGGAATACGCTCTGCCCGTATGTTGTAATATCGTAGCGTACCGTAACGGGTTTGGTGTTCAGTACGGTACGGGAAACAAGCAGGTTGATCTCCAGATCCTGCAGTTCCTTCGATAACATCTTGGCGGATATACCATCTACATCGCGCTGAATTTTCTTGAAGGTATTGGTTTCATTGATGTGATTGTTCAGATGACGCATAATCCTTAGCTTCCATTTCCCGCCCAGCACCTCCAGGCTGTCGCGGATGGCATTTAACTCTTCTTCACAGGTGGCGTCCTGCTTTTTTTGCTCTTTCATATGTACTGACCAGTTAACAGTTGGTTACTAGTTACCTGTAGTTAACCGATAACAAAAGTAAACTATTTACCGCTAGTTTTGAGCCGTCATAAATCATTAAATCAGGAAGATGAAAAAACTGGATTACTACGTGTTAGACGTATTCACAGATCAACGATATAAGGGCAATCAGCTCTCCGTAGTGTGTATCGAAAACGAACTGACGCTTGAACAATACCATGATATTTCCAGGGAGTTCGGCTATTCGGAAACGTCTTTCGTTCATTACTCAACAGAACACCATGCTTTTAAAGTACGGTCATTCACGCCTGCAAAGTTTGAAGTGGCCGGTGCGGGGCATAACCTGCTCGGAGCTGTTTGCCTTGCACTACTGAAGAAATGGGACATTTTTAAAGAGCAGGGTGACCAGCCCTGGGTATTTATAACTGATACTAAAATTCCACTGGAGATCTCCGAAGAGAACGGCCTGCCTTATGTAGCCATGAAGCAAAGACCGGCGGAGGTAATCAGAACCGTTCCGGTAGACGTGATTTCCGGGGCGGTGGGCTTAAGTATTGAAGAGCTTTCATTGTATGACTGGCTCATCAGTGTAGTGCAGACTGAAGTACCGCATTTGATGGTACCTGTAAAAGATGCAGCAGCGCTTAAGAACGCAGTTTCCCATAAAGCCCTGCTGAAAGAGATATCCGGTAAGTTTGGTTTTGAAGGTTGTTATCTGTTTACAACAAATACAGCTGATGATCAATACCTGGCAGAAACGAGATTTTTTAATCCCGGAATAGGCATTGATGAAGATCCCGCCACAGGTACCGCAGCAGGCCCTCTGGCAGGGTATCTTGACATGCTTGGTTATATCAGGAAGAACGAAAACTTTCAGATCCTGCAGGGGCAATATATAGACCACCCCTCCACTATCCGTGTGAAAGTGCAGGCAGATGGAATCTGGGTAAGCGGCGCCGCTGCAATTGTAATGGAAGGCCGGATTTATTTATGATAACGATACTACGTTAAGGTATACACGCTAAAGTTGTATCAACAACATTGTTATTTGTTATTGCATCGTCTGAAAAAAAACCGGCACAGGCTTTTGCCTATGCCGGTTTTATACTGATAATATATAAATATTTCTACGACAATATTACCTGCACGGTCCGTTCACATCCATACTATTTGCACTCATCAGGCTTTGTTGTAAGGCCCTTTTCGTCATATTCTGTACATACGCTTGTCTTTCCTGGGTAGAAGCGGTGGCAAGGTTGCCCTGTACGGTAATCGATGCAATGGTACTGGGGCCGTTAATACCGTTTATGTGTATCTGCCAGTTGCGTCCGCCTCCCTGAATGACGCCCATTACATCCAGTCTTACAGTGCCGGTCGTGATCCGGAAAGGAGGTAACCGCCAGATGTCTGCGAACGTCAGCTGGGCGATGGTATTGTTTGCATCCTGCATATTAACGGGGGTGGGCTGATAATAGTTAGGGATAGGCCCTGTATTGTTGATATTGATGGTACAATTGGGGTCATTAAGTAGCATCTCGTCCTGCTGGTGTAAGATTTCTTCTTTAGACATAATATAAATTTTTGAGGGTGAAAAATGTGATAGAAGTCTCATTCCAGATTGGCCATTGTATTATGTTTTCATAGTTAAGGCCATAACTGGGAAATTAATAACAACAGCAAACGCCAAAAGGTTGGGATAACCTGCCGGGTTGATGTGTCTGTCTTTTATTGATTAGATGCTATCTCTTGCTTTATCCGCTGAATAATATTCACTTTCGCTTTGGTGAACACAAATATGGTGGTACCACATTCCCTGGCAAATGGATTGGTGATAGAATCGGCGACCATAGCGGTCTGAAAATAGGGCGCTGTTTCCTGCAACTCCTTATCCTTATTATGCGCATCTTTAATTCTGATAAGATGCACATACGGTTTGCTGAGATCAAACCAGTTGATGTAATCTGCATTGAAGGAAGAAGCGCGCACACCTTTTCTGGTATAATAATTAATAGCGCCGGCTTGCCCGTAGTTATCGCAGAGCACCAGCGTACGATCTGAATCAGGCAGCGTTGCATACGCACTGTCTACCTTATGCGCCAGCTCTTTCCAACCCAGCATATCGGCGAAGTCCTGCGGTAGCGGATGATCTTTACCGTCTTCCCATCGTAACTGGCCCAGTTGTTTATACTCCTCCTGATGCGCCTGAATATATTCGGGACTCCTGTTGGGGAATACCGTTTTATACATCTTGATGAAAACAAGTGATGGAAAAAGAAACAACACCGGCCACAGGTATTTTCTTAGTCCTTGTGACAGCACATCGGCCAGAAATACTGCACCAAAAGCAATATATACAGGATACAGACCGATTGCATAATAATCTTTTGCCTTGAGAAAGGTAAAGACAGCTAATGTAAAAACCATCACCCAGAAGAATAGCCGGTAAGGCCGGAAAGGAGCATAAGTCAGCAAGGCATATAGTCCGGCTATGATGACTGGCAGTGAGCCTAAGAAGAATAACAACTGAGACTTGAGGAAATCTGATCTGTTTACATGTACCAACTGTCTGTCGGATAGTTCTTTAAAATGATGAACAACGGGAAAGTGATGATAGTACTGCCAGGCAAGATTGGGAAGAATCAGCAGGAAAGCAAGCAGCATGGCGATGTAAAAGTGCCGTTGCGATAATAGTCCACGCTGACGGCTGAGCACAACGGCGGGTAGCAACCCCAGTAAACAGAATGCAATATTGTATTTATTCAGGAAGCCCAGCGCAAATACTACCGCCATAACGTATAACCATGAACGTTGCCGGGTGTCGGTATATTTTATAAAGATGTAGTAGAGAGAAGTCCAGCATAGTGCATCCAGTGAATTGGGCTGGTAGAGTGTATTCAGGCGAAGCAGCCCGGAAAACAGCACGCAGAAGGCTGCCAGCACCTGGGCAGACAGGTTGCCTTTCAGTGTCTCTACTGTTTTCCATACTACCACAATCGTCAATGCGCCAAAGAGGGCCGGGAAGAACTTGATCCAGAAAACGGTATTGCCCAGCCAGCCTATAATGCAGGAGATCCAGGACGTTACCGGCGGCACAGACAAATAACCCCATGCCAGATGGGTGGCCTGGTCCAGGTGAAGGTATTCGTCCCGTTGCAGGTCATACGCCGGGCTTATCAGCACATATTGCAGCAGGAATTTCAGGATGATGAATCCTGTCAGAATAAGTGTTCTCTTTGATATCAAGGTATAGCTTTGGATTTGCATCTTACAGATTATCACACAAACTAAGGAATAACCCGCTTATTTACAACATGGTCGTTACCGGAAAATTTCTTTGTAAAATAGACGCCAGCGCCTAACTTTACGCAAGTGCAGCCAGACAGGGGGTGCATAGAAATCCATAAACAATGACCAGAAAGAAGAACTCTACATTTTCACGCAACGAAGAGTGCATCATTCAATGTGATCTTACCTATGCGGTACTGAAGATCGGTGGCAGGTGGAAGCTGCAGATACTGAGCAAGCTGGAAAGCCAGAAGCTCCGGTTTAGTGATCTGAAGAAGGAGTTTTCCTATGTAACAGAACGTATGCTAACCCTGCAACTGAGAGCGCTGGAGCAGGATGGTCTGATTAAACGTACCGTATATGCAGAAGTGCCACCCAGGGTGGAGTATGAACTTACTGAAATGGCAGCAGGACTGGGACCTATTCTTAAACAGTTAAGTGATTGGGGAAGGCAGGTGAAGAACATGAGCAAAAAGGAATTGCTGACAGAACCACAGGAAATGAGATAATAAGTACTGCTGTAAAATAGCTTGCCCCCGTAAAGTACCAACTTTGCGGGGGCATTTCTTTTTGTGATGCCGTACTCAACAGCAGGGCCTGCCCGAGCAGGCAGTAGGACGTGCAGTGGTTTCACCGGTACAGCGTACACCTAATGTGGCGCCGCCAAACATTTTGTTTAGCTGGTCAGCTTGCAGTTCCGCGATAACGGTCTTGTCGAGGAGGAGCTTTTTGCTGAGGGCAATTTTTTTCTTTTTCATGATGTGTGGGTTTTGGATTCAATTAATATTACAGGATTATTAACAGCAGATAAGTGGGCCCCAGCTTGCGCATATGGTAGGCACACGGGTGTAGGGGCAAGGATCTACAGCTGTAGCACCGCCAATTAATGCATATTGCTGGCTGGATTGTAATTCGGCTACAGTCAGTTTGTTGAGGACGAGTTTTTTGCTGAGGGCAATTTTTTTCTTTTTCATAAATGATGGATTTAAGGTTAAATGAATACGATCAGTCGGAGAAAGTTTGAATCTGAATGCGCGCTCAGGATTATGACAGGAGCTTCATCATCATACGGCGCCCCTGGTTTTGCTATGCTATAGTACAGATTTTCAGAGAAGCTATACTGCAGCTTCTCTTGGGGTATAACGCGGGAGTGCGGGCTTCAATGATAAAACTATATTGAAACTTTGTTGAAGAAGCGGGCAGATTGTTACAGCCCGCATTGACCAGTAGATAAGTATATAGCAAATGTTTCCTGGAATGATCCGGATATATCAGATGAATATTGTATTTGCTGAATAATAATATTAAATTGGAAGTATTGTTTAATCCTGTATAGTCACACTATGAAAAAGAAAAAAATCACTGCGCCTTTGCTGCTCAAGAAGGACATTATCGCTAACCTGAACATGGTTACCAGTGGGGGTAACGAACCGGAAACGATGCCGGTTAACAGTTACAGATGTGAGACAGCCGGTGCACCATGCACTACTGATGATCCGGAGCCTAATCCGATGTCTTGCGACTGTGGCAGTCCTACATTCAGGGATACCTATGCCCAGTGCGGTACGCGTCCAGGACATGCGTGCTGACGCCAGTCGTAAAATCCTGGCTGCTGTAGTGTTTCCGGGCAACCAAAAAAATTTGGCGAAAAATGAAAAAGGTTGTTAAATTTGCCTCCCTTACGGGATGTAGCGCAGCCCGGTAGCGCGCTTCGTTCGGGACGAAGAGGCCGCTGGTTCGAATCCAGTCATCCCGACAGAGAAGCACTCAAAGCTTCGTATAAAGCCTGATAATCTAGGATTATCAGGCTTTTTCATTTTTTTCAAACGCAAAACACCTCATTTATTTTGATGTGGTGTGGTGGCAAAAAGGTGACCAGATTTAAATTTTAAATTTGGTCACCTTTTTCGTTGTATATACTTGTATATCAAAAGGTTGTATGGCTATCAAATGGCCCCCTTTTCACTCATTTGATGTCATTTTTTGCTCGCAGTGCAGCACGAATCTGAAGAACGGATTGACAAACGCAAAAATGATACAAAATGAAAAGCAACCACAGTTTCGGCGTTCACTTCTATATCAGGAGAGATCGCGGCAGTAAAGACCAATCGCCTCTTTACGCACGTATCGTTGTCGACAGTCGTCGCAGCGAATTAGCCACCAAATTCAAAGTCCCGGTAAAAGACTGGAACAGTGGCAAAGGAATGGCAAAAGGGAGAAGCGATTCCCTGAAGCAGTTAAATACTGACCTGGAACAAATACGGGCCGGTATAGTAGCGACCTATCACGAACTGCTCCAGGAGCAAAAAGCGATTACATCGGATTCCGTAAAGGCCCGTTATCTTGGCAGGGATGTTGTTAAAGAGGAAACTCTTTGCAGCTTGATGACCTTTCACAACGAGAGTAATAAACACACGCTCACTTATGGCACGCTGAAAAATTATTACACCACCTGCGACTACCTGAAAAAATTCACGCAGCATTACTTCGGCAAACCTGATTGTTACCTCTCTCAATTAGACTTCCGGTACATCACTGAATTTCAAAATTACCTGTTCTGTAATCCCGTGAAAACGTATGATCCTCTTGCCAATAATGGATTGATGAAGCACCTGGAACGGCTTAAAAAAATGGCACGTCTGGCTGTATCTCTTCAGTGGCTGGACCGTGATCCGTTCGAAGGATTTAAGCTTCGGTTCCATAAAGTGGAACGCGACTTTCTCAATGAAGCAGAATTGTTGAACTTACAAAAGGGTAAGATTTCAGATGTACATATCGCTTTTGTAAAGGACCTGTTCGTATTCAGTTGCTATACAGGTCTTGCCTATTGTGATATACAGCTCCTGAAAAAAGAGCATATCGTAAAAGGCATCGATGGCGGAACCTGGATTTATACTTCCCGTCAGAAAACCACGATAGCGGTGCGCATCCCGCTGCTGGATATTTCCGAGCGGATACTGCAAAAGTATATGGACGAAGGTCAGCCGGCATCCTCCTTCATATTCCCGCGTATCACCAACCAGGAAGTGAACAGGTGTTTGAAAATAATCGCCGGTATCTTTAACATCGGTAAGAACCTGACCTTCCACCTGGCCCGACATACCTTCGCTACTACTGTAGCCTTGTGCAATGGTGTTCCTATTGAAACGGTCAGCAAGATACTGGGGCATTCCAAAATAACTACCACGCAGATATACGCCAAGGTCGTAGAAATGAAACTCAGTATGGACATGAGTGCACTCAGCGAAAAGCTGCGCGCAAAGGAAAAACCAGAACCATCGCTACAGACTGCCTAACGCCTATAAGCCTGCTCAGGAGGAGCAGGCTTAAAATTTTCCTAAATTCAGGACCACATGAGGATGATATGATGAAATAGTCCACGCACCGTAACGCATATTTGCGTAAACACAGGTAAACGGTAATGCTTTGCGGAGGCATTCATAAAATGCTTTACTGCTTTACCGTATTCATATAAAATGCAACGCTATGAGCAGGGCGAATCGTGAATTTGAAAAAGTTGCAACGCAACGCATGACAGCCGATGAATTAATCACCCGGTCAGATCTCGAAAAATTCAGGGAAGAAATGCTGGAAGGGTTCCGGCAATTATTGGAAGCGCATATCTTCCCAAAGGAAAAAAACTGGCTGAAATCCTTCCAGGTAAGAAAGCGTTTAGGCATATCATCGAATACTTTACAGGAGCTACGTGACAGCGGCAAACTTCCTTATTCAAAGGTCGGCGGCTTATTTTACTATAGCCAAGATGATATCGACAAGATGCTGGAAGAGCGAATGAAAATTGGGTAGCATGTAATTTAACTTCCTGAGTATTGAAATCCCCATCTAATCGCTAGGTGACCGCACACCGCTGGTCACCTAGCGATTACGGGCTACCTGAAAATAATAAATAACATTAGGCGGAGTGGGTTAATTGTTCCTCTGCTATCATTGATTTGATCTGCTATCTCTTGGGTGCACCTACCCTGACCGGGCTGGGCAGCTACCAACAGTACCTGCTTCTTTGCGGAGTAAAGAGGTAGATGGAAAAATAATTTGCTGCCAATGCGTGGACCCGTTCCTCCATATGGCTCGGAAAAAATATTTGATTTATTGGTATTTAAAAAGTAGATTTAAAAGCATTATTACTAGAGATTGGACCTTATACTTTTCCGTAGCATCATTCCTTTATTTTATCAACTGATTCTTATTTCTGTACGCAAACATTGTATCCTGTCTATCAATTCATTTTATCAGGTTAGCCCCCCTGGACCTGCAATTCCTATTCAGGGGTATTTATTCAACATAAATACAAATAAAATGAAAAAAAATGTTCTGACGAATGCAACCCAATTCGGACAAGCCCTTTGCAGAGAGGATTTGAAAAAAATTAAAGGCGGCGGAGTGTATAATTTCCATTGCTACACTCAACCCGATTACACGCAGAAGACTGCCGGAGGCTGTATAGGCTCTTACGATGGCTGCCTGGCAGCAGTAAATGATTGGTGTATGAGCACGAAAGGATGCATTGCCTGTATGCCTATCTGATCAATTATTAGGGCTGACCAGCTATATCAGCCCTAATATCCCAATTTTGTACCTCCTGGTTTAAAAATCCGAACAGTCATGCTGATAAGATACTTTGGTCCCATATTTCCATTATTATTTTTTGCACCGGCATATGCACAGCATGTTCATATCACTGGGAAGGTAAATGATGCTTCCATAAACCCGTTAATGATTACAAAACTAGGCCTGGAGATAAATATTCCCGGTCGAACTGTTAACGAAATACCTTATTTAACCGGGGCAGTATTTAAGGCAACGATCCCAATCGAAGGCATCGGTCTCTATAAAGTCGAAGACGGAATTACAGGACATATTATTTTACTGGAACCCGGAGATTCCATACAACTTGATCTCATCAAATTGCCTCCGCGGGAACATCCGGGTAAATTTTTCCAAATGAAGGTTAAAGCCAGGTATCAAGGTAATCTCACTTTCTTTGATGAGTTGGAAAATAAAATCGGCGCAACAATAAAATATAATTATGAAGAGCCAATCATGTTCAAGAACAAATGCGATAATGCTTACCGGATCGCTGTAAACTTACTGAAGGAATATCAAAACCGAAAGATTGTTTCGGATAACTTTCCCGGCTTTGCAATGGCAGAGTTAAATGCCAACTATGTACTATGGCTATGCGAGCTGTTTGCAGTATTTCCAAGAAAAGAAATGCCCTCAGAAATTACATCTGAGATAAAGCAACAACCGTTTAACGATTCGTTATTTGCGGTCAGTACACAGGACTATATAGTTGCAGCAGCGGTATACAACGGTTACATCCTAAATGAATTTGATCCTAAAAACTGGTATGCCAATCTTACCAATGAATTTAATTCAATTGAAAAGAACTATACCGGAATTGTGAAGGAATGGCTGATGTACAGAAAGCTTGAAAATTACATAGGGAAAGGGCATCCTGCATTCGACTCGATTCTAAATGTCTATTTAAGAATGGACGGAAATGCTTATCTACGATCGAGGATCATTCAACAAATCGGGAAACAGCAGTCTGCAAATGATAATAGTGTGGACAGGATACCAATGTCCAACATATTACGCAGCGTATACCTGAAGGATCTCAAAGGGATCAGGATGTCCATGGCGGAAATGCTCAAAGAAAATACGATTTATGTTATCGACTGCTGGGCTACGTGGTGCTTCCCCTGCCAGCAGCAATTGCCTTTTATTCAGGAAATCGAAAAAAAATATAAGGGGAAAGTGCGTATACTTTATGTATCCTTCGACAAGGAAAAAAGTAAATGGGTTAAGGATATTGCGAAAAACGGGAAGGCTTCAAGCAATCAATATATTTTCGAGTCCGGTATTCGGTTGTTCTCTTCCTACTTTGGCATAACCGCTATCCCACACTATATCCTGATAGGGCAAAAAGGAGCAGAAGTGTTATGTAAAAAGATGCCCTTACCCGTTCAAAAGGAGTTTACGGAAATACTGGACAAGTATTTGATGCCTGATAATAAGAAAACGCTATTCTAACTTCCTGTTAAATGGATGCACAGAAAAATCCTACTTCAAAGGACAGAATTTTTGCATCGTATTCTGCCGGCAACCAAAAAATGAGTACTATATATTTGGGCGGATGTAGATACACCCCCCACTCATTTTTTCATTTTGTAAAATCCGAAATTATTAACCCACCGAATTTTTGCCAGACAGATTTAAATTTTAAACAAAATCGGGGAGGCGGTAAAGACCGCCCCTTTCCTTTCCCCTTTGACGTACAACATAGAAAGCTAAGTGTATGCTGTGTAACAGCAGTTGTATAATAGGTTTGCCGGAGCATTGGCCCGAAATCTGACCATTCAACTACCTCCAGGCAGTAGCCTCCAAAGCGCGGGTCTTCTGACCAGTTTCCAGGCTCAAGTATTTGGGTAAGTTCTTCCAGGAATCCACCGGTTGAATAGTAATCCTTTATCTCTATTATTTTATTTTCAGGACAATAAAAACAAAGGGTAAATGCCGGAAGCGCAAAAACGCGCGGTTTTGTTAAACAATAGAAAAGGAATGAAAACACAGGCAAGCATTTTTATCAGTTATCGGATTGAAGGCAGCAGTAGAAACTGCGCCCCGTCCATGTAACCATTTGAGTTGGCGAATGCTTTGTTGTATTGTTGGATAGTAGCCTCACCTGGTTAAATGGCAGGCCTGCATAAAAAAAGCGCAGGACTCTAACTTGCAGCCAGTGCGGCCCCTCGGAGGGCTCCGGGACGTACAAGAAAGAGCCTACGCAAATAACGTAAGCTCATCTTGATCCGTTCCCGATAGTAGAAATTTCCGAGGTTTCGCACCTGGACGGATAAGATACTGCGACTTTAAGGCCGCAATATAGTATTTTCCATAAACTTTAACTTATTAAACATAATAGATAATATTATCAATTACATTTAAAATTTAATCTAAATTAAATAATTAGTTTCATATTTTAATCATATAGGATAAAAAAATCCTGTATAATTAAAATATTATCCGTAAATGATAATTTTACGCAATTTGTAGTTAATTATAGATTATATCTTTGTCGCGTGCAAAGAATAATTTTTAATAGAATTAAAGAAGTTTTAGCCGCTAAAAGGAGAACAAATAAAGATTTAGCGGAAGCTATAGGCGTTACCCAGCAGGCAGTGAGCAAATGGGTAACTAACCGGCATCAACCCAGCATTCCTATACTGTACCGGATTGCGGAATACTTACAAGTACAAGCACCCTCCCTGCTTTTACCGGAGCAGATAATCGAAGAATAAAAGATTACTGCCAGAGAAGTTTTGGGGTCATTATCCTCCCTGTTTTTTTAACTGCTCTGTTCCCCTCATTTATTTAACCGATCAATCTTTGGGCCGCTTGCATAAACCACAATCAGCGATTCTTAGTACCTGCGGTTTTGATGTTTAAATCGTGTGTTTGAAAAAGCGGTTAGCAAATCCATCTCCGATAATGAATTAATTACCTGATCGGGCCTATAGAAATTCAGGAGAAAATTGCCAGAAGCTTATACCCTACAAGGGGAATATCCTGTCCGAATTCCTGCCTGATAGGAGCCCATTTAGGCGCATAATATCTTATACTATAGAGAAAGATGAATAACGCTTTCACACTTTCTTATTTAGAGGAAGAAGCTTATTATTTATGACAAGGGCACATCGTAAAATGCCGAAATTTTAAATACATTGGCCTGAAAAAAAGGAAGTACAATACGATAAAAGCCAGTCAGGACCGGCTTTTGTCGTATTGCAAAGTCCAGAAAAAAAGTATTACTTTTTCTTAGCCTTTCCATTTACGGCTTCAGAAAAATCTTTACCAGCCTTAAATTTAGGAGTCTTCTTCGCTTTGATTTTTATCGTTTCTCCAGTCTGCGGGTTACGACCATTGCGTGCGGCGCGTTCGGTAATCGAGAAAGTACCGAAACCTACCAATGTAACGGTGTCGCCGCCTGTTATTGCTTTAATAATGGAACCGGTAAAAGTGTCGATGGCTTCATTAGCCTGGGCTTTAGTGATACCTGCAGCTTTGGCGATGGCATCGGTCAATTCAGCTTTGTTCATTTTTAAAAATTGAAAATGATTTAATGGGAATACAACAAATATAGGCATGTCACCTGAAAATCCATAAAGGCAATCTGTAAATTAATCCAACATAATACTATAATAACGTGTTGTGCTATTAAAAAGCTAAAGCGTGTTTGATCTTAGAAATTTTTTGTCCGTTTTTGAAATTGATAAACTGGAGTAAGGAAGTTGCTGACAGCTTGGAAGCTAATCTGGTAGCTAAACC
>NZ_DATLKJ010000270.1:0-37562 GCF_035538455.1 Chitinophaga sp.
CCTATAAAAGTATGCATGAAGCAGATGTGGTGCTCCTACTGGGAACAGACTTCCCCTATACACCTTTCATGCCTGAGAAAGCAAAGATCATACAGATCGACATCCGGCCAGAGAGACTCGGACGTCGCGCCAACCTGGAATTGGGTCTTTGTGGTAATATAGCCGATACCGTCAGAGCGATGCTTCCCTTGCTGGAAGCGAAAGCAGACCGTGACTTTCTTGATGAAATGCTGGATTTATACCGCGAAGTACAGAAACGCCTGCAAACATACGTAACGGATCAGGGTAAGGATGAACAGATAAGCCCGGAATATGTGGCTACAGTTATCAACCGGATAGCTGCACCAGACGCTATTTTTACGGTAGATACCGGAATGACCAATGTATGGACCGCCCGTTATATAGAAGCAACAGGTAAACGAACATTGTTAGGGTCATTCAATCACGGTTCCATGGCCAATGCCATGCCACAGGCCATTGGCGCGGCTTTGGCACAGCCTGGCCGGCAGGTGGTGGCTCTTTGTGGCGATGGAGGCCTCAGCATGTTGCTCGGTGATCTGATGACCATACGCCAGTATAAGCTGCCGGTGAAAGTGATCGTATTTAATAACCGTGCGTTAGGTATGGTAAAGCTGGAGATGGAAGTAGCTGGTATTCCAGACTGGCAGACTAATATGGAAAATCCTGATTTTGCGGCTGTGGCCGCAGCAATAGGATTCGCTTCCTACACAATCCGCAAACCGGAAGAAACAGAGCCTATTCTGAAGCAGGTGTTTGATACTGATGGGCCGGTGTTGGTAAATGTCTTTACCAATCCCAATTCACTGGCGATGCCGCCCAAAATTGAATTTGAACAAATGAAAGGGTATGCCCTATGGATGAGTAAACTCATATTGGGTGGTCGCTATGAAGAAGTTTTTGATAGTTTGAAATCAAACGCCAAGCATATCAGGGATGTACTTTAAACAATCAGAACGGATAACCGATAGCAATATTCAGAATTAAATTCTTTTTACGCCACTCAGGATCTCCGAAACTTATTTTATTAATCACCCATCTTTCGCCTTCCGGAAGGTAAGGAATCCTGAGTGGTATTGCGAGATCAAATCGAACAACCACAATAGATGCGTCTATACGTAAGCCGAGTCCGGCACCAACAGCAATATCTTTATAGAACTTGTCGAATTTAAACTCTGCGCCGGGTTTATCATCACTTTTCTTCTGTAACCAGATATTACCTGCATCTACGAAAGCGGCTACATTGAAAACACTCGCCAAATGGACTCTTACTTCAGAGTTGAACTCCAGTTTTACATCACCCGCTTCATTGGCCAGCAGCGCACTTGAATCCACCCGCGGATTGTGGTAAGACCCGGGCCCCAACGTTCGGGCTTTGAAGGCACGTATACTGCTGCTACCGCCGGTAAAGAACTGCTTCACAAAAGGCAGTGTGCGCGAATTGCCATAAGGAAGGCCATAGCCAATGAAGAGACGATTGATCCATTGTTTGCCTTTCCCCAGAGACCAGTAGTGACGCCCTTCGAGGCTTAGCCGCTCATACTGGGCGAACGGATTATTGAGGATGTTTTTGGTGGAATCCCCCTTTTTAATCAATAGTCCGGCGATATTTCCAGATACGTCAATATTCCCGTTCAGGTAAAAACTATGGATACGATTGGCTGTCTGATTATTATACGTGATGGAATAATTACCACCCAGGATGAATTGTTTTTCAATTGCTGCGCGCTGACCGGGATCATTTTTGAGAATGTCGTCGTACGCCTGTGTCGTTTTGGTAGGCAAGACATATGTAACGGCAATCGGCGAGAAAGTATGACTCAGAAACTGGCTGCGTTGCCATAAATATTGTAACTGTAGCGTATATGCGTTAAGGTTATACATATCAGCACGACTGTATAGTTCATAGCTGGCGCTTATACGCGTACGGGGAACGTATGGCGTGCGGATGTTTATACCTTTGATAGGTGTGAAGAAGCGGGGAATGGTCACCGCTACTTCTGCACCGAGTGCGTAGGAGTTGGATCCGCCAGCGCTATTGTTGCCGGTTTGCCATTCCATTCCACCGGTAAGAGAGATTTCCAGGAGCGTGGCAGAGTGAAGCCAGTTACGGTTCTTGGCGGTGATCTTGGCCTGGGAGCCAATGAATCCGTTCGATTTTGATGTACCGCGAAGCTCTGTCTGCAAAGACCTGCGCTGATAAGGTGTTAGATAAAATTTGGCGTCGAGCCAGCCACTATCGAGTGACACCCTGTTATTGACCATTGCCCTGTATGTTTGAGCCAGGGTAGTATCGCGCCGATAAGTAGTGTCCTTTGCAGCGCGGAATACTGGTCTTTCCGGTGCATTGGGGTTGCCAGCAGTGATATTATGCACGGAGGTATCACGTATTGGCCGGAAGGTGCCTTTTACAAACTTGAACACACCTAGGTTAATCAGTCTTTGCAATGTAATATTGTGAGAACTGAGGCGATACAGACTATCGGGCCGGAGGAACACAGACCGTTCAAACACAATAGGTTTAAAACGCTTGGAGGAGTCTACGATATAGATACCATGATATCTCTTGGGAGTGCCCAGCACGGAGAGAGAATCGTTGTCCAGGGAATAGTCTGGGAAAAGGCTGATGTCATGCATCTTGTAAGGACGCAGTGCCAACATTGGTGTATTGTCTTTAATTTTTAAATAGAGATCCACAGTACCGCTATTGGTACTGTCTACCTGCACCAGCAGATAATCTGGTGTAAAGTAATAGTAACCCTGTTCCTTGAGAGCAGCGTGTATGCGTTCCCGTTCTGCCTTCACAGAATCCAGGGAATAAGGTTTGCCTACTATCAGGGAACTTTCCTCTTTTGTTTTTGTAACAGAGCGGCCAATTGCGCTGGTGTCAGTCAAATATGTAACGCTCTTAATGGTGTAGCGATGATTCGGTACCGCGGTATAGTGAATGGTTGCTTTCTTTCTACCTACCTTTTTTACTTCTGAAGTAATATCAGACTGGAAATATCCATGATCAACGAGATATTGCTCAAGTACAGTAGATGTATAGTCTGGCTTGGCCTGGCTTAGTAATACTGGTGGCTCGCCCCATTTTTTGCGTAGCAGATAGTTGAGGCCTCTCTTTTTGGGCTCATTACCCAGATTATATAACCACAGTTTGATGGGCATACCGATAAACTTCCGGTTGGTTTTGGGCCTCAACCGGCTACTCATTCCTTCTGAAAGGGTGCTGTAATCTTTGGGCTTCTTGCTTTTCCAGGTAACAGAACCTCCGATATACAGGCGATCACCTTCCGGCACTGTGCGCGTAGTACTGCAGGAACTGATGGCCATGAATCCCAGGCATAATATAATTAAAGCAATGATATTGTTATTTCCTTTCCGCATCCGGCTGTTACTTGTTCTTTTTGTTTTTTTTGTTGTCTCTCAGTTTCTCGGCCCGCCGATCTCTTTTGGACCGCTGGAATATTTCTCTAAACTCATCATAGTCCATCACAAGCATGAAGGCTACGCCTGTTTCTATCAGTTGCCCCTCAATAACTGTCTGATTATCATTGCGCTGATACACCCGTATTTTATACCTGCCATCCCTCGTAAGTTTATAGTCAACAGAGATATCCCCCACTAGTGAGCTGGTATTCTGTTGATTTCCTGTGAGAAGGATGTTGGAACCAACGGAAACGGTTAAGCGATCATTGAAGAGATTTTTGGATGCGCCTATATTGAGGTTCGTCTTCTCCTGAGCGGTACCGCTTGAATAGTCTTGCTTGCTCTGAAGATCGAAATTAAGATCCACACCTTTGATGAGATTACCCGCCAGATTGTTGAGTTGCTGAGATAAAATCTTACTCACACTGTTCCTTGCAGCTTGCCCAACTCCGCCGCCGGTGTTGTCGAGTGTGCTCATAGGATCTTCCGGAATGAAAGTATTGAGTACCAGCAGACCCATCACCTGTTTGTTTAGTTCAGACGGTACCTGGTTGATCTGCTTCAGTTTGTTGTAAGGTGTTCCTTCAAAGAGGTTACGTTCCTTTTCGGGCATATCCAGTCTGAAGCTGATATCCGGCTTCTTCATGTTCCCCTTTATCATGAGATATACCTCAAATGGAATACGTTGCTTGTACTTGTTTCTATCTTCAGCAGATTTAGTGGAAAGCTGATCCTGTACCAGATCTATAGCAGGTGCATTCACGGTGTACTTCGCTGTGATGTCGAGATCTGCGCTCATGGCATCACCATTGAAAGAAATGAAACTTCCTTTCTGAATATCAAAGGAGCGCTTGATCAACTGGTTTAAAGACATCTCATACTTTCCTTCCGAAATCTCGTAGCGGCCAGTGATGCTCATTTTGCTACTCGGGTCAAGCGTGGCGTTGAGGTTGGCAGTTCCTTTCGCCTGAACATAGTCACCGTTCTGACTGTCAATAACTATTTTGATAGTGGATTGGGGAGTAATCTCCAGGTTACCGGAGAAGATAACCCCCTTCAGTTTCGGATTGGAATATTTTGAACTATCTTGTTTGGCCAGCAGGGCGGAATCCACAGGATTAGATTTATCCACAAACTCTATGATTCCTTCACGGTCTGCCACGCCTGGATTTTCTTGTGGAATGATGAAAGTAACGCTTGATTTATCGCGCAGTTTTACAGCGGCATCCACCCTGGGAAGATCGAGGTTACCGCGGATTTTTACCTTACTATCAATGAATGCAGGTCCGTATAGCCATTGGTCTGGCTTCTGTTGCTCACCCAGTGCCATGAAGTTGTCTGCATTTACATCGAGCAGGAAATTGTAATTGGTGAAATCCGTCGTGTTAATACGACCATTCACCACGAGTTCATTTTTCAGACTGTCGGCGATGACGAGATTGTTGAGCAGTATTCCTTTTTCGTCGATGACAATATCTTCATCAGGAAGATGTAAAGTACTACCTATATAGTTAATGGTTCCTGTTGCATTGTTGAAGTGCAGGCTCCCTCGTACTAAAGGTGCACCGGGTGTGCCGCTGATGTCAAACTTACCACTGGCGCCACCATGCATCCTGGATATATATCCCATTGTAAATGGTTCCAGGATAGCCATATTGAGATGATTGATATTCACCTGCGCATTGATCGTGCTATCGTAGGTGCCATTTATAGCCATATCATTCTCGTTGCCCTGTAACGTAGCTTTTACCAGGTACTGGTTCGGCATGTCATTACTTACGGTGGCATCCAGTGTTCCAATGCGTACATTCTTCACTGTTAAGCTATCGAGCTTCAGATTGGCTTGCACTAACGGGGTCTGAGCCCAGCTACGTACTACGCCGTCAGCATTAAGTATGCCGTTTGCCAGCAGGGTATCTGATGCCAGCATCCCTGTAATAGTAGACAACTGAAAGTTGGATACTTTAGCTTGTAAAGCAGGTGTCGTGCTGGTATCCGGTATTGTGCCGACCTGAATGGATTGTCCGCCTTGCGATAATTTAATATTGGCAGTATCCGGATTCCCGTTTTTCATGCGCAGGATATTGTTGTCTGCGACGGTCCACTCCTGCTTATTTAACAGCAGTCCTGATTTGAGCGACAACAGCATTACGTTGTCAGAGAGGAAAGATAGTAATCCGCCCAGCTTATATTTGGGTTTATTCTTCACATCATCCATCAGGAGATCGAAGTCGACAACACCGCTGTTGGCCTGGGCAGTGAGTGAGGTATGATACAAAGGGAATGTAGGATGATACAGTCTTGCCAAAGAAACATCTGTCTTAAATGATGTATCGGCAATATGTGCAAACAGTTTTATACTGTCTGCGTGCAGCGAGTCATAGCTTACTTTAGGCAGCGTTGCATTAACAAAGAGCAAACTACTGTCGCTGTTAAGTCTGCCCGTAATCTCCAGCGGCACATCCATGCGAAGCTGTGGTAACAATGGTTGCAGGCTGGATGGCCACAGCAGCGAGGCCGTCCATGCGAGATGCTGATCAGCAGGAACCGTAATAATGCGGCCGGAGTCTGCGGGTTGCAGTGGTTTGCTGATGATACTGCTGAAAGCAGCTCCTATTTTCGTATAGTCTATATTCCCATTCGCGAGAATAGTTCCCAGCGGGCTTTTGAGTGACAAGTATTGTTGATCGCTGTAATTAGCCACCAGCGCTATACTATCGAGGGGGAATATCTGTCCTTTGGTGAGGATCTGCCAGTCAGTGAGCAGGGCTGACCCTTCAATGCGACGTGGATCAAGGCTGTTGAAATCTGCGTTCAGACTGCCTTTAAGCGTCAATGGTTCACTATACCAGCGCGTAGCATAGAGATTGGCATTGGTCAGATCCAGATTCATTTTCAACGCCTTGATAGCAGTATCTGCTATGTTTCCTCTGATGTCAAAAGTGCTGATAAAACTGGTATCTGCTGTTTCTCCATTGGCAGAGAAAGCTCCCCTGTTGAGCGCCGCCTTCAGGTTAATATCCCTGTATGTATACCCGTTATAGGTGGCTTCGTTTAACTGTGCGGTGGCGTTGGCTGCCATCTGCTTCAGGGTGTACCCCTGGCCATTAGCATTCAGGCTTCCTGCTATCCATCCGAGTGCTGTATCGGAAAGCATAATGCCGGGATGCACCCGGAAAAACGGAATATTTATATCGTAGGAGCCATTTATGCTGTCTGTGATATTTACCAGGTGGGCATTGACACTTGCCGAAGCTATATCGCTCTTCAGTTGCAACTGCGTGAGTATATTCTTCATGCCGCCCTTGAACATGCCGGTGATGATTATATGTTCCGGCAGACGGGGCGTATCCGGTATAGTATGTGGAGGCACCCAGGATCGCAGGGGCTTGTTGCCGGATTCTATGTAAAGCTCCGGCAGATTTGCCTCCAGACGATCCGGATCGGCAGCATGCATTATCTGGCTGTTTTCGGCCTTAATAATATTGCCGCCATGATCATTAACGTACAGATGTTTTATGTCCAGTTGGCTGAGCGAACCTTTTAGTATAGCCGCCAGCGTTAGCTGCTTGTTCCACAGCGGAGCAAAGGATTTATTGGAGCGCGCTCCGGGAACAAACGGTAACCATTCATCCAGAGCAACCTCTACGGAATCGAGATTGGCATCGATTCCCAGTTGATCGAGATGATCCGAAATTCCGGACCATGAAGGCACGGTAACGGATATATGTTTTCTGAAAATACTCTTGTTTGTTTGCAACAGGAAGTTCTGCAATACGAGGTTCTGAGGGGTGAACAACACCTGCATATTGGTTTTGCGTATGGCAAAGCCAGACCTCTCACGGACAGTGAGGGATTTAATATCTACACTGGTACTGTCTGGCTTATACTTCACATTGCTGATGCGGCTGTAAAAGTTTGTGAGCAACAAGTGGTTATAATCCGGATCAGGGCCTGCTGCTTTGGGAGCCGGTCCATTGTCGTAACGGAAAGCAAGCCTGTCGAGGTTCACTTGCGTGGCAAACACCTGCCAGGTATTGGGAGCAGCATCTTTGGGTGCTGGGGTAGTATCTTTTCCTGGCACCATTGCAAGCGTGCCAACGGTATTATTAATTGCAAGCGATCCAACCTGTATACGGGTCGAATCCTGATCCAGGCTGGTATTACGAAGTTGAAGATCGCCTATTTTCCATGCTGTAGTGATGCCGATGCCATCGCTGGCATAGAGGAAGGTACTATTGGTGATCTGTAGTTTTTTCAGCAACAGATGAAATGCCGTACTGCCTGTATCTGTTTTGGATGGCGGCGGAGCCGCTCCGGCGGCGGGTGCAATATATGCCTGCCGGAAGAACCCCCTGAGTCCATCGAGCACGATGCCGCGAAAGGAATACACACCATCACTTACCAGCAGATCATCCGGATCCAGGTGCAGGTTGGTCCAGGTAACAACGGCGCTCATGCCTCCGGGATCGTCGATAAAGCTCACTTTGGTATGCTTCAGTGAGACATCCTTGATCCTGAACTGCATAGTAGTACCGGTGGCAGGAGCAATAGTATCGGGTACTTCGGACTTATGCACAAAGGCGTCCACGGCAAACTGAAAGTTGAAGGCGCTGTCGCCATGATGCCTGTATGCATTTACGAGCAAACTGTCCCATTCCAGTTTGTCAATCTGTAATTCATTGCTGATGAAAGAGAAAAGATTATAGTGCACCTTCAGGGACCCAGTGTAGAAGAGGGCCTGATGCGACGTGTCAGCAACATATACATTCCTCAGCTCGAGATATTGCCATCCCCTTGCGCGGAGATAACCAATCTGTACTTTTGTTTTGAGCTTTTTTTGCAGATATATTTCGCCCTGTTGTCTCAGGTAATTCTGTACGCCGTTAAGTTGTAATAATAACACGGCCATTACGGGCAGCAAAAGCACCGCAACAACAATCCACAAAAGCCATCTCCACCAGGGACGGCTACGTCTTTCCACGGTTTCTGTAGGTTCTGTCACTATGAATGTTACTCTAAATAGTAAATTACTGAAAATAAAACGTAATAACGTTCTATTGGTTTACTTCACGGGCATACAAACGCACCCATGTAATGAAAACAATGGGCCATAAGATTTACCCGGGGGTATCAGGGACAAATATTTAGTGCAAGGATACATTAAAAAATACGGTAACGGGCATACTATTTTGACCAGAGGGGCAAAAAAAACTATTAGAAAGGATGAAAAATGCAGGATATAAGAAGTAATCGGCGACGGCCTGTTATTCTTTGATTTCCAGTGTATTTTTGTCTTCCCGGCTTATTCTTTTCTTCACCTGGGCAATGTCTTCCGCCGGCGGCAATGTCTCTGGGTTTATGCCTCTGTCCAACAGGATCTTTCGGACAGCGGTATTGTTATCGATATGCTCCTCAGTAATTTTTTCTTCGCCAGATAAATCCTTCTTTAAAACATTATGGCGGGTTAATTCCATAGCCAGGCTTTTTGCAGTTATGGTTAATGTTGGCAGAAAATCAGCCATAGATCTACATTCAGGTATATTCAGCTGCCTTTTTATTTGCCCGCTTGAAGTACTGAACAGTACCTCGTCTCCTTTTGAAAGGATTATGGAGAGGCTGTCTTCATTAATTCCCCGATCATAAATAATGTCTGCCAGCCTTTCTTCTGTTCTGCAAAGCCCTTCCTGTGCCATCGCTTTCTCAATAGCATTAATCAGGTCTTTTTTCATGTAAAAAAGTTTATTGGTTAACAATATCATGAAATATGAAAGTATGAGAATAACGAAAGGATTATGTTAACAGGAAGCAAGTTTGTTCATTATGAAATAACCCAGATCATTTCGCTATAGCTGAGTTACGCTGGTTAAAGCGGAGTATATAGTATTCCTGCTGCTCGTGTCTTTCTTTGTCATTGAGGAATTCTTTCAGCAGTTCAGGGTCTTGGGGTAGGATGTATTTTCTGAGATTGTAGACAGATAATTCGAGGATCTCGCCAGTAACAATATTGATTACTTTTTTCAGGTGCAAGGGGGTGCTCATCGGCATTACGGTCATATCGGCCTGGTTGTATATAGCGCGGGACGGCTGTACGCCGTGTAATTCATACAAACAGTAATAACCGGTTTCCTGGATTTTATTGAGCCCATTATCTTTAATGTAAATATTCTTTCCGTCGCAGTAACCCCAGTATTTTTTTATTTTATGTTCCTGCCCATCAGGGCTGCGCAATACCAGTTCGTTCCTGCTGGCCAGCAGATAGATCTGAGCAGCGCTGCTCCTTTCGCGGATGACAATATCTCCATCTTCGGAAGGATTGTTTTGCTGAAATTCCGAAAAGGTCTTATATAACCCCTTCTTCAATGCCCGCGTATGTACGATCATTGTAGCCGTATCATTGCTTTGTGCAGCGGCAGGCATGATTACGGAAAGTAGGACCAGTAAGCACAAACACCGTTTCATAAGAAACAAATGTATCAGGTTTCAGATGTGGGGAATAAAGAAATAGCTGGATAAGGATATTGTTTCTGCTGATGTGGGAATTCTGTCGTTAAAAAATAAAAGGCCGGGTAAAAACCCAGCCCGGCTGAAGGTTACAACAAAATCTAAACCTGCTTATGAGAAAAACGTATAAAAGTTCACAAATTATAATGCCATTGCCTGAAGCGAATGGTCTTTGCTTTCCAGCTGCGAGCTGCCCATCAGAAACTCATCTACTTTTCTTGCACACTCGCGGCCTTCACTGATAGCCCATACCACCAGTGATTGACCACGGCGCATATCTCCTGCAGCAAACACTTTGGGTATAGATGTAAGGTAGTCTTTTTCGGTTGCTTTTACATTGCCGCGTTCGTCTCTGTCCACGTCCAGCTGATCCAGCATGCCGGTATGTTGTGGATGTACAAAACCCATTGCCAGGAGTGCTAATTCACAAGGTATATCCCTTTCAGAACCAGGCACTTCAGTAAACTGTGCAGGCCTGCCATCAGCACTGAGCGACCATTGCAGATTCACAAGGCGCAATGCTTTCAGATGGCCGTTCTCATCTCCAATGAACGCTTTGGTGGCAATTGCCCATTGTCTGTCGGCGCCTTCTTCATGAGAAGAGGATGTTTTCAGGACCATTGGGTAAGTCGGCCAGGGCATATATGTAGAGCGCTCTCCGGGAGGTTTGGGCAGCAACTCCAGTTGCGTAACGGACGTTGCACCGTGACGATTACTGGTGCCTACGCAGTCGGAGCCGGTATCGCCACCACCAATCACTACCACGTTTTTGCCGGTGGCCAGTATATCTGCGCCCTCTACAGGACGATTGCCTACTCTTTTATTCTGCTGTTTCAGGAAGTCCATGGCGTAGTGGACGCCCTTCAATTCCCGGCCTTCAATCTTCAGGTCACGTGGGATGGTTGATCCGCCGGCAAGTACTACTGCGTTATATTCCCGCAGCAGGTCACTCACACTAACGTTAACGCCTACGTTGGCATTGCACTGAAATACCACGCCTTCTTCTTCCATTAGTTTGATCCTGCGGTCGATAGTCCATTTTTCCAGTTTGAAATCAGGAATACCATAGCGTAACAGGCCGCCAGGTGCATCATCACGCTCAAATACGGTAACGAGATGGCCGGCATAATTCAGCTGTGCGGCTGCAGCGAGTCCGGCGGGGCCGGAGCCAATTACGGCTACCTTCTTGCCGGTACGAACACGCGGTGTTTTGGCCTGCACCAGACCCTTATCGAATGCAATCTCAATAATATGTTTTTCAATTTCCTCGATGGCTACCGGCGGCTGATTAATACCCAGCACACATGCACTTTCGCAGGGCGCCGGACAGATGCGGCCGGTAAATTCCGGGAAGTTGTTGGTGGATGTAAGTATGTCATATGCTTCCTGCCAGTCCTGACGATAAACAGCATCGTTGAACTCAGGGATCACGTTGCCCAGCGGACAACCGCTGTGACAGAAGGGTACGCCGCAATTCATACAGCGGGCTGCCTGCTGATTCAGTTTGTTATCAGGGAAGCGGGCTACAAATTCGTTGTAATGGCTTATCCTTTCCTGCGGGTTTGCTTTTCCCGGCTGCTCGCGTGTAAATTCCAGGAATCCTGTAGGTTTACCCATAATTTTCCTCCACAAGTCCCTTACCTGCAAGGGATATTTAGATTGATGATGAATATTATTTGTTTATCTCTCAATGACCGATCTTCTGGCCTAATAACCTGCCGGATCTCAGTACTGCCTTGTATTCTTTCGGGAATACCTTCACAAAATGACGCAGCTGGTTTTCCCAGTCTTTCAGTATAAACTTCGCCACGGTACTATTCGTATAGGCGTGGTGTTTAGTAATCAGATCCTGCAGCGCAGCAACGTCTTCCTGATCCAGGGGATCAAGGTCTATCATATCCCTATTGCAGTGATTGGCAAATGTGCCTTTCACATCGTATACATATGAAATACCTCCGCTCATACCTGCTCCGAAATTACGGCCGGTTTCACCCAATATTACAGCCTTGCCACCAGTCATATACTCACAACCGTGATCACCTACTCCTTCTACTACCACAGTAGCACCGGAGTTACGTACGCAGAAGCGTTCGCCGGCTTTTCCACGGATATAGGCCTCGCCGGATGTAGCGCCGTAGAAGCAAACGTTGCCCGCAATGATATTCTCTTCCGCTTTGAAGCCGGATTCTCCATGAGGATAGAGTATCAGCTTAGAGCCGGAGAGTCCTTTACCGAAGTAATCATTGGCTTCACCTTCCAGCTCGAGGGTAAGTCCTTTTGTTGTGAAGGCGCCAAAGCTCTGGCCCGCAGATCCTATGAACTTGAAGTGCAGCGTATCTTCCGGAAGACCTTCGCTCTTATAACGTTTGGATATTTCGTTTGACAGAATGGTACCGATAGTACGATCTGTATTTTTTACAGCGAACTGTTGATATACGCGGGCTTTCTTCTCCAGCGCGGGCTGTGCTGCTTTCAACAGCTGCCAGTCCAACACTTCACGGATGCCATGATCCTGCTCTTCCTGTTTATACAGGCCTGTTTCAGCAGATGCAGGTTCCTTATAAAGGATTGGCGACAGATCCAGCTTCTGGGTTTTCCAGTTGGTAACACCTTCACGCATTTGTAGGGAGTCCACCTGGCCCACCATTTCAGTTATTGTGCGGAATCCGAGGTCGGCCATGATCTCACGCAGTTCTTCCACCAGGAAGGTAAAGAGATTCACCACATGCTGAGGATCACCGGCAAAGCGTTTGCGCAGTTCGGCATCCTGTGTAGCCACACCTACGGGGCAGGTATTCAGATGGCATTTGCGCATCATGATACAGCCTTCTACCACCAGGGCTGCAGTAGCTACACCCCATTCTTCTGCACCCAGCAATGTTGTAATCGCGATATCACGGCCGGTTTTCAGCTGTCCATCCGTTTGGAGGACTACCCTGCTGCGGAGCTTATTTTTTACGAGTGTCTGATGTGATTCAGCCAAGCCCAGTTCCCAGGGCAAGCCTGCGTGCCTGATAGAGCTTACCGGAGAAGCACCGGTGCCACCATCATGGCCAGATACAAGTACCACGTCTGCATGCGCTTTGGCAACACCAGCAGCGATCGTTCCCACGCCGGCTTTGGACACCAGCTTCACGCTGATACGTGCGGCGCGGTTGGCATTTTTCAGATCAAATATCAGCTGCGCCAAATCCTCAATAGAATAAATATCGTGATGCGGAGGTGGAGATATAAGCCCTACACCCGGCGTTGCGTGTCTTACTTTGGCGATCCAGTCGTCTACTTTGTGGCCGGGCAGTTGTCCTCCCTCTCCAGGTTTTGCACCCTGGGCCATTTTGATCTGCAGTTCATCTGCATTAGTCAGGTAGTAGCTGGTAACCCCGAAACGGGCACTGGCAACCTGTTTGATGGCAGAGCGCATAGAGTCACCGCCTGGCAGCTCTTCATAGCGCAGTTCATCTTCACCACCTTCACCGGTATTGCTTTTAGCACCAATGCGATTCATCGCTATTGCCAGTGTAGAGTGGGCCTCATGCGATATAGAGCCGAAGCTCATTGCGCCGGTAGCAAAGCGTTTAAGTATGCTGGCAGCCGGTTCCACTTCATCGATAGAAATAGAAGCACGGGTACGTCTGAACGAAAACATGCTACGAAGAGTACAAGCCTTTTCGCTCTGATCGTTAACCGCTTTGGAATATTTTTTAAAGATGCTGTAATCTCCCATACGGGTGGAATATTGCAGCAGATGGATTGTTGTGGGATTGAAGAGATGGAACTCTCCTTTACGTTTCCACTGATAAACACCGCCTTCTGTAAGGCGCTGTACCGGCGTTTCCTTCCGGCCGTAGCCCATCCAGTGTTTCGCCAGTGTCTCGCGGGCGATGTCGTCCACGCCAAGACCCTGGATACGGGATACTGCACCTGTGAAATATTTATCCACCACTTCCTGGTTGATACCGAGGATTTCGAATATCTGTGCACCCTGGTATGACTGCAAGGTGGAGATACCCATTTTGGAGAACACTTTCAGCAGGCCATCGCATACGGCTTTGACATAATTCTTTTTCAGTTTGTCTACATCCTGAGCGGTATCCAGCTTATTGTTCAGTTTCATGTCGCGGATAGTGCTGAGTGCCAGGTACGGGTTGATAGCCGTAACGCCGAAACTGAGCAGGGAGGCGAAATGATGCACTTCCCATACGTCGCCGGCTTCTACGATCAGACCTACCTGGCCGCGGCATCCTTTGCGGATCAGGTGATGATGCACAGCAGAGGCCACCAGGATAGACGGGATAGCGGCATGTTCTGAATCAATAGCACGGTCAGATAGAATGATGACTTCGAAACCATCTTCTACTGCATCCACAGCATAACGGCAGATACGCGCCAATCCCTTTTCCATGGAGCCGGGTTTGCCGTCGGCTTTGAAATAAGTGTGCAGCGTTTTGGCCTGGAACAAGCCGGTATCAATACTGCGGATCTTCTCCAGCTCGTGGTTATTGAGGATAGGATGACGCAGCGCAACGCCGTGGCAGTGCAGCGGATCTTCATCCAGCAGGTTGCCGTTGTTGCCCACATAAGTGGCCAGCGACATTACCAATCTTTCCCTGATAGGATCTATTGGTGGGTTGGTTACCTGTGCAAACAGTTGCTTGAAATAGTTGCAGAGATGTTGCGGCTGATTGCTGAGTACAGCAAGCGGCGTATCAGTACCCATTGAACCAACGGGCTCTTTGCCGTCGATAGCCATGGGTGCTATGATCTGCTCCAGGTCTTCGGTGCTGTAACCGAAGGCACGCTGATATTTGAATATCTGTTCGTGTTCGAGGTGGGTGAAGGTTACCCTTGGCTCCGGTAACTCTTCCAGGCGGATCTTGTATTTGTTCAGCCATTCGCCGTAAGGCTGCTGAGAACAAATCTGCTGCTTCAGTTCTTCATCACCGATAATGCGGCCCTGATCCATGTCTACGATGAACATTTTGCCAGGCTGCAGGCGCCCCTTTTCTTTTACATTCTTTGGATCTACCGGTAATACGCCGGCTTCTGAAGCCATGATCACACGGTCATCTTTGGTAACAACGAAGCGGCTGGGGCGTAGTCCATTACGATCCAGTGTTGCGCCGATGATCTTTCCGTCAGTGAATGAAATAGATGCCGGTCCGTCCCACGGCTCCATGAGGGAAGCGTGGTATTCATAGAATGCTTTCTTTACCGGGTCCATATCTTCATTACCATCCCATGCTTCCGGTATCAGCATCATCATTACATGCGGCAATGAGCGGCCTGTCATGGTAAGCAGTTCGATCACATTATCCAGGCTGGCGGAATCGGATTGGCCCTCTTCCACAATGGGCAGCAGCATACCCATTTCTTCCGGCGTGAAATACTTGGTCGCAAAGTCCCTTTCACCGGCGCGAAGCCAGTTCAGGTTACCTTTCAGCGTGTTGATTTCCCCATTGTGCGCAATGTACCTGTAAGGATGCGCTAATCGCCAGCTTGGGAATGTGTTGGTTGCAAATCGGGAGTGGATGAGCGCGAAGGCCGATACCATCTTCTCATCACTGAGGTCCGGGTAATAATGACGAACCTGGTAAGTGGTCAGCTGACCTTTATAAACAATAGTTTTATATGACAGGGAAGCAATATAGAACAGCGCTTTTTCCTTAGGTACTGTATTGCGTACTGTTTTTGATACATAGTTACGAAGCACAAACAGCTTGCGCTCAAATGCTTCTGGATCACTGATATGATAAGGACAGGCGATGAATACCTGTTCTATTTCCGGTTCCACCGATAATGCGGACTCCCCGATTCCATCAGGGCGCACAGGCACTTTGCGGTAACCTAAAATCTCCAGGCCAAGCTTATCTGCACTGCGTTGAATTATCTCACGGCATTCTTCGCGCCAGCGTGGTTCTTTTGGAAAGAAGACCATACCTACACCGTATTTTCCAAACTCTGGCAGGCGGATACCTATTTTAAGGCACTCATCATACAAAAATTCATGAGGGGTCTGAAACAGGATCCCTGCACCATCACCTGTGTTTTGCTCACAGCCGCATGCACCGCGGTGTTCCATGTTTTCCAGCATGGTGAGCGCATCACGGATAATATGGTGGGACTTACGGCCCTTGATATGAGCAGTAAACCCTGTTCCGCAGGCATCATGTTCAAATTCAGGACGGTATAAACCTTGCTTTTGCTTCACTTCATCCATTTGGTTTAGATTTTTTGCTTTGACACACTTTTCCCATTGACTTGCGCCGCAGGTGATGGTGTATGATATAATTCGGGAACGGTTTAAAGATACTAAAGGAATGCCGTATTTTTTATACAAACTTTTGTTATAGGCTTAAAATTTATGAAAAATGAAAAATAATAGGCATTTTGTTAGAATTTATAAAAGAATAATCTCTGCCCGGTTACCCCTGAGGCGAAAATATCGCAGTGAATTGTAGGATTTCACATGAAAAGATGACAGAAAAACACCCCCAAGCGGATGCAGATTTTCTATACATTTGTTTTACACCGCTTCTGTGCCAGACATTTATTTTACATAGACAGATAATCGCCTATACCTGTATGACTAAAAAACTACTGCTAAAAACAGCATCTATCGGTTTATGCCTCTTTATATCACTGCCTTTATTTGCACAATATCCATCTGAGGACACAATACAGGCGCCTAAGATTTCCTACCGGAAAGTCACTCTTCCCCGCTCCCGGCAATACGATGGTCTGCCGCCTTATAAGATCAGCAGCATTGAAGTTGTCAGCAACGTATGGGATACTTCAGCGCTGGGATTCATGCAGGTGGGCATGAGTAACAAGGTTACAGGAGCAGCGCCGGACAAGCGTTTCCCGGAATACCTCCAGGAGTTTGTAAACGAAGGCTACGGTTCCCTGTATACGCCTAATGAAATGCACCTGCTGTGGATAGTGGAAGATCTCCGCATTGCTGAACGCACAGGCGCCATGAGTGAGAAGGCCTATGTACGGTTGAAAGCGGGAGCCTATGCTTCCACTGATGGGGTCTCATATAAACGCCTGCTGCAGTCAGATGATGTGCGCACTACCGGCGGCATGGATGTAACCCATAAGCACAAAGGCAATATCGCAGACGCTTTCAGACGGCTTTTTGATGCATCTATGGTTGCCTGTGATACTGTACTGAAAGATTCACTCGCACCCAGCCTCACCCGGGAAGCTATTCTGGTGCTGTACATGAAAAAAAGAGAGATACCAGCTCTGAAAGATACTTCGCTGAATGATGGTATCTATCTTACATTCCAGGAGTTTCTGGAAAATAAGCCGTCTATTACCACATTCGAAATTGGTGAGCCTGAAAAGAAAAAGAAGGTGCCAGCTTACTCCGTCTCTGCTGATGGACAAAAAACGCTGGTTCCTGAAATGTGGGGCTTTGTAAGCAAGGGTGTTGTATTTAAATCGGTATCCAATGGGCTGGTACCGCTAGAAAGGAATGGATATGGCTACTCACTCACCAATTATGTTGATGCCAGTGTAAAAAGAAATAAAGCAATGTTCACCCGCAGCTTACTTATTGGTGCAACAGCAGGCATTGGGGGGATTGTAGGAGGCGCTATTGCCGGAGCTGCTACCGCTAAGGGTATTATTACCCTGATCGAAACAGATGCATTCCCTTCTCTGAAACCCAAGCCGGCGGCTACTGCCATTGATATGGAGACGGGTGATCTTATCTTCTGATTATGTCGTGGTTGCAGCCTACGGGTGCTTATCCTGGACGATAAATCTGGCTCATCTCCGCATCAAGTCCACGTATCCTTCTGTATTCCAATACTGACGCGGGCTGTAGGGTGGTGGATTCTCTGTACCAAGACAGGGTAGTGACTGATTATTAATGAGTTATAAAAAGCGAAATACCCATTTAGCATTGGTCTAAATGGGCATTTCGCTTTTATCATGGTTGTCAGCATCACTACAATCATCTATGTATCATGGTCAGGGTTCGAAAATAAATTCCGGCTTCCCTCCCTTTAGCAGTACACGTAGCGGTTCACCCTGCTGGCTTTCATTTTGGAGCCTGTCGAGAGCGGTTACTACATAGGTATAGGTTCTACCTCTTACGTAGCTGGCATCTTTGAACTCAGGATCGGAAGCCTGAGGCAGGATGGCGATAATTTTTGTAGGGTCGCTGACGTTAATAGACTCGTTTTGTTCAAAACGGTAGAGTACATATTGTTTGGTGTGGCCACTGGTATCATCGTCAGCCCAGTGTATTTCGAGGCCGCCGGGCCGCTCGAAGGCATCAATAAAATAAGGAGCCTCCGGCGTTTCTTTAGGCAGCCACGACATCAGCGGACGTAGGGCCGGATACCTGAAGAGGTGGTTGCGCAGTGTGTCTTCAATGCCAAGTGGATTGCCGCTGAACGATTTGGCGCTGTAAAAAATACTTCCCTGTATGGTATTGAGGGTGCGTGCTTCTTCTACCTGTGCCGGCAGCTCGTTAGGGTTTTTCCAGGCAGCATTGCTCCCCAGGCGGTATACACCATGGCCTATGTATACATGCTTGCCATAGCCGTGTTGTCCCCACCAGTTGAGGAGTACTTCATAATCCGCCAGGCGGTGACCGCGCTCCCAGTATAGCTGTGGTGCTACGTAGTCAATCCAGCCTTTCTTCAGCCATTTCAGTACATCTGCATAAAGGTCATCATAATTGGTCTGACCACCTTTGGTATAGGACCCTTCAGGATCTTTGTCGCGGTTGCGCCAAACACCAAACGGGCTTACGCCAAATTTAACCCAGGGCTTTTCGGCTTTGATGGCCGTGTTCAGCATTTGTATAATGGCATCTACGTTAGCGCGGCGCCAGTCATCTTTCATAATGCCGTTGCCATAAAGACGGTATGAGGCGTTGTCCGGAAACTCTTTGCCAGGAATACGGTAAGGATAAAAATAGTCATCGAAATGAACGGCATCAATATCGTAGCGCTTCACCACATCGCGGATCACATTGGTTACATATTCCCGCACTTCAGGTACGCCTGGATCAAAATATTTTTTGTCGCCGTAGGTGAGGAACCACTGGGGTTTCAGGCGGCTGATATGATTGGCAGCAACGCTGCTGCGATTGACATTGAATACGGCGCGGTAAGGATTAAACCAGGCATGGAATTCCATGCCCCGCTTATGTGTTTCTTCAATCATGAACTGCAGCGGATCATAATAAGGATAAGGCGCCTGCCCTTGTACACCGGTAAGGTATTCAGACCAGGGCTCATATGGAGAAGGATAGAATGCATCTGTAACCGGGCGTATCTGTGCGATGATGGCATTGATACCATTGCGTTGCTGCTGGTTTAGCAATGCGATAAACTCCTGCTTTTGCTGTTCTGTACTGAGCCCACGTCTTGACGGCCAGTCAATATTTTCAACAGTGGCTATCCAAACAGCCCTTAGTTCCCGTTTTGGCGGCAATTGCGCCAATGCCTGCTGCATTACACATATCCAGAGAAATATGCCTGCTATTAATTGCTTCAACATCTTCCTTGCTTTAAACCGTAAGATGCGAAAATAGCAAAAAGCAGGTCTGTTCCTACACAAATCTGTGATTCTTATGAAGATATAGTTACTAATCCTTATCGACGCTCACTCTGAACTCAGGCGCCTTATAATCTTCAGGCAGATAATCTGCAGGAATGGTGGTGGCATTGCCATCACGGGCTGCACGGTAGTGCGGCGACATGATCTCAACACCGGCGGCATTGAACTGATCCTGGATGTTCTGATGTAACAAGGAGTAGGTCTGAGCCATAATGTGCGACTGATCCGTATAGGCATTGATTTCGTAGGCAACATAAAAATCATCCAGACCTGTCTGCAAAACGAAGGGCTGTTTGTCTTTCAGAATACCGTCAGTGGCCATCGCCGCACTGATCAGGAGCTGATGCACCTGCTTCCAGGGTACGTCGTAGCCGATGGTAACGGAGGTATGAAGGATAAGTCCATCGTCTTTACTGGATGTGGTGAAGTTAACGGTGTGCCCGTTCAGGATACTGGCATTGGGCACGGTGATCTCTTCATTTTTAGTAGTGAGCAATCGTGTAACCAGCAGGTTCTTTTCCATTACCCTGCCGGTGATCTCTCCTATCTTCACTACATCACCGATTTTAAATGGTCGCATGTACGTGATCACAAAACCCGCCACCACATTAGATATAGCGGTGGAAGAGCCAAGAGAGAAGAGGATACCCAGAAAAACAGAAACACCCTGGAATATTTTGGAATCAGATCCAGGCAGATAGGGGAATATCACCACAAACATAAATGCGTACAAGAGGAACTTGATCCCGCTGGCGGTAGGCTTTGCCCAGTCGGCATAGAAACCTCTTATGTTCAGATTGCCGGAAGCCACCTCTGTTGCCATGTAATTCACCAGCTTTACCAGGTATCTGGTGATAAGATAGATAACGAGTATGGTGAGTAGTTTCGGAAGATAATGCAGAATACCGTTCAGGATACTTTTGATGGGAGAAAGTGTCCAGTCGATCAGTTTATCTGCAATACCTTTGGTCCAGGGAAATATGCTGAAGATAAAGGGTAATGTGATATAGAATACAAGCAGGATCAGTACAACCCGTGCAACGCGCAGCGCGTTGAATATCAATCCCAGCTGCTTTTGCTGATTCAGCAGCGCATAGTCTTTTACCTTTACTCCTTTGAAATAGCGGTCTTTTTCCCGTCTCACCTTAACGGCTATACGCTTAAACAGCCGGTTTATCAGGAATACGATGATACCGAAGATGACAAGTATAAGTAATAGCCACGCCAGGCGTACGAGGATATGTTGCCAGCTGTTGGCTTCTTTGGCTTTGGTAACGGCGGTTCCGATGATGGAGGCATAGTTTTTAGCCACGTCCATTTTGTTCTGATTGAGCCATAGTGCATCATCATCAGTAACCGTAAGCAGGATGAGATCGTGGTATACTACGTCTGCGTAGTCTTCATTGGGAACCACCCGGATGGAGTCTGTAGAAAAGAGTACATCTCCTTCCAGCTGCTGCAGCTTGCGACTGATGTTTTGCGCGCGCTCACTGGGCTGAAACGGCCCCACTTTATTATAGATGAAGAAAAGCGTATCCCCGAACGGAGTAACGGGGATACCGGCTTGCGTGGCTTTCAGCTGATTGATCTGAAGCTGGCCGGTGGCTCTTTTGAGGGAGTCGGCCTGTTCTATTGCAGCCAGTTTGCGGACCAGTTCCTGTTTGTGGAGGTCGTTGTTGTTTTTGAGCTGTTCTATCTGTTGTTCTAAAGCCTGTCTGGCTGCGGCATCTGCCTTGAGGAGGGAGTCGCTTTCCCGGAGCATGCGGGTGGCATGAACCAGCTGAGAGTCTGTGGTGGCGGCTTGCGAGGCTTTGCTGCTGTCTGTTTGGGAGAAGCAGGGTTGTGAACAGTTAATTAGTGCAGCGGCGACAAAAAGGATAAAAACGGATCTCATTCCCGGACTTTCTTTTAAAGTACGGAAAAATCCGTTAGCCTGTTGCATTACAAGCAGGTATGCAAAATTAAAGGCCGGAAGCGTCAGATCTTCCTGGAGGTATACTGTGAGTAATCGGGCAGTATTACTTCATAGTCCTGGTGCATGAGCGGCGAAGTAAGCAGGAAGTCGGCGGAGGCACGATTGCAGGCTACCGGGATGTTCCATACTACGCCCAGACGCAGTAGAGCCTTGATGTCCGGGTCATGGGGCAGTGCTTCCATGGGGTCCCAGAAGAAGATGATGACATCCAGCGCGCCTTCCGCCACCAGTGCGCCGATCTGCTGATCGCCGCCCAGCGGGCCGCTCAATAGTTTGCGTACGGAAACGTCGAGCGCTTCCTCGATGAGCCGGCCGGTGGTTCCGGTTGCATAAAGCTCATGACGACTCAACACAGTTTTGTTGTAGGTGGCCCATTCAATCAGCTCAGCCTTTTTGTGGTCATGAGCTATCAGCGCTATCCTCTTGCGTGCTTTCAGCGTTTTGATTATCTGCATATAATGCAAATGTAACAGGTAGCCTTCAGAAATTAAATACCAATTTAGTTTAATGTTTTAGTGTTGATCGGCGGTGTTCAGCGTGGCGAGGTCACGATCGAAGATATAGAGCCCGCCTTTGTCTTCGCCGATGAGCTTCAGTTTGTCGAGGATGTGCCTGGCCATGCGTTCTTCTTCAATCTGTTCTGTAACGTACCATTGGAGGAAGGTTTGGGTGGCGTAATCTTTCTCAGCCAGCGCCATGTCTACAAGATTGTTGATTTCCTTTGACACCAGCAGCTCATGGCTGAATACCTGTTCGAAAACGGCGTTGATGTTCTTGAACTTCACAGTGGGTTGCTTCAGCGCCGGTACGAGGCCATGACCACCCCGTTCATTGATGAATTTGATGAGTTTCAGCATGTGTACACGCTCTTCATCGGAATGACGATACAGGAATTGGGCAATTCCGTTATAGCCCTCTACTTCGGCCCAGGATGCCATTGCCAGGTAATACTGGGATGAAGCCGCTTCCATTTCTACCTGATTGTTAAGTGCAGACTCGATCTTGGGAGATAATTCTTTCAGTAACATAAGGAGAATTTTAAGGAGGGTGAAAGGGGATAGCAGTGGGGAAAAATATCATTTCTACCTATAACAATATTGCAAAATTCAATGGGATTTTGCCGGAGGAGCCCTGAATTTCTACCCGAAATATGCTACCTTTGCCTAGTAAATTAGGATAAAATGATTAAAACAGGAAATCCGATCATCAGCATATATACTGAAATGACGCCCAACCCGGAGACAATGAAGTTTGTTGCCAACAAACTCCTGTATCCAGGTAAGAGCATCGACTTCCCGGATGAGGCCAGTGCAAAACCTTCTCCTTTGGCTATGGAACTGTTCAGCTTCCCTTTCATCAGGGGAGTGTTCATTATGGCCAACTTCATTACACTTACCAAAACTAGTGAAACAGACTGGAACGATATAATCCCTACAGTTAAAGCCTTCCTGAAGGAATATCTGGAGGATAACCGCACCGTTATCAACGAAGATGAAGTAGTGGTAACCAAATCCACTGCCAGCAACGAAGTAAGTGCAGATGACAGCGATGTGGTAAAACGTATTAAGGAATTACTGGAAAATTATGTGAAGCCAGCAGTGGAGATGGATGGCGGCGCTATCCAGTTCAAGAACTACCACGAAGGCACGGTTACACTGATGTTGCAGGGTTCCTGCTCAGGCTGCCCGTCTTCCATGATTACGCTCAAAGCCGGCATTGAAGGCATGATGAAGCGCATGATCCCGGAGGTGAAGGAAGTAGTGGCAGAAGCAGAATAAGCCATAGTTGAGTGAATGATAGTGTTAAATGAAAGCACAGTCCTTGTGGCTGTGCTTTTTTATTTTTACCTTATGCGCTTTTATCCGGGCTTTGACCGGGGGATGACTGGCCTTTGACCGGGCTTTGACAACCAGGAACAGTGAGAAAATATTGAACAGCGAGATATGAAGAGACTTGTTTTATTGATCGCCGGGGCGGCTCTTGCCCTGCCGCCGGCACAGGCTCAGAAAAAGAAGAATACCGACAGCAGCGTTGCCGTAATCACTTACGGCTTCCGCAGCAATGGCAAAGACCACGGCAAAGAGCTCCGGCTATTCATTGACCATGACCGGGCCCACATTGTTTCTGGTGACGACAAACAGAAAGAACAACAATTCCTCCGTCTGGATGAAAAAAGCACCTACCAGGTACTTAGCACTCCTAACGGAGAAACCTATACACTGAAAAAACCGTTCTCTGAATACGCCCAGGCAGAACTGCTGCCGGATACGGCCTACATCCTCGGTTATCCGTGTAAAAAGGCAAAGCTTTTCATCCGTTCCAACACCATCGAAGTCTGGTATACCAACAGCATCCCGCTGAAGGGCACGCCTAACCTTACTATTGCTCCGGGATTGGGACTGGTGCTTAAAATAGTGCGCAACGGCAATAGTGAAATCATTGCCAAACAGATCACTTACCGGAAGATCACTCCCGTTGAACTGGGATGGCCCGCCACGCTGGGCCAGCAGGTAGATGACGCCGCTTACATGCGCCAGGTGATAGACAGCCGTTATACGACCCTGCCCATATTTAACCAGGAGCAGATCAGCTGGGGCAACAACATCAACAATCCCGCCGGGGAACAATCCGGGTACACCTACCGCTATGCTGGCGGAACCGTGATCCTCAAAAAAGTGAAGCTACCGGCTCCGCGTAAGGGCGAGACGCTGTTTGCGGAGCTTACGCAGTACTCTAACGGCGATGCCTATGACAGAACAGGCTCTGTATTCATCATTCCTATGGATAAGGCTACCTCTTTCCTGGATGGCCTGCAAAAGGGCGTAGGCGCGTTGCCGTTATTCACTGCCAGCAACGGTAAGAAATACCAGGGCATGACAGCAACTGACAACTATCTCCCTGCTCTTGAAATCATGCGCTTCTTCACGCCTTTCGGCGTAAGGCAGTTCAATAACCAGGTGAAGATAAAAGGCTATAACTGGGCAGATTCCATTATCTACAAGCAAGACATCACCGAACTGCAACAAAGCCTCCAGGGCGATGTGTGGCTGGGTGTTTATATTGGTAACTACGATAAGGGAGGGCATAAAGTAAGCCTGAGTTTCAAATATTATCCGGGAGATGAGGAAGAGGAAAACCGCCCCTCCCCTAACTGGATCTATCCGGTGTTCAATACCACCAACCTGATGGAGATGGCCGGACAGGAATACCCTACACTCTTTGATAAAGATTCGCTGAACGTAACCGTTAATATTCCGGAAGGCGTTAAAAACCTTCAGCTGCGTTACATTACAACAGGCCATGGCGGCTGGGGTGGCGGCGATGAATTTAATCCGAAGCAGAATGAAATATTTATGGATGGCAAGCGGATATACCATTTTATTCCCTGGCGCGTGGACTGTGCCACCTACCGTCTTTCCAACCCGGCTTCCGGTAACTTCGGCAACGGCCTCTCCTCTTCTGATCTGAGCCGCTCCAACTGGTGCCCGGGAACACTCACGGCACCGGTTACCATCTCACTGCCGGATATGACACCTGGTGTGCACACCATCAAAGTGGCCATCCCACAGGGTAAACCGGAAGGCACCAGCCAGAGCTTCTGGAATGTTTCAGGAACACTGATCGGAGAAAAATAACAGGAAGGACGGACAATCATTATTTTTGCGCCATGAGTTTTCAGGATATTTTCAACGGCCTGCAGCAGGGACTACACGATATGACCTGGCTGGAAGCCATCGCGGTAACATTTGCAGTGCTGTCTGTCCTCTTCCAGAAAAAGAATAATATCCTGGTATATCCTACCGGCATTATCAGCACAGGGATCTATACATACCTGCTCTCCAGGGAGCATTTTAAATTATATGCAGATGCAACGCTTAATGCCTATTACCTGGTGATGAGCGTATACGGCTGGTTGTACTGGGCTAAGAGAGGCCCGGAACAGCCAGTTGTACGCATCACCCTCAGCAATACACGCGAGCTGATCACCGCTACACTGATCGCCTTGCTGGGCTGGGCGGTATTTTACCTGCTGCTGGTGAATTTTTCGGACTCCAATGTTCCGGTGATGGATGCCTTCGTGTCTGCCACAGCCTGCGGCGGAATGTGGCTGCTCGCCAAGCGCAAGCTCGAGAACTGGATATGGCTCAATGTCTCCAATTTTGTAGCGGTGCCGCTGCTGTTCTATAAACATCTTTACCTGACCGCTTTCCTGACTATCTTTCTGTTTATCGTGGCGGTATTCGGTTATATTAGCTGGAAGAAAACAGTGCATGAACAGGAAATATTGCATACATGAAAAAAGTAGTTGTCGTAGGGCCTGAATCTACAGGCAAAAGCACACTTAGTGAAAAACTGGCCGCCCGTTTCAAAACTGTGTGGACGCCGGAGTATGCACGCACCTATATTGATCATCTCGACCGGCCATATGAAAGGCAGGATCTGATGGAAATAGCCAGGGGGCAGCTTTTGCAGGAAGAGCAGCAAGCTGCTTTGGCCACCAATGACCTGCTGATATGCGATACTGATCTGTATGTGATAAAAGTATGGAGCGAGCATAAATACAATGACTGCGACCCTAACATTCTGGACGCCATTGCCAGGCAGCGTTGCGATCATTACCTGCTTACCTATATTGATCTGCCCTGGGAAGAAGATCCGCAACGTGAATATCCAGACCCGGAAATGAGGCAGTATTTCTACAACATTTACAAAGATATAGTTACCCAGTCAGGCGTAACCTGGACGGATATACGAGGTAGTTACGAAGAACGGGAAAAGCTTGCGATTGCTGCTGTTGAGCGTCTTCTAAAAGGAGCCTGAACTATTCTCTGCCGGTAACAAGTGTAGCGATATCAGGATCTCCGGAGATGTTGCGCATCTGTACCAGTATTTTGCGCTGGCGGTAGGCTGTGATCCTGGCAGGCGGATTAACTGTGTACTTCACCGGGTTGGGCAGGCAGGCCGCTATCATGGCAGATTCTTCACGATTAAGGCTGGCGGCGTTTTTATTGTAGTAAGCCTGTGCAGCTGCTTCAACACCAAAGATGCCATCACCCGTCTGTGCAACGTTGAGATATACTTCCAGGATACGTTGTTTTCCCCAGATCTTCTCTATCATAAAAGTGAAATATACTTCCAGACCTTTACGCACCCAGCTGCGGCCCTGCCAGAGGAACACATTCTTGGCCACCTGCTGACTGATCGTGCTGGCGCCGCGAATTTTTTTGCTGTCCTGGTTGTGTTTCATCGCTTTCTCGATGGACTTGAAATCGAAGCCGTCGTGATCCGGGAAGAGCTGATCTTCACTTGCTATAACGGCGAGCTTGGCATGTTGCGAGATTTCGTCGTAGCCAGCCCATGTTTTATGGAAATGCTTATCTGTTCCCCAAAGGCTGACCCAGTTTGAGATCATGGTGATCGTAATGGGTGGATTCACCCATTTCAGTATGATGATGTAAACAAAATGTGCAATAAACAAAACCAGCAGTACTCTCTTCAGTCTCCTCCACGTTCTGGGAACAATGCCTTTTAAATTCATCCGCGTAGGTTTAGAAAAATCGGGCCGAAAGTAAGAACTTTTTAAATCAATTAGTAATATGTAAGTTGTAAATTTGAATATGCTGTTAAATGTACACCCGGATAACCCGAATGCCCGCCATATCAAAACGATCGTGGAATGTCTGAAAGACGGAGGCATCATCATATATCCAACAGATACGGTATATGGGCTTGGCTGTGATATTACCCAGCATAAAGCTATTGAACGGATTGCGCAGATTAAACATATCGATTCCAGGAAAGCACAGTTTTCTTTTATCTGTTATGATCTCAGTCACTTGTCTGACTACGCTAAGAGTGTGGATACGCCAGTGTTTCGTATGTTAAAGAAAGCATTGCCGGGACCATATACCTTTATTCTGCCAGCCAGCAAAATGGTACCGAAGTTGTTAAAGACAAAGAAAGATACTGTGGGTATCAGGGTGCCGGATAACAATATCTGTCGTACTATCGTAAAGGAATTGGGGAACCCGATTATGAGCACCTCGCTTCCGATAGAAGACTATGTAGAAGAATATACGGACCCTGAGATTATTTATGAAAAATTCGGGAAGCTGGTGGATATTGTTGTTGACGGAGGTCCGGGCGGCATAGCCTTTTCGACTGTTGTGGATTGCACGGGGCCGGAGCCGGAACTGATCCGTGAAGGATTGGGCAGTTTTGAAGCTATTTCTTAATCAGGAGGACTTATGAGATATGTTTTGACGATATGTTTGCTGTTTATTTCCCTGTTGACATTGCAGGCGCAGACATTTTCATTGAAACATGTGACATTGCTTCCACCCGTAAAAAAGCCGCTTGCAGCGCTACCCGCGGAAAAACCAGTGAACCTGGTATTCAGGCCTACGCCAGATTCGTATTACAATCAGCACTTTGGTTTCTTCTGCAAACAGGAATGGTCCTTTCAAAAGCGTACAGGCGTTCCTGTCAGGATCAGATTGGGAAGCCTTTCTACAACGGAGCGTTTGGAAGGGAAAAGCAGGTATTAGCTTACCTTTTCCGCATTGACATTAAATAGAACCCACCGCATTGTATAGCAGCGCCTAATAAAAGCCAACAAAAGAAGTAAACTCCCATCTTAGGTGTGAACATGAAATGGAAAGAAGGGCTTGTGTGACAGACATAAATAGTCGTAAATATCAGCATAGCCAAAATTGCAAATATCAAGGCATACAAGGATAATTTGCTGTTTGATAGATTTCCTTTATAGAAAAACAGAAAGTTCAACACAATAGGCGTAATCCAATAGTGATCACCGTCTATCATAAAATTGCCTGCCGGTTGAAAACTCCCCTTTATGATCGAGCAAATTGAGTTAATAGTTCGAACTTTCCTTTATCAGCTTCACGAAGGGCATGTAAATATGCTGCACGATATTCACCTGTATTCACAAAATTTTTAGCGCCCCATGTAAATACATTCCCTCTCAGTACCTTTTCAATTAAGATATCGGCCATCAAACGTGAATGCCTTCCATTTCCATTAGCAAAACAATGGATAGAAACAATGCGATGTTTAAACCGCACTGCAATTTCATCAGGCAAAAATGTCTCATGCTCAATCCAATACCTGCAATCATCCAGTAATTGCCTCAATTCAATACTTATCTGGTATTTATCCACACCGATATTCTTATTGGAATTGCGGAAACTTCCAGCCCAGTTCCATACATCTCCCAACATTCTAGTATGAACTGAGCGAACAAACTCCTCAGTTAATACCTCTGTCACTGTGAATCTTCTATGGCGCGTAATTGTCCATCGAACAGCATCCTCAATATTACGCTGTTCCAACTCATCTAATTCCCCACGAGTTGTAATGTTCGGAATTCTCAATTCCTCTTTTTCATCCTCATCAAGTGGAGTTTGTCCTTCATCATATTGAATGTCTAATCCCATAGTTTTTTCGACATTTCTCTTTTAAGTTCATCAGCCATTTCGCTAATAGCTTGTTTGATCCTTGTTGGCGAATTTTCCTGATCCTCTAGTTTCATTGTAATAGAAGTACGGTTTACGACCTCCATAGCCATTTCATAGGCCTTACGCTCAACCATTTTTTCTAATGAATCTTCTTTTGGGATAAAACCGTAAACCAAACGCATATTCAATGCTTCTGCGGCCTCTTTTAAAGATTTTAGAGATAAAGTGCCTTCTTTTTCTCGCAGCTCTAGGGCCCGTACACTTTGAGGGGTTATATTCATGCGCTTGCCTAGCTGACTTAAAGACATATTCAATGTCTTACGAATAATATTTATCCATCCCTCTTTAGGGATCATTACTTTCTGCAAAGGCATTATCGTTTGCAATTTGCTATCTAATTGCCTGATTAATAGCAAATTATTTCTTGAAGACATAAGCGACCTTATTTGTTTAATACTGTAAAATTAAAACTTAAGTATTAAATAGTATGATATTTTTTTAATCTATACTATTAAAGAATGAAAATTAGTTTAAGCGTATAGATTTAATAATAATTATAAATACTAAACTTAAAATATTAATTTTATACCCACAAATTAAGCTTATGGTATTAAAAATAGTCTTTGAATACTGGATTTTCTTCGATCAACTCCGAAAGAGAGCTAGGCCAAAGCCAATGAGAATCTGTTTTTCGTCAATATTATCGGAGGTCATATTGGGGTATAATATTTCAGGGTTTAATGAAAATACTCCATTTATTTCCCTTTCTTCTTTGGTAAATCAGCGAGGGCCAGGCTAACTAATATTTCAGGTTCAATTTCAATCAGGGCAGCAATCTTAACGAAATTTTCTAAGGTAAGCAGCCTAACATCATGGATTCTTCTATGAAGGGTAGCATAGTGAATGTTAGTATCTTTATGCACTACACTAATTGGGATGATTGTAAAAACATCCTTGAAATTCTTAATCCCTCCTGTTGTTATCACCGCTTTCACAGCTGCATATCTGCTATCTTTCATGGGTACTTAATTATATCAGAAAAAGCAGGTATTAGCTCATTTAAGACCATGCAAAAGAAGATAGGGAGCAATATCCAACCCTCTCGCTATGTCTATAATTGTGATAAGCGTAGGATTTATCTCGCCCCTCTCGTATCTTCCAATATCAGCAACTTCCGTATCACATTTCGCCGCAAGTTGACGTTGGCTCAAATTTGCCTTTTTTCTGTGGGAAAGCAGGATTTCGCCAAAATCTGAAAGCACCTTATCTGCGTCAATAATAGCCATCTGGTAGATTTAAAGCTCAAGCTACATTTCAAGATCAAACAAACATGACAACTTACAGCTGTTGAAGTTTATAATCCTTTCATTAACAATGACATTAAATAGAACCCACCGCATTGTATAGCAGCACCTAATAAAAGCCAGCAAAAGAAGTAAACTCCGATCTTAGGTGTGAACATGAAATAGAAAGAGGGGCTTGTGTGACAGGCATAAACAGTCGTAAATATCAGCATAGCCAAAATTGCAAATATCAAGGCATACAAGGATAATTTCCTGTTTGATAGATTTCCTTTATAGAAAAACAGAAAGTTCAACACAATGGTTCCAATTACATAAGTTATAGGCGTAATCCAATAGTGATCACCATCTATCATAAAATTACCTGCCGGTTGTTCAAATGGAAAATAGTCATATAAAGCGCGATACAAGAAGAAAAGCAGCGCTATTTCAACAAGGCAGGCGAATGTCAATTTTGAGATTAATTTAATCATTTAAGATCTTGTAAAAGGAGATAGGGAGCTATATCTAACCCTCTCGCTATGTCTATAATTGTGATAAGTGTAGGATTTATCTCGCCTCTCTCGTATCGTCCAATATCAGCAGCTTCCGTATTACATTTCGCTGCAAGTTGACGTTGGCTCAAATTTGCCTTTTTCCTGTATGAAAGCAGAATTTCGCCAAAATCTGAAAGCACCTTATCTGCGTCATTAATAGCCATTTGGTAGATTTAAAGCCCAAGCTGATATATTTCATAAAAAATAATGGAGTGTTTTGGCACCTCAAATGATTTATTTTATTATCTTTATCAATAGCTGCCAAAGACCAGAGTCAGGCCCTCATTTCTTCATTAATTGAACCTTTTTTCTTTTCTCACTGCGAGGAATGCTAATAGTCATGCCTATACGGGAATGCAACATCAATATCGCCATATCAGAGAAATACAAACATTAACCCTAAAACAATTTTTATGAACGAAAAACAAATGCTTATGCGCGCCTGCGCCTTTCTGGAGTACCGGAATCTCGTTTTGAGATGGGAATGTCAGCAACTGGAGAAGGAACTAAAGGAACTCATCAGGCAACTAAATCAGCTTAAAAAGCAAGGCCGCAGAAAAGAACGAAGAGTAGCATACAGTATATAACAGGGGAAAGGTTAGGATCATAGCTCAGCCTGAACTATGATCCTAACCTTTCCCTGTTATTTAAACGAAAAAATTAACGCAGAACTAAGCAGTTATTTAATTCCCAGTTTCTTTGCCACTTCAGCTGGCAATGCTTTTTTGTTTACCATGTAGCAGGTGGTTTTGTAGGCGAAATAAGGAACGGATGCGTAGAAGTAGCCCTGGCCCGGATTATCAGTGCCCCAGGAGTTTTTCACGCGGAAGTATTTGTTGCCGTTCTGGTCTTTCACCAAACCAACGATGTGCATGCCGTGGTCATCCTGTGTTTCGAAGTTATCGAAGGCTTCCTGGCGGAGTTCTGGTGTGATAGCTTTTTCTTTGCCTGGCTGCAGGAAGCTGTTCTTTCTTTCTTCAGCGGACATATCGGTCCAGTCTTTCTCCGGAACGATGGCGAGTCCTTCTTTAAAGTTGAAGCCTTTTTCGCTTACATCAGCGGCCCATGCAATGGTGTAGCCATTCATGATCGCGTTTTCGGCGATATTGGTGAAATCGTTCAGGGTTACATTATAAACGCGTTCCCAGTTCCAGTTGTCGGGAACTTCGAGTACGAACTGTGAATTATAGGGATGATGTGTGAAGGATGAGATCAGCACATAATCGTCTGCATTCAGGCCCAGTTCTTTTGCAAAGGACTGAGGCGTATAGGTTTTGCCTTCGTACTGGAATTTCTCAGGCGCTTCACCCATATAGGCGTTTGCCACGCCGTCGAAGGCTTTTTTCCAGTCAGGATTGATAGTACCCTGTGATTCGCCGATTTGCTTTGCCATGCCTTCCAGCAGGCGTTCCATCTCAGCGTGGTTATATGTTTTTACTTTATTGCCATCGTATACGCTCTGAGGTACGAGGCCGTATTCGCGGAGGCACAGCAGATCGTCGGGGAACCCGCCGCCTTCGCCAAAGTTGGCTTTACCGTGCATGCGTACGTAGTTGGCTGCTTTCAGGGAGTACATTTTGCGTACTACGAACATTTCGCTCAGATTAAGGTTTTTGCCTTTGCCGTTGCGCAGCAGTTCTGATTCAAAGAAAGAGAGTCCGGAAAAAGACCAGCAGGTGCCTGTGCGGCCCTGGTTCTGTACATCGCCGGCATCCAGGTTTTTTAAAACGGTGAATTTGTACTGGCTGCCCTCCACATTGGTGCTATTCTGTGCAAATGCTGCTGTGCTGCAAAGCATTGCTGCACACATAATCCATTTCTTCATGCTTTTAATGATAGTTTTAAGAACAAGGGTCCAAAAATAAGGGAAAGCGGATATTACTTCCCTGAAAAGATGGATAAGCGGGCTAAATTGCTACAGCCGGGGAAATTATTGTTTATTTTCATTGTACTCGCTACGGGCTATTTCATTGTACTGTTCGCGGGTGATTTCCCATTCCCACATGGTTTCATTATCGAGGGTTTTTATAGTGCCAACAAAATACATTCCTGCTTTCTGTAATATTTTGACGGAGGCATTGTATTCTTCATCTGTATGGGCAATGACCTTGTTTACGTAGGAATGCCCGAAGGCGAAACGGACAAGGCCCTGGGCCATTTCGGACCCCAGCCCTTGTTCGCGGTAATCGTTGGTGATTTCGTAGCCCATTTCCACCATACCGTTTTTATCGGGCGTACCTTTGAAGCCGCCTGCGCCGATGAGGCGTTTATCCTGGCGGTGAATGACGAGATAGAAGAACCATCCCAGCATAGACGGATCGTTACGTAATTTATCGTAAGCTACCAGCACCATTTCGGGGTATTCTGTCCAGCCTTCCGGAACGGATATTCCGAGGAGGTCGCCCAGGGTATCATTGCCGTGTAACAATGATTCGAAATGCTGCAATGAGCATGGCAACAATTGTAGTCGAGGTGTGAGGATCATTTTCTGAAACTAGTAAACTGTTTTGGGAAATGCAATAGTGTAAAAAAAGCTTTCAGGGTCCGGTCTCAGTAACGCTACTGAGGCCAGACCCTGAAGGCGAGTGCGCTCTTTAATGGGCCTGCAGCCAGTTTTCGCCGGTTCCCAGTTCTGCTTCGATGGGAACGGATAACGGGAGTGCATTCCGCATACAATCTAATATGAGGGGTTTGATTATTTCCAGTTCTGAACGATGGGCATCAAATACCAATTCGTCATGTACCTGTAGCAGCATGCGTGAGCGCAGGTTTTGTTCTTTAAATGCCTTGTGTATGGCTATCATGGCCAGTTTGATCATATCGGCGGCAGTGCCCTGGATCGGCATGTTGATGGCGTTCCTTTCGGCATAGCCCCGTACAACGGCATTGGAGGAGTTGATGTCTTTAAGCCATCTCTTCCGGCCTAACATTGTTTGTACGTAACCGTTACGTTGTGCGAACGCAATTTTATCGTCCATATATTTTTTGATGGACGGATATTGCGCGAAGTAATTATCGATAAGTGTTTTGGCTTCCGTGCGTGAAATACCGAGGTTTTCCGACAGGCCGAAAGCGCTTACACCGTAGATGATACCGAAGTTTACGCTCTTGGCATTACGGCGCATTTCAGTTGTTACGGCATCGAGTTCTACGTTGTAAACTTTGGCGGCGGTGGCGGCGTGGATGTCTATTCCTTTACGGAAGGCATCTATCATCTGTTCGTCTTCACTGATGGCGGCAATGATGCGCAGTTCGATCTGTGAATAGTCTGCTGAAAGCAGCACATACTCTTCATTGCGGGGAATGAAGGCTTTGCGTATTTCGCGGCCGCGCTCTGTGCGGATCGGTATGTTCTGGAGGTTAGGGTTATTGGAACTGAGGCGCCCGGTTACGGCCACGGCCTGATTGTAGGACGTATGCACGCGGTTGGTGCGTTTGTTCAGCAATAACGGTAACGTATCTACGTAGGTGGATTTCAGTTTGCTGAGTTCCCTGAAGATCAGGATGTCTTCTACGATCTGGTGCTTGCTCGCGAGCTTCTGGAGGACGTCTTCGCTGGTGGCATACTGGCCGGTGCGTGTTTTCTTCGCTTTCGGGTCCAGCTGTAGTTTTTCGAAGAGCACTTCGCCGAGCTGTTTGGGCGAAGCCAGTTTGAATCGTACACCGGCTTGTTCATACACGCTTTCTTCTGCGCGTTTTATTTCCAGTTCCAGTTCACGGGAGTAGTCGGCCAGCGCAAGCGTATCTATGGCAATGCCTTCAAACTCCATGTCAGTAAGCACTTTCACGAGCGGGTTTTCCACATCATAAAATACTTTCTCCAGGTTTTTCTGCGGCAGCATGAGAGAATACGGATTTAAGCTGAAGGGTGATGTCGGCACCTTCGGCGGCATATTCCTTTATTTTTTCTACTTCCACATCGCGCATGCTACCCTGTCCTTTCCCTTTTTTACCGATGAGCGTTTCAATGGAGATGGGCTCGTATTGCAGGTATTGGGCGCTCAGTGCGTCCATGCTACGGCGTCCTTCCGGCTCTATCAGGTAATGGGCGAGCATGGTATCAAACAGGGTGGCTGTGACATCGATACCATACCATTTCAGGATGAGCATATCGTATTTGATATTCTGTCCGATAAGCACGATACTTTCGTGTTCAAACAGCGGCCTGAACTCATTGAGTATGGCGCGGGCCGCGTCCTGGTTGGCCGGCAGGGGAATGTAATAAGCTTCCGCTTTGGTGAAAGCGAAGCTCATACCTACTATTTCAGCTTCGTTGGCGTCGGTACCGGTTGTTTCAGTATCGAAGCATACTTCTTTTTGCTGCAGTATTTTTGCCAGCAATGCGGCTCTTTTTTCAGGCGTATCCACCAGCTCATAATTGTGTGGTGTGTTGCCTGCGTTTTTATCCGCAGTGAGAATGTTGAGCGGCTCAGCGGTTTCTGCGGGCGCTTCTTCCGTAGTAGCCACGGCTTCGCCGAACAGGTCTGTTTGTACTACTTTTTGTTTCGCATCAGCGCCGGCGATGGTGCCGAAGCTATCGCCCAGTATTCTTTTACCGAGTGTTTTGAATTCCAGCTCCGTGAATACTTCTGTGAGCTTATCGCGATTTATATCACCAAGAGAAAAATCTTCTTCATGGAATACTACCGGTACGTTGGTGATGATAGTGGCGAGTTCTTTGGAGAGGATGGCATTGTCGTGCCCAGCCTTGATCTTCTCTCCCATCTTACCACCGATGGTATCTGCATTTGCCAGCACGTTTTCAACGGAGCCGTACTGACCAATCAGTTTCATTGCTGTTTTTTCACCTACACCGGCAATGCCCGGGATGTTATCCACCGCATCGCCCATGAGGCCTAGTATGTCTACTACCTGGAGTACATCCTGGATCTGCCATTTTTCGCAGACTTCTTTAGGGCCGAGGATTTCTTCCTTGCTGCCTGCGTAAGGCGGCTTGTAGATGAAAACATTGTCTTTTACCAGCTGGCCATAGTCTTTATCCGGCGTTACCATGTACACAGTGTAACCTGCGCCGGCCGCCTGCCAGGCGAGTGTGCCTATCACGTCGTCGGCTTCATAGCCGTCTAATTCCACTACGGGAATATTGAATCCCTCGATGATACGCTTGATGTCGGGAAGTGCGTCCAGGAGGTCTTCCGGTGCATCTTCGCGGTTTGCTTTATAATCGGTGAAAGTAGTATGGCGTTCTGTGGGCGCATGCGTATCGAAGGCCACAGCAAGGTGAGTTGGTTTTTCTTTATTTATGAGGTCCAGCAGCGTAGTGGTAAAGCCAAACTGAGCGTTGGTGTTACGTCCTGTGCTGGTGATGCGGGGATTTCTGATCAGTGCATAATATGCCCTGTAAATCAGCGCCATCGCGTCCAGTAAAAATAATTTCTTTTCCATCGCTAAACCTACAAGAATTAATTTGAATGCACAAAATTAAGATAGTACCTTGATAAACGGCATATTATAACTTTGAGCTTTTAAAACTGGAAATTATGAACAAGATATATCATTTATCCACTTGTAGTACCTGCAAGAAGATATTGGATGAAATAAAGGCCAAAGACCGTGGGTTTATATTGCAGGATATTAAAACAGAAAAAATCACCCCTGAGCAGCTGGATGAGATGCATGCGCTGGCGGGCAGCTATGAAGCATTGTTCAGCCGTCGTTCGCAACAGTACAGGCCAATGGGGTTGCATGAGAAGATACTTGCAGAGAAGGATTACCGTGAGTTGATTCTTCAGGAATATACTTTCCTGAAAAGGCCTGTTGCCATTATCGGGAACAGGATATATATCGGTGCGGAAGTGCGTAGTGCGTAGTTTCTCGCAAAGGAGCAAAGGTAGCAAAGAACACAAAGGATATTTTAAGTTAAATAAGACTGTTTGACAGTACCCAGTTATACTTCCGGACTACAAAATAGTTCTCTGCTACCTTTGCATCTTTGCGAGCGTTAAAAGCTATTTCTTTAATCCTGCTACAAATTTTCTTACTACTTCTTTGTACTGGTTCATGTCCTGCTCGTGCTGGAATGAACGGAAAGAAAAGTTTGCGGCGGCTTCCAATGCTGTTTTCAGGTTAAATGTTTCCTGGGGCAGCGAATAGAAGAACCCTTTTTCCATCAGATACTCTCCCAGATATACCTGTTCTGACTGACCCGGTGTGGGAATCAGGATAGCTTTCTTATTCAGTTTTACCAGATCCATGAGTGTGGTGTAGCCGGAGCGGCTCAACACGAGGTCTGAAGCGAGCATGGCCTCATTTAATTCGCTGGCATTCAGGTGATTGATGTGTGTAACACCTGGGGCAATCTCTTTGTGGAAAGGCGTATCCGGTTTCCCGCTTACGATAAGGGCGGTAAGCGGCAGTGTTACGATCTGATCGAGCACCAGCTTTTCCAGGTTAGAGCGTTGAGGTTCAGGGCCTGAGATCAGTACGAGCAGATCATACTTTTTCGTCACGTCCTGTTTCTCCTCAAAACGGCTGAGACAGCCTATGTAATTCACGTGTGACGGGAGTTTAGCGGGATGTGCCAGTTCGCCGGAAAGATTGTTTTCTCCTGCGAAATCCGGAATCCAGCAGGCGCCGTACTTATTAATAAAATTGTAGTTGATCTTTTGTAAAGTCCGCTCAATCCAGCCACCAAAGGGCGTTTTGATAAGAAGCTGGTGTGTTATGAAGACGGTGGGGATGTCTTTATGATGCAGGCCGAAGCGGTTATCAGAGATTA
>NZ_DATLKJ010000271.1:0-7939 GCF_035538455.1 Chitinophaga sp.
TTAATATCTTTCCGTTGAAGTCATATAGCGTTGTAGTGACATTCTTACCTCCTGCAGCGTTGTCACTGATCACATGGAACACTTTTCCTTTTTCATCGTAATAAGTAGTAGTATTCAGCCATTGATCCGTGTCGACGACCCTTACTTTAGTACCGGTTATAAGCCCTTGTATTACAGTGCTGATAGTTGTTGGTTCGGGATATGGGTTATTACCTGGTTGTGGTTTAGGAAAATCACCCGACTGAGCAGACTGTGCACCGGGATAATTATAATTATCGTAGTAAGTATATGTTAACGGTGTCAATGCGCCCGGCGCAATACCCGGCAACGGGTTGGTAACCGTTAAGTTAATGATATCCCCTTTCAGGCTGGGATCAATAAAAATTTCCCTTTCCTTTCCATCTCCAGTATCGAAACCATTTTCCAGTGTTACACTGCTGGTAGCCACGTAAGTATTTCTATCATCTATGGCTACTACCAGGTTAGCAATGCCGGGAACTTGATAAGAAGTCGTCCCAGTTCCCGTTGAGCCGTTCAGGCCGGTTTGTAATACATCTCTGGAGGAGGGCGAATTATATAATGCTGTTTCGACAACCCTGTTATATGAATCATAGAAATTTACCAACCACTGGTTATTGGCTTTCAGATTGCCATCACGTGAAGCGGCTACCCGATCCCTGATATCGTATACCATTTCAACAACAGCGGCACCCGGTACTTTTTTTTCAATCATCCGGTTAAATGCATCGAAACGATATTGAAAACATAGCTCGTCAGCCACGGAAGCTACATTCCAGGTACTAGTTATCCGCTCAACTGCCAGGGGAGGAATAATAACGCGCAAATTACCCAGGTCATCATATACATAATAAGTACAAAGCCACCCCATATGCGCAGTACCCGGTGCATCGGATAATTGCACTTTCTTGAGTACTACACGATCCGCATTGTTTTTATACACAATCGTTTGTACCCTACCCTCATCAATGGTTACTGTTTTATAAAGTTGTCCGGCATCATAAATGCTGGTGCTGACAGGCGTCGGATCTGCCATCTTCCATATCCTGACAGAGTCCACCGTTGTATTTATTAAATATTGTTGTATTGCAGGACGATTACCGCCTGTTTTAGCCCAACTATTACCAGCAGCATAAGAACCAAGCGACCGATTCAACGGAGAAAGTTCAAAATCCGTCTGGCTATAAAAGATACTTTCTCCTTTAGCACCGGGATTTAGGTTATTATCCTGGTAAAAAGTACGTTGACTATTAAATGGATCTGTCTTTAAATTACCATCGCTGGTATTACCAGCCTGTGGTACATAAGGGAGATATTTAAATTGTTCCCGCCCATATTCATCATAGGTTAATGGGGTTACCAAATCTTTACCCGTACCGCTTGCTCCTTTGTTTACTGTTTGAATAAGACGACCCATTCCATCGAAATACTGCGTAGACTGCTTCACTTCAGAAACTGTACGATTTGGATCGATTGTTACTGCTGGATCACTGATTGGTTTAGATGGCTCCCAGGTACGTATATAGTTGGGCGTAGTAGTATATGGTACAGGCAATACTTCTGGTACCGCCGCCGGTCGTGTATTGTTTGACGGTGTATTCTGTGCGCTGGCCTGGGTTACACAAAACAGCACTGCTATTATACTAACCAATTTCCAATAGGCACTAGGGTAAAAAGGGTACATATAGTTTTCTTTGATCAGGGTAAAACTTTCTGATTAAATATCTAAGTGACAGAGATATTTTAGATAATAAATCTACAGGTAATAGGTATATCGATCATTCACAGGGTTGCTACATAAGTACACCGGTACCTAAAGATGGTTTCCGGAACTATATGCTCAGATACACGGCATCAAGTCCGGCCAGAGCGAAAATTACTGCTTTTTATTTACAGTTACCAAATCTGTATCGCAAGAATCTGTGAAATTTAAGCTCATGAAAATTATAGGTTAACAATTTCAGGAATTGTTATGGATACCATTATTGAAAACGTTTAAAAGTATTAATACATTGATCTATTCTATAACAAAGCATGATACAATCCAAAAAATGTATCATGCTTTGTTAAGTTTCCCTGATCACAAATCTATCAGCAATCAGCAGTAAAATGACAATGAGGACAAGTGGTTTCTTCCAGTGACGTTATACAGACCCGTCCCTTCTGTTTTAATTTAGTGAGGTTGGAAATTTTGATCTTTTCGATCTGAAGCTTTTTGGGAATTACGTTCTTTTTCATAGTGGATAACATTTAATAAATATCCTCTCCTGTCTTTAGCTTAATGCAATGCCATGGAGTGGTTGTTCAGCATACAATTTGAAGCCTGATAGATTATTTCATACCCGGTGATATACAAAAATGAAGAACTCAATAACCGCGCAGTTGTTTTCATAGGCTAAACATTAGGGGATTGGCGCTAATTAATTTACGAATGTTCCATTAATGATGAAGGTCCTATTGAAGAATAGAACTTAAACAGCAGTAAAGAAACCCCTGCTACAGGATTTTCGGGTAAACAGGAGCGGCTTGACTGCCTGATGATCTGATTCCCCAGGTCTTATAAGGGGATCAGCAGACCAGGCACTTGATAACTTAACAGTCTTAACACCCGCTCCCAGCGCACCTGCAACGGTATCCCTATGCCATTTCAAAAGGCATTTGTAGTGGTAATGATGTTGAAATAGCGCCTTTATACGTATATTCACAACCATATTTTCAAAATTGCTTCTATCTATGTAAATCAGAGAACACTTTATGAACTACTGTATCATTTGTTAACAATGATTTCAGAGCAATAACGGCACTATACAAATACAACATCTACAAACAACTGCTAATGAAAATGAATTTTCCTCTGGTAAGCACCCTGGCGGCCCTTCTTTTAGGTTTCGCAGGAGAAACCAATGCCCAGAAAATTGATTTTACCGAGTATGATCTGGATAATGGATTACATGTAATCCTGCACCAGGATAAATCTGCCCCTGTAGTGGCAGTATCGGTAATGTATCACGTAGGATCCAAAAATGAGAACCCGGAACGCACCGGCTTCGCTCATTTTTTTGAACACCTGTTATTTGAAGGCTCTGATAATATCAAGCGGGGCGAATTTATGAAACTGGTGTCCAGTAATGGCGGTCAGAATAACGCCAATACGTCTTTCGACAGAACCTACTATTTTGAGACCTTCCCTTCCAATCAGCTGGAGCTCGGTCTGTGGCTGGAAAGTGAGCGGATGATGCATCCCGTTATCAATGAGGTAGGCGTAAATACTCAACGGGAAGTTGTAAAAGAGGAAAAAAGGCAGAGAATAGACAACCGTCCCTACGGCCAGTTCATAAACGCGGTGTTCTCCAGAATATTTACCGGCACGCCATACTTCTGGCAGCCCATCGGTTCCATGGAGCACCTGAACCAGGCAAAGCTGAGCGAGTTCGTTGGTTTTTTTAAGAAATTCTATGTTCCCAATAATGCGGTATTAAGCATTTCCGGGGATATCGATATTGCAAAAACAAAATCACTGGTAAAGGACTATTTCGGCGATGTTCCTAAAGGCGAGCCTGTGAGCCAGCCGGTGGTGAACGTTACTCCCATTACCCAAACGATCATAGACACAACATATGACGCCAATATCCAGCTGCCTGCTATTATTACGGCCTACCAAATGCCAGGTATGACCAGTAAAGATGCCCGCGCACTGGATTTGTTATCAGGTATATTATCAGAGGGCGTGAGTTCGCGTTTGTACAAAAAGATGGTGGACGATAAAAAAGAAGCATTACAGGTAGGCGCCTTCACGCTTTCCCTGGAAAGTACCGGTGCTTATGTCCTTTATGCACTACCCAATGGGAATACCAGCCTGAACACTTTACTTGCCGATTTCGACAGCGAGATCAAAGAGCTCAGAGAAAACCTGATCAGCGAAAAGGATTATGAGAAATTAATGAACCAGGCGGAAGACAAATTCGTAGGCGCTAACACCAAAAATATAGGCGTGGCGGAGAACCTGGCAACTGCTTATACCTTTTTCAACAAGCAAACCAATCATGTGAATACAGAGCTGGAAGAAATCAAGGCCGTCACCCGCGAAGATATACGTAACGCAGCCCGGAAGTATTTAAACGATAACCAGCGGCTGATCCTGTATTATCTGCCGAAGAAGTAGCAGTAGCTCTTGTTTAATCATTTGATATCTCCAATTCTAATATTCTTATGAAGAAATATTTAATAATAATGGCTGCGGCTCTCGTATCAGAAGCAGCTATTGCGCAGCAGATAAACAATACCCAATCTAAGTCCAAACCGGGCGCTGCACAAAAGAACAGCAGTATAGAAAAAGGTATTAAAGTAAAAGGAGAAGCAAGCGGGATCGACCGCACACATCCTCCCAAACCAGGACCAGCACCCGTTATAAAGATCGGTGATCCCGTTATTTATACCCTGCAAAATGGCATTAAGGTACTGGTGGTAGAAAACCATAAGATTCCGAAGGTTACCGCCACCTACTCTATTGACCGCGGCCCTGTTCTTGAAGGCAAAAAAGCCGGTGTTACCGGACTGATGGGCGGTATGCTGAGCGAAGGCACACAGAAACATTCCAAAGACGAATTCTATACTGCAGTTGACCAGGTAGGTGCGGATGTTTCGTTCAGCGAAAATGGCGGTAGTACTTCTGCACTTAGCCGTTATTTCGACCAGTCCTTTGCTTTGATGGCTGAAGGGTTACAGCAGCCCTCCTTCTCTGAAACTGCTTTCGGGAAACTGAAATCGCAGATGATTACCGGGCTGAAGTCCAATGAGAAGAGCGTGGGCGCTGTGGCTTCCAGAGTGCAGCAGGCGCTTTTATACGGGAAGAATACAGCACTTGGCGAATTCTCCACAGAAGCGTCCGTAGAAGGATTAACCCTGGAAGATATTAAACAGGCATACAAAGAAAACATTACACCATCCCGCGGCTACCTCACTTTCGTTGGCGATATTAAACCGGAAAAAGCAAAAGAACTGGCGGAAAAGTACTTCGGCGCCTGGAAAGGTACAGCACTTACATATCCTGTGATACCGGCCGTTAACAATCCATCCGCCACAGAGATCGATCTGGTAGACATGCCTAACGCCGTTCAATCTGACATCGCTGTTGTCAATCTTATTTCACTGAAACCCGATAACCCGGACTATTTTCCATTACTGATGGCTAACAATATTCTGGGCGGCGGTGCAGAAGCACGTCTGTTTAAAAACCTCCGCGAAAAACATGGGTTTACATACGGCGCTTATTCCAGCTTCAATACAGGGCGTAATCAAACTTCATTTAAAGCATCTGCCAGCGTACGGAACGAGAAAACAGACAGCGCAGTAACTGAGTTCCTGAGAGAAATTCAACTGATGCGTACAGAAAAAGTATCTGACGAAGAGCTTAAAAACTCCAAGGCACTCTACAATGGAAATTTTGCCCTGGGCACTGAAAATCCTGGCACTATTGCTACTTACGCTACCAATATTTTAGTCAATAATCTTCCTAAAGACTACTACCGTACCTACCTGCAAAAAGTAAATGCAGTAACGGCAGATGATGTATTACGCGTCGCTAAGAAATATTTTAATCACGACAATACACGTATCGTTGTTACAGGTAAGGCTAACGATGTATTACCAGGTTTAAAGAAGCTGGGATACCCAATTAAACAATTCGACAGATTTGCAGACCCTGTTGCTGACCGTCAGAAAGCGGCCGTTCCAGCCAACCTGAAACCTGCTGATATTATTGCCAAATATATCACTGTAGCGGGCGGAGAAGCTGCCCTGAAAAAGGTACAAACAGCAACAATGAAAGGGACCATGGCCATACAGGGAATGAAACTGGACGTGATGCTGAAACAAATGCTGCCGAATCTTTCTTCCACAGTGATCACCATGAACGGCAACCCAGTCATGAAATATGTTTTTAACGGTACCACCGGCTACCAGATGCAAATGGGACAGAAGAAGGAATTATCTGAGGAAGAAGTCGCTGATGCAAAAAATGAAAGCGTATTCCCGCAGTTAAACTATGGCAACAGCACCTATAAACTGGAACTGAAAGGTGTGGAAAGTGTTGATGGAAAAGATGCCTATAAACTAGCGGTAACCAACCCATCCGGCAGAACAAGCACTGAGTATTATGACATAGCTTCTGGCTACCTGGTAAAGAAAGAGAACACCACCGGCAAAGAAGGTCAACGCATGACACAGACAACAGGCTTCAGTAATTACAAAAAGATCGGCGATGTACTGCTCCCAGCCACCATCACCAATACTGTACAGATGGCTGCCGGCTCTCAGGAATTTACAATGGAATTTTCCGATGTAAAGTTGAACGAGAAACTGAGTGCAGCTGATTTCGAATAAATCTATACATATTTAAAGCATACAGGGAAGAGCCGGATTTTACCGGCTCTTCCCTGTTTATGGCAATTACAAACTCAATTTCACAAGATATCTGGCCTTTACCTTCTGTACCTGGACTTTGTCACAAGCAATCTTCTTTCTATTCTCCGCTTCAGGTATTTTCTGGCCCCCTTGGATTTTGGATAATCCTTATCCTGAAACACGGCTATAAATAATTCCCACTGTTGCTGTACTCTTAAATATAACTCAGAAAAAAACAGACTCATAACACTCTTTTTTAATACACTATTACTTCTTCTGCTTACAGAACAACAATCCTGGGTATATTCCTACGCTTGACAGGATAATTTCCGTAGTGAGTACCGCATTCTTATATATTTTAACATTGCCTTAGGAGTTGCCTTTGAAAGGACCTTCAGTACTTTATTTAACTCAATGCGGCAATAACATCTTTCCATTCAGATTCAATACATAGACAGGTATCCAAACCAACTACAGGAGGCGCAAGATAATTTAACGGAAGTGCATTTTCAAAATTCTCAAACTCCGTTCAACCATCTTTAATAACTATCTAATATCTGTTGCTTTCCCGCTGAATATTTTCAATGCAGCCATGCTTTGCTATTGAATAATCTTCAATATTACCATGAAACCGCTGTCGCTGATAGTGTTATCTTTAAGTATTACCAATATCATTTGTTATGGCAAAACAAATTTCGATCATCACCTTCACGGGCAAGCTTGGTAACCTGATTGGTTACAGACGTAATGGTCAGCATTGCCTGCGCAGCATGCCCGCCACCGTCCGGCAGACGGCAGCTACCCGTAGGGCTGCACAGCGGTTTGGTATGGCCAGCAAAAAAGGTGCGCTCATCCGTCATGCTTTCTCCGGCAAACTGGATGTTAATTGCGACAGCGGACATATCAACCGGTTGACCAGCACGCTCATCCCCTCCGCCGGCTTTGATACAGGAAGCATAGCTAACTTCAGATTCAACCGCCATACGGGAACAGACAGGTTTCTCCCACTGGCGCCCAGGCTTTCACGAAATGGGATACTACACATTCCCCCACAGGTTTTGCCAACACACAAAGGCATTAACACACTGGAAATAAAAGTGATCGCCGCACGAATCGATTTCACAACGCACCAGGTAGCGGGAACAGAAGTCGCTACCCTCTTCGTGAAAACCGGGGAAGATTTTAAGGGGGCTGCATGCGATGTGGATGTACCGGGTACAGGAACATTGATTGTTACGCTACAGATAAGAGGCATGCAAAATCAGATTCCTTCTGGTAACAGAAAACACGTTGCCGCTGATATTATAGCCGTACAGCCGCCACAAACCCTGCCGAAAACCACACACAAACAAATCTACCAGAGGCAGCACGGGTTAAAACTACTATCTGGGAAAATATCATTCACTGCATCTTCTCAGCCCCTTTGTCCTGTCATTCAACGGGAATGACCCATTTTCTGCCAGACAACTGCATATTGGTAAGCAAACGGTGAACAAACATAACTTCCATCACATCACAT
>NZ_DATLKJ010000272.1:0-64011 GCF_035538455.1 Chitinophaga sp.
TTTAGTTATTTTGGTATTTAAATATCTAAATACCAAAATAACTAAATACCGAAATAATCAGTTTTGTTTGAAGATCTTCTTATAATCGTCAAAGCTTTGTGCGATGATTTTTTCAGCAACCGCTTTATTCTGGAACTCTTCTACTTTCACGGATTTCCTTTCCAGCCTTTTGTATTCTTCAAAGAAGTGTCTCATTTCATCGATGAAGTGAGGAGGCAGCTCAGAAATATCATTGATATGGTTTACGCTCATGTCATTGGCAGCAACTGCAATGATCTTATCATCCGCTTCACCGCCGTCAACCATCTGCATAACGCCAATCACCTTCGCTTCGATAATACACATGGGCACGCATTCAATCTGCGAGATCACAAGGATATCCAGGGGGTCATGGTCGTCACAATATGATTGAGGAATAAAGCCGTAGTTGGCGGGATAGTACACAGAAGAGTATAACACCCTGTCCAGCTTCAATAATCCACTTTCTTTATCCAGTTCATATTTGGCACGGCATCCCTTTGGAATCTCAATTATGGCATTTACTACGTTAGGCACCTCAGAGCCGGGACTCACATTGTGCCAGGGATTGGTCATCATAATAATCTACGTTTCTTTACTTTAAAATTTGTTAATGCGACGCAAAATTAAGGGACTCGCCGGTAAATAGCTAAAAATTATCCCTTTATTGTGTAGAAAGTACAGAAAAGGCACAAGATTTATTTAACGGCGGGTACAGCAACATGGTTGCCAGAGGTGGTATCAGGAGATAAAATAGTGGTAGAGTCCATTCCTGCGCCGGTGGCAGCAGGAGGGATATAGTTAGGAATTATACTCTCAAATGTTAGGGAGATCTTCCATTGACCGCTTTCCTTTACCAGCTGCAGCACTTCTTTCTGATGGGCGGAAGAGTTGAGGATGGTAACAGAGGCCTTGTCGCCGTTTTCCTCCATATTCACTACTTCTATCTTTGCTTTGCGGATCTTCTCACGCTCAGCATCGCTGCGGCGGCCATCAAATATAGAGTAAATCTGGATCACCTGTTGGGATTCTTTAGTGGCGTATTCCCGTGCCTGGTCGAAGTTCGAATCCTGTATAGCATGCATAAAAGCTAATGCCACTTCCTGAGGGGTCGCTTTCTTTTTGCAGCCACTTAGTAACAGTGTAGTCATGATTGCCAGTACCAGGGTTCGACGAAAATTGATCATGCGGTCGATAATTATAATATATCACAACAAAAATAGGGGTAAACATTCAAATCTGCAAAGTACTATTCCGCAATGATGATGTACTGGCTTCCGATTGAAATTACCCTTTGTGAAAAAAACAGGTGAACTTACAGTAATCGTCGTTAACAAAGTGTTAAAGAATAAACAATCAGGTATTGGCTTTTAGCATTGTTACCGCTAAAAGCCAATACCCGACCACTGAATACTATTCTTTATTGGCGTCGTATGCCCTGATAATGGCTTTCACAAGACGGTGCCTTACCACATCTTCTTCATCCAGCTCTACTGCTCCGATGCCATCGATGTTCCGCAGGATGCGGCAGGCTTTATCTAACCCTGATTTCTGGTTTTTAGGCAGGTCAATCTGGGTCAGGTCGCCGGTGATGATGGCCTTGGCAGAAGCGCCGATACGTGTAAGGAACATTTTGATCTGCAGATCAGTTGCATTCTGCGCCTCATCCAGGATGATAAAGGAGTTGTCGAGCGTACGGCCGCGCATGTAGGCCAGCGGCGCTATTTCAATGACACGGTTGGCCATGTAATAGCTCAGCTTATCCGCAGGTATCATATCATCCAGCGCATCATACAATGGGCGGAGATACGGATCGATCTTCTCTTTCAGGTCTCCTGGCAGAAAACCCAGGCTTTCGCCGGCTTCTACCGCAGGACGGGTGAGGATGATCTTCTTGACTGCTTTGTTTTTAAGCGCCCGCACTGCCAGTGCAACAGCGGTATAGGTTTTACCGGTACCGGCGGGGCCGATGGCAAAAACAATATCGTTTTTGTCGGCCAGTGCTACCATCTTTTTCTGGTTGGCTGTTCGTGCTCTTACTGTACGTGCATTCGGACCAAATACCAGTACTTCGTTTGGATTACGGTCACTGAAGTGGTCCACTGCCGTACCTTCCTCATCGCCCAGGATTTGTTCAAAGTAATTCTCCGTGAGATTACCGTTACGCTCCAGGTATTTTACGATTTGGCTGATCTTTTCCTCCGCTGTAGCCACTTCTTCCGGTGACCCACTCAATTTTAACTGGGTGCCCCTGGACAGGATCTTAAGCAGCGGGAATTTTTTCTTCAGCAAATCCAGTTTTCCGTTGTTAACGCCGAAAAACTCAATGGGATTAATACTATCTAAATTGATAATGGATTCAGTCAATGATTCTATAATTTAATTGTCCAGGAAATGATCGATATTTCTCATACCGAATATATTCAATATTAGTACAAACTGGAGATCAGTATTGTTAAGCAATCACTAAATTCTCTACCTGTTCTGCATAAATGCCTCCACTTTGGTGGCAACGTTTTTGTAATCTTCCGATACCGGAATAGTGTAAATTATTTGTGATTCTTCCTTTACAGGTTGCCACTCCCGGAACCCATGATAATCAAAACTTTCATTGTATTATTTACTATTTAGTGGTTTAACTATTTTATAATTTTACAATCTGTATATCCGGTATCAATAGTGGAGCGAACCGTCGTTGCGAAGATATTGATCGTTTCACAAATACTGAAAACTCATAATCCACATACGGTGGATAAAATATCCTGAAATGCCCGGCTGACAGACATTTTAGCCTGCTATTCACTTTCCCGGGAGTATTTTCTTCCCCCGTATTTTGCTACATTTGTCAATGTAATAGTGCTTTTTTATTATATAATGCCTATTTTACCATCGCTATAACAACTGATTTTTTTAGATCCCGCTGTTAAATGAACCAAGTTATGCTGGAAGAGCATTACCGGCGATTGCAACATCTTGAGACTGCGATTAATGCCTGTGCATTGTCATTGAATATAGACTCCGGAGGATGCATCACCACCGCGAACGCAAGGCTGATAGCTGCTTTGCAGCTGCCAGCAGCAGCTATCACAGGGAAGCCCATTACTGATCTCCTGTCTCCAACAGTCAGGGAACATTGGCAACGTATATGGGGCGCCGTTAATAACGGCAACGCTGTTCAGGAACAACTTTGTTTCATGATCCGCGAAGATGAGCCATTATGGCTCGAAGCAGGCATCAGCCCGATCATGGATAATACCGGCGCAATGGAAGGTTGCACGTTAATAGGCCTCGATATCACCGCCCGCAAAATACCAGAACTAAGAGTTAAAGAAGATGAACAGTATTTCAGACAGATACTCGAAAACCTGCCCATTGGCTTACAACAGTTTGCTCCTGATGGTATCTGTATAGAGATGAACAGTCGTCAGCGCGGTATCTGGGGAACAGAACATCCTTTTCTTACTTCTCCTGACTATAACTGGCTTCGTGATCCTATGTACCGCCTTAATGGCCTTGCCAGAATGTTTGAAGACGTAAGAAGTAATGGCAAAACGCTTAAACGTGAAATCCTGCTCAACTACTCCGAACATCAGTCGGGTAATATTACACGTCTGTTCCCGGTTTACTTTGAAGCTACTATTTTCCGTGTCATAGATCGCCACAGTCAGCTGGATAACTACTTCCTGATACTGGATGATATCACACAAAAGAAGCTCGCAGAGCTCAGTTTGCAGAAAAGCGAACGACTGCTCGACAATATCGTAGAGAACCTCCCCATTGGTTATATACAGTTCGATAACTTCGGCTACATACGTCGCGTTAACCAGGCGCAACGCTACTTCTTCAATTCGCCGTATCCTGTGGGGCGTCGTCAGTTCAACGTGATGAATGATGAATTGTCTACTATGTTTGAGCTGGACAAACTCTTCCTGCAGGCGCTCCAGGAAAACAAACCATTGCGCGTCGAAAAGAAAATCGATTTCAGTTGTGATGAGCGCTGGACAACCGTTGGAAGAGAAGTGTACCTGGACCTGACCGTCTTCCCCGTGGAAGAACCGATAGACAAGGAAATGATCGTAGTGGCATTGGTAAATGATATTACCGATAAAAAAATACAGGAGCTCGAGAACAAACAGAACCAGGAGTTCCTGCTGCAAACAGGACAGATTGGTAAGATAGGAGGATGGGAGCTGGATCTGGAAACGAATAAAGTGAGATGGTCTGCGGAAGCCTACAAGATCCACGACTGTCCGGCGGATACGGCCATTAACCTCGAGAAGGCAATGTCGTTCTATACGGAGGATGCCCGTAAAAACCTTGAAGAGCTGGTGCTGCAGTGTGTTGCTACCGGCAAGCCTTTTGATGCGCAGCTGTCTGTTATCACCGGTAATCAGCAGATGAAAAGAGTGCGCTCCATCGGCCAGCCGGGTTTCGAAAATGGAAAGCTGGTGCGTATGTATGGCGTAGTGCAGGATATTACGGAGCAATCTGCTATCCGGGAAGCGCTTACACGCAATACAGAGCTGATGCGGCTTTTCTTTGATACCGTAGACATGGGATATGCAGCGATGGAGAAGGATGGCAGCCTCAACTTCCTGAACCGTAAGGCAGAGAAGATGATCGGTCATCCGGTTACGCTGGGCAGCAATATCTTTGATGTGTTCCCCCGGCTCACCGGCACTGTGTTTCATGCGCGCCTGCAGGACTGTGTAGAACAGCAGGCATCACAGTCGTTTGGTATCTACTTTCCCGTACAGGACAGATGGTACGATTTTCTGCTCACGCCCATGCAGGATGGCGGTATTTCCGTTTTCATACGTGACGTGACAGAAAGCCGCAAGATGCAAAAAGAATTGCGCAGAGCGAATGATCAGTTATCTAATCTCAACAAGAATCTGCTCAATCAGAACAAACAACTGGAAGACTTCGCCCATATCACTTCCCACAACCTGCGGGCGCCCATTGCCAACCTGCGTGCACTGATGCAGATGCATAATGAAGCTACATCGCAACAGGAGCGCGAGTTATACCTGGGAATGCTGCATGAAGTGATAAAGAAGATCGACGAAACACTGAACGATCTGGTGGAAGTAGTGCAGATAAGGAAAGATGTGAATGTAGAGAAAGAAAAGCTGTTGTTTGCTGACCGCCTGAAGAGAGTGATGGATATATTGCTGGTGGATATTGAAACCAGCGGCATCAATATTACATCCGACTTTGACCGTGCGCCGCAGATAGAATATTCACGTGTTTACCTGGACAGCATCTTACAGAATTTCATCACCAACGCTATCCGGTACAGATCGCCGGAACGCAGTCCGGCTGTGCATTTGCAGACATGGAGAGAGAATGAGAGTATTATCCTCACCGTGGAAGACAACGGAATCGGGATTGATATGGAACGTTTCGGTAACAAGCTGTTTGGCTTCCGTAAAACATTTCATCGTAATAAAGATGCCAAGGGAATCGGCCTGTTTATTACCAAAAGCCAGGTGGAAGCATTAGGTGGCAGCATAAAAGCAGAGAGTATGCCAGGACAGGGAACCAAATTTATTATTACATTTAGGTCTGAATAATCCCCTAATATGAACCTTATCAATTTGATTTTTATCGTAGACGACGACCCTATTCACCAACAGATTGCCAAAATCATGATTGAACGTCAGGGGATAAGCGCTAGTATCCGGGTGTTTGCAGATGGTCAGGAGTTGCTGGATTACATTCGCGAACATGCAGCAGATAAAGACAATCTGCCGGATCTCATCTTACTCGATCTCAACATGCCGATAATGGATGGCTGGGAGTTTCTTGATGAGTATGATACCTTCTACCAGCAACTTCCCAAACAAATCCGGATTTACGTGCTGACTTCTTCTATTGATGAAAAAGACAGGGAGCGCGTTCACAACTACAGCTGCGTGGAAGGGTATCTGACGAAGCCCTTGTCCAGAGAGGTTATTGCACAGCTGACTTAATTTCCCTTATTGCCTGCTCCGGATCTGACGACGAGAACACTGCACTTCCAGCCACCAGCACATTTGCGCCGGCTTTTACCAGCTGACCGGCATTTTCAGGACCTACACCACCATCTACTTCAATGAGTGCATGCGCATTGCTGTTAGTGATCAATTGTCTTAACTGCTGCAGTTTGTGGTAGGTCTGCTCTATAAAGGTTTGTCCGCCAAAACCGGGATTCACACTCATCACCAGTACAACGTCTATATCACGGATCACGTTTTCGAGCAGCGAGACAGGCGTATGCGGATTGAGCGCTACACCGGCTTTCATGCCCAGTCCCTTTATCTGCTGGATGTTACGGTGAAGATGTATACAGGCTTCGTAATGTACTGTGAGTATATCTGCACCGGCCTTTTTGAATTCTGCCGCGTATTTTTCAGGTTCCTCAATCATCAGATGCACATCACATGGTTTGCGCGCCTTCTTTTTGATGTGTGCGATCACCGGCAGTCCGAAACTGATGTTGGGTACAAACCGGCCATCCATGACATCCAGATGAAACCAGTCGGCTTCGCTGCGGTTCACCATTTCCACTTCATTTCCCAGGTCCAGGAAATCTGCTGCCAGTAAAGATGGCGCTACTAAAACAGATGATTTTTCCAAATGTGCTGTATTTTGAATGATATAAATTTAAACAATTGCTGTCCCGTATTTTCAGGGAATAAAAATTCCTGCACAATTATTTTACCAGTTTCTGCAATGCTGCCTGTGCCTCTTTAAAATCTTTCTTGAAAGAAATGGCTTTGGTATAGTCTTCCTTAGCAGCGGTGTTGTTTCCCAGCTGTTCCTGGCAGCGCCCCCGGTGGTAATAGGCCCATGCATCTGTAGGGGCTGATTTCACAGCAAGATTGTAATAGCTCAGTGCTTCTTTCCATTGCTGCTGCTTACTGTATATTTCGCCCAGCGCCAGGTATGCCTGTTCAAAGCCCGGATCGGCAACAATGCACTGACGGTAGGCGGAAAGCGCGGAGGCACGGTCACCGGTACTTTCATAGTATTGCGCAATGGCATACATGGGTTCAGCATTCAGCGAATCCTGCTGCCAGGCGAGTCTGTAGTATTTTACCGCTTTGGCTGATTTGCGTGCACCCAGCAGGTCGCCTAGCTCCATGATGGCGCTGTACTCGGCATTTTTGCCGCCTGCATTGATACCAGCGGTAAGGTGTTGAATGGCGGCCGTGGTGTCCTGGTGGTCTTCAGCGATCCGGGCTTTCAGGAAGAATGCCCTGCCGGCCGCTTCTTTCGTTTGTGCAAGCACGTTAGCAAGGCTATCAGCCTGCGCGTAGGATTTATTTTCAATCAGTGCGGTAGCCAGTCTGTATTGCAGATAAGGATTGCCTGGAGCGGTGCCCAGTGCTTTTGTGAAGAAGGTGGAAGCCAGGCGGAAATCGTTGGTAATGAGCGCAGCTTCACCTGCGCCGGCCCAGTAATCAGTACCCTGGGGAAAAAGCCCTGCGGCCTTTTCAAAATCCGCTCTGGCAAGTGCCGGATTGGTGTTGAAAAGGAGTAACGCGCGTTTGTAATATAAAAGGTGCTGGTCAGGGAACTGCCGGATAGAGTCTGTGAGCGGTTTCACTATATCACTGTACAGGGCGCTGTCTGCAGTTGCTGCGGCCGGCGATGACTGCTGCCTGCTGTTGTTGCAGGCAGCACCCGCCAAGATCAGAAGGATAGATAGATATTTCTTCATACTGCCGCCAAAACTAACAATCCTTAACGCATTAACCAATTTTTAAACGCGTTATAGTCGGCTGGCAGCAAGGTGGCTGTTTTTTCCTTGTCGTATAAAGACATCACCCGTGCAGGTGCATGGATTTCTTCCCGGATGGAGGAAGGAGCAGTGTCCTCAAACTTAACCGGGTGGGCTGTTTCCAGGAATACGCCTGTAAGCTCGGGGGCGGAGGCGAGGTACTGTTTCAGGCCGAGATAGCCTACTGCTCCGTGCGGATCCAGCATATAGTGGCATTCTTTCCATACCTGTTCCATCGCCTGCACCGTCGCCTGGTCGGTGAAACTGAGCGCGGTGAATTTTTCCTGCAATGCTTCGCGGTTGTTATTGAATAACTCCAACACCCGTACGAAATTACTGGGATCTGCCACATCCATGGCATTGGATAAGGTAGGAAAGGCTTTACCTGGTTCATAACGGCCGCTTTCCATAAAGCGGGGAACGGTGTCATTGATATTGGTGGATGCTACAAAGTGAGCTACCGGCAGCCCGATGGCAGCGGCCATCATGCCGGCGCAGATGTTGCCGAAATTACCACTGGGTACAGAGAATACGAGTTTGGGATGTGCTGCTTTCATTTGTTTGTAGGCAATGAAATAGTAGAACATCTGTGGCAGCCACCGTGCCACATTAATTGAGTTGGCAGAGGTAAGTCCGCGCTGCGATTGTATATCCCTGTCAAGGAAAGCGGTCTTCACCAGCTGCTGGCAGTCGTCGAAAGTGCCCTGTATCTCCAGTGCCTGTATATTACCGCCCAGGGTGGTCAGTTGTTTTTCCTGTAAGGTGCTCACCTTTTTGGAGGGATATAGGATTACCACGTCCACCCCCGGCACATTATAAAAGCCGCTGGCCACTGCACCGCCGGTATCGCCGGAAGTGGCTACCAGCACAGTTACAGGCTTGCTGCTGTTTCTTCGGAAATATCCCAGGCAGCCAGCCATGAAGCGAGCGCCTACATCCTTGAATGCCAGGGTGGGGCCGTGAAATAATTCAAGTGCATAGATCTGCCCGGCAACTTTCTGCACAGGGAAAGGGAAGTGCAGCGTGTCTGCCGCAATCTGCTTCAGCGCCGCTTCCGGTATTTCTTCTCCTACAAAATGACGGATCACTTCATAACCTATTTCCTGGTCTGTATAGTCGTGCAGGTTATTAATAAAATCTTTATCCAGCGCCGGAATACTTTCCGGAAAATACAAGCTCCGGTCGGGGGCGATCCCCTGTACTACGGCGGTTTCAAAAGATACTTTGTACTGCTGGTCCTTTAAGCTGAAATATTGCATGAGTCTCTGGTTATAAAGTATTAGTCAATAACTTTTACGCCGGCGGTGTTGATGCGGGATACATATATTTTGTAATCCACGCCCAACGGCGCATATACATGGTCCATCATGGCGGCTACCGCGCGTGCATTTTCTTCGCCCTTGCTGAGCATAAATACAGAAGGACCGGAGCCGGAGATACCGCCGCCAAGTGCGCCTGCTTCTTTGCACTTCAGTTTCAGTTCATAGAAGGCCGGGATGAGGATCGCCCTTACCGGCTCCACGATCACGTCTTCCAGGGACCGGCTGATCAGCTCATAGTCTTCCTGATAGAGTGCTGCTACCAGCGCGCCTACATTGCCCCACTGTTTGATGGCGTCGGTCATCAGCACTTTTTGCTTCAGTATTTCGCGGGCATCAGAGGTCTTCACTTCGATCTGCGGATGAATCACCGTTACCCAGAGTTCCTGCGGCGTATGCAGGGAGGTGATGTCGAGCGGGCGGTAGCTTCTTACCAGTGTAAAACCACCAAGGATGGCGGGAGCTACGTTATCGGCATGTGCGGAGCCACAGGCGAGTCTTTCACCTTCCATCGCAAAACGTACCAGTTGCTTAGGGGTGAAAGGTTCTCCCAGCAGGCGGTTCACACCTACCACAGCGCCTGCACTGCTGGCGGCGCTGGAGCCGATGCCGCTGCCCGGATGTATATTTTTATAGATCTCTATTTCAATGCCGAGGTCTGGTTGCCCGTATTTCTGCAACAAGGCCTGTACCGCCACGCCGGCCACATTGCGGGAGGCTTCCAGTGGCAGGCTGGCGCCATGTATAGCTGTGATACGTATGCCCGGTTCATCACTTCTGCGAAGTACCATCTCATCGCCCGGTGCATCCATAGCCAGTCCTATCACATCAAACCCGCAGGCTACATTGGCAACAGTGCCTGGTGCAAAAACTTTTATACAATCCATAGAATTAATTTAATGAATAATTTTTATTGCTGCCTGTCTGCAGTGTTAAGTCTGTGCTATGTTTGAAGCTTATACTACCTGGCCGTACGGATGATGTCTGCAAATATGCCGGATGCTGTTACATCAGCTCCCGCACCGGCGCCTTTTACGATCAGCGGCTGATCCAGGTACCGGCTGGTGGTGTACAATACGATATTGTCCTTTCCTTCCAGTTTGAAGAAGGGATGATCCGGGGCCACACTCTGCAGACCTACGGAAGCTTTGCCATCTATATAACTTGCCACAAACTTCAGGCGCTTGCCTTCAGCCGCTGCTTTACGGTACAGGTCTTCGAAATGGGAAGCATGCGTGTCCAGCTCTTCATAGAAATCAGCTACAGAAGGCGCTTCCAGGCAGGCTTCCGGCAGGAAAGAGTGGTTGGTGATATCATCCATTTCAATGGCCGCGCCGCTTTCTCTTGCCAGGATCAGGATCTTGCGCATTACATCTTTCCCGCTCAGGTCAATACGAGGATCCGGTTCGGTGTAACCTTCATCCTGTGCGGCTTTCACTACGCTCCGGAAACTGTTGCCATTCACGAAATGATTGAAGATAAAATTGAGACTGCCCGATAATACGGCTTCTATCTTCTGTACACGGTCGCCGCTTCTTACCAGGTCGTTCAATGTGTTGATCACCGGCAACCCAGCGCCCACATTGGTTTCAAACAGGAAAGAGGCATTGTATTTACGGGCCAGGTCTTTCAGTTGCTTGTAATAGGTGTAGTCAGATGAGCAGGCAATTTTATTACAGGTGACTATGGATATGCCGTGTTGCAGGAACTCGTGATATACAGCCGCCACATCGCTGCTGGCGCTGTTGTCTACGAATACGCTGTTCCGCAGGTTCATGGATTTAACCCTGTCAGTAAAGGCCTGAATATCCATGTCATCACCTTGTGATAATTGATTGCGCCAATCGTTAAGACCAATCCCATATTCGCTCAGCAATACTTTTTTGCTGTTGGCGAGGCCGGCTACGCGGATCTGAAGCCCCAGTTCTTCCTGCAGGTAATGTTGCTGCTGTTGCAGCTGTTCCAGCAGCTTGCTGCCTACGTTGCCCACGCCGGCAATAAAGAGATTCACCTGTTTCAGGGGCGCTTCGAAGAATGCTTCGTGGATCAGGTTCAGCGCTTTCTTTACATCTGCTTTGTTGATAACAGTGGAGATGTTTTTTTCTGTTGATCCTTGTGCGATAGCCCTGATATTAACGCCATTCCGACCAAGCATACCAAACAATTTACCACTGGTACCATGATGGTTTTTCATCTTGTCGCCCACCACAGCCACGATACAAAGATCTCTTTCCACCTGCAGCGGTTCTATCCGTTTGTCCTGTATCTCCTGTGCAAACTCGCTGTCCACGGCTGTTTTGGCCTTCAGCATATCTGTATCATGGATACCTACTGTGATGGAATGTTCTGAGGAGCTTTGCGTAATAAGGATGACGTTTATCCGTTCGCGCAGGAGTGATTCAAACAATCTTTTAGAGAAGCCGGGAATACCCACCATGCCGCTGCCTTCGAGGGTGAGCAGTGCAATGTGCTGTATGCCGGAGATACCGGTTACCGGGAAAGCCCTTTCCACGCTGTCTTTGATCAGGGTGCCGTAATCTTCCGGTGCAAAAGTATTTTTGATCCATATAGGGATACGTTTCTCCATGACCGGCTGTATAGTGGGAGGGTAGATGACTTTGGCGCCGAAGTGCGACAGCTCCATGGCTTCTTCATAGGAGATGTGCGCAATGGGAATAGCCTGCGACACGAGTCTGGGATCAGCTGTCATCATGCCACTTACATCTGTCCATATATCCAGCACTTCTGCATGTACAGCTGCGGCCACAATAGCTGCGGTGTAATCGGAACCGCCACGGCCCAGGGTAGTGGTGTCGCCGTCAGGAGAGCTGGCTACGAAGCCCGGAAGCACTACGTAATCGGCAGGAGCCTGTGAAAAGAAGGCGGTGATGTTGTGATTGGTAGTAATGAAGTTCACGGCTGCATGACCATAATTGTTGTCAGTGACGATCAGTTCGCGGCTGTCTTTGCAGGTGGCGGAAAAGCCCAGCTGTTTGAGCTTTTCAGCTACCAGCACACAGGAGATCAGCTCTCCGTAGCTCATGATTTTGTCGAGCGAGCGAAGGCTCAGTTCTCCGACCTGAAAGATGCCGTCGCAAAGATTTTCGAGGGAGTTAAGTTGTTTCTTCAGTTGGCTGATCATGCCGCTCTGTGCGGTGATAGGGAACAGTTCACGGATAGTGTCGAGGTGCCTGGTTTCTATTTCCTGAATAACATTTTTATACTCTTCCTGTCCCTGACAGGCGAGTTGCCCGCAGCGTATGAGCTTGTCGGTGGTGCCGCCCAGGGCTGAAACTACGATGGCATATTTACCTGCCGGCTTATGGTTTTTCAGGATCAGACAAACCTGTTCTATGGCTTTGGCGCTTCCAACCGAAGTGCCGCCAAACTTTAATACTTGCATGAGGAAAAAATTTATGCGTAGAAATATTCCGGGTCCTTCCGGTTGTGTACCACACCTGGTGGTCGTTGGATGATATGTGTAACTTAACCCCGCAGTGGGGTTGTAATTGTGGACGTAATAATAGTGCCGGTGCATGTCCGCTGGGTGGCGGATGCAGAAGTGAGACGATATGTGTTTATTGGTAGCACTATTGTTAAATATGACGATTGTGTAACAAAAGTCTATAATTCTGACCGTAAATAAAAATCAGCCTGTCAGATTTTGAAATGTTCTAAAATTGATATTGTTTATTCGTTTTCATTTAATAAAACAATAATTATTTGAATGACTTTATTTTAAATGCGCTTTTTGCTGATTTTGTACGTGTGGTAGGGGCTGGGTTATAATGAGTTTTTAAGACAGTATTATGACAATTTGGTTAAAATATCGCAGCCATCGTCTGTATAAAAACTAATTATCATAACAATCATAGTTTAAGTTGGTGAAATGAAAAATATACTTAACTTTAGTCGTCTAAATTCAATGCCGCTTGTCTACAAGTAACAGTCAACTGAATTATTATTTTCTCATGGCAACCCTCGCCATGGATTCGACTTTGGCATAACCCTCTTTACAGCCAGACCCGGCTGTCGTTCCTGTTTATATAGTGTAACTTTGCAGTAGTGTTAGCATTAGCCATTACTCCTCAACTGTATCTATATACGCATACATTTTTACAGGCTTTATTTTATCAGCAGAATAAGAGATTAAAAAGCAGAAATATCAGCTGTTTAATCATACACCAATTCAATTAAATCATACACCAAATACAATCATCAGCTAAGCCTGCTTTTCATCCATTATCATTTTAAAAAACGAAACAGCTAAAGGCAAAAACCTAAAAGCGCTTTTATCATGCCACATTATTTTAAACTAGGACAGATCCCGCATAAGCGTCATACCCAGTTCCGCAAGCCGGATGGGGCGCTGTATTCGGAACAGCTGTTCTCTACAGAAGGGTTTTCTTCCAATTCCAGTTTGTTATACCATTGTCATCCGCCCACCGAGATCATCAAAGTGGATGAGCCTTATTCAGTAGCGCCCAAAGTAGCGGAAGAAAAGATGCTGAAGCACCGCAGCTTCCAGGGTTTCGGGATTAAACCGGAAGACGATTTTCTGCAGAGCCGCAAAGCCGTGCTGGTAAATAATGACCTGCACATTGTATTGGCGGCGCCGCGTAAAAGCATGCAGGACTATTTCTACAAGAACGCAGATGCGGACGAAATGATTTTTGTTCATGAAGGTAATGGCCTGCTCAAAACGCAGTATGGTCAGTTGTCTTTCGGATACGGAGATTATATCGTGATTCCCCGTGGCACCATATACCAGATCAGCTTTGAGGGAGAGAACAACCGCCTGTTCATTGTAGAGTCCTTTAGCCCTATCCGTTATCCGAAACGGTATCTCAGCAAATACGGGCAACTGCTTGAGCATGCGCCTTATTGCGAGAGAGACATCCGCCAGCCGGAGAACCTGGAAACCATTGATAAAGAAGGGGATTTCCTGATCCGCGTTAAAAAGAAAAGCGTTATCTACCCTATCCATTATAAACATCACCCGTTTGATGTGATAGGATGGGATGGTTGCGAATACCCATTCATCTTTTCTATTCACGACTTTGAGCCGATCACCGGGCGTGTGCATCAGCCACCTCCGGTGCATCAGACGTTTGAAGGAAACAACTTTGTGGTATGCTCTTTCTGTCCGCGTCTGTTTGATTATCACCCGCAGTCAATTCCAGCGCCGTATAACCACAGTAATATTGATAGTGATGAGGTGTTGTATTATGTGGATGGTGATTTTATGAGCCGCAAGCATGTAACGCGTGGCATGATCACCCTGCACCCGGCAGGTATTCCGCATGGGCCGCATCCTGGCGCTGTGGAGAAGAGCATCGGGGCAAAAGAAACAAAAGAACTGGCTGTGATGGTAGACACCTTCCACCCCCTGCAGATTACTGAAGCCGCACTGGGCATCGAAGATGGTAGCTATGTCATGAGCTGGGCAGAGTAAAAATCATTATTAAGCGACCTTGTAAATCATAAACCAAAACAATCTGTAAGTTATGGAAACCGCAGTAGTAAATACATCCAGTCAGGCAGGCCAGCAGGACTTCTTACCGCTCAACGGTACAGATCACATCGAATTTTATGTAGGCAATGCTAAACAGGCTGCTCACTATTATAAAACTGCATTCGGCTTTAAATCCGTTGCTTATGCCGGTCCTGAAACCGGTGTAAGAGACCGCGTATCATATGTGCTGGAACAGAATAAGCTGCGCTTTGTGCTCACTACATCCCTGTTACCAGACAGCGAGATCACCCGCCACGTAAACAAACACGGCGATGGTGTGAAGGTGCTGGCCCTGTGGGTAGACGACGCCCGTGCAGCATTTGAAGAAACAGTTAAACGTGGTGCTGAGCCTTACCTGGAGCCGGTAGTCACCAAAGACGAAAACGGAGAGGTGGTGTGCAGCGGTATTCGCACTTATGGCGACACCGTGCACGTATTTGTAGAACGTAAGAACTATAACGGCCCGTTTATGCCTGGTTTCCGCGAATGGAAGACTGACTATAACCCCACCGATGCAGGTTTGCTTTATGTGGACCACTGTGTGGGTAACGTTGGCTGGAATGAAATGAACACCTGGGTGGAGTTCTACCAGCGTACCATGGGCTTTAAAAACCTGATTTCTTTTGATGATAGCGATATCTCCACAGAGTATTCAGCGCTGATGAGTAAGGTGATGAGTAACGGTAACGGCCGTGTAAAATTCCCGATCAATGAACCGGCAGAAGGAAAGAAGAAGTCGCAGATTGAGGAATATCTCGATTTCTATGGCGGTCCCGGCGTGCAGCATGTGGCTATTGCTACCAGCGACATCGTAAAAACGGTAGGTGAACTGAAGCGCAGGGGGGTAGAGTTCCTGACCGTGCCCACCTCTTATTATGATACACTGTTGGAGAGGGTAGGTAAGATCGATGAAGACCTGCAGCCGCTGAAAGACCTGGGCATTCTGGTAGACCGCGATGATGAAGGGTATCTGTTACAGATCTTTACCAAACCTATTCAGGACAGGCCTACTGTGTTCTTTGAGATCATACAGCGCAAGGGTGCACAGTCATTTGGTAAAGGCAACTTCAAGGCCCTGTTCGAATCTATAGAAAGAGAACAGGCGCTGCGCGGCAACCTGTAAAAATAGGGGGTTCTTCCTGCTGAAGTGGGGAGAACCTGATATGTTAAGTTATTGTAAATCATGTTAATGTATTGTAAACGGGCAGTGTCCACCGCCATGTTTTGTTATTATTTCTGCTGAAAACCCTTTTAACGCAACCATGCTGAGGTTACAACAAAATCAGCCTGCATCCGTCCTGGCTTGTCCGGGACGGTTTTTTTTGTTCTTCTGCGTATATATTTTTTACTGGTAATATGTAATAAGAGCTTCATGTAAATCCGTATCGGACTCCGAACCGTATATTAGGTCTGTTTGATTGCCATTTTAGTGAACAAAGTTTCCTGTCAGAGCTTTTATTAAGCATAATTATATATTATATTTATTTTTATTTATAAATACAAATCAAAACCTATGCACAACAAATCCATCATCGCCCAGGGGGCTACGTATGCCATGTTGTTAACTTCCATGGCTTTTCTTTCCGCATTTCGTTCTACAGGCAACGAAGGTCCGCAGGGTACTTATCTGCGCAAGATCTCTTCTGCTTCCGGACAGACGACCATGGAATACAATGCAGACAGAACTATCAAAAAGATCGTACAGCTACGCAAAACGGAGAATGCTGGCTACAACGACGTATTGTTGCCCGTTTATGAAAACGGCCGCCTTGTAAAGACTTTATCCGCTGACGAAGAGAAGCCTGCCGGCGACCTGAACACTGTCTATGCCTACGCCGCAAATGGTAAAGCAGTACAAAAGATCAGCTACTACCGGAACAATGAAGTGTATACCCAGGATTCACTGGTATATAATGAAGCCGGAAAGATCAGTGCCCGCTATCAGATCAACAAAAATCCGCAGAAAGGCGCCTGGGAAGTAAGCGGTTACCAACTGTACACCTGGAATGCAGAAGGCGATGTAGCCCAAATGGATAACTACGGTAAACAACCCGGTTACAGCAGGTTTGTGGCATTGTCCAGCGTCAGCTACACTTACGACAAAAAGCAGAACCCGCAACAGTTGCTGCCTGAACTGGCCTATATACTGGATATGGCTGCCCCCAACCTGTCTGCCCACAATGTACTTACCGAAACCATCAGTAACCCGCATGCTTCCAGAACCATTACCAACACTTATACTTATGCATACGGCGGACAGTTTCCCGTTCGTGCAACCTTTAACTCAGGTCTCGATAATGAAACGGTAAAACTCGAATGGGTACGGTTGCAGTAAGTGTATAAAAGCCTTAACTTTACAGGCAATATAAACACCAACTGTTCCGTTTTTTCTATGAACATGCAGACGCTGTTTGGAATACTTTTTTTACTGGCCGGGATTTTCCAGGCATTCACTGCAATCCTTATCTATCAGGGCCATAAACACTATGTGCTGAGGTTTGCAAGTCGGAAAGTAAGTATGACATTATATTTTATTTTTGCCCTTTTATTGTTTTACCTTGCTTATATAAACCTGGTATAAAATTTAAAATTCCGTGATCCAGATATGAAGCGATTTGTAGTTATTGCGTTGATGATTTTAATGGCAGGTAAATTATCTGCCCAGCAATCCTTCCTCGATAACCAGAAAATGTTTCCCAAAGTAGGGGAAGCATACCGGGAAAAAGAAGAGCTCCTGAAAAAGGAATTCGAGAAAAAAGGGCTGACCTATCCGGCGAAGTACATTTTTGTCCGCTCCTTCAAACTTGACAGTGAAATGGAGATATGGGTGAAAAGCAGCGCTGCGGACACTTTCAGGCTTTTCAAATCTTACAGGGTTTGTACCCTGTCGGGTAAGATGGGGCCCAAAAGGAAAGAAGGTGACCGCCAGGTTCCGGAAGGATTCTATTATATCAACGACTTTAACCCAAACAGCAACTATCATCTATCACTAGGTATTAATTATCCTAACTTTTCCGATCGTATCCTGAGCGACCAGAAAAAGCCGGGAGGAGAAATTTATATCCACGGTAACTGTATCACTGTTGGCTGTATCCCGCTCACCGATGAATTCATTGATGAAGTATACATCCTGGCAGTGAACGCCAAGAATGCCGGCCAGGATTTTATCCCGGTACATGTGTTCCCGGTTAAGTTCGGTAACCCGCGCTCCGTGGATTACCTCGGTAACTTTTCGCTCACGGATAACTCTTCCAGGCAATTCTGGGTAGAGCTGAGGACCGCCTATGACTATTTCGAAAAACATCACCGCCTGCCCGTAGTCCTCGTAGACGATAAAGGTAAATACGTGATGTAAACAGGCAACGCCCCCTATTTATATAATATCGCCTCTCTTTTTTGAGAGATTTTAAATAAAAGCCGGATTTCAGACGTTTGAAATCCGGCTTTATTATTTTATGCCGCCACTGACATATGTTATTTGGTTTTTAGGATTTTTTTTTGAAACTTGTCCAACGGTCAAATCAACTTACTCATTATGCACAGAAGAGACGCAATCAGGAATGTGGCGATTTTGTTGGGGACTGCCATTTCCGCTTCCACGTTATCAGCTCTGGAGAGCTGCACAGGTTCTGCTCCGAAAAATTACGATCTGCACAAGCCGGAAACAAAGGCATTGCTGGCCGAGATAGCAGAAACCATTATACCCACAACCGGTACACCCGGTGCAAAGGCCGCTAAAGTAGAAGACTTTATCATCGTTATGATGAACGACTGCTACAAGAAGCAGGACCAGGACAACTTCCTGGATGGCCTTAAGAAAATAGACGCTGCAAGCCAGCAACAGTTCAAAAAGAACTTCGTCGAAATCACTCCCGAGCAACGTACGCAAGTGCTCACCAAAATAGACCAGGAACGCGTGGATTACAACAAACGTAAAGACAAGAAAGAAGGAGATCCTACCCATTACTTCCAGTACCTGAAAGAACTGACCCTGCTCGGCTATTTCACTTCCAAGGAAGGCGCTACACAAGCATTACGCTATGTGCCGGTACCGGGTAAATTCGAAGGCTGCATCCCTTACAAAAAGGGAGACAAGGCATGGGCTGTATAATCCAGCCTCAGGCAGATGCTTTTCTTCTTACTTAAATCTGATAATTCATGAACCTGAATATAAAAGCGCAGGAACAAAACACCTATGATGCCATTGTAATCGGCTCAGGTGTAAGTGGCGGGTGGGCCGCAAAAGAGCTCACCGAAAAGGGACTGAAAGTATTGATGCTGGACCGCGGTAAACAACTTGAGCACGTCAAGGACTACGATACCGCCACTAAAGATCCGTGGGAGTTCAAACACAGAGGCCGCATCACGGTAGACCAGCGGGAAACCCATCCCAAACTGAGCCGTGATTACCCTTACAGCGAGCACAATGAAAAATTCTGGATCAACGATTCTGAAAGTCCATATAATGAAGTGAAACGCTTCGACTGGTATCGTCCGGATATCGTAGGCGGAAAGTCCATCATGTGGGGCCGTCAGTCGTACCGCCTCAGTGACATTGACTTTGAAGCCAACCTGAAAGACGGTATCGCTGTAGACTGGCCTATCCGTTATAAAGATATTGCACCCTGGTACGACTATGTAGAGAAATTTGCAGGTATCAGCGGACAAAAAGAAGGCCTGCCGCAATTGCCGGATGGGATCTTCATGCCGGCCATGGACATGAACTGCGTGGAGAAAGACGTGAAGAAGAATGTAGAAGCGAAGTTCCAGGGCCGTATCATCACTATGGGGCGCGTGGCAAACATCACTCAGCCACTGCCTGGCCGTACAGCTTGTCAGTTCCGTAATATGTGCAGCCGCGGATGTCCGTTTGGCGCTTATTTCAGTACGCAATCGTCAACGTTGCCAGCAGCGATGGCTACAGGTAACCTGACGCTCCGCCCTGATTCTATCGTGAATGCTGTTATCTACGACGACAAACTTGGCAAAGCCACCGGCGTCAGAGTAATTGATAAGCACAGTAAAGAAGTCGTAGAATATTACGCGAAGATCATCTTCATCAACGGCTCTACACTTGGTTCCACTTTTGTCATGATGAACTCCACGTCTTCCCGTTTCCCTAACGGGTTGGGCAACGACAGCGGCGTCCTTGGCAAATACCTGATGGACCATCATTTCCGTACAGGCGCTTCCGGTACTGCAGAAGGGTATGATGACAAATATGTTTTCGGCCGCCGCGCCAACGGTATTTATATCCCTCGCTACCGCAACATCGGTAACGATAAGCGTGACTATCTCCGTGGATTCGGCTACCAGGGTGGCGCAGGCCGTTCAGGCTGGAGCCGCGGTATCGCTGAAATGGGCGTAGGTAAAGACTTCAAAGAGGCGCTCACTGAGCCAGGCAAATGGAGCATGGGCATCGGAGGCTTCGGTGAATGTCTGCCTTACGAAAGCAACCAGGTAACGCTGGATCGTTCCACAAAAGACGCATGGGGCCAGCCTGTACTGAAGTTCGACGCAGAGTTTAAAGAGAATGAAAAGAAAATGCGTGTGGACATGATGAATGACGCCGCTGAAATGCTGGAAGCCGCCGGGCTGAAAGACGTAAAAACATACGACAACGGCTCTTGGCCGGGTATGGCTATCCATGAAATGGGTACCGCACGTATGGGCCGCGATCCGAAAACCTCTGTGCTCAATGGCTTCAACCAGATGCACGCAGTAAAGAACGTGTTCGTTACCGATGGTTCCTGCATGACTTCCGCTTCCTGCGTGAATCCGTCGCTCACTTATATGGCGCTTACCGCCCGCGCGGTTGACTATGCAGTGAAAGAGCTGAAGAAAGGAAACATATAATTAGTTAATAATAGTGTTTACGGATTTTGTGATTCAGATTGATTAATACTGAATTGCAGAATCCGTAAATCGTAAATAGCGATACCAAATGAATCTGAATATAAAAGCTGATCAGCAGAATACATACGATGCCATTGTTGTAGGATCAGGCATCAGCGGCGGATGGGCGGCAAAGGAGCTGTGCGAAAAAGGACTCAAGACACTGGTGCTGGAAAGAGGCCGTAATGTGGAACACGTGAAAGACTATACGACGGCCACCCTGGCCCCCTGGGAGTTCAAACACCACCTGCATACTTCCAATGAAATGAGGGAGAACCACCCCATCCAGAGCCGTTGTTATGCTTTTGATGAAGCCACACAGCAATTCTGGGTGAATGATAAAGAGAACCCTTACAATGAAGTAAAGCCTTTTAACTGGCTGCGTGGATACCAGGTAGGAGGACGCTCACTGATGTGGGGCCGTCAGGTATACCGCTGGAGTGACCTCGATTTTGAAGCCAATCTTAAAGACGGACACGGTGTAGACTGGCCTATCCGTTATAAAGACATTGCTCCCTGGTATGAATATGTGGAAAGATACATTGGTGTGAGCGGACAGGCAGAAGGGCTGCCACAGCTGCCTGATGGCATATTCCTGCCTCCTATGGAAATGAACTGCCTGGAGAAACATATCGCCGGCAGGATAAAGGAACGCTTCAATGATCGTATCATGACCATTGGCCGTGCAGCGCATCTCACGAAAGGATTGAATGGCCGCGGGCCTTGTCAGTACCGCAACATGTGTGCGAGAGGATGTCCGTTTACCGGCTACTTCAGCAGTAACGGTGTAACCTTGCCTGCTGCTGCCGCCACCGGCAATCTCACACTACGCCCGGATTCCATTGTTCTGGAAGTATTGTATGATAAAGATAAAAGCAAAGCGACCGGGGTAAGAATAATGGATGCACACACTTTGCAGACAGTAGAATATTACGCCAACATTGTCTTCCTGAACGCCTCTACACTGGGCACCAGCTGGATTATGCTCAACTCCGTGTCTGACCGCTTCCCTAATGGATTTGGTAATGACAGCGGACAGCTTGGCCACAACCTGATGGACCACCACTTCGGTGTGGGCGCCTTTGGGGAATATGATGGTTTCCAGGATCAGTACTACAGTAGCGGCCGCAGGCCCAATGGTGTATATGTTCCGAGGTTCCGTAACGTAAACGACAGTACGAAACGCAATGATTATGTGCGTGGCTTCGGTTACCAGGCCGGCGCCGATCGAGGCCGTGGCACCGGCTTTGATGGTATTGGTGTGCAGCTGAAGGAAGCACAGTCTGAACCGGGCAAATGGACGATGTGGATGGGCGCCTGGGGTGAGCATTTGCCTTATCACGAGAATAAAGTTTCACTCAACAAAGAGAAGAAGGATAAATACGGACTGGCAACACTGGACATCGATTGTGAGTTTAAGGCGAATGAAATGGCCATGCGTAAGGATATGCAGGAGAGCGCGAAGGAAATGCTGGAAGCCGCCGGGCTAAAATCTTCCGGTTTTGACGATGTTCCGCCTCCAGGCCACTGTATTCACGAAATGGGTACCGCACGTATGGGCCGTGATCCCAAAACCTCGGTACTCAATAATTTCAACCAGGTGCATGCTGCAAAGAATGTATTCATCACTGATGGATCCTGCATGGCATCATCTTCCTGTGTAAACCCGTCTATCACTTATATGGCTATCACTGCGAGGGCATGCGATCATGCCGTGAGTGAGTTGAAGAAAGGAAATATCTGAGTATTTTTTATTTTGGTATTTAATTATTTTTTTATTTAGACACTAAAAGGAAAGCCTTTGTAATGTGAAAGCATTACGGAGGCTTCTTCTTTTTAATAGGAAAATAAACAAATACCCAAATAAAAAAATAAAACGTATTTTGTACACTTGCAGTTAATAACGTAGAACAATGAAGAAACTGATACTTGGCGGAATGCTGGCATTGTCCTGTTGGATGGGACAATCAGCTGATGCGCAGAGCAAGCACACTTTTGCATTAAGTAAGGAAGCCTTCCTGCTGGATGGCAAGCCATTCCAGATGATCAGCGGAGAGATGCACCCCGCGCGGATTCCACACGAATACTGGCGGCATCGCATTCAGATGGCGAAAGCCATGGGTTGCAATACGATTGCTGCTTACGTGTTCTGGAATTATCACGAACAGGTAAAAGGGCAATTTGATTTTACCACGGGCAATCACAACATCGCGGCGTTTATCAAAATTGCGCAGGAAGAAGGCATGTGGGTCTTGTTGCGTCCTGGTCCTTATGTATGTGCTGAATGGGAGTTTGGGGGGCTGCCGCCGTATCTGTTGCAGACACCGGATATAAAGGTGCGTTGTATGGATCCCCGTTATATGGAAGCGGTAACACGCTATGTGAATGAATTGTCGAAAGCGGTGAAACCGTTGCTGGTAACTAATGGCGGACCAGTAGTGATGGCACAGGTGGAAAACGAATACGGAAGTTATGGCAACGATAAAAATTACCTGTATGCATTGAAAGAGCTGTGGGTGAAAAATGGAATTGATGTACCTTTTTATACAGCTGACGGTGCAACAGCCTATATGCTGGAGGCGGGCTCAGTGCCGGGAGCTGCAATAGGCCTGGATTCCGGTGGGTCAGAAGAGGATTTTGCGGCCGCCGCAAAACAGAATCCGGATGTGCCTTCGTTCAGCAGTGAATCTTATCCCGGATGGTTAACACATTGGGGCGAGCAATGGCAAAGGCCTGGTGTGGACGGTATTTTGAAGGAGGTGAAATTCCTGATGGATACCAAACGTTCATTCAATCTGTATGTAATCCACGGCGGTACCAACTTTGGTTTTACAGCTGGGGCTAACAGTGGTGGTAAGGGTTACGAACCGGATGTAACGAGCTACGACTACGATGCACCGATCAATGAACAAGGCAATGCCACACCGAAGTATGAGGCCTTACGCAAGCTGCTGGCAAGCTACCTGCCCAAAGGGAAGAAACTGCCTGCTATGCCCAAACCTATACCAGCGGTGAGTTTCCCGGAAGTGACACTGACACCTTTCACATCTGTATGGGATCATCTGCCGGAAGCTGTGCACGCCGTGCAGCCGCAACCGTTTGAAGCATATGGCCAGGACTATGGTTTCATGCTGTATAAAACCAGGCTTATTGGACATAAGAGTGGGAAATTGGCAATAAAGGAATTGCACGATTATGCTACGGTATTTCTGAACGGTAAGTATATTGGTAAGATAGATCGCAGACTGGGAGAGAAGTCCATTGATCTTCCCAAAAGCGATGTGAAGGATCCCGTACTGGAGATACTGGTGGAAGGAATGGGCCGCATCAATTTTGCTGAGGCGATGATAGACCGTAAAGGGATTACTGATCGTGTAACCCTCAACGGTATGACGCTGATGAACTGGGATGTGTATGGATTACCAATGAAGGAGAATTATATCGGGCAGCTGTCTGCCTCTGGTAATCATGCAGACAAAGCAGGGCAATTCTTTAAGGCTTCTTTCCAGTTGGATAAGACCGGCGACACTTATATTGATATGTCTTCTTTTAAGAAAGGTATCGTATGGGTGAACGGACATAACCTTGGCCGTTACTGGGAGATAGGTCCGCAGAAACGTCTGTACTGTCCCGCACCCTGGCTGAAGCAGGGAAGTAATGAAATCATTGTGTTTGATCTTCACCAGGAAACGGCAGCAGCTGTAAAAGGTGAGCAGACATTGTAAATTTTTTCCCGCAAAGATGCAAAGGGAGCAGTGAGCATAGCTCTTTGCTCCCTTTGCATCTTTGCGGGAAATGCTTTGTGTATATTCTACGCAAACGAAATCTTTTCTCACTGCCTTGATTTTCCCGGTGGAAAATCTTAACTTAGAAATACTGGTTTTTCATATTTTCTAACTTTCTAAAACAGGCTTGCCATGGGAAAAGTACGTAATATCCTGCAGGCCAAGGGTCATGCAGTTTACTCTATCCGACCGGACAATACCGTGTTCGAAGCCCTGCAGATGCTCGTTGACCGCAATGTAGGTGCACTTACCGTAGTAGACGAAAATGACAAATTCCTTGGAATCTTTTCAGAAAGGGATTATGCCCGCAGAGTGATTCTTAAAGGACGCGCTTCTAAAGAAACGCTGATCCGTGAAATTATGACCGAACGGCCTATTACTGTAAAAGAAGAAGATTCAATAGAAGATTGTATGGTGATGATGACAGATAAACGTATCCGACACCTTCCTGTAATAGATGACCAAAGCAGGCTGGTGGGGCTAATCTCTATCGGTGACGTTGTAAAGTTCATTATTGACGATCAACGCTATATTATCAGCAACCTCGAGTGTTACATCAATGGTACGCACACCTGACCATATCTAATAAAGAATCATTATTTGGATTTTATCCGGATAGTTAGTAATTTCAGATTACATATAGCCTATGCCGTTAGTCGTTATGAAAAGTTAATGATGTAATTCTTCCGGTTTTATTTTTTACTACGGCTTTGTTCTACGATTCAGTATTCCAGACAGTTACCTCAGCATTCAGACAAACAGACTCAGAAGATTGGTAATAACGGACTTTTAAGTACATCGCTCAGGAGGGCGAACACTTTGCAAAGCGCTGTTGCAGATACCATCCCTGTTTGGCCGTTCTTCGTTTATGGCGGCATTGTTTTGATACTTGTCAGTATCATCCTGGCACTCTCATATGTATTGGGGCAGCGGCATAAAGACCGTGCTACCGGTGAAGCATATGAGTCCGGTATTGTATCCACCGGTTCTGCCAGGCTCCGGTTTCCTTCCCAGTTTTATCTCATTGCTATGCTGTTCGTCATTTTTGACATAGAAACAGTAATGATTATCTCATGGGCTGTAGCTTATGATGAGGTGGGATGGCCCGGTTTTATAGGCGTTTCCGTTTTCATTTTCATCCTGCTGGCTGTACTTATTTACGAATGGCGCAATGGCGCGCTCGACTTCGGTCCGGATGGCGGGAAGATCCTGCGTACCTATAAGAAGATGCGCAAAACCCGGAAAGACTACGGTAATGAATACACGAATCTTCAGCATCAGCTGAACCCCTGATCTGTCCTCCTTTTTTATCAATAAAAAGTAGCAACTACATATCAAAGTAAAAAAATATCAAAATAAAAAAATGAAATGGTGGTTAACTAAAGCAAACGACGTTACTGGCAAAGTATCCGGTAACACCTCGATGGAAGAAGTAATACAACAGAGTGTAATGCTTACCAGTGTGGAGCGGTTGCTGGGATGGGGGCGGCAGAACTCAATGTGGCCCTTTCACTTCGGGTTGTCGTGTTGCTTTGTGGAAATGGCTACCGCTATGACTCCCAAGTATGATGTTGCCCGCTTTGGTGCCGAGGTAATCCGCGGAACTCCCCGCGAAGCAGATGTGATGATCATTGCCGGCACCGTATTCATCAAAATGGCTCCTGTTATCAAACGCCTGTACGAACAAATGATGGAACCCCGCTGGGTAATATCTATGGGCTCGTGCGCCAACTCCGGTGGCATGTATGATATTTACAGCGTAGTACAGGGCGTGGATAAATTCCTGCCGGTAGATGTGTATGTACCGGGATGCCCGCCAAGACCAGATGCTTTTATGCAGGGGTTACTATTGCTACGGGATAGTGTAGGGAAAGAGAAACGGCCGCTTAGTTGGGTGATCGGCGATCAGGGCGTTATCAGGCCGGAAAAAACTTCCCAGCGTGAACTACTGCATGATAAACGCCAGCAGATGACAACATTCAAAACCACAGACGAAATATAAATATTTACTAACCCATATGGCTATATGAAGCAGTAACAGATATAAGCGAATCAACCTTTACCGTCACTGTCTAAACTTAATACGCTATGCCTGAGCGCATTGCGGCGGAATTAAGCTCCCGGTTTGGTGAAGATACTTTCACCATTTTACCCTCACGGGATGAGACGCCCACCTTAAGGACGCCAGGGGATAAGATTGTGGCCGTGCTCCAGTACCTCAAAACTGAAATACAAATGCCATACCGCATGCTCTATGACCTCACGGCCATCGATGAGCGTGCGTATAAAAAGGAGCAGAACGGTCACAAACCCTATGATTTTACCCTGGTCTATACACTTTTCTCTTTCGGAAGGAATCAATTCCTCCGCCTTAAAGTAGGCCTCCACGGCGAATTCCCCACACAGGACACTATTACCCACATATGGCCCGCTGCCAACTGGTATGAGCGGGAAGTGTATGATATGTTTGGTATCCGCTTCAACGGTCATCCGCATCTGAAGAGGATACTCATGCCACTCACCTGGGAAGGTCACCCGCTCCGGAAGGAACATCCTGCCCGTGCCACGGAAATGGGGCCTTTTAAGCTCTTTGATGAGAAAGAGGACAGGGAACAGCAGGCACTCCGGTTTGAGCCCGAAGAATGGGGGTTAAAGCGTCATAGCGAAGACAGCGACTTCATGTTCCTCAACATCGGTCCGCAGCACCCCGGCACACATGGCGTGTTGCGTATTATCCTGCAACTGGACGGTGAGAACATTGTGGACGCTGTACCCGATATCGGCTTCCATCACCGCGGAGCCGAAAAAATGGGGGAGCGTCAATCCTGGCATACCTACATTCCCTACACCGACCGTATTGATTATCTCGGTGGCGTAAATAACAACCTTGCCTACCTGCTTGCGGTGGAGCGGCTTGGCGGCATTGAAGTGCCGCTGCGCGCGCAGGTGATCCGCGTTATGCTCTGCGAACTTTTCCGTATTGCCAGCCACCTGGTATGGTATGGCACCTTCGCCCAGGACCTCGGTCAGTTGTCCCCCGTCTTTTATATGTTCACCGACAGAGAACGCATATTTGAGATCATCGAAGCTATCTGCGGCGGACGTATGCATCCCAACTGGTTCCGTATTGGCGGCGTGGCACAGGACCTGCCCAATGGCTGGGACAAACTCGTCAGGGATTTTATCGGCTACTTCCCCCGTAAGCTGCGTGAATATGATAACATGGTGATGAAAAATGCCCTGTTCAAAGCGCGCACAAAGGGTATAGGTATATACACACTCGATGAAGCGGTGGAATGGGGCATTACCGGCCCCGGTCTCCGTGCCTGCGGCCTCGATTGGGACATGCGTAAGAAACAGCCCTATAGCGGTTATGAGAACTTCGCCTTTGAAGTGCCGGTGGCGGTCAATGGTGATTGCTACGACCGCGCCGTAGTACGTGTGGAGGAAATGCGGCAAAGTCTGCGCATTGTGCAGCAATGCCTGGAATATATGCCTGAGGGGGATTTCAAGTCGCATCATCCACTTGCTACACCACCCGTGAAGAAAAATACCATGCAGGATATTGAAACACTGATACATCACTTCCTCAATGTAAGCTGGGGACCGGTGATTCCGGCAGGGGAGGCCATGGTATGCACAGAAGCCACCAAAGGCTGGAACAGTTACTATCTCCTCAGTGATGGCAATACTTCCGCCTACCGCATACGTATCCGCACTCCGTCGTTCCCGCACATGCAGATGATACCGCTTATCAGTCGCGGTTATACTGTAGCAGACCTGTTGTCGATACTCGGCGGGATGGATTATGTGCTGGCAGATATTGATCGTTGATTTATGTAAACGTAAAACCGAACTACATATATGCTTTCTGCTATCGAAATAGAAAAGATCTCGCATGAGCTGCAGCATGTGCCGGTGAAGAAGGCCGCCTGTATTGAAGCGCTGAAGATCGTGCAGCAGCAGCGCAGGTGGGTATCTGATGAAAGCGTGGAAGATATTGCTCAGTTCCTGGATATGAGCGCAGCAGAGGTAGACAGTGTGGCCACCTTTTATAATCTCATTTTCCGCCGCCCGGTAGGCAGGCATGTGATCCTCTTGTGCGACAGTATCAGTTGCTACGTGATGGGCTATACGAAAATACTGGATCAGCTTCATTCCCTGCTGAAGATAAGATACGGGCAAACCACACCTGATGAGAGATTTACGCTGTTGCCCAACGCATGTCTGGGAACCTGCGATCATGCACCTGCTCTGATGATTGACGATGATCTGTATAAAGATATAAAACCGGAAGAGCTGGAACAGATCCTGCAGAAGTATGCATGATCATCCTTCAACAAGAAAATAATAACATACCCAAATAAAAAAATATTATGGAGCGTCCGCTTACACAACATATTCCTGTTTCCGGAGCCCTCCACCTCCGGGAGTACGAAGCCGTAGGCGGATATACCGCCCTGCGCAAAGTAATGCAGCAAATGACTCCCGGCGAGGTAACCGCCCTTGTGAAGGATGCTAACCTGAGAGGCAGAGGGGGCGCGGGTTTCAGCACGGGCATGAAATGGAGCTTTGTACCGATGGATGTACCGGGACCAAAATATCTCATTGCCAATGCTGATGAAATGGAGCCGGGCACATTTAAAGACAGGTGGCTGCTGGAAGGCAATCCGCATCAGCTGCTGGAGGGCATGATCATTTCAGCCTATGCTATTCAGGCCACACAAGCCTTTGTATTCCTGCGCTGGGCATATAAGGAAGCGGCGGATATCATGCGCCGTGCTATCGCCGATGCCTATACTGCTGGTTATCTCGGGAAAAATATACTCGGTAAGGACTTCAGCCTGGAGATGCAATTGCATACCGGTGTAGGCAGGTATATGTGTGGAGAAGAAACAGCCCTGCTGAACTCCCTCGAAGGCAGACGGGCCACACCACGTGCCAAGCCGCCATTTCCGCAGGTGAGCGGATTGTTTGGAAAGCCAACCATCGTTAACAACGTGGAAACGCTCAGCTGGATGCCGCATATTGTCAATAATGGGGAGGAATGGTTTAAATCGCTCAGTTATACCGCTGACGGGGGGACAAAAATATATGGTGTAAGTGGTAAGGTGAATAAACCCGGCGCCTGGGAATTGCCGATGGGGATTACCATGCGGGAGTTGCTGGAAGATCATGCCGGCGGAATGAAGAACGGATACCGTTTCCGTGGTGCGCTTCCCGGTGGAGCCTCTACTGACTTCTTAACGGAGGAGCACATGGACATAAAGATGGATTTCGCTGGCGTAGCCGCCGCAGGCAGCAGGCTGGGAACCGGCACCATGGTAGTGCTGGACGATCAGACCTGCCCGGTTGGCTTTGTACATAACCTGGAACATTTCTTTGCGCAGGAGTCCTGCGGCTTTTGTACGCCCTGTCGCGAAGGGCTGCCGTGGACGGAAAAGCTGCTGTTGTCGCTGGAGAATGGTACCGGCACTACCCAGGACCTGCAACTGCTTGATATGCATACAAAACTGATGGGTCCGGGCAATACATTCTGTGCCCTCGCACCGGGAGCAATGGAGCCTTTGCAAAGCGCACTGAAATACTTCAGAGAAGATTTTGAACAACACATCAAAGAAAAAAAATGCCCTTATGCCGATCATTCACATTGATAATACCGCATACGAAGTAAAGGACGGCAAAAACCTGCTGGAAGCCTGCCTGTCGCTGGGCCTGAACCTGCCTTATTTCTGCTGGCACCCGGCACTGGGATCAGTGGGCGCCTGCAGGCAGTGTGCCGTGAAGATGTTCAAAGATGAGGAAGACAAAAAGGGAAGGATCATGATGGCATGCATGGAGCCGGTCAGAGACAACATGCGTGTATCCATTACCGATAGCGAGGTAGTGGCTTTCCGTGAGCATATCATTGGCCTGCTGATGACCAACCATCCGCATGATTGCGCCGTATGCGACGAAGGGGGCTCCTGCCATTTACAGGATATGACCGTGATGACAGGTCACGCTTACCGCGATTACCGGTTCACCAAACGAACATATACAAATCAATACCTCGGTCCGTTCCTCAATCATGAGATGAACCGCTGCATACAATGTTATCGTTGTGTGCGTTTCTACAAAGACTTTGCGGGCGGCAAGGACCTGGATGTATATGCCGCCCACAACCACGTTTACTTCGGCCGCCATCAGGATGGCATACTCGAAAGTGAATTCAGCGGTAACCTGGCGGAAGTGTGTCCTACAGGCGTGTTTACAGATAAGACACTGAAGCAGCATTATACCCGTAAATGGGATCTTACCTCAGCCCCTTCTGTATGCCAGGGATGCGGATTAGGCTGTAACATTTTTGCCGGTGAAAGATATGGGTCATTAAGACAGATCACCAACAGATACAATGGAGCAGTGAACGGTTATTTCCTGTGCGACCGCGGCCGCTATGGTTATGAGTTTGTGAACAGCAGCGAGCGTATCCGCGAGCCGCAGGTAAGACATTTTCCTGGCGAAGGAGCTAACGGTGTACCTATTTTACAACATGTAAAAAACAGGATGAGGCCGGGAAAGGTAATAGGAATCGGCTCTCCAAGAGCTTCGCTGGAATCGAATTTTGTATTGAAGGAACTGGTGGGCGAAGATAATTTTTACCTGGGTATGGCGCCTGCAGAGCATGATCTCATCTCCCTGATGCTGCGCATCATGAAGGACAGCCCTGTACGCACTGCTTCCATGCAGGAGGCGGCAACAGCGGATGCCGTGCTGATACTGGGAGAAGATCTTGTTAATACAGCGCCTATGCTGGCGCTCTCCGTAAGACAGGCCGTCTTCCGCAAACCGGCGCAGGATGCGGCAGCACATATTCATGTAGCGGGTTGGCAGGATGCTGCCATACGCGAATCTGTGCAGGAGGAAAAAGGGCCACTATTTATTCTGAATGTGCTGGAAACTAAACTGGATGAGCTGGCAGTGGGAGCTTACCATACTGCTCCTGATAATATTGCGCGTATAGGTTATGCGGTTAGTCACCTGCTTTGTGATGAAGTACCGGAAGTAACAGGTATGTCTGATGCCGGGAAAGTAGTAGCTCAGAAAATAGCGGCTGCATTGAAAGGGGCTAAGAAACCGCTGATTATATCAGGCTATGGCAGCGCGAGTGAAGCCGTGATCAAGGCGGCGGCTAATGTAGCGTGGGCACTGCATCGCCAGGGGATAGATGCGATGTTGTCTTACACCATGCCGGAGTGTAACAGCCTGGGACTTGAGATGCTAGGTGGTCATCGCCTGGAATCTGCCGTAGACCGCGTGGTAAATGATAACGGCACCACGGCGATTATCCTCGAAAATGATCTTTACAGGCGGCTGGATGAACATACCGCCAGTCATTTCTTCGATCACTGTAAGGACGTTGTCTTGCTGGATCATCTTTATAATGCAACTGCTGAAAGAGCTAATGTTATACTGCCTTCGGGCACCTTTGCTGAGTCGGATGGCACAGTGGTGAATAACGAAGGCCGGGCACAGCGATACTTACAGGTGTTTGTGCCCTCAGGCAGCGTGCTGGAGAGCTGGCACTGGCTGTTACAGGTGGCAGCTATATGTGGCCATGATACACTGAAAGGGCTGAAGTACCTGGATGATGTTACACGTATGATTGCAGACAGGTATAAAATATTTGAAGGGATAGCGCAATTGTCGCCACCAGCCAACTTCCGTATAGTCGGACAAAAGATCCCGCGTGAGCCACATCGTTACAGCGGGCGAACAGCAATGCTTGCCGATGTAAACGTAAGTGAACCGAAGCCGCCGGAGGATGACGATACTGCACTGTCTTTCACCATGGAAGGATACAGGGGCGAACCGCCTTCTTCTATCATTCCTTTCGTATGGGCCCCAGGTTGGAACTCTGTACAATCAGTCAATAAATACCAGGATGAGCCGGGTGGCGCATTGCATGGCGGTAATCCCGGCAAACGACTGATAGAACCTAACATAAACGCACGTACGACATTCTTCAGGGAAGTGCCTGAACCTTTCCTGCCGCTTAGTGGTCACCTTCTGCTCGTGCCATTGTACCACATCTACGGATCGGAAGAGCTCAGCGTACACACCGCAGGCATTGCAGAACGCATGCCGGTACCGTACATCATGCTGCACAGTGAAGATGCGCAGCGGCTGCAGGTGGTGGAAGGACATCTGCTGCATTTTACCGACAAAGGACATCAATACACACTGCCGGTTGTTATCAACGACACACTGCAGAAAGGCGCCGCAGGAATACCTGTAGGATTGCCCAGGATGCAGGTGGCGGAAGCGCCGCAGCTCATCAAAATATAATTGCTATGATAAACGCTTGGTGGATAATAGGAGGAGTACTGTTTGCACTGCTGAATACCGCAGCCGGCCTTATCTGGCTGGAACGCAGAATGCTGGCTCTCTGGCAGGACCGCTACGGCCCAAATAGGGCAGGCCCGCTAGGTTTGTTCATTGTACTTGCAGATACGCTGAAACTGTTTTTCAAGGAAGACTGGATCCCGCCATTTGCAGATAAAGTAGTGTTTGTATTTGCACCTGCGGTGGTGGTAGCCAGTGTGCTCATGAGCTTTGTGGTGGTTCCTTTCGCGCCGGGTATTGTGGTAGCAGATCTCAATATCGGTATCCTGTTTTTCCTCGCTATGTCGTCCCTGGGTGTATACAGTATTGTACTGGGAGGGTGGGCATCCAATAACAAGTATGCGCTGCTTGGCGCTATGCGCGGTGCTTCCCAGATGATCAGCTACGAAGTATTTATGGGGCTGGCACTGATGGGCGTGGTGGTATTGAGCGGGTCTTTCAACCTGCGTGAAATTGTAGAGGCACAGCGAACAGTGTGGTTCATCATTCCGCAGCTGATAGGATTTGTCATCTTCTTTATCGCCGGGGTGGCAGAAACACATCGCCTGCCTTTTGATATACCTGAGGCAGAAAGTGAGCTGGTAGCGGGTTTCCACTCAGAATATTCAGGAATGAAATTCGGGATGTTCTTCATCGGAGAATACCTGGGTGTCACGCTGATCTCTGCGATGGTGGTAACGCTTTACTTCGGAGGCTGGCTGGGACCTGCATTCCTGCCACCTGTGATATGGTTTGTTATTAAAACTTTTTTCTTCATCATGATGTTCATTCTGCTGCGTGCCTCTATGCCGCGGCCCAGGTATGACCAACTGATGGAGTATGGCTGGAAAGTGTTGTTCCCGTTATCGCTGCTCAACCTCATGGCAACAGCGGCCATCAAGCTCTGGCTGAATCATCACTAACAACTAAAATGCATTCATATGTTTAGTCTGTTAAGAAGTATGTGGCTCACGTTCCTGCATATGTTTCATAAGCGGGAGACATACCAGTACCCGGAAGTACATGCCCCGTTGCCGGCGCGCTGGCGCGGCCGCATTGCCCTTACCCGTGATCCGGATGGAGAAGAACGCTGCGTGGGTTGTTATCTCTGTGCCGCGGCATGTCCGGTTGACTGTATTTCATTACAGGCAACGGAAGATGAGCACGGCAGGCGTTATCCGGAATTTTTCCGTATTAACTTTTCGCGCTGCATCTTCTGCGGATTCTGTGAAGAAGCTTGCCCTACCTACGCTATACAACTATTGCCCGATTTTGAAATGGCAGAATACAACCGGCAGAATCTGGTGTATGAGAAACATGACCTGCTGATCAATAGCCAGGGAAAATATCCTGGTTACAATTATTACAAAGTGGCAGGCCTGGCTATACGGGATAAAGACAAAGGAGACGCACAGCATGAAGAACCACCGGTAGACATTAAAAGCCTCTTGCCTTAAATCATGGATCATGGACGTCGCATTTTATATAGCCGCTACCATTGCGGTACTCGCCACATTAAGGGTGATCACCTGCTATAATATTATGCATGCGCTGTTGTACCTGGTGGTATCACTACTATCTGTTTCGGTGGTGCTGTATACGTATGGAGCGCCTTTCATGGCTATCCTGGAGATTATCATCTACGCAGGTGCAATCATGGTACTGATCATCTTTTTTGTGATGATGCTGAACCTGGGAAATGAAACATCAGAGCATGAGCGCGACTGGCTGAAGCCGCGTATCTGGGTTATTCCTGGTATACTATGCGCAGTATTACTGATTGAGCTTTTGTTCCTGGTGATGCAGAATAAACAACCGGCCGGCGGAATTATCGTGGTGCCGCCTAAAGAAGTAGGTATAGCATTGTTCGGCCCTTACATTATAGCAGTGGAGCTGACGGGTATACTGCTGATGGCAGGCATTGTGGGCGCCTATCACCTGGGGCGTCAGCAGAAGAAAAAATTACACAGATTTCTTGAAAACAGTAATATATGAACCTTCATCCTACCACCACCGGGCTTTTGCTGGCCGGCATACTGTTCGTGCTTGGGCTGATAAGTGTGTTGATCAGGCGCAATATCATTTTCATGTTGTTGTCTGTAGAGATTATGTTGAATGCCGCCGGTCTGGCTTTCGTGGTAGCCTCTTCCCATTGGGGAAAGGCTGATGGGCAGGTGATGTTTATGTTCATCCTGGCGATGGCCGCGGCTGAAGTATCTGTTGGCCTGGCGCTGATCCTGCAGTTGTATCACCAGTTCAAAACGCTGGACAGTGATCAGGCCAGTAAGATGCATGGATAGTAAAAAAATCGTCTCAGCATAAAAAACAAACATCATGTCTCCCGCACTCATACCGGCTATTCCTTTTCTAAGCGCCTGCATATTGATGCTGGGCTGGAATCGTATAGGACGTGCAGCCGTTTCAGTTATAGGCTGTGGCAGTATTGCCATCGCCGCCATTATTGCTGTCCTGGTGGCTGTAAATGTTGCCGGAACGGGCATGCAGCCAGTGGTACAGCATGTATGGAACTGGATGCATGCCGGCGATTTCCAAGTGGGCATCGACTTGCGTATGGATGCTTTGTCTGTTGTATTTGTGCTGGTGATTACAATAGTAGGTTTTCTGATTCATGTATATGCTACTGGCTATATGGCGGATGATGAGGACTACAGCCGCTTCTTTGCCTGTATGAACCTGTTTGTGGGAGCCATGCTGGTGCTGGTAATGGCAGATAATCTGGTATTACTGTATTTCGGATGGGAAGGTGTGGGGTTGTGCAGTTATCTGTTAATTGGTTTCTGGTATAAGGATCCTGCCAATGGATACGCGGCCCGCAAAGCGTTTATTGTTACGCGTGTGGGGGATACTGCCATGGCAGTTGCCTTGTTCCTGTTATTTCAGTATACAGGTACGCTCAATATCCCAGGGGTATTACAAACAGGTGCACAGCTGTGGCATAGCGGAGATCCGGTAGTTACGATGATTGCGTTGTTGCTGCTTGGTGGCGCTGTGGGGAAATCGGCGCAGCTACCCTTGCAAACCTGGTTGCCGGATGCAATGGCCGGGCCAACGCCAGTGAGCGCATTGATACATGCCGCCACAATGGTAACTGCCGGTGTATACCTGATTGCACGCATGCATACTTTGTTTGCCGCATCACCGGTGGCGATGTCCACCACTGCTGTAATCGGCGGTATAACCCTGGTACTGGCAGGTGTGAGCGCGCTGGTACAAACTGATATTAAGCGAGTGCTGGCTTATTCTACTATCAGCCAGATCGGTTATATGTTCCTGGCGCTGGGTTGCGGCGCATGGTCTGCTGCTATTTTCCATTTCGTTACGCATGCTTTCTTCAAAGCGCTTTTGTTTATGAGTGCCGGTGCTATCATCGTTGCTTTGCATCATGAACAGGATATGTTCAAAATGGGTGGACTCAAAAAATCATTGCCGGCTATATACTGGGTATTCCTGATAGGTGCTGCATCACTTGCTGCCATACCTTTTGTTACCGCAGGGTTTTACAGTAAAGACCAGATCATCTGGTTATCGTGGTCTGCTGCCGAAGGCAGTACCGGGTATTGGCTGGCAGCCTTACTGGGAGCATTACTCACGGGAATGTATACTTTCAGGATGTTTTGGCTTGTGTTCTATGGGGAAGAAAAAACGCATGTGCATCACAAGCCGGGAGCAAATATGATGGCGCCGTTGTACATACTGGCAGTATTATCTACAGTTGCCGGATTTATGGAACTGCCGCATACGCTTGGGCATGTAACTCTCGTGAGTAACTGGTTGCAGCCGGTCTTGCCGGCAGTGAGGCTGGTACAGGAATCTGCAGTGCTGGAATGGACTTCACAGGCATTGTCGGCGTTGCTGGCATTTTGTGGTATCGGGCTTTCGTGGATATGGGTGATGCGCCGGCCGCGCGGCATGGTGGATTTCCTGGAAATGCCGGCTATTCAGTGGCTGCGAGGCTGCTGGGCCAGGGGTTGGGACTTTGACGAGATCTATGATGTGCTGCTGGTACGCCCGTTTGTATATCTGTCGAAGGTGAACCGCAGAGATGTTATCGACAGTATTTACGCAGGTATGGCCAGCTTTGCGGAGTTGAGCCACAACATAATTGCGCGCACACAGAGCGGACTGCTGCGATGGTATATAATGGGCGTGGTATTGGGGGCAGTGGTCATACTGTCTGTGCTGATATGGCGGATATATGAATAGTATAACGTAAACGAATAAACGATATTCCATGATACTGCTGATACTTTTACTAATACTCCTGGGCGGTGCATTTCTGTCGTGGGTGACTGCTGCAAAGAACAGGGAGTTGTCGAGATGGATAGCACTTGTCTGTCTGCTTGCCAACCTGGTTATAACAATAGGGATATGGGCACAGCACCCTGCTGCCGGCGATCAATGGATTGCGACCTACAAGGCCAAATGGGTACCGCATTTCGGGATCAGCCTGTATCTCGCTATGGATGGTCTTAGCCTCCTGATGCTCGTACTTACTTTTTTCCTGGGTGCGCTGGCGGTGCTTATTTCCTGGAAGGAGATCAATATGCGGTCTGGTTTTTTCCACTTCAACCTGCTCTTTGTTTTATGTGGTATTACAGGCGTGTTCCTCACTATGGATCTGTTCCTGTTCTATTTCTTCTGGGAAATGATGCTGATCCCGATGTACTTCCTGATCGGTATTTGGGGGCATGAACGCCGGGAATATGCAGCCAACAAGTTTTTTATTTTCACTCAGGCGGGCGGGTTGCTGATGCTGCTCTCCATATTGGGTTTGTATTTTGTGCACGCTGCTGCAACAGGCGTATACACCTTCAGTTATTTTGACCTGCTGCAAACACCCATGCAGCAGGGTGTTGCGAGATGGCTCATGCTGGGCTTCCTGATAGCTTTCCTGGTGAAACTGCCCGCCGTGCCTTTCCATACATGGCTGCCGGATGCACATACAGAAGCGCCTACTGCTGGTAGTGTAGTGTTAGCAGGACTCCTGCTTAAAACGGGCGCATATGGAATACTTCGTTTTGTACTGCCTATATTCCCCGAAGCATCTTCTTTCTTTGCACCCTGGATCATGTTGCTGGGGGTAGCAGGTATCCTTTACGGCGGTATGCTGGCCTATGCACAAACTGATCTGAAACGGCTTATAGCTTATACCAGTGTGGCGCATATGGGCTTTGTACTGGTGGGTGCGTTCGCATTTAATGAAGTGGCGTATCAGGGGGTAGTGATGCAGATGATTGCTCATGGGGTGAGTACTGGCGCATTGTTCATCATTGCCGGTACTTTGTACGAACGTATACACACCCGCAATATTGATGATATGGGAGGGCTCTGGACGCGTGTGCCCGTGATGGGAAGTGCGGCGCTGATATTTGTGATGGCTTCTCTCGGGTTGCCGGGGTTGGGTAACTTTGTAGCTGAGTTCATGATACTGCTGGGAAGCTGGCAGGCTAATAGGTTACTGACGATACTGGCCACCATCGGGCTGGTGGTTGCTACGGCCTATTCCTTGCGCATTATGCAGAAAGTCTTCTTCGGGCAATGCGAACGCCAATATCCGTTGCCTGATCTCAATAAACGCGAGCTGGTAATCATCACTGCACTGGTTATCGTCATTATATGGCTCGGCGTATACCCGAAACCCGTATTAAATACCACGCAAAAAACTGCTTATTATGTCCTTCGCTGATTTCATAAGCCTTGGCCCATTGATTACCCTTGCTGCTGCGGCGGTGATAGCTATGCTGCTGGTAGCTGCGTGGCGCAATCACCTGATGACCTACAACTTCTCCATACTGGCGATCCTGATGGCGCTGGCAGCTATCGTTCCTGCCGTACAGTATATTCCACATGCGATACCGCCGTTGCTGGTAGTGGATGAGTTCTCCCTCTTCAATACCGGCCTGATACTGGTATCGGTGCTGATTATATTGCTGTTGTCCTTTAATTATTTTGAAGAGCGGGAAGAGCGTAAAGAAGAATATTACCTGTTGTTGCTGCTTGCTACTACCGGTGCATTGGTGCTGGTGATCAGCCGTCATTTTATGTCGTTGTTCCTGGGGCTGGAGATACTCAGTATCAGTTTGTATGGGCTTATTGCGTATCTGCGTGGGCGTGAGCGCTCTGATGAGGCGGGCATCAAGTATCTGATCCTGGCGGCTTTGTCGTCAGCGTTTTTATTGTTCGGGATGGCGCTGGTATATGCTTTTACCGGGCATATGGATTTCCCTGGAATAGGAGAGGCATTGCGGAAGGCTGGTTATCTGCCGGTGTCTGTGATGGCGGGATTTGCCATGATGTTGATTGGTGTGGGCTTCAAGCTGGGTATAGTACCTTTCCATATGTGGGCGCCGGATATTTACGAGGGCGCACCACTGCCGGTGGCGGCTTTCATTGCCACTGTCTCCAAAGGCGGTATGCTGGTGTTGTTGATACGCTTTTACCAGGATATTCACGGTAATGACTATACGATGTTGTGGTGGGTGCTGGCCATTATCGCTGTTGCCTCTATGTTTGCGGGCAATCTGCTGGCGTTGGTGCAGCAGAATGTGAAACGTATCCTTGCGTATTCTTCCATAGCGCATATGGGCTATATACTGGTAGCTTTTTTGTCCGGTGTACAAACCGGGCTGGAAGCTATTTCCTTTTACCTGGTGGCGTACTTTATTACCAGCATTGGCGCCTTTGGTGTATTGACAGTGATGTCGAGCAGCAGTCAGGATGCAGAAACGGTGGCCGATTACAGAGGTATGTTCTGGCGTTACCCCTGGGTGGCCACGGTCTTTACGGCCATGTTGCTGTCTCTGGCAGGTATCCCGCTTACCGCCGGCTTTATCGGGAAGTTTTATGTGGTCATGGCCGGGGTAAACGGTCATCTGTGGTTGCTGTTGTTTATGTTAGTGATCAATAGTGTTATTGGTTTGTATTATTATATCCGCATTATTGCTGTGATGTTCAAAGTGCCTGCGGAAGGAGATACTGTATTCATCAAACCGGCTCTCCCTGCGGAAGGCAATGTTACGCTTGCCTTGCTCACCATCACGCTTATCGTATTGGGCGTATATCCTACCGGCATGATGCAGCTGATACAGCAGATGATGAAGCTGCTTGTTTAACCGGCGCGTTTCAACTCATCGCTGGTACCTGTTTTGCGTTCCCTGGCGGCTTTGATGCTGCTGCTGCCAAACTTATAACTGATGTAAAGGTTGACGGTTCTGAACTGCCATGTATTGAAGATGGTCATGTTCATGTTCCCATTTATTACTGAGCCGTGATAGGATTCGTTACGCAGGATATTATTCACGTTCAGCTTCACGGTGGCCTTCTTGTCCAGGAAGGTTTTCTGTATACCCAGGTTCAGGTTGTACTGTTGATAGCCCTTGAATATACCGTAGATAAAAGGGGAGGCATAGTAAGCTGTTGCCTCCAGCTTAATATCTTTTGGTAAGGTGAAGGTGTTGGTGGTATTGATGTTATAGACAAAACTGTTGGTGTATTGTACAGTATTCTGATTGTTGATGAATGAATAATCTATATAAGAGGTGTTGATGTTGTTATCACTGTTCCACCACTTGGTGATTTCAAATGGCAGTGTTAACTGAAGGCTGTAAACATATGCCCTTGTAAAGTTGGTCATGGTGCTGATACTGGCCTTGGTGCTGTCGTCCTGCGTGATAAATTCCTCTATTATATCATTCGTCTTACTCATGCCCAAAGTAGCAATATACTTGTCGCGGAAAGTATAAGACAGCTCTATGTTGTTGGTGTACTGAGGCTTCAGGTAAGGATTCCCTTTGAAGTAGGTATACCGGTCGAAGTAGAACATAAACGGGTTCAGCTGACTGTATTCCGGTCTTTCTATCCTGCGGGAGTAGGAGAGACCGATTTTGTTCTTGTCATTGAATTTGTAATCAACATTCAGGTTGGGAAAGAAGTCGAGATAACTGCGTCTGACGGAACTTTTTACACTCTCGGAAGTGCCGTTTGACTCCGTGTTCTCGAGTCTTAACCCAACCTGTAATCCTAGTTTATGGATCTGTTGTTTGTAGCTGGCATAGGCTGCGTAAATATCTTCCTGGTAGCGGAACACATCACTTTGTAAAGGCACGCGTACATAGTTGCCGTTCCTCAGGGAGTCGTACTGGAACTGGTTCTCTGTAAGAACGGAGCTTACTTTTCCACCGGCTTCCAGTTTCCCATTCTTACCCATCGGCCAGGCAAGGTCCGCTTTAAAACTTTTGATAGTGATCCTGGTATTGCCCAGGTTTTGTATACCGTTGGGGTTACGGTATTTATTCATTGACACATCAAACAGGCTGTCGTTCAGCTGCAGGCGGCGGTCCATGTTGAAGCGCGCATAGTCGCCGTCCATACTGAATTCCCGCCCGCCTGCCGTATCCAGTACGGCTTTGTAGTTTACGTTGATGGCAACGTTATTGAAATGATTGTTGTTGGTTGTATACGCATGCATAATAGAATCTGCTGGTTGTGCCGGCTGTCCTAATCTGGTGGCGCTGTATATCTGGTTGCTGAAGGCATTGGCAAAGCCGTTCACCAGTACGCCAATGGTTTGTTTCTCCGTCAGAAAGTAATCGAAGCCTGCTTTGTAGGCATTCCGCTGAAAGCGGTTCCGTTGAAATACATCCTGGTCAAATACGGTGGTGATACCTTTGCTGGTGCTGGTACGGCCATATAAGCGGGTGACCATAAAAGGGCGGTCGCCTTTACTGAAGTCGCCGTACAAATTGAATTTGGGTGTGCGCCAGTTAAAGCTGGCATTGGCGTTATAGAAACCGTATTTGGCCTGTGATAAGGTAGCATTTACAGAACCGTTGATACCGGTAAGTTTTCCCTTTTTGGTTTTTATGTTGATGATACCGCCATTACCGGCTGCATCATATTTGGCAGAGGGACTGGTCAGGATTTCTATCTGTGCGATGTTTTCACCAGGGGTATTCTTAAGCATGTTGGTGAGGTCTTCTCCGCTGAGATAAGTGAGTTTGCCATCGATCATTACTGTTACGGCCTGTCCCTTTATTTTCACATTTTCGTTGTTATCTACCTGTACACCCGGGGCACGGCGCAGAATGTCCAGTGCGCTGTTGCCTGCGGCGGTGACGCTATTTTCCACGTTCAGTACTGTTTTGCCTGAAGTGTGCTCCACATATGGTTTGGTAGCAGTAACGTTTACCGCCTGCAGGTTGCGCGACAGTGACTCCAGTGTGATGGTTGGAAGAGATATGCTTTTATGTGCATCATCTATTTGAAAGGCCGGGGCATAATAGGTGGTATAACCCATTTGCGAAGCCTGAAGGAAGTAATTTCCAGTAGGTATATTGTCAAAACGGCAATCGCCTGCTTCTGTAGTCAGTTCTCCTTTTACAAGAGAAGAATCCTTAACACGGCGGAGCAGCACGCTGGCAAAAGCAAGGGGTTTACTTGCTTTATCAGTGAGTTTTAAGGTAATGTTTCCACCGGGGGCACTCTTTTGTGCATGGGAAGTCAGGGCATAGCAAATCAGCATGCCCAGGAGGACAAAATATTTTTTCATACTATCGGTTCCGTTGAAGATTTAGATTCTCGAAATGATGCTAGCGGTCAGAATCCGGCCTGTTCGTGGTATTAATTATTATTGAAAAAGCTGATCAGGATGGATACGGCATCTTTAAGCTGCTGGGTTGTCTGACGCTGGTGTTCCAGAGGTACTGATACAGTTGATGATGTGCGGGCTGGCTGATCCTGACTGCTGGTCTGGTAGTTGCCCAAGGTTATCAGAAAGTAGGGCAGCATATCCGGGGCGCTGGCAGGCATGCGGGTTGTGTCTGTTATCCGACCGCGGCCTGTCAGCAGCAAGATGGCGCAGACGGAAACAATTAACACAAGAGCAACTTTTTTCATAGTGTGTTTTTCTTAAAGACGGACACCTCAGAAAAAAGTTGCACCGGGGAGCAAAAAAATATTTTACTTGATAAAAGGATGTGTGGATTTTGGGATGTAGGGATTTTGGGATTTAAAATGCAGCGGAGATTGATAGCGATTATATTAGCAGATAAACAATTATCAATCTTCGCTGCATTTTAAATCCCAAAATCCCTACATCCCAAAATATTTATTTCTTCATAAGGCGTTGTATGGTAACAAGCGAGCGTTGTTCCAGCAATATGGCGTGTCCATCGCTAAGTTGTTCCAGCAGCCCGTCCTGGTTATAGCGTACTGTGAGCAGTTCCAGGCCTTCGTTGTAAGCAATTTTGAATCCCTGATGCAGGGTTTTGATCAGCAGCTCTATTTTCTCCGGGTTATTGTCTATACAGCAGGAAAAGCTGATGGCACCGTTCTGCATCAGGTTGATCTTTACTTTCAACCGGTGGAATATTTCGTATATATCGCTAATCTTATCTTCTGTGATAAAGGAATAATCTTTGGAGGTGATGGTGAGCAGTACCTGGTTCTTTTTCAATACGATGATGGGGGGCAGTTGTTTTACATCTGCTTCCTCTTTGATTACTGTGCCCGGGAGGTTCTTATCCAGGAAGCACTTTACGAGCAGGGGGATCTGTTTGTTCTGTAAAGGCTTGATTGTTTTCGGGTGGATTACCTGGGCGCCGTAATAGGCCATTTCGATCACTTCCCCATAGCTGATCTCGGGGATGTTCACCGTATTGGGGAACAGTTTCGGGTCGGCGTTCTTCAGTCCTTCCACATCTTTCCAGATGGTCTGGCTTTCAGCGTCCAGCATATTGGCAAACACGGCTGCGGAATAGTCGCTACCTTCACGGCCCAGGGTCACGCTTTCATTCTGATCGGTGCTGCCGATGAAGCCCTGTGCGATCACGATGCTGGTGCTGGTGAACAGCGGGGTTACCTTTTCGGTCACCTGGCGTTGTGTATAGGCCCAGTCAATGTTGGCATCACGGAAGTTGTCGTCGGTCCGGAATATGTCTCTGACATCGAGCCATATGTTGTGGATACCCACAGTATTGAAGTAGGCGCTTACGATAGCGGTGCTGAGCAGTTCACCGAGGCTCACCAGCTGGTCGTAGTAGTAATCATATGTGCGCATAGGTTTTTCTCCCAGCGTCCATTCTGCTTCTGTAAAGAACTGCTGCAGCTGTGCAAACAGCGGGTTGCTGCGGTCGCCCAGCAAAGCGTCTGCAACGGCAAGGTGTTGCTGTTCCAGGTTATAAAGTAATTGCGCGGCAATTTCCCTTTTACGCAGGTAATAGTTCTGTGCTACTTTCTCCAGCTCATTGGTGGTTTTACCCATGGCGGAAATAACGATCAGCAGTTTATCTTCAGGGAAAGATTGTATGATCTGACCCACCTGCCGGATGCGTTCAACACTTTCTAAACTTGCGCCTCCAAACTTGAAAACCTTCATATGATAGTTTGTCTTCTATTAAAAAATTATTTGGCAAAGTAAGACAAGTTTAGAATTGTTTAAAAATCTGTTTACAGAGAAATGACATTTCCGTTAAAATAAGTCCGATTCCTTTAATTTCGTCCAAAGAACCGAAACAATCATTACGTTATGAATAGCAAGATGAAAGTAATGACCCTGGATGAATTTACGATCCAGGAATTACGTAATTACCCCGGTGCAACAGGACAGTTATCCGGACTATTGCGCGATATTGGTCTGGCGGCCAAGAGAGTGAATGTAGAAGTTAACAAAGCCGGTATTGCCGATATTCTGGGCGAAGCAGGAAAAACCAATATACAGGGCGAGTCTGTGAAGAAGCTCGATGAATTTGCCAATGAGCAGTTCATTAATTCCCTGCAAACCAGCATTTATTGCTGTGGCGTGGCCTCTGAAGAAAATGAGAATTTCATCGCCTTTACAGACGAACACTCCAAGAAGTCGAAATACATTGTGTTGATGGACCCGCTGGATGGTTCCAGCAACATCGATGTGAATGTATCTATCGGGACGATCTTCTCTGTGTACCGCCGTCTGTCGCCGGAAGGCACTGAATGCAACCTGGAAGACTTCCTGCAGCCAGGCACGCAGCAAATTGCTGCCGGCTATATCATCTATGGTTCTTCTACCATGATGGTATATGCTACCCGCCGCAGTGTACAGGGCTTTACACTGGACCCTTCCATCGGAGAGTTCTGCCTGTCGCATCCCAACCTGAAATGCCCGCCGGACAGCGACATCTTCTCTGTGAATGTTGGTTACTATAACCTTTATGAGCAAAAGATCCGTAACTCCATTGACTATTTCATGGCCAGGAATGAAAACGACCGTATTTACCGTCATCGTTTTGTAGGCTGTATGGTGGCGGAGATCCACCGTACCCTGATCCAGGGAGGTATCTTCATGTATCCGGCTTTCGGAAAGTATACCTCCGGCCGTCTGCGGCTCTGTTATGAGTGTAATCCGATGTCGTTCATTATGGAGAAAGCTGGTGGCGTAGCGATGGCCAATGGTAAGCAAAGACTGCTGGAACTGAAGCCCGCGCAGCTTCACCAGCGTATACCTATCTTCATCGGCTCTAAAAGCATGATGGAGACCTGGCAGCATATCGTCAACAGCTAATTACAGACATAACTTTTTTTAACAGGGATACTTGTTGATTTTGTTATGCGGACATTCGTAAGTCGTTAACGAATACCGTAAAACAAATCAATCAGTATCCCGTTTTATTTTTGGTACAACAGTTGCTAAACCTGTCATGTTTTTAGTAGTCTGTTATATCAGACGATATTCATTATTAACCATTTTTTATTTTATGTCGATTTTGAAAAGCCGCAACATCATTGCATTACTGTTGATGGTATTTGCAGCATTCCAGGTGAGCGCCTGTTCGCGTACCTACAGCAAGGCAGACAGTACTTCCGACGGAGGGAGCCTTGATGAGCAAATCCTTTATTACACCAACAAATTCAGGCAGTCCAAAGGGTTGAAGCCTTTGCAACTGGATGCTTCGATCAGCCAGCAGGCGCGGCGCCACAGCCGTGATATGGCTACCGGCGCTACCGGATTTGGTCATGAAGGCTTTGAGGACAGGGTGGCCGCCATTTCCAAACAAATGGGCCGTGTGGGCGCAGCCGCTGAGAACGTAGCTTACGGTACATTAGACGCTGAAGCAGTTGTGAATGGCTGGATCAAAAGTCCCGGGCACCGCCGCAACATGTTGGGAGACTATAATCTCATTGGCATTGGCACCGCCGGTAAGGGGAGGATCACCTTCTTTACCCAGGTGTTTATCAAAAAGTAATTAACCTGATCGGGGCTGACCAAAAGGTCAGCTTTTTTTTGCAGAAAGAGCGGATGGACAGTTGTTTTTGTACCTGAAAAACCATTATGCCTGAACCCGGTAAACGCAGAGAAGGGCGCTTTAAACTGGGCTTTGACTGGCCTTTGCTCCCTCTTTGATATGAGAATCGAATGAAGTGAAGAAGAAGCGAATGACAGACGGACTTGATGCCTATTCGCCCGGCACCAGAATCGTACAAATAAAAAAAATCATAGTTATCTTTGGCGGTATGGAAAAGAGTAAGATCATCGAGGTGAAGAACCTCGTAAAGAAGTACGGTGACTTTACGGCAGTAAAAGGGATCAGTTTTGATGTATATGAACATGAGATCTTCGGCCTGTTGGGGCCAAACGGCGCGGGTAAATCCACTACGCTGGAGATCATAGAGACGCTGCGGGACAAAACAGGCGGCAGTGTTACTGTTGGCGGCTTCGACCTTGACAGAGAGCCTAACAGCATCAAGAAGATCATCGGTGTGCAGCTGCAAAGCTCCGGCTATTATCCTGGTCTTAATCTTGTGGAACTGATCGACATGTTTGGCGGATTGTACAATCAGCCGGTGCAGCCGTTGGAACTATTGAAGCTCTTTAACCTGGAAGACAAGGCGAAATCGAAGTTCAAGGAACTCTCCGGCGGACAGAAGCAACGCTTTTCCATTGCTACTACGCTGATCAATAAACCCAGGATTATCTTCCTGGATGAACCCACCACCGGCCTTGATCCACAGGCCAGGCGCAATCTCTGGGACCTGATCCGCCAGGTACGCGATCAGGGTACTACCGTGGTGATTACCACGCACTATATGGACGAGGCGGAATTCCTCTGCGACCGTTGCGCCATTGTAGACAGTGGTCAGATCATTGCGATTGATTCTCCCGATGCACTCATCGATAACCTTGTATCCAAAGGATTTGAGCGACAGAAAGAAGTGAAGAAAGCGAACCTGGAAGATGTATTTATTCACCTAACCGGCAAAGACTTGCGGGAAGATTAATCATACCGATGGAAGCACTCAAATACCCGATTGGCCGCTTTGAAGCATTGCCTGCGTATACGCCTGAAATGGTCAAGGGGTTCATTGAAGATATCCGCGAGCTGCCAACCCTGGTGGAGCTGGAGATTCAGCGTCTTGACGAATACCAGCTGCAGACACCCTACAGGCCTGGTGGCTGGACGCTTGCACAGGTAGTGCATCACCTGGCTGACAGTCATATCAATGCTATTACGCGTATGAAACTGGCACTTACGGAAGATTGCCCGGTGATCAAGCCGTATGAGGAGGCTGCCTGGGCTGAACTGCCGGATGTAGCACATACGCCCATCAACGTATCCATCACATTGCTACATGCCCTGCATACACGCTGGACTAACCTGATGGACCGTCTCAGCCCGGAACAATGGGAGCGTACCTTCAGGCATCCGGACTACGAAAACGTATTTAATCTTAAAACGCAGGCAGCCAACTATTCCTGGCACGGAAAGCATCACCTGGAACATATCCGGGGGCTGAAAGAGAGAATGCACTGGTAAATTGAATTATATGGACATGGACTGGAAATTACTCGAATCGGAATATCTGTTCCGCGACAGCTGGCTTACTGCCCGCAGAGACAAATGCCTTACGCCGGGAGGGAAAATTATAGAACCGTATTACGTACTGGAGTATAACGACTGGGTGAATGCCGTTGCTGTTACTGAGGATAATGAGGTGATTATGATCCGCCAGTTCAGGCAGGGGATAGGTAAGACCATACTGGAAATTCCCGGCGGTACCATGGACCCCACAGATGCTTCCCCGCTGACGGCTATTCAGCGTGAATTGCTGGAGGAAACGGGCTATGCGTTCAAGGAGGTTATTTCACTTGGCGCCGTAGCGCCCAATCCTGCATCCAGCAATAACCTTACGCATATGTTCCTGGCTACGGGAGGCCGTAAAGTACAGGATCAGCAGCTGGACCACAACGAAGAAATTGAAGTGGTAGTGATGCCCCTTTCAGAGCTGCAGCAACTGATCCTGGAAAATAGTATCCTGCAAAGCCTGCACGTAACCTGTATCTGCTATGCGCTGCTACATCTGGGCAGGATGCAGATGAAATAATTTACAACGCTTCCGCTACTATAAAGAAACTACCGCACACGAGGATCATATCATCGGATTGCGCATGCTGCCTGGCTGCCTGTAATGCCGCCTGTACAGACGGATAAGCATGGCCTTTCAGACCTGCGGCGGCGCCCATTTCAGCCAGCGTTACTTCATCGAGGGCACGCGGCAGTTGTGCACGGCAAAAATAATAATGTGCCGTATCCGGGAATAAAGTCAGCACTTTTTCCACTTCCTTGTCTTTTACGAAACCGGTAACGATATGTAGCTGCTGATAGTTTACATGGCTCAGCTGCTGCATTACTTCCCGGATGCCGGCCTCGTTGTGGCCTACATCCACAACGGTGAGCGGGTGCTCGCTGACCACTTCCCAGCGTCCCCGGAGACCTGTGAGCTTCCTTACATGCGATAAGGCCGTGGTAATATGCTCCCGGGTGATCTTCCAGCCCTGGTGCTGTAATATTCTCACAGAAGATAATACCCCCATGATGTTTTTTTCCTGGTACTGACCACTGAGATCCAGTTTGAAGCGGTGCATCTGTTGCTGGCGTGTATCCATCAGCGTTAGTTCCAGGCGGTTGCTGACGATAGCGCTGCCATCGGCCATCCATTCCTGGTCTGCAAAATGGATGGGGGCGTGCAGCGATGCCGCTTTATCTGTGAATACCTGCTGTATCTCCGTTTGTGTTTCGCTGATTACAACCGGGATGCCTGCTTTGATAATACCGGCTTTTTCCCCTGCTATTTCAGGAAGGGTTTCGCCCAGCATATTTTTATGGTCATAACTGATATTGGTGATCAGCGACAATTCAGGTGTAATAACGTTGGTGCTGTCGAGACGCCCGCCCAGCCCGACTTCTATCACGGCGATGTCTACTTCTTCCGCGGCAAAGTAGCTGAAAGCCATTGCTACCGTCATTTCAAAGAAAGATGGTTGGATGCTTTCAATCTGGTCGCGTAATTTGTCTGTGAAGTCAACTACAAAATCTTCTGTTACCATTTCTCCGTTTACGCGGATACGTTCTCTGAAATCGAGCAGGTGAGGAGAGGTGTATAGTCCTGTTTTATAGCCGGCCTGTTGGAGGATGGCCGCCAGCATATGGCTGGAGGAGCCTTTCCCGTTGGTGCCTGCTACGTGGATGGTTTTGAACTTATGGTGCGGATTGTCCAGCTGGTCCAGCAGGGCAATCGTATTATGCAGATCAGCCTTGAAGGCGGCAGCGCCTACCCTGGTAAACATGGGTAGCTGCGCGTACAGGTATTCAATGGTAGCTTTATAGTTGTTCATGGTGCGTTACTGATTATTCACCGGGCAGCCTATCCCCTTGCTGCTTTTCCGTTTAAACATCCCGGGATTCAGCCGCAAAGCTACGAAAGCATCTGCATGATTGACGCGTCGTTGAAAGAGGTCAGATAAAATACTATAAGAGCCGAGTACCAGCGGGCCATAGCGGACACCGACGCCGGCATCTGCCTGTCCGTTGTGGTTGATCACCAGGGGGAGGTATGCGCCGAACATTTCGGTTTCATAACGGGGTGTGATGAGCAACTGGGTAAGTGCATAGGTTTTGGTAATACTTTGTTTGCCGGCGGTGAGGGCAATCACGGCGCTGGCGCTGACGAAGAAGCGATTGTCGATGTTATAGTCGCCCATCAGGTTCAGTGCAGCAGGCAGCGTCATCACAAATTCTTCTGAAGAATCTACCGGCGTAAAGTAGTTGTTCAGGCGCCGTGCGTATTGCTGCAGGCTTTCGTTCTTTTTATAGGTAATGGCATTGGGGTCTACATTATCTTTTCTCAGATCGAGGTCCCGGTTATTCTTTCCTTTTGTATATCTGATCTTACCGATGTCGGTAACGGAGACGCCTATACGGAACTTGTAATCATCTGCATCAGATGTTTCGTATGGACCGAAGCCGCCGTTGTCGGGGCGGTATTCGTATATAAACCCGATATCTACGCCAACGCCGAGGTTATTGAAGAACTTTACATTGCGGACAGGTGGTTTTTGCCAGTCGTCCAGTTGTTCACTGTAGCCGTAGCGAAGCATACCGCTGGTAATGGTGGCATTGCGTTTAGTGTTCAATACAAATCCGGCATCAGTAACGGCTGCGTAGCCTGCGGCGATGCCGCCCAGTATTTTCACTGTGATACCGCCTTTGAGGCGGCCGTCGTAGCCATTTTTGAGTACGCGGGCATAGCTGAGGCCAAATTCATTCCACATATGGGCGGTAACGGCGGTGTGTTCAACGTTGAGACCTTTGCCTGTATAGCTGACATTAGGGTAGTTGTCGCCGAAGAAGTTGGCAATGGGAGTGGGTACATTACCTCCGTTGCCGCTGCTGCGTAGCCGCCAGATGAATGAAACGGATTGCTTTTCATCGATCGCATACAATATGGAGGGCATTACGATTTCGGCCATACCCCAGCCATTTTGTTGCCGTTGGGCGGCTGTGTCGAGGAAGTAATCGCGGTTGCGTTTGAATGTATCCGGGATGTTGAATAGCAGTGATTTCGGAAAGCGGGCGTAGGTATTGCCGGCTTTGACGTCGGCGCCGATAATATTTACATCCCATTTGTAGCGGTAGCCTGCAGCGGTGGCAGGATTGGAAATAACGCCGTGTATACCGGCATAATTGCTGGTATGGTAGCCGGGAAAGGTTTGGGCTGATGCAGCGTGCGACAGCAGCAGCAACGGCAATGACAGACGCATTGCGTTGTTAAAGATACGGTTAATGGTGACAATCATCGTTGGCAAATGAGACTGTGATTTTTTTGATTTGTCTGATTTCCCTGATGTGGGGAGATGGTGTTATGATCATTTGTAGAAAGATGATTTGATGATAGTTATTAGTTTAAAGAACTCTCTTCCATCTCTTCCATCTATAATAGCCATGATATTGCATAATCATCATAACATGATCTTTGCTCCTCAGATAACATCATTATTCGTTCATCAGGAAAATCTGATAAATCACAAAGAATCACAGTGAGGCTTTGAAAAAGAAACGAATGGTACCGAATTGTTCTTCGGGTGCATCCGGATTAGCATTGTATTTCAGCTGCCCGGCAGCTCTCTTTGCAATTTCTATCAACTGGGGATTACTGAGGGTGGAACCTCTCATACTGAAAGTCGCGGAAATCACATTCCCTTGCTGATTCACTTTTATATTGATGGCGACATAGCCAGATTCGGTACCATCAAAGGTTACCTGTGGCCTGCCGATAAGGTTTCTTCCATTCAAATGAAAATCGGAACGGCCGCCGCCGAGTCCGCCGCCCGTATATCCCTTGGCGTTAGGGTCTCCATTTATCTGGCCGCGGTCGCCGGGTTTGCCGGTGTTACCTTCGCCGGTGGAGTTATTGGAGCCATTGGCACCGTTACCGCTATTAGCACCGGTGTGCGTACCTCCTGAGAATACGGCTTTAGGCTTGGGTGCAGGCGCCGGAGGTGCGGGTGGGTTATCATTATGCTTTTTGGCTGGTTTTTCCGGTTTAGGTTCCAGCTTTTTAGGCAATTCTTTGGGTTTTTCTACTGGTTTTTCCGGCTTTTTCACTACGGGAGGCGCTTCTTTGTCGTCTTCGTCGGTGGCTATATCCTGTGGTGGTTCGGTAGCTTCTTTTGCAGCCGGCGCTTCGTTTTCGGCAGGTGCGGGTGTAGGGGTGTCAGCACTGGGTGGATTAGGATTCAATGGCTGAACATCTCCCATACCTTGATCTGATGTACCCAGGTTTACTTCCATTCCCAGATCCTGATCGGGCAATGGCGGCGGCGCAGAAAATCCAGCAAACAGGAACGCTACTAACAGTAACGCATGTACGCCAATGGTAACTCCGAAAGCCTTGATATTTTTAGTACGGTTTTGTTCCTCCATGATAGCCTTGTTGAGCGCTGGTTTTGATCAAAGTTAAACTTTTGATCGAAAAAATTTATATATCGTACAGATTGAATTTGCCATCTTTGCAAAAATCATGCTGTTATCCCCGCTTTGATACACTTTTTACTTGTGCTGAACTTATGAACCTGTTTAAACAAACGATCCGTCTTTATCAGAATGCCTACACTGGCCTTTCCCGGGCCACCTGGTGGTTATCGCTTGTGTTGCTTATCAACAGAAGCGGCACTATGGTAATTCCTTTTATGACCGTTTATCTAACACAGCATCTGCATTTTTCCATCGCTCAGGCCGGCCTTGTGATGGCTTGTTTTGGCACGGGCGCCATTGTGGGTGCACTGCTTGGCGGATGGCTGTCAGACAAAATCGGATTTTACCAGGTACAGTTCTGGAGCCTCTTCTCTAACGGTTTATTGTTCCTTTTATTGGGACAGATGCGCACTTTTCCGCAGATATGTGTGTGCGTATTTGTAATGAGTTCTGTGGGCGATGCCTTCAGACCTGCCAACAGCATTGCTATTGCGGCTTACAGCGCTCCTGAGAACCGCACGCGTTCCTATGCGCTTAACAGGCTGGCGGTAAATCTTGGTTGGTCTGTAGGGCCGGCGTTGGGAGGTATACTTGCCAGTTTCAGTTATCAGTTATTGTTTTGGGTAGATGGATTCACCTGTATGGCAGCAGCTATACTGATGCGTGTTTTTCTGCCGCCCGTGCCTGCTCCTGCGAAGCCTGCCAAGACAGTGGTGGCCAGGCAAAAGGGCGACAAGGTATGGCATGACCATTATTATTTGTGGTTCCTGTTTTTTGGTATGCTGAATGCCATTTGCCTTTTCCAGTTCTCGAGCATTGTACCCTTGTATATGAAAGAGGAAATACATCTCGAAGAGTGGGCTATCGGTCTCAATATGTCTGTGAATGGTATTCTCATTGCGATGGTGGAAATGGTGATGGTATTTAACCTGGATGGAAAGAGGCCTAACCTGGTATATGTGGCCAGAGGTACGGTCATGATCTGTGCCGCTTACATCTTGTTCTGCGTATTGCCACCGGTATGGTTTGTGGCGGCGTTGTTCATGCTTATTATCACTTTTGGGGAAATGTTCTGTCTACCTTTTATGAACAGTTTCTGGATTTCAAGAAGTAAGGAACATAACCGTGGACAGTATGCTGCATTGTACACTATTTCCTATTCTGTGGCCAATATTGTATCGCCGACAACGGGTGCTTTTGTGGTGGAGCACCTGGGTTTCAGGCCCTGGTGGCTGATCACGGCTGTTACGGTATTGCTTACCGGTTTCGGGTTCCTGTGGATACAGAAGAAAATGACGGTACAGGAGATGCGTATGGCGGCGCCTTGAACAATAAAAATTGTGTAATAGTTTACGGATATTGTCCTGAAAACGCATTTTTTGCGAAAAAAGGAGTAAAATTGGTAAATGAAAGTGATCCAATTTACAATTCCTGTTGCTGCTGCTGGTTCTGTGGTGATACAGGAAGATATACTCCCATACCTTTATAACTACCTGCACCGCCACCAGGAAGCGCAGATAACGCTGATCATCAAAGGTGAGGGTACGCTCATTGTGGGTAGCACTACGCAGCCCTGCAAGGCGGGGGATGTATATGTGATTGGCGCGAACCAGCCGCATATGTTTAAAAGTGACGCCAGCCACTACAAGAATGCGCACGAGAAAAATATCCACGCCATTCATATCTTCTTCGATCATGAACATGCGCTGCAAGGCGCGCTGGCGTTGCCAGAAATGGAAGCGGTGAGGAAGTTTCTGCAGCTTACGCGGTATAACCTGCAGCTGCCGCAAGTGGCGCAGGAAAAAGCTGCTGCGGATATTCTGCGCCTTAATCAACTGAACGGGGTAGAGCGGTTACTTGCCTTTCTGTCGCTGCTCAATTTCTTCTCCAAGCAGGCGAACGACTGGAAGTCGTTGTCTACGGGTTTTTCCAGGCATGCCTACAGCGAATCGGAGGGATTGCGCATGAATGATATTTACCAGTATACGCTGGAACATTACGCTGAAAATATAACCCTGACGAAGATTGCATCAGTAGCGCATCTGACCACTTATGCGTTTTGTAAGTATTTCAAGAAGCATACACGTAAAACTTATCTGGGTTTTCTGAATGAGATCAGGATCAATGAGGCGTGTAAGAAGATTATCAACGGGGAAGGGGAGAGTATTGCGGCGGTGGCTTATGCCACGGGTTATAACAACCCTGTGACTTTTAACCGTGTGTTCCGCAAGGTAACGGGGATGTCGCCATCAGCCTATGCGCGTAAATACCGTTTCGGGCAAGAGAACGCGCACAGGAGTGGCTATGTAGCTGAATGGGAAAATACGTTTTAGTGGTGAGCGAAGTCGTTCAGGTAATCGCCTTTAATACGTTCCATTGGCGGATTGAAGTAACCGAATTTCAGATCAGGGAACTCTTCGTGTATCAGTTCCTGTAATTGTTTTACGCCCATGCACTCACCGGTTTCGGTGAGGCCCAGTTTGCCGAGGTACCAGTCCGGATCGATATTGAAATTCCTCCACTGTATCATGTTCAGGCCTGTTTCACGGATCAGGCTACGCAATGCTTCATATTCTTCCACACTGTCGGTCATTCCCGGAAATACAAAGTAATTGATAGAGGTCCAGCCGCCAAATTCGCGTACTACTTTCAGGCTTTCAATGATGTCCTGGAATACGTAGTTATTGGGACGGTAATAAGGCGTATAGAACCTTTCCTGTGCAGAGTTGAGGCTCACGCGGATGCTGTTCAGTCCTGCTTCACAGAGTGCGCGTACTGCATCGGGTTTGCTGCCGTTTGTGTTGATGTTGATGCTTCCCTTGCTGGTATGTTTGCGGATCTCTTTAATGGATTCGCGGATGGTTTCCCACATCAGCAGGGGTTCGCCTTCGCATCCCTGGCCAAAGCTCACGATGGGATATGGTGCGGATTCGAGGTGGGGCACGGTGTATTCCACGATTTCTTCGGCGGTAGGCTTGAAGCGGAGGCGGTCCTGTGTGGATACGATTGTTTCTTCTTCCGGCTGGAAGGAGATGCATCCGATACAGTTAGCGTTACATGCCGGAGAGGAAGGAATGGGGCATTCCCATCTTCCCATGAAATAGTTACGGGCGGCAGGACATTCGTAAGTAAGTGCGCAGTTTTCTGCCAGGTGCTGTACCAGTCTGTTGTGCGGATATGCCGCCATGAGCTGTTTTACACCCTGCTTCACTTTCTTAGCATCGAAGCCGGCGCATTCCTGTCTGATATCTGATTCAATGCGGGTAGCAGGTACATAGAATTTACCATCGAGCCAGCCTACTGCGGTGTAGCAGAATAGCGGCAGGGTGGGTGCATCGGGCATTGTTTCATATGCAGCCAGGTAAAAGCCTGTATGTGCCGGTGGAATGAAAGCTGCTACTGCCCAGCCTTTTTCGCAGAGCTGCATCTCGCCGGTTTTAGCGTTGATGCCGATACCGCGTCGTCCGGGCAGTTCATACAAGTTACCTCCGTCCGGTAATTCGATCCATTCTTCCGGATCTACGGGCCACGCATCCCAGCCACTGCGGCCGGTTACATGCATGGTGGTATCTTCAAAGATGTTTCCTTTACCGTCGGAATATAAAATGTATGGCGTTTGTTTTAACATTATCTGTGGTTATGAATTCTAAATTATCCTGCTTTTGAAGAAAGCGTTCAGCTCTTCTCTTTTTTCCTGTCCGGGTTCATCGAGTATTTCCAGTTGCAGTATGCGATTATTTTTAAAATCAATCGTGAGCAGGTCGTTACGTAAAATTACGTTATTCAGCTCGTTCCAGCCAATGAGCCTGGGAGAAAAGGTAGCAGGCACAGTAATGCCGGTGGTGTCTATCTTTACGGATACGGGCTGAAAGATCTTATACTCGATCCAGCCGATATAAGCCAGGCCGATACCCACAATAAGCAAGAGGAGCCCTGTAATGGGCTGGAGGTGCGACAGAAAGTAGAGGCTGGCTGTGAGGCATACGAACACCTGTACCAATCTTGCTACGCTGTTGGCTTCATTGAATTTTTTAAAGCGCTTCATCATAAACGGGAACGACAGGCATGCGATTCCCAGTATGATGAAAAAGCCTGCCAGTACCCAGTTTGGCTGTGCTGACCCGCGGTATGCCCCAATGGCATTGAACAGGAACAGGATGCCTATCAGGCCGTGCATGACCGGTAGCAACCGGAGCCTTTTAGCAGCTCCGGGATTTATGATGCGCAAACTGTACATAAATTATGATTGTGTATTAGCGCTCACCAGCAGGTTACATAATTTGAACAGTACCCTGGCGCCTACGTTAGCATCCCAGTCGGTATGGGAGGCACTTACCTCGTTGAGGTCAAAGCCTATCAGCTGACGGCCGCTTGCCAGTATGCGTTTGAACAGGTAGTATACCTGTTCGGTTTCGAAACCGCCAGCTACCGGGGTACCGGTATGCGGGCATAATTTGGGGTCCAGCCCATCTATATCGAAACTGATGAAGACCTGTTGCGGCAGATTGGCTACAATGCTGTCGCAGATTGATTTCCAGGTTTCGCCTTCATATTGTCTTTCTTTAATATCCTTATCGAAGTAAGTAACCACGCGGCCGTTGCTGTTGGTGATGTAGTCTGCTTCTTCTTCGCAATAGTCGCGGATGCCCACCTGTACAAGTTTCTGCAGCTGTGGCACTTCGGCCAGCGCGTTGAACATGATGGATGCGTGGGAGTATTTGAAGCCTTCGTAGCTGTCGCGCAGGTCGCAATGGGCATCTATCTGAAGGATACCGAAATCGCCTTTGTGTTCGCCGATGGCTTTGAAGAAGCCCAACGGAGTACTGTGGTCGCCGCCAACGAGCGCCACCAGTTTGCCTTTTTCCAGCATTCCTTTGGTTTGGGTGTATACCCACTCATTCATGGCCCTGGTACCGTTGTTAACGTCTACCACTGTTTTTTTCAGGAATTCATTCTCAGAAATGTCGCCGCCTTCGGTCAGGAATTTCAGGTACAGTTCGGCCTCTTTGCGGAGGTAGTCGCTGCGGAGGAGCAGGTGTTTGTCTGGTTCCCGCATGAAGAAACCCTGTTTCCAGCCATCTTTTACATCCGCATCATACAGGTCAACCTGGAGGGAGGCCCTGAAAATATGTTCCGGGCCGCGGGCTGTACCATTATTATAAGATACGGTTACTTCCCAGGGAACTGGCAGCAATACCAGTCTTGCTTCCTCTTCTGTGAAAGGCAACCCGAAGATGTTGTTGGACAACAAACCGACCGAATTGGGGTCGAATTGAGATAAATCAGCCATGATATAATCTTACTTTTCTAAAATTTCGCCCGCAAAGATAGGATTATGTTTACTTACAGCCTTCCTTCCCGGAAAAAGAATTGCCTTTTATATAAAAAATGTCCGTTAAAACTCATTTTGAGTTAATTTTGCGGGGTTAATCGGAAGGAGATAAATGCAGGCGGGAAGACGGATAGGTAAAAGTGTTGCTGGTAAAGGCTTTCAGAGTCTGTGTCAAACAATAGGGAAGATAATTTTCATATGAAAAAAACAAATATAATTCTGCTGGTGGTAATTGCTGTTGCGATTGGAGTTGTCGTAACAATGGTAGGCGATTTCAGTACTTATGAGACGTTTGCAACAGCCCGTGAGAAAGAAGGTAAAGAATTTCATGTAATCGGGAAATTAGATACCCTTCAGGCCATGCACTATGATCCTGTTAAGGATGCGAATTTATTCAGTTTTTACGTTCACGATAAATCCGGCGAAACCCGTAAAGTGGTTTTTTTCGGCGCTAAACCTACAGATTTTGAAAAGGCGGAATCGGTAGTGCTTACCGGTAAAATGGAGGGTAACGAGTTCCATTGCAGTAAGATCCTCATGAAATGTCCTTCCAAGTATAAGGATGACCAGGTTGCGATGAGCAGCAAACAGCTTTAAATATTTTTGGATTTATTTATTTTGGTATTTAGGTATTTAATTACAGTTATGCATCTTGTACTGTAACTAAATAACTGAATATCAAAATATCAAAATAGATAAATCCCTCATTATATATCCATCTCTCATGAAGTTTGTAGGGGAACATTTATTACCGGGCCAATTAGGTCATTTTTTCGCCATTCTGGCATTTGTAGCATCGATCGTAGCCGCCGTTTCTTATTACATGGTGGTAAAAATTAAAGAGCCTGAATTACAGTATTCCTGGAAGAAGCTGGCCCGCTGGTCTTTCGTTATCCAATCTGCAGCGGTTATTGCAGTCTTCAGTTGTCTCTATTACATCCTGTATAATCATTATTTCGAGTATAAATATGCATGGCGGAATACATCGCGTGACCTGCCTATCCAATATCTGCTCTCCAGCCTCTGGTCTGACCAGGAAGGCAGCTTCCTGCTCTGGAGCATCTGGAACAGTATCCTGGGTATTATCCTTATCCGTACTTCAAAGAACTGGGAAGCGCCTGTAATGAGCGTTTTCTCCCTGGCACAGGTGATTATGGCCAGCATGTTGCTGGGTGTCTATATCCTGGATTATAAGGTGGGTAGCAATCCGTTTATGCTGCTTCGCCAGGCCGCGGAAAACCAGGCGGCGCCTATATTCCAGCAAGCCAACTACCTGGAGCACATCCACGACGGGAATGGGCTGAACGTAACCCTGCAGAACTACTGGATGGTGATCCATCCGCCGGTATTGTTCCTGGGTTTCGCTTCCATGATCATACCTTTCGCTTTTGCTTTCGCCGGTCTCTGGACCCGTGATTATAAATCCTGGATCAAGCCAGTGTTGCCCTGGGTTCTTTTTGCCATTATGCTGCTTGGAACTGGTATCATGATGGGCGCTGCATGGGCATATGAATCGCTTAACTTCGGCGGATACTGGGCATGGGACCCTGTTGAAAATGCCTCGCTTGTTCCGTGGCTTACGATGGTGGCCGGCCTGCATACTCTTTTGGCGTACAAGCATAGCGGGCATGCGCTCAAATCCACTTTTTTCTTCTTCTTTATTTCCTATGTGCTGATCCTTTATTCATCTTTCCTTACCAAGAGCGGCATTCTGGGAGATACTTCCGTACACTCCTTTACGGATATGGGTATGACAGCGCAGCTGCTATTTTCTATACTGGTATTCACTATTCCGTCTATTGCTTTGCTGATTATACGCCGGAAAGAAATACCTGCTGTGAATAAAGAGGAAAGTACTTATTCCCGTGAATTCTGGCTATTTGTAGGCGCACTGATTATGCTGATTGCAGGTATTCAGATCACCTTTACCACTTCTATTCCTGTATGGAACAAACTGTTGAGCATAACAGGACTGAAGGGTCTTTTCAAAATGGATGATATTGCGCCGCCTTCAGACAGTATTTTCCATTACAATAAAATACAGATCTGGATTGCCATTGTGCTGGGTATACTCACTGCTATTGTGCAATACCTTAAATATAAGGATACACCGCGCGGCGTCTTTACCAGGAAGATCTGGATGCCAACACTCCTCTCGCTGTTGCTTACCGGGTTGGTAGCCTGGAAAGGTACTATCACCTATGATACTTACGGGGCGGGCTTCCTGAGCGCTATCTACATCATGCTGTTTGCCAGCATATATGCGATAGTCGGCAACTTTAGCTATATCATTACGGGGCTGCACGGCAAAATGAAATCTGCCGGCGCTTCTGTTGCGCATATCGGTTTTGGGATGGTGCTGCTGGGTGTATTGATTTCTTCTGCCAAGAAGGAAGTGATTTCCATTGACCGCATGAAGATGCTGAACGATGGTTTCTTCTCCAAGGAGAGCAAGCAGAATCCGCGTGAGAATATCATGCTGCCACGTGATGTTCAGGTGCAGATGGGTGAATACCACGTTACCTATGCAGGAGACTCCACTGCATCCGGCGATCCGAAAACATATTACAAAATGCGCTATGAAAGAAGGGATAAGAATACCGGCGCTGTTGTTGAAAGATTCAGCCTGTATCCTGATGCATTTGTAAACAAAAAGGAAAATGCACTTTCTTCCAACCCGGCATCCAAACATTATCTTACCAGGGACGTATTCACCTATGTTTCTGCAGCACCTAACAAGGAGGAAGCTGCAAAAGCTGATACCACACCGTATACTACCCACGAGATGAAACAGGGCGATTCTGTATTCTTCTCCAAAGGCTTCATTGTACTGAAAGGGCTGAATACACAACCTAAGAATAGGAACTATATTCCGCAGAATGGGGATCTCGCTGTGGGCGCAGAACTTGAAGTGTATACGCAGACGGATGACCATTTCAAACTGCAGCCTGTATATTTTATCCGCGACAGCAGCTACCAGTACAGCGTGGAAGATACATTGGCGCCGCTGGCATTGAATGTACGATTCTCCAAGATCCTCCCGGCAGACAACAAGATAGAACTGAAGGTGAAAGAAGCCAGCAGCACCAGTGACTATGTGGTGATGAAGGCATTGATATTCCCTTATATCAATGTACTGTGGCTGGGTGTTATCGTGATGGTAACAGGAACTGCGATGAGTATCTATCAGCGCGCAAGCAAGAAAGGCATTTAATTATTTAGGGATTTGTGGATTTAGGAATTTAGGAATTTTTAAATGTGGCGAAGATCATGTTTTGTTGTATTATTTTAAACAAAAATTAATCTTCGCTACATTTAAAAATTCCTAAATTCCTAAATCCGCAAATCCCTAAATAATTAAATACTATGAGAAGGTGGTTTCGTATACTCCTGATCGTTATAGCTTCGCTTGCAGTGGTATATATCGTTGGGCCAAGGCCGGCCAGGCCTGTTTACAGTAATGACGTTCCTGTTGTTCCTGCTGCCGGTCCGGCGCTGGAGCAGTTTATCAGCGCGAGGGAAGCACAGCATCAACTGAAACCCGACAACCAGGCGCGTGTTATCTGGTTTGATTCCGCTTTCCGGAAAACGCCTTATTCCATCGTTTATCTGCACGGGTTCTCAGCCAGCCAGGAAGAAGGCAACCCTATACACCGCGATTTTGCAAAGCGTTTTGGTTGTAATATGTATTTGTCGCGGCTCGACGGCCACGGTGTGGATACCTCTGATCCTTTATTACAGACTACCGCAGAAGGGCTCTGGCGCGATGCCAAGGAAGCGCTGCGTATCGGGAAAGCTTTAGGAGACAAAGTGATCATTATGGGTACGTCTACGGGCGCTACGCTGGGCCTTAAGCTGGCAGCAGCTTTCCCGGATGATGTTTATGCATTGATTAATATGTCGCCCAATATTGCCATTAATGACAAGCTGGCCTTCCTGGCTAATGATCCCTGGGGGTTACAGCTGGCGAGGTTTGTCAGCAAGGGCAACTTCAGGGATTCAAAAGATACCAACGCGGTGAGGGCGCAATACTGGAATACCCGTTATCGGCTGGAGGCGGTGGTACAGCTGGAAAATCTGCTGGAATCCACGATGGTGCCGGCGACTTTTCACCAGGTACATCAGCCGGTGCTTAACCTGTATTACTACAAGGATGAGCAGCACCAGGACCCTACTGTGCGCGTATCGGCTATACTGGCCATGGAAAAGGAGCTGGGTACACCTGACAGCCTGAAGGAAGCTATCGCTATTCCGAATGCGGGCGCACATGTGATCGGCTGCTATCTGACGGCGCACGATCTGCCTGCTGTGAAGAATGCTGTGGCCGATTTTGCCATTAATAAGCTGAAAATGAAACCACAGGAGTAACCCGATTTTTAGTTATCGACGAATCTGAAAATCTTTTTTAAATTGTGGTAACATTCACTTTGATAGTACGTTAATTGAATATGCGCTTCCTGAGAAATATCTTTATAGCCTTTACTGTGATGTCAGGTGTGGCCTTATCTTACGGTAGGGCGATGGCGCAGGAGGCACATGGAGCCGACTCCATCCCGCTGCACGCCGTTGTGGTGGGACGCGATACTATCCCGGTTATTACCCTTGCTATTTTTGATGTGGTGGAAAAGATGCCGAAGGCGCTGCGTAAGGAACGCGAGCGCTGGAGCCGCCTCCGCAACGCAGTATATGTTACCTACCCTTACGCTAAATCTGCTGCACGTATTCTGAAAGACGTAAATGGCCGCCTGGCCACTATGCAGTCGAAAAGGGAACGGAAGGAGTATTTGTCGTCCAAGGAAAAGGAGATGAAGGCCCAGTTTGGCGACAAATTGCAGAATCTTTCCGTTTACCAGGGCAAAGTGCTGATGAAACTCATCGACCGTGAAACCGGTCAGAATTGCTTTGAAATTATCAAAGAGCTGAAAGGCGGCTTCAATGCGAGGGTATGGCAGACCGTAGCCTTTTTCTTCGGAGGCAACCTGAAAAGTGGATATGACAAGGAGGAAGACAGGGATATTGAGGTCATTGTGCAGGAGCTGGAATTGTATCAGCATTACCGTGCCTATAATTAATTCAGTTATCTTCGTTGGTACAGTTGATTAAAGGCTGGTATGTATGAAGAAAGCATGGATGATTTTTTGTTGTCTCGTGACGGTTTCCTTTGGCGCCGTTGCCCAATCTGAAGAGGATGCGCCTACAGTATATGTAATAGACAGCGTACAGACCACATCCGCTGCTTTAGAGAAAATCTCCCCTGACCAGCTAGCCAGTATCACCGTAGCCAAAGGACAGAAGGCTGTTGACAAATATGGCCCACAGGCTGCTAACGGCGTTGTATATATCGAAACCAAACCCTTTGCGCGCAGGCGTATCAATAAATTATTCAGTGAAGCGTCTCCCGCTTATGATCAGCTGCTGAAGCGCTATGGAAATGACAGCAGTTTCTGTTATATCATTAACAATAAGCCTGTTAGTCCGGTTGGTGAAGCCCGGTTGATGACCCTCGATAAGAAAACATTCATTTCCCTGGAAATACTTACTCCCAGGCAATTGCAGAAAAAATTCCAGATAAATGGCAAGAAAGCGGGGGTATTGATTATCAGCACAGAGGAGTGATGCGTACCGAATAATTTCCCATCTTTGCACCTCAATTTACAGCACATGAAACTGGATATACTTGCAATAGCTGTGCACCCTGATGATGTTGAGCTGGGGTGTGCAGGAACATTAATGGTGCATGCTGAGAGAGGCATGAAGGTGGGCGTAGTGGATCTTACCCGCGGAGAGCTGGGAACCCGTGGTACTCCGGAGCTTCGTGAGCAGGAGGCGATGGCTGCTGCAAAGATTATGGGATTAGAGGTACGTGAAAACCTGGGCCTGGCGGATGGTTTCTTCCGCAATGATACTATGGAGCAGATGGCTATTATCAGGGCGATAAGGAAATTCAGACCGGATATAGTGTTGGCCAATGCGATGGATGACCGTCATCCGGATCATGGCCGTGCCGGCAAACTGATTGCGGATAGTTGTTTTCTGGCGGGATTGAGAAAGATAGCTACAGAGCTGGATGGTCAGCCGCAGGAAGCATGGCGGCCCAAGCAGGTGTTTCATTTCATGCAGGACCGTTACCATGAGCCGGATTTTGTAGTGGATATTACGCCTGTAATAGAAAGGAAGCTGGAGGCCATCAAGAGCTTCAGCTCCCAGTTTCTGGCGCCGAAGGATCATGAGCCGCAGACGTATATCTCTGGCTCCGGTTTCTTTGACAGTGTTGTTTACCGTGCGAAGATGCTGGGCAAGATGGTAGGGGTAGACTACGCTGAAGGCTATACGTCAGCCAAAATGATCGGTATCCGTGATTTCAATGATCTTATTAATATCACCACCTGAGGAAGATTTGATTATTTTTTTATTTTGGTATTTAGTTATTTAAAATGCAGCGGAGATCTGGTTTATTATTTTATTAATCAATAACAGATCTCCGCTGCATTTTAAATAACTAAATACCAAAATAGAAAAATAAAAAAATCATGAAGCTCCTGTCATTTTTTCTGTTACTCTTATGTGTGCAGGTACATGCACAAAAGACGGACAAGCGTCTTACCGAACTGCTGCGGCCTTTGCTGGCGGCTCATCATGGGCAGGCGGGTATTTATGTTCATCATTTGAAGAGGGGCAGCACGGCAGCCATAAATGCAGATTCGTTATTTC
>NZ_DATLKJ010000273.1:0-18616 GCF_035538455.1 Chitinophaga sp.
CAGACCAGCTCACCTTTGTCTACATACCATTTTTCAGTACCATGAATTTTCCATCCATCGAGATTTTTTCCATTAAAGAGCGACTGTGCTTTCTGTGCGAAAGCTCCGGTAGCGCCAAGTAGGAGGGTAGTGCCAAGCGCCAGTTTTAAGATAGTCTTATTCATAACGATTATTTTGTTTGCTGATCTGTCTGGTGAAGACATGTAGTTGATCAATAAAAAAAGTCCTTCCTGTTGTAGCAGGAAGGACTCCAATATAATGTCTAAAATTTAATTCTCTAAATCAAAAGGATGAATGCAATATTATCTTGCGATGTTCACGGCTCTTTTCTCACGGATCACGGTTACTTTGATCTGGCCGGGGTATTGCATTTCAGTCTGGATCTTGTTGGCAATTTCGAATGACAGGCGGTCGGCGTCGTTATCAGATACTTTGTCGCTTTCTACGATAATACGCAGTTCTCTACCGGCCTGGATAGCGTATGCTTTTTCCACGCCTTCATGAGCCAGGGCGAGGTTTTCGAGATCTTTGATACGTTGCAGGTAGCTTTGCATGATCTCACGGCGTGCGCCAGGGCGGGCACCGCTGATGGCATCGCAGGCCTGCACGATGGGGGAGATCACGTATTGCATTTCCATTTCGTCGTGGTGAGCGCCGATGGCGTTCACTACAGCGGCGTGTTCGCCGTATTTCTCTGCCAGCTTGGCTCCGAGGAGGGCGTGGCTCAGTTCAGTTTCTTCATCGGGCACTTTACCGATATCGTGCAGCAGACCGGCGCGTTTGGCAAGCTTAGGGTTGAGGCCCAGTTCCGCGGCCATTACAGCGCAAAGGTTAGCTGTTTCTTTGGAGTGCATGAGGAGGTTCTGGCCGTAGGAAGAGCGGAAACGCATTTTACCTACGAGGCGAACCAGTTCTTTATGCAGGCCGTGGATACCCAGTTCGATAACGGTTCTTTCACCGATATCCATTACCTGTTCTTCCAGTTGTTTCTTGGTTTTTTCCACCACTTCTTCGATACGTGCAGGGTGGATACGTCCGTCCTGAACGAGGCGTTGCAGGGACAGGCGGGCGATTTCACGACGCAGCGGGTCGAAGGAGGATAATACGATTGCTTCAGGGGTATCGTCTACGATGAGGTCCACACCGGTTGCGGCTTCAATGGCACGGATATTACGGCCTTCACGACCGATGATCTGGCCTTTGATCTCATCACTTTCCAGCGTAAATACGGTGATGGTGTTTTCGATGGTCTGCTCTGCGGCAGTACGCTGGATGGATTGAATGATGATCTTTTTGGCTTCTTTGTTAGCCTTTAACTTGGCATCTTCAATGATCTCCTGTATGTGGGATAATGCCTGTGAGCGTGCTTCTTCTTTCAGGCTTTCTACGAGCTGGTGTTTGGCTTCTTCAGCCGTGAGACCGGCCACTTTTTCGAGGCGGCGGATATGCTCTTCCTGATGTTTCTCCAGTTCGGTACGCTTAATGGTTACCAGTTCCATCTGGCGGTTCAGCGTATCTTTGATCGCTTCATTTTCGTTGAGCTGTTTCTGAAGCTGTTCATTTTTCTGGTTAAGGGCCTGTTCTTTCTGTTTTATCCGGTTTTCAGACTCAGCAATTTTCTGGTTGCGCTGAAAAACTTCTTTTTCGTGCTCGCTCTTTAATTGCAGGTATTTTTCTTTTGCTTCCAGCAGGCGGTCTTTCTTCAGATTCTCAGCAGTGAGCTGTCCGTCAGCGATTATTTTTTTGGCTTGTTGTTCGGCGTCATCAATTTTCTGCTGCGTATTTTTGGCAAATATCACCTTACCTAGCACTATGCCTATAATTAACGCCAGCACGGCTGCTATTGTTATTAGTGTAACATCCATATGAATTGTTTATACTTGAATTTATATATATAGTATTGTACTGCCCAGCCCGCTGCTAAAACACGACAGGGGCGGGAACTGACCCGCGAAAATACAAAAAAATAGCAGTAAAGCGTGATTAATACGTGATAATTAGCGAATTAGCTAAGTCATTGTTTAGCAGAGCGTAATATGTTAGCCCAATGCCTGGTTGATAATTTCTTCCAGTTTTTCCAGTTTTTCGTGCAAGAAGGGGGCGGTTACAGCCTGCGCCTTGCCTCCACTGGTTCCGGGGTGGGTGGCGTACATGATGAGGGCCATAGCGATGTAGTCCTGCTGGTCTTTACCAGCATAGGAGGTTTTAAAATCAACGATCTTCTCATTCACTTCTTTCATAATACGGCGTACCTCTTCTTCTTCTTCCGGTCTTATTTTGATCCGGTAAGAGCGGTCTGATACGACAATATTAATGGGAATAAGTTGTTCCATGAAAATCGGTTTATTTTAAATATCATCCGTTCAGTAGGGCGATGCAGCGATCAATTTCCTTAATATAGTCATTGATACGGCTGCGGACTTCCTTTCTGAAGGCTTCATTTTCTTCTGCTATGGCGACACCTCCCCCAGCTGCTGCTGCGAGTTTGCTCAGCTGCAGCTTTTCTTCCAGGCCATGTATCACCTGCTGCTGTTGTAGCAGCGTTTCCTGTTGCGTAATGACTTCCTCTTTCAGCGATGCATTCTCCGCCTGCAACTGCAGGTGTTTTTTCACCAGCAATTGCAGTTTTTCTTCAATGCGTTGAATGTATTGCTCTAATACCATGATTAAGCGTTTACGATTTCTTTATCTTTTTATGTTGATATTCTGAAAGCCAGAAGATCTGTGTAAAAAAATGAAAAAACGATAAAACTATTTTCTTATTTCTGCTTGTAACTGCGATTCAAATGTTTTTACCAATTTGTCCATCACACTATCGATCTCCTTATCGGTAAGCGTTTTCTGGTTATCCAGGAATGTAAAGCTTACTGCGTAGGATTTTTTACCGGCGCCCAATTTTTCGCTCTCGAACACGTCGAACAGATTGATTTGTTGTAACAGCTGTGATTTCACGCTGCGGGCGGCGGATTCGACGGCGGCAAACTTCACCTGCTTGTCCAGCACGAGTGCCAGGTCGCGGCGAACGGCCGGAAAGCGGGGTATTTCCCTGTAAAAGTTATCACTTTTTTGCAAGAGTCCCAGTATTTTATCCCAATTAAATGTGGCGTACCATACTGGCTGCTTGATGTCGAACTGCTTGAGTTTCTTTGTGGTTACGCCTCCGAGGGTTACCACGGGCTGGTTTTTTACCTTTATTTCCCAGGCCGGCTGAAGGCTGGGATCGCTGCCTTCCACCCATTGCAGGCTGCTGAAGCCGAGCTGGCGGAGGGTATTTATTACAAAACCTTTCAGGAACCAGAAGTCGACAGGGCTGGATTTGTGCATCCAGGTTTCTGCCGTTTTCTTACCGGTCAGGTATAATGCGAGGTGGTTGTTTTCCCCATAACCTTTTTCTTTTACGGTATATGTTTTACCGAATTCGAAGAATAAGAGGTCTTCATTCTTGCGGTTCAGGTTATGAGCGATGCTTTCCAGGCCGGTTTCCAGCATGGAGGGGCGCATAACGTCCAGCTCTACGGTGAGGCTGTTTATCATCTTCACGGTATGCTCCAGCACTTCCGGTGTAAAGTATTTGCTGTTGGTGATGGAGTTGGTGAAGATTTCGTTGAAGCCGTTGCCGGCGAGGTAATCGGCGATTTTTTCCCTGACCCTCTCCTGATCCGGCTGGGAAGAGACAGATGGGGAGATTGTTATGCGGGAAGGGATTTCGATGTTATCCAGGCCGTCAATACGCATTACTTCTTCTACCAGGTCTGCGGGCAGGCTGATATCGGGTTTGCTGTAAGGTACGGCTACTTTCAGGCCTTCGGTTGTTTCAGACAGGATGTCGAAGCCCAGGCTGCGCAGGATATTTTTGATCTTGTCGGCCGGGTAGTTGCTGCCGCTCAGCTTTCGTATATAAGCATACGTGGTTTCCACGTGGGTTTTGTGGCGTATGTCCGGATATACGTCAATGATGCCGGAAGCGGCCTGGCCGCCTGCCAGTTCACATATGAGCGATGCTGCACGTTGTAATACGAATACGGTATTAGAAATATCCACTCCTTTCTCGAAACGGGAGGCTGCGTCAGTGCGCAGACCGTGGCGGAAGGATGTGGTGCGGATGCCGCCGGGGCTGAAGTAAGCGCATTCCAGGAAGACAGTCTGGGTGCTATCACTCACGCCTGAATGAAGACCACCGAAAACGCCTGCAATACACATTGCTTCGCCGGCGCCGTTGCAGATGATGAGGTCAGTGGCGTCGAGCTTTCTTTCTTTTTCGTCCAGTGTTACGAAAGGAGTACCCTGCGGGAGGTTTTTCACGACAACCGCGTTTCCTTTGATGGCGGCAGCGTCAAAGGCATGCAACGGCAGTCCTGTTTCATGCAGTACGAAGTTGGTAACGTCTACGATATTGTTGATCGGGCGTACGCCGATGGCGACCAGGTGGTCTTTCAGCCAATCGGGAGAGGGGCCTACTTTCACGCCGGTGATGCTGATGCCGCTATAGCGGGGGCATGCCTCTGTATTTTCGAGGGTAACGCTGATGGATAAAGGGGTGGCTGCCTGTGGCAGTTCCTTTATTTCAGGCAGTTGCACCTGGTATTTATGAGTATGTTCAATATTGTTGAGGAAAGCACATACGTCTTTAGCTACGCCGATATGGCTCATAGCGTCCATGCGGTTGGGGGTAAGCCCTATTTCGTATATCCAGTCCTGTGCGGGTTTGAATATTTCACTGGCGGGTGTTCCTGGTTGCAGTGACGGATTGAGCACCATGATGCCGGCGTGGCTGTTGCCAAGTCCGATTTCATCTTCTGCGCAGATCATGCCCATGCTTTCTTCTCCGCGGATCTTTGCTTTCTTCATGGTGAGCGGTTCGCCACCAATGGGATAGATGGTGGTTCCTACCGGGGCTACTACCACTTTCTGGCCTGCGGCCACATTGGGGGCGCCGCATACAATGCGCAGCGGCTCGCCATTACCAGTGTTTACGGTGGTGAGTGTCAGTTTGTCGGCATTGGGATGCTTTTCTGTGGTGAGCACTTCTCCTACTACCAGTCCGGCCAGGCTACCTTTCACGGCTTCAAATTTTTCAAGGCTTTCTACCTCCAGCCCTATACGGGTCAATATGGTGGACAACTCCTGCGGTGTGGGCTTCACCGGTAAATATTCACATAGCCAGTTGTAAGAGATCGTCATTTTGTCTGCTCGGTTTATTATAAGAAGCGTAAAGTTAACAACAAAACAGGATTTCGCCTGTAGCTTTTGGCTTTAAGTTTTGGAGAAGCAGGTGTAACGTGGAAAAACGGGTATTGGGTATTACGGTTTTTGTTTGTGGAAAAATCTTTTTACACAATGTCTGTGAATAATCGGACCTTTGCCATGAATTTTTTCCTGTTTTAGTGGATAACCATGGTAAGGTCAGTGGATAACTGACATTTCGCCGGTGGATAAACTGTGTATCCGGCTTAATAAATTTAGTCATCAAATAAAAGATGTTAATTAAAAAAATGACTTTACCTTAGTTTGTACGGCTCGCAAAAATTTACAATTTCTTAAAATTGGAATTGTTCCGGAATGCTAAAAATTACACAGGAATAATGAGTTGAATTTCGGGAGAGAACCCGTTGACAGTAACCTTTTATTAACTTTTTTTAATACACTAACCATAAATGGATCTCAATCTTAAGAAAGACCGCAATGTGCGCAGGAAACCGTCCATTGAAGTGTCATCCTTGGTGTATGGCAAGATACCACCACAGGCAAAAGAGTTGGAAGAAGCTGTTTTGGGAGCCATAATGCTGGAAAAAGGTGCTTTTGATATTGTGGTAGAGATATTGAAAGGCGAGTGTTTTTATGTAGAAGCACACCAGCTGATATTTTCCGCCATGACTAAGCTGGCGGCTAAATCCATGCCGGTTGATATCCTCACTGTGACGGAAGAACTGAAGTCGATGGGTTCACTGGAGGCAGTAGGCGGGCCGTTCACCGTTATGAAGCTCACCAATGCGGTGGTGTCTTCGGCAAACATTGAAGCCCATGCGCGTATCATCCTGCAGAAATTCATACAGCGTGAACTGATCCGTATCTCGGGTGAGATATTGACGGAATCGTATGAGGACACGGCTGACGTATTTGATCTGCTGGACAGTGCGGAATCTAAATTATTTGAGATCACTAATAATCACCTCCGTAAGAACTACGATTCCATTGACCGCGTATTGGTGAACACGATGAAGCGTATTGAGGATCTGCGTAACAAAGGAGATGATATTACCGGGGTGCCATCCGGCTTCCCGTCGTTGGATAAGGTTACCTATGGCTGGCAGTCGACGGACCTTATTATCATTGCCGCGCGTCCTTCTGTGGGTAAGACCGCGTTCGCGCTGAACCTGGCGCGTAATGCTGCGCTGCATCCGCGGTTCCCGAAAGGAGCTGCTGTGTTCTCACTTGAAATGTCTTCCGGCCAGATTGTACAACGTATTCTCTCGGCTGAGTCAGAAATAAAGCTGGAAAAGATTTCCCGTGGTAAGCTTGAAGAGTATGAAATGAAGAAGCTGATGACCCACGGTATCGAGCGCCTTGCGAAAGCGCCGATATTTATTGATGATACGCCGGCACTCAACATTTTTGAGTTGCGTGCCAAATGCCGCAGGCTGGTGCATAATCATGGTGTGGGAGTGATCATCATCGACTACCTGCAGCTGATGAGTGGTAGTAGTGAGGGCCGTAATAGCAACCGTGAGCAGGAGATCAGTAAGATTTCGAGGGATCTGAAGGGGCTCGCGAAAGAGTTGCAGGTGCCTGTTATTGCATTGTCGCAGTTGAGCCGTGATGTGGAAAAGCGTAAAGACGGTAACAAGATGCCTCAGCTGAGTGACCTTCGTGAATCCGGAGCTATTGAGCAGGATGCCGACATGGTAATGTTCCTATACCGTCCTGAATATTATGAGATCAACACCAACGAGATGGGTGAATCCAACAAGGGTGAAACCCATGTTCGTATAGCCAAGCACCGTAATGGTCAGCTTGACACCATCAAACTGAGAGCCGTACTGGAGTTTCAACGTTTTGAAGATGATGGCAGCCTCGAAAACCCAGGTGGTGGCGGCAATCCGTTTACAGGCATCCGTCCGCAGGGAGGCAGTAATGATGAGGCGAAGCTGTACATACAGAAGGGTTCCCGTATGAATGATATGAACTTCGATGAAGGTTTTGAAGATGCACCGTTCTAGCAACTAAAAGATATTGCGTAAAGGCCGGCATCTTACAGATCGCCGGCCTTTGTTTTTATATCTTATATTTATTTCCAACGATAAAAGATTCAAAGAAGAACCAATGAAACAGCTCTATTTAAAGTATAAAGGTTTTTACAGGGACAATTTCAGCCTGGCTTATCCTGTAGTTATTTCGCAGATTGGCCATACGCTGGTGGCTTTATCTGACAGCATCATTATTGGTCATACCGGGAAAGTGCCACTGGCAGCCGTTTCGCTGGGGAATGGCCTTTTCGGTATTTTCATGGTAACAGGCATTGGCATGTCTTATGGCCTTACACCACTTATTGCACAGGAGAACGGACGTGGCAACAAAGGCTCCATCGGGCATCTGCTCAGTCACAGCCTGATTGTGAATATGACAGTAGGTGTATTGTTGTCGACCTTCATTTATTTCGCCAGCGCTTATATGGACAGGCTGGACCAGGAGCCGGACGTTGTGAAGCAGGCCATTCCTTTCCTGCGCTACCTGGGCTTCTCATTTGTTCCGCTCATGTTGTTTCTGACCTTCAAGCAGTTTGCAGAGGGGCTGGGCTTCACCAGGCAGGCGATGAATATCAGTATTATCGGTAACCTTATCAACATCGTAATTGGTATTACGCTGGTGTATGGCTTCTTTGGTCTGCCACGTATGGGTGTGGTAGGTGTGGGTATTGCTACATTTACCGACAGGCTGATTATGGGTATCACGATGGCTTTTTATGTGTTGCGTTCACCCAGGTTTAAGCCTTATCTGCAATCTTTCGGATTTTCGAATATTAAGATGTCGTCCATAAAGAAGATCCTGGGTATAGGCGCCCCGGTAGCCCTGCAGTATGTGTTTGAAGTGAGCGCATTCAGTGGCGCTGCTGTGATGGTGGGCTGGATTGGCGCAGCGGAACTGGCGGCGCATCAGATAGCCCTGAGTCTTGCATCCATGACTTATATGATGGCCAGTGGTATTTCTGCCGCAGCCGGTATTAAGAGTGGTAATAATTTCGGGAAACAGGATTATGTATCACTGCGGTTATCGGCTATCGCCAGTTATCATATGGTGCTGATACTGATGGGTACAGCTGCATTGGTATTTGTAACATGCAGGTTCCTGCTGCCAACTATGTATATCAATGACCCGCAGGTGATCAGTATTGCCGCTGGCTTGTTGATCATTGCCGCTTTCTTCCAGTTGTTTGATGGTGCACAGGTAGTAGGACTTGGTATCCTACGCGGGCTTGGCGATGTACGTATGCCAACGCTGATAACGCTGGTGGCTTATTGGGTGATAGGTCTGCCGCTGGGTTATTTCCTTGGTGTTCATCTCAAATTCGGTGTGGAGGGTATCTGGTGGGCGTTGGCGCTTGGGCTGTTATGTGCGTCAATACTGTTGTTTGTCAGGTTTCATGTCAAAACAAAGCGACTGGCATTATAAACCTCGTTACCTTTGTGGATTATGGAACTGCCCATTTTTTATGCGTCGGACCTGCATCCCGATGCTGACCATTACACTATGAATGAGGATACGTCCAAGTATTGTATCCAGGTGTTACGTCATGAGAACGGCGACTATGTGCTTTTGGCTGATGGCCGCGGACGTAAGTATACTGCGGTGATCACTGACGATAACCGTAAGCGCTGCATTGTGCGGATCACGCAACTGGACCAGATGCTGCCGCCGGAACGTGCGCTTCGTATAGCTATTTCCTTTACCAAGAACACATCGCGCATAGAATGGTTCCTGGAAAAGGCTACGGAGATCGGTATTCAGACTATCATCCCGCTGGTTACCCAGCGTACAGAGAAGGAGAAGATAAAAGCTGAGCGCCTGCAAGGCATATTGGTATCTGCGATGTTACAATCAAGACAGTATTATCTTCCTGAATTGCAAGAGCCGCAGGCATTTGACAAGGTCATACAAAACGCTGCAGAACCGCAACGATTTATTGCGCACTGTTTGCCTGAGCAGAAGAGGTCCTTGCAGCAGGCTATGCAGCCGGGAAAAGATACATTGATACTGATAGGTCCTGAGGGTGATTTTACTCCTGAGGAGGTGAAGGCTGCGCTGGATAAAGATTTTGAGCCGGTGTCACTTGGTACGACCCGTTTGCGTACAGAAACGGCGGGCATGGTGGCGGTGACGCTGATGAATAACGGACTGTGATTTATTTGATTGTTTTGATTTTTCTGATGAGCGAAGATTGAAGCTTTCTTTTCAATATTATAATCTGACCACATAAAAGCGAAAGGCCCATTCAGCTGAACTTATTGCTGAATGGGCCTTTCGCTTTTATTTAATATAACACGGAACCTCGCTCATGAGGAAAATCAAAATAATCACGCCAATCACAGTTAGAGTTTGGGTTCATTCAGTTCCACTGGTTTGGGGGATTTCTTACGCATTCTCATATTGAGCATTTCTACTCCGAAAGAGAAGGCCATAGCGAAGTATACATAGTTTTTCAGGTGCAGGTCATGAGCTCTGTCTGCGTCCCAGCCTTCCACGATGAGGATAGCGCCTACCATTACGAGGAATGATAGCGCCAGCATTTTTAGTGTAGGGTGTTTGTGGATAAAGTCGCTGATGCGGGGCGCGAAGAGGAACATAACGATCATGGCAATGATCACGGCCACGATCATCACGGGTATTTGTTTGGCCAGGCCGACAGCGGTGATGATACTGTCGAAGGAGAAGATGGTATCGATCAGTATGATCTGTCCTACTACATTGAGGAGGGAGGTGGTTGTTTTGCCACCTTTAACGGCAACTGTTTCATCGTCGCCTTCCAGTTTGTGGTGGATCTCCATGGTGGTTTTCACGAGGAGAAAAAGGCCGCCACCGAGCATGATCAGGTCGCGCAGGCTGAAGCCGTGGCTACCGATATGAAACAGTGGATTTACTGCTTTTACGATGAAGCCGATGCAGAGGAGGAGGATAATTCGTACGGCCATGCCCGTGAACATCCAGATCCGTCGAGCTGCCGGTCTTTTTTCGGCGGGCAGCCTGTTCATTACAATAGATACAAAGATAACATTGTCGATACCCAGTACTACTTCCATGAGTACCAGTGTAAAAAGACTGATGAGTGACTCAGCAGTGAGAAATTGTTCCATATAGGTTAGAATTCAGATAATACAGTTATGAATGCAGTCCTGCACAGATCTTTTTCACAATGATCGGGCCTTCGTATATGAAGCCGGTATATACCTGTACCAGTGAGGCGCCGGCATCCAGTTTTTCTTGTGCGTCTGCTGCGGTAAAGATGCCGCCTGCCGCAATAACCGGGATGTTGCCTTTACTGTGGGTATGGATATAACGGATTACATCTGTGGATTTCTGTTTTACGGGAAGTCCGCTTAATCCGCCTGCGCCGATACTTTCCACGGTGGAAGCGGGTGTCAGCAATCCTTCGCGGCTGATGGTGGTGTTAGTCGCGACGATACCAGCCAGTTTGGTTTCCTGTACGATTTCAATAATATCGTCCAGTTGTTCTGTGGTAAGGTCGGGTGCTATTTTCAGCAGTATTGGTTTTGGTTTCAGTTTTTGTGTATTGAGCAGTTGCAAGTGATGCAGCAGTTGCTTCAGCGGTTCTTTTTCCTGGAGCGCGCGCAGGTTGGGTGTATTGGGCGAGCTTACGTTCACCACAAAGTAATCGACTACTTCATAGAGAGCGTGGAAGCATTTTTCATAGTCACTTACGGCCTCTTCATTGGGTGTTACTTTGTTTTTCCCGATGTTACCGCCTACGATGATGTCTGATCTTTTCTGGCGGAGGCGTTTAGCGGCGGCAACTGCGCCTTCGTTGTTAAAGCCCATTCTGTTGATGAGGGCTTTGTCTTCCGGGAGGCGGAAGAGGCGTGGTTGGTCGTTGCCGGGCTGTGGCAGGGGGGTGACCGTCCCTATTTCCACAAATCCGAAGCCGAGGCATGACAGCTCATCTATGTATTTGGCGTCTTTATCGAAGCCGGCAGCCAGCCCCACCGGGTTAGCGAAGCGGAGGCCAAATAATTCGCGGGCGAGATCTTTTCTCTTTACGTCGCAGAAAGCCCTCAGTATCTGTTTGCCAAGGGGGATTGCGTAAACTGTTTTGATACCACGCATTACGCTGTGGTGGATGTTTTCCGGCGGAAAGCGGAAAAGGATTTTTTTAATCAGGTTGTACATTGCGGGGTCAAAGATAACTATGATTTTTGTGATTGGGCGTGATTTGTGAGATGAATAAGGGGTGTGACTGATGGGGAGTGCAGGCGGGGGAAGATGAAGGGTGAGCGAAAGATAGGTGGACCTGAAGCTTAAATAATGAGGTAACAGAATATTTTTATAAGATTAGTGAGGGGAATGAGGGGGGAAGCCGTCATTAGTATGATTTGCCGATGGCGAGGGGGATAATTCCCGGGAAACATACCTTTTGCTCAGCAGGAAAATCACACTAATCATAAAAAATAAAAGTCAAAAGTCCTAGTTTTGTGACATATCATGTTGGACCTCCAGACATTCGAACATCTATTTAAGGAGAATCATGCACAATGCATCGCCTTTGCCACTCACTACACGGGAAATGCCCATGAAGCGGAGGAGATTGTGCAACAGGTATTCCTGCGCATATGGGAGAAGCGTGACAGCATCAGCATCAGCGGCCCCGTAAAGGCATACCTGTTTTCGGCTATCCGCAATACAGCTATCAGCCAATGGAGGAAAGATAATGTGAGATCAGAAAGGGAGACCTTCTACGGTACTGCCCGGGAGACGGCTACGCAGGCGAGCGATCAGGTAAAGGAGCTGGAGACGCTCTATCACAAGGCGCTGGAGCGGCTGCCGGACCGTTGCCGTGAGGTTTTTGTATTGAGCAGGCAGCAGAATATGAAATATTCTGAGATTGCCGCTACTATGAATATTTCCGTAAAAACAGTTGAAAATCAAATGGGAAAGGCGTTACGCATCCTGCATGCGGAACTGAAGGAGTACCTGCCTTTGTTCACCGGGTTCCTGTTTTGAAAATAATTTTACAGGCATAGGGGATGTGCGTTATGACATGCGTCTAATTATTACAGGGCCGCGGTGCGGCGATAAAAAATACAACTACTAAACTAATGACACCAAATTATCCTGACGAAGCGTTGTACACCTTGCTCTGCAAGTATCTGCTCGATGAAGCGGATACGGAGGAGCGTGCATGGGTGGATACATGGCTGCAGGATGATGCAGGTAATGCTGCATTACTGGGCTCTCTCGGAAAGGTGCTGGATACTGCCGCTACACATGCTGTAGTAGTGGAAACAGATACCAACCAATCCTGGGAGCGGCTGTACAATAAGATGAATATACCTGCCGGAGCGCCTACTCCTGTTGCTCATGTGCCGGAACTGACAGCTGTAAGATCTTCAGCCCGCTATACCTTGCTGAAGATTGCGGCGGTGGTACTGGTTGTATTGGGTGCAGGCCTCTGGTTTCTGAATACCCGTAGTGCCATAGAGAAATATGCTGGTCCTATGACGGCTAAACTGCAGGATGGCAGTAGCATAGAGCTGATGGAGTCATCCACGCTGGAAGTAGCAAAAGGTTATAACAGCAGTCACCGGAATGTATCCCTGCAGGGTGCTGCAACCTTTGATGTGGCCGGTAATGCCTCACAACCGTTTGTGGTGATGCTGGGCCATACAGAAGTAAAGGTGCTGGGCACCCGTTTCCTTGTCCGCTATAATCCTGGTGAGGCCGGATTAACTGTACATGTAACCAGCGGAAAGGTGATGGTGATCAATCATGATAAGGCAGACAGCGTAATCCTTACCGAAGGGATGCTACTGCAACAGGACAGCAAACGACCTGCATTTCGTGTAACCTCCCATGTTGCAGATATTGCGAAAAGGTCCTTGTCATTTCATGATACCCCCCTGGAAGAGGTATTACATACCATCACCGAAGTGTATGACGTGAAAGTTGAGGTTGAAAATATTTCTTTGTTAAAATTAACTGTCAACACTAACTTCGGAGGGGAAAATATTGAAGAAGTTATTAACGCGCTGGCCATGACGCTTAATGCGAAATGGGAAAAAACCGGCGATAGACATTACATATTGAAGTAGGCAGTTAGCTGTCAGGAATCAGCCTTTAGCCTTATCGCTGAAGGCGGATTCCTGATGGCTAACTGCTATCCTGATAACTAGTCATCCTTTTAATTATGTCGTTAGCCACAAAGCTGCTGACGGGATTGTTGGTACTGCTCCTCCCGTTAAAGGTTTTAGGGTGGGACTGGCAAACAAGAGTTACTGTAGTCGTAAAGGATCAGCCTTTACAGGTAGTTTGTGAAATACTGGAGAAAACCTATGGTATCCATTTTTCATATAGCAGAGAACTTGTTAACCTATCCCGTAAAGTAACTATAACAGCATATCGCCAGCGCCTTAAAAATGTGCTGGAGGAGGTTTTTACGCCTTATGATATCCGTTATACGCGAGTGGGCGATCAGTTGGTGCTGCAAACTATTGTATGTTCTACACGCACCATCAGCGGCTATGTACAGGATGCTGCTACAGGAGAAAAGCTTCCCGGCGCCACCATTTATTCTCCTTCCCTGCGGCAGGGAACCACCACCAATCAATATGGATATTTCAGTTTTACATCAGCAAAAGATACTGGTGCGTACTTATTTTCCTATGTAGGTTATGAGCCATTGTTGCAGCATATTTCAGGCATCGGCAATCGCCTGGTTACTATTAACCTTCCACCAGCAGGGAGCTTGCAGGAAGTGGTGATAAGCGCCAGTGATGAAACGAAGATCCAGAATCAGACCCAGATGAGTAAAATAGGTCTTCCTCTTTCCATGGTGCAAGCCATGCCCAAGCTGCTGGGAGAAGCGGATGTAATGCGGACATTACAAGCGCTACCTGGCGTAAGCGGAAGCATGGATGGAGCCGGCGGGCTGCATGTCCGTGGTGGTAGTCCCGATCAGAACCTTGTACTGATGGACGGCAGTCCCGTATTTAATTTCTCCCATTTCTTCGGTATCTATTCCCTGCTGAATGCGGACCTGATAAAATCTACAGACCTTTATAAAGGCGCCTTCCCTGCACGTTTTGGCGGACGCCTCTCTTCCGTGGTGGACGTTTCGCTGAAAGACGGTGACATGAAAAACTATCACGGTGATGCCGCTATCGGTATGATCTCGGCCAAGATCAATGTTGAAGGGCCTATCAAGAAGGATAAAACCTCTTTCATTATCTCCGGCCGCCGCTCTTATCCTGATCTGGTATACAATGCTATTTTCAAATCGACTCCTGGCAGCGGTTCTTTGTATGTTTATTTCTATGATGTCAATGCAAAGGTTAACCACATTTTTTCTCCTAAGGACCGTATCTTCTTCAGCTTCTATAAAGGGGAAGATAATCTGCGTATTAAGCAGTCGCCGACGGATTCTTCTTCCCAGAGCGGGATGAAAGTGGAAAACAGCAAGTTCCGTATAGGGTGGGGTAATACTATCGGAGCTGTCAGGTGGAATCACATTTACGGGCCGAAACTGTTTTCCAATGTTACAGTTAACTATTCGGAATATGTGTTCACCTCGGAGATCTGGCTCAAGTCTGTTACAAAACGTACGGGGGAGATAACTGACCAGTCGGGTAGATATGGTTCAAGAATGAAGGATATAGGCGGAAAGATAGACTTTGACTATCGCCCTACGCCCCGTCATGGAATAAGGTTTGGGGCTGCACTGATGGGACATCATTTCAGGCCCGGAAGGTCAGACTATGAAGACAAGAACAGTCCGGTAAAACCATTAGACACCCTGAATACCAGCATTGATACCCGCGGCCTGGAGATGACTGTGTATGCAGAAGATGACTGGCAGGTGGGTCGTAATTTTTATGCCAACGTCGGCTTACATGCATCCGGATTTGTGGTAGACGGACGTTTCTATTATTCTCTACAACCCAGGTTGGGACTGAGATATATGCTGCCTGACAACTGGGCGTTAAAAGGAGCCTATACTCATATGAACCAGTATATCCACATGTTGTCAAACAATGGTATGCCGTTGCCAACGGATATCTGGGTACCTTCTACTCAAAGAGTGGCCCCGATGTTTTCACAACAGGTGGCAGCAGGGCTTGCCAAGACTGTTAAGGACATGACTTATGAGTTTTCACTGGAGGGATATTTCAAATCCATGTCCAATATGATCGAACCAACAGATCCTGGCCTGACAAATTTTGAACTGACGAAATGGGATGAGCAGGTAACGGTGGGTAAAGGCTGGAGTTATGGCGGAGAGATATTGTTGAAAAAGCAGAAAGGCAAAACCACCGGTTGGGTGGGCTATACGCTGGCGTGGAGCACGCGTCGTTTCCCCGGTGTCAATAATGGTAACATCTTCCCTTATAAATATGACCGCCGCCACGACCTGGAAGTGATACTGGCGCACAAGCTGAGCAAAAATTGGGAATTGTCCGCTGCCTGGCACTTTGCTACCGGTACGCCGCTCACACTGCCTGTTGCAAGCTATCATAGCGTGAATGGCGCTTCTCCCTGGGACCCGGGGGGCATTGATAATGGCGGAATAGACCGATATGGGACGCGCTATAATTACAGAACGCAAAATGTCCATCGCCTTGATGTAGGTATTACTTATACGAAGCAGAAAAAATGGTGGCGCAAAAGCTGGAACTTCAGTATTTATAATGTTTATAACCAGTCAAATCCTTTCTTCTATTATTTGAAAACTGATGATGAGGCAAGACAGCGTTATCTTTCGAAAGTATCAATTATGCCCATTCTGCCGAGCATCACTTATTCAGTAAAGTTTTAAAAAAGGGAGTAATGAAGAGAATATTCGTATATACATTACTGTTAGCAGGTGTTTTCAGCAGCTGTGAGAAGCGTGTGAATATCAGTCTTCCGTATGAAGGAGACCGGATTGTGGTTAATAGCCTTATTCAGCCTGACAGTGTAATGTATGTACGGATAACGCGCAGCGTACCGGTTTCTGTGTATGATGACAGTGGCTTTGAAGAGATTCCCAATGCGGCTGTTACATTGGAAGAGAATGGCACTATGCTGGCGTCGCTGAAACAGCAGCGAATATTAGGCCGTACTTATTTTGTTTCGACGGAGAAGGCAATGCGTGGCAGGAAGTATGATATTCGTGTATCCGTTCCTGGTATGACGCCGGTATCCGGTAGTGATACGCTTCCCTGTGCGCCGATAATCGGTAATGCATCGGCGCAGCGGGGTGGTAGCAGGATACAGTTTATGCTGACTGATCCTCCGGGTAGCACTGATTATTATCGCATACGTGTGTTCACTTACGGACCTACCCATCAACCGGATACTATACGTCAGTTTCAGTTGGATCCTACATTTAATAATAATATTGAAGATGTGCTTTCCAGTTATAACAACACCTTTCTTGTGATGCAGGATACCCGCTTTAACGGCAAGCAGGTGAATTTTGTGCTGGAAGCAAAAGATCCTCTTATAGATACAGACCAGGTGATGATTGAAGTAAGTGCGCTTACTTATGATTCCTACCGCTATTTCAAGACAATTGCATCGCAACAGAGAACCGCTACAGGCCTGATTACAGAGCCCATCAGGGTTTTTACGAATATAAATGCCGGCTATGGTATTTTTGCCGGTATTAATACAAAACGATTGGTCTTCACGCTGGAATAAGCTATGCATTGATCGTATGCGGAATGTTTTTTTCTGTATTGTCATAATTTTTCCGCATTTGATCAATTATTTACTTTTTTGTGACGTAGCTTTGCCGTAGCAAAATTTACTCCGCTATAATAATGTTACTATCTGTTTCATCGCTCAACGATGAAGGATGGTGCGTTTCATTAATCACTTAATACTACTGAAAGAACTATGATGTGCTTTCTCTGGAATGTACATCAGGAGGGACTTTTATGCCCTTCAATAATAACCTGCGGGAACATGGCGGAGTAAGATTGTTCCTGCGGGCCGATAGTGGCCCTGTTCCGGAGCAGGGCTGCTATTTATATAGCAATTGTGTTATTTCCTTATGTGGTTATTGTATATTAAGATAATCTGGCAGATTCTAACCGGAACAATAAGATCGGGTATCTCAGCTTTCGCTACGCTATACAGATGAATGGTTCCAGGAACCTGATGTATAGTAGGGCAGGGGAGGTTTCCCGCAAAGCAGCAAAAGAGCAAGAGCGCTAAGTTTTTTTAAGTTTAATAAGACTATTTAGTAGTACCCACAATGTTTGGGGGATATAAGAGAGCTCTTTACTAACTAAAAAAAACTTGGCGCTCTTTGCTCTTTTGCGAGGAACATTTTCCTTTTTGCGTAAGTCGTTTTCCTGATCCGATATTATCATGATCTCCACTGATCCTACTTTTGCCCTACCATATTTTACTGCGCGGTATATTTTGCTTATACACACACACATCTGTTGTTTGTACTCCATAATTATTAGTAAAGAGTGATGAAGTCCTGGCAGCGGCCGATCCCGGCCGCTGAAGGCACAAATCAGTAAACCCGGAAATATGTGTAATTATCAAACTTTATATCAGGGAAGTAACGGATATGTGATCCGTTGCCAGCATTGCAGGAGCCTTCAACTGGCTTTTGGTACAACGGTTGTTAACCTCAGTGCTGCAGAATTTGATTGTTTCGCTGTGATGATCTCCAGACTGGCAGATGAGCAACCCACTTCTGATCACGATCATGAGAAGATGATCTGTATGCCTTTGCCAGCAGATCATGTAATGATGCTGCTTACGCCTGCAGAAGTATATAAGCTGGCATCTATGGCCTCAGAAGTAGGCGCCCTGCTTGAGGCATATGCTATTCTTGATAATGCGTCCAGTTACTCCACTGAGGACTAGGGAGGAGTGCGAACCTTTGTTGTTAATCCTTTATACACTAGTGTTTTAGGTGATTGCCATGTCCGTTTTGTATTCCCTTTAAACTTTTTTTGCGGGAGGCTTGTTATGAGTGGTATCCTCAACATGTTGATGTAACCATTATCGTAACTAAAAAACCATTGTATGCCTCTACATGAAATCCTGAAATACTTCCGGGAGAAGGATAGCAAACCTGTTCCCGGAGCGGACATCTATACTTCACCATATATGAAGGAGGGGATTACACTCAGTAAAATGCCGCAGGAAACCCACATGCCCGAAAACGTATATTCCTTATTGAAGGATGAATTACTGTTGGACGGAAACTCAAAGCAGAACCTCGCTACTTTTTGTCAGACCTGGATGGACGAGCAGGTGCACAAGATCATGGACGATTGTATTGATAAAAATATGATCGACAAAGATGAATACCCGCAGACTGCCGCTATTGAGGACCGTTGTGTACATATTCTGGCTGATCTCTGGAATTCACCTGCTGCAAGTACTA
>NZ_DATLKJ010000274.1:0-26280 GCF_035538455.1 Chitinophaga sp.
AAAATACAGATTTCATAGCTTGATAAGTTATATTAAAATCTGGTGAACAGTTGAAAAGAAACCGAAATCTGAAGCCCTGAGCCAATGATGTAGTTTACACCGTATAAGTACTATCAGATGAACTGTCGCTCAAAAGAATAATTCCGTTTGTTTTATTTAAAATTCCATTGAAGAAAATCCTTTAGAGTGTGGTGTTTTAACAGTGAGCACGAAGGCCCTGGAAATTTGTAAAGTTTTCATATGATTTTGATATTCAGCCGTCAGGATGACGGTAATACCGGTGCGGTAACGGAATGGTTACGCGTTATGGGGAAGGACTTTGTCCGCTTAAATGCGGATGATGAGAGAACCCGGCTGCATTACATGGATATTTCCAATAATAAGCTCATGATCAACCAGTTCGGAAGGGAGATAAACCTGTGTGAAGCTACGGCTGTATGGTTCAGGCGGAAAGGACTTTCTGTTAAAAGCATCATTCGTTTACCTGATAAGAATAACGAAGAAATATTCCATGATGCTCCGGGGCTTCACAGAGAACATGTGCAAAAGGAAATGAATACACTTGTCGATTTTATTTATTCCTACGTGTCGAAAGGGAAGCCTGCACTGGGAACTCCTAAAAGTCACTCATTGAATAAACTGGAAGTGATGTTGATGGCGCAAGAACTTGGTCTTCAGATTCCCCGCAGCTATATGGTGACCAGCAAAGCTGCACTTAATGAAGTGCTTACTGCTACTGGCGTCAGTTGTATTACCAAAGCCATGAGTGACGGCGTATACAGGTTTACATTACAGAATGCATATTACTCATATACAGAGCGTATCGGCATTGAGGATATTGATTCATTCCCAGAAACATTCTTTCCCTCTCTTATACAACTGGAGATCAGAAAGAAATATGAGCTAAGGGTATTTTTCCTGAAAGATACTTTATACGCAATGGCCATTTTTTCGCAAAATGATAACACGACAGTTACGGATTTCAGAAAGTATAACCAGAAGCGGCCTAACAGAACTGTTCCCTATAAGCTCCCGGATGTGATTGAAGATAGGCTCAGGAATCTTATGCAAGCTCTTTCACTGAATACGGGCTCTATTGATCTTATTGTGGATGAAAGGGAGGAATATATTTTCCTGGAGGTGAATCCTGTCGGGCAGTTTGGTATGACTTCGCAGCCTTGTAATTATTACCTGGAAAAGAAAATAGCTCAACTTCTCTGAATATGATCGAAACAACACACCTGAAGATCAGCGAATACCATCTCAGGAACCTCCCGATATTTTATAACTATGTATACTATAATAGCATAGTTAACCTGGATGAATATTACATACCGGAGTTCAGTGAAAAGATCTGCAACTATGTTACACACATGCAACCGGATAAACTCATTTCAAGAATAATCGACTTCTCTGACATAAACGAAGATGTATGATAACAATAACCAGTAAGGAACTGGAGAACAAATATCTTTACATGTATGCCGATTGCTTTGCAGTAAAGGGATATACCAGAACGCTTATCACTGATGTAAGCCGGAAGCAGATGTACTTTGTGGACAACAGTTATTATGCATTGCTGCAGGCCCTGCGGGAGCATACCATAGGCGAAGTGATTGCAATGCTGGAAAGTAAAGACGATCTTGCTGAGTTTGAGCAGTTTGCTGAATACCTTATTACTAATGAATTGGGCACTATTGTGCATGACCGCTCCCTGTTTCCTGATATGCCCGTGGAGTGGGATTATCCGGCTGTCATTACCAATGCGATCATAGACCTGAGGGACGAATGGCACGACTTTGAAATGCTGTTTAATGAACTGGAGACGTTGTTCTGTAATTTTATCCAGATCAGGTGTTACAGGGCGCTCAGCCTGGATGAGATAATGGATATACTGGCATATACGGAGAAAAAGACATTCAGGTGTATTCAGTTGATGATGGCATACACAGCAGGTATCAGTGAGGATGAATTAAGGGCGGTGATCAGCCGGTATCCGCTTGTTTCGCTTACTATCCACGGCGCCCCTTTTGACAGGCAGCTGAAGAATGAGGTTTCGGACGGATTGCCCGACCTGCAATTAGGCACTATACTATATCTCCGGCAGAAGATCGGCTCCTGCCAATCCTGCGGAGTTATCAATGTCAAATCTTTTCATATACCCTCCCTTTCCACCTTTATGGAGAATACTCTTTACAATGGCTGTCTTAACAGAAAGATATCAGTGGATGAACAAGGTGAGATCAGAAACTGTCCTTCCATGACCAGGAGTTATGGCAATATCAGGACAGCGTCACTGCGGGCTGTAGCCATGCAGGATGACTTCAGGAAAGTATGGGATATCAACAAGAACCTTATAGAAGGTTGCCGGGATTGTGAGTACAGGGGGATATGCACGGACTGCAGGGCCTATACTGTAAAGGATGGAGATCTCTATGCGAAGCCTGCAAAATGCGGATATGATCCTTACACAGGTAACTGGTTAAGGTGACCATTCTACTGACATTTTTCTTTTCAGATACTGAAAGATTAAGCTAGTTGTACGTATAACAAGGCCGAACCCGAAAAGCCTCAAAAGAGTAGGGAAAACTTTTAAAACAGTATTCAATATGAAAAAATTATCACTGAAAAAACTGGATATTACTCCTCTTTCTGAAAGGGAACTGAGTAAAGTTTTAGGCGGCTTTGTTGCTGCAACAACTCAGGCTGCTGCCAGCGCAAGCTCCGGCGGTAGCACCTCTGCATCTGTTAGCAATGGTAAAGATGTTGATGCCAGCTCTGATAGCGATGTTGAAAACGATGCCTAATTAATGCCTGACTGATGTAGGGAATTTCAGCGCCAGTTAAAAAGTCTGTTGAATATTTCTTATATTCAGAATATTAAAGAGTGTCATATATCATTATGTAACTAGTGGTATATGGCACTCCCATTCAGTGAGGCGCCGCACCGACGCCTATACCGGAAAGAAGCAACAGGTCAATGAAAAAAATATGAAGAAAACCCAGATCGTAGCTATAATACCCGTTTTACTTGGTGTAATAATGCAGGCAACAACCCGGCTATCGGCACAACAATCCGTTGCTGAAAGCAGTATTACAGGTATTGCAGCCACCCGGGATAAACACCCTGTCCCATTTGCAAGCCTGGGATTGTTCGGAAAAGATACCCTTCGCCTGATTAAAGCAGCTATTGCTGACCAACAAGGTGTTTTCAGGTTTGATAACATTCCCAGCGGAGAATATTTTATCTATGCTACCTGCTCCGGTTACGGGAATGAAAAGTATGGACCATTTACGGTATCCGGAGCTTCTCCTGCACAACTTACAATAATAATGAGCAAAGAAGCAGTGCATCTCAGACAGGTGCAGATAACTGCCAGAAAGCCATTGATTGAACAAAAATTTGGTAAGCTCATCGTCAATGTAGAAAACAGTGTGCTGAACGCCGGAAACAGCGTGTGGGAGATATTGCAGAAATCTCCGGGTATTATGGTAGACGACAACGGAAGTATCAGCCTTAAAGGGAAAAGCGGCGTTACTGTTATGATAAATGATAAACTGACTTACCTGTCACAACAGCAATTAAAAGAACTGCTGAAGAGTATGAGATCAGAAACAGTATCTCAACTTGAAATCATCACCAATCCATCCTCAAAATATGATGCGGCCGGCAGCGGCGGCATCCTCAATATAAAATTGCGTAAAAATGAATCCGATGGTTGGAAAGGGAGTGTAAGTCTGGGATATACCCAGGCGAAATATGCGCAACAGGAAGGGGGAGGCCGTATCAGCTACCGTAAAAACAAAGTGAGCTTTTATTCCGGTTATAGCACGAGCATCGGCAATAGCTGGAATGAATTTAATACCAACAAAAGATTTTATGATAATGGCGGGAAAACGCTTGCCGCTATACAGACAGCTGTTCTGGATGGAAAATACAAGAGCTATACACAGAGTTTCAGGGGGGGGCTGGATTACGATTTTAACAAAAGGAACAATGTAGGGATAATGGTTAATGTTGTGGATAACCAGTACAAAACGTTGGGACTGAATGGCCCGGTCGCTTTCTATAACCCATCCGGGAAGAAGGATTCCTCTTCCTATTCTACTAATACCGGAAACTCAGGTTTCCGGTCCTTCACGCTGGACCTGAACTACCGGTTGCTTACTGATACCCTTGATGGAACGCTCACTGCCAATTTTGACTATTCTAAATATAATTTCCCCGGAGATCAGCTGTTCGGTACAAACTTTTATGATGCCGTGGGGAACATTTCCCGCCTGGGAGAACAGCGAAGGGGGATGCAACCGATAAGTATAGACATCCGGTCAATAAAGCTCGATTATTCCCTGAATCTGAAGGGCAGGGCCAGATTGGAAGCGGGTATTAAAGTAAGCGACGTAAACAACGATAATGATCTCCATTATGACTGGTTAAGTGCCGGCGAGTGGAAATATGATACCAGTATGAGTAATCATTTCATTTATAGAGAACTCATCAGTGCTGGGTATTTCAATTTTAGTAAGGAGCTGGGGCATGGCTGGGGCATTCAGCTGGGGCTCAGAGGGGAACAAACTTCTTCCCGAGCCAACCAGGTGACTGCCGGTACTATTGTCAAAAGAAATTATTTCTCTCTTTTTCCCAGTGCGGTAATCCAGAGAACATTGAATGAATCGCATAGCCTGTCCGTATCTTATAGCCGGAGAATAGACAGACCTGATTACCAGAGTCAGAATCCATTCATTTATATTATCGATCAATATAATTACAGAACCGGAAATGCATATCTGAAACCACAGTTCAGCAACAACATTGAGCTGTCTTATATTTTCAAAGGCACTTATTTTGTTTCTCTGGCGTATAGTCATACCAGGGATGCCATTACCAATACAATCAGGCAGATTGATTCTTCCCGGAAGACCTATCAGCTTCCCGATAACCTCAACAGCCTGGATAACCTGACACTAAGCCTGAATGCTCCGGTAACGTTTTTCAAGTGGTGGAACTGTAATAATTCTGTGAATATCTACTATAATCAATACATGGGCCATCTGAACAATGACCCTTTGCACGAAGGAACTGCAACGTTTTACATCAACAGCAATCATGTGTTTTTACTGCCTGTCGATATAAAAGGTGAATTAAACGGATTTTATCAGTCGTCGCAACGCTCAGGGGCATTTGTGTTGAAACCGGTTTATATGATCAGCGCCGGCATCGGTAAGAACTGGTGGAATAATAAGTTCAGCGCTAAACTGACAGTGAATGATATTTTCAACCTTTACCGCGTATCTTCTTATCAGCTGTTCGGCGGCATAGATACGAGGTATGATAACTTCCAGCAAAGCAGGAAACTGATTCTCTATTTTAACTACAACTTCGGCAATAATAAAGTGAAATCAGGAGCCGGGAAAAGCAATGGGATTGAATCTGAAGTAAAACGTATCAGAACATAGCCTGTCAAATTTCAATTATGGACCAGTTGATATACCTGTCTGCCCAGCCTGACGATTATTATTTTCTTTGGCAGCTGGAGTTGCAATTGCATAATTTCAATAAACTGGAAATTCCCAGAGAGAATATTCATGTGCTGATAGGATATAATCCTGAAAAGGGCATTAGTAGAGAGTTTGAGGACTTTGTTGCTATAAATGACTGCGCAACGTTCTTTACCTATCCCGATAACAGGAAGGATAAGACATATATACCATCTATACGTCCGCATATTATACGCCAGCATTTTCTCGCCGTAGAGGGGCTGTCCTCTGTTCCGTTGTTCTACCTGGATTCTGATGTGCTGTTCAGGGAGAAGATACCACTCGGTACGCTGTTGCAGGATGATACATGGTATCTCTCTGATACACGTAATTATCTAGACTCTGCGTATGTTATCAGTAAGGCAGGAAGAGCGATTTTTGAGGGTATGTGCCGGATTGCAGGTGTAGATCCTGGACGGGTTATAGCGCAGGATAAACAGGCAGGAGGAGCGCAGTACATACTGAAAAATACGAGCGCGGACTTCTGGGGAAAGGTGGAACGGGACAGTGAAAGCATTTATCGGTTGCTTAATGAATATAATGCTTCTCAGAGCGAGGCTTATTACCTGGAAACTGGCAATCCAATGTCGCAGTATCAGGGTATTCAGGCATGGTGCGCCGACATGTGGGCTATATTGTATAATGGTATCGCAAGGAATGTGGACGTTAAAATTCACCCGCTGCTTGATTTTTGCTGGCCTTATGACAGCATCGACAGGTGGGAACAGCATTACATACTTCATTATGCCGGTGTAACTGATACTGATAACTCCACCCTGTTCTGTAAAACAAAGTATATTCATTATCCCCCTTACTATGACGATTTCCGGCATATAGACAGCAATAGTTGCAGCAATATTATTATCCATATGATGAATGATCTGAAATGCAGCAAAGCTGCGGATAAGATTAACCTGGATGATGTAACGTTCCTTATCCCCGTCAGGATCGACAGCCCCGACCGTAAGGAAAATCTCCTCTCCATCATTAACTACCTGGATAAATATTTCCATACAAGAATGATCATCCTGGAAGCAGATACAATACAACAACTCGCAGATATAACATTTCCAGCCGGTTGTCGATATGTGTTTTATAAAGACGACCATCCTGTTTTGAAACGTACTCATTATAATAATATCATGGTTGCTTCTGCAGAAACGCCGATCATTTCTATTTATGACACGGATGTAGTCTTTCCTGTAATGCAGATACAGCTTGCCGTAGAACAGATAAGGAATGGCAGCGGGGATTTCGTTTCTCCATATGATGGAGTGTTCCTGAATATTGACAAGCTTTTTAAACAGATTTTTTGTAAGATACTTGACCCCGATGTGCTGACACAGAATATTAATAAATTCTTTACCAGTACACAGAGATCTTTCGGAGGGGCCGTACTGTTGAATAAGGCCGCCTTTATAGCTGCTGGAATGGATAATGAAAATATCTATGGCTGGGGGCCTGAAGACGTCGAACGGCGAAAGCGGATGGAGATACTAGGGTATAAAATTTCAAGAATATCAGGTCCTTTGTTTCACTTGGACCATCAACGCGGGCTAAATTCAGGATACCCGGATACGGAGAGCCGTATGGAATTGATGGAAGAATACCTGGGTATATGCCATATGAACAGGGAAGAAATGGAAAGATATATAGCAGATCACTTTAATCGCAGTTAACTTAATGCTCGTCAAGTATGCAACTTAATTCAATTCTCAAAAGATCTATTGAGCAACTCAGTTCCAGGGATATCCTGGAAGGGACCGACTGCGGATTGTGGAGAGGTCTGGCCGGAAGAGCCGTATTATGTAATGCACTTTATCATTACACTAATGAGCCGGAATGGAAACACAAATCTGGTATGCTCACGGAAGCTATTGGTGACCATGTCGCTGATGTAACGGGTATGGGATATGCAGATGGCCTGTCTGGTATCGGCTGGAGTATTGAATGGATGGCCCGGCATAAATTCCTTCAGGTAAACACCGATGAGCTCCTGGAAGATATTGATGATACGATGTACAAAGTTGTTATGTTCGGAAAGGATGATGAAGTATCGTTCTCGAATGGCACGCTCGGTAAAGCGCAGTACTTCCTGAAAAGATATGAGAGTGTTAACTACGGTACGCACAGATATAAAACTATCTGCCTGCAGGAATGCCTGGTGTTACTGACAGATGAAATAAATGAAAAGCTGGATGAGCTGATAGCGGGTTTTGACAAGGATGAACTGCCGGCAACCGGCATAGAAAATATTGGTGACAGCATTTTCTTCCTATCGCTGCTGCTTCGTCATAAGCTCAATATGGTAGTTGTCGAAACAGCTTTATATAAAGCTGTAAAGTGTGGTAGGGGAATACTGGAAAGATTTTCCGGGGAAGATTATCCTTCTGTAATACATGACCCGTTGTGCAGGCTGGCCTATGCTTTTTATTTTGCAGGATTAAAGTATCCCTGTCATCACTGGCGGGCAGCCGGTATTCACCATTTTGATATTTTCGCCCAACAAAAAAAAGTGCTTCCGGCCAGCTCCGATATATTCGTAATACTGGGTCAGTTATCCGGTAATACCGGTGAAGAGAAATATGCCGAACAGCTGGCTGCGTTATGCACTGGAATGGATACAGATATATACGATTTATCTTTAAAAGAAGGCGTTGTTAAGATAACCATGTCAGTGCTCGGATGTATTCATCCTGAAATGTCTTCCTGGGCTGGATCTTTGTTGCTGGCCTGATCCCCGGTTTCCGCTTTAATGAAACAAACCTGTATATATGAAGCTACCAAAGGTTAGTATTGTCACCATATCCCTTAATGCTGCCAGGTATATTGAAACGACCATTAAAGGTGTATTGCGCCAGCAATATCCCGATATTGAATATATCATTATAGATGGCAACAGCACGGATGGTACGCAGGAAATAATAGAACGTTACTCACAGCAGCTTGATTATTTTATATCTGAGCCTGACGATGGTATCAGTAGTGCATTTAATAAAGGAATATGCCGGGCGAAAGGTGAGCTGATCGGGATCATCAACAGCGGCGACTGGTATGAGCCGGATGCGGTGAAGAATGTTGTGCTCAACTACCTGAAAGCTCCACGTCATGATGTGTATTATGGCCAGACGGCATATATGAACGAAGGCAGCGTGACAGCCCTATTGCCTGCTTCAGCAGCACATTTCCTGCTACCTAAAAATATGTATACACCTCATCCTTCGGTTTTTGTAACGAGGAAGGCTTATGTCAGGTACGGCCTCTTTGACACAGGATATAAAATATCGATGGATTATGAATGGTTGCTGCGAGCGACCGTAAATGGAGCTTCTTTTAAGTTTATTAATGCGAGGCTGGCTAATTACCAGGGAGGAGGAATAAGTGAAACCCTTTATAACAAAGGGTTGGAAGAATGCGGAAGGGCAAGGACTGAATTTGGGATTGCTGATGTATTGCAGGACAATCAATTGTAATCAGATGAAGAAGGTAATTTCTTTCAGCCTGTGGGGCAATGATGATATGTATTGGTATGGCGCACTGGCTAATGTTCAGCTTGCGCTTGATCTGTTACCGGACTGGATCTGCCGCTTTTATATTGATAGCTCATGCACTCACCCTGCCTGGGGACTGTTGCAGTCATACAGTTCTGTAGAGATTGTGCCTGTCGGCGATGAAAAGTACAGGAAGGGAGAATTTGCCGGCGCCTTCTGGCGGTTCTTGGCAGCAGCTGATAAGGATGTTTCCATACTTATTGTTCGTGACTGCGATTCACGGATTACCAGTCGTGAAGTACAGATCATAGAAAAGTGGTTGGCTTCAGATAAAGATTTCCATGTGTTGAGAGATCATCCTTTTCATAATGTGCCGGTACTTGCCGGGATGTGGGGATGCAGGAACGGCCTCCTGCATGATATGGAAACTACTCTTGAAGAGTGGGACCGTTTTGATTATAAAGGCTGCGACCAGGATTTTCTGGCATCTGTTATCTACCCTCGTGTGGAACATTGTACATTTGAATACGATACCTGCAGCAGGCTTGCCGGCGTGAAAGTAAATGATGAAATACAAAGGCCCGGAAGTCAATTCATAGGAGATGTATTTGATGAGCGTAACAAAAGAATGGAATATCACCGGGAGATTTCACGCGGTCTTCCCCATATATGTTGCGTATTGATGAATCCTTCTGTGCTGCAGATAGCTGTGTCCACCTTTCTTGCGCAGGATTATCCTAACAGAAAACTGATTATTTATGCGGAAATTTCCGACCAGCGCACCACTGAAGTCCTCTGCAATTTTGTTGAAAATGTGATTGTGTTTAGTACCGGGAAAGCATATACCGTTACTGATCTCCTGGTGCCGCTGTATGAAAGTGATTATTATATGCTATGGGATGAGCGTACTGCTTATTATCCGTGGTATGTGTCACATATGGTCAACTTAACGCGTAATGGTCAGGAAAACGAAAGTAACTTGCATGTTACCGCTAATCTGGTATCTGCCAGGGAAAAAACAGAGATAAGCCGGTTGCAGTATCAGCAGAATGACAGTCTTCATGCAGCCGGGGCTGTCAGTTATAATGAAAGCACTATCTCCGGCATTGCAGACTGTCGCCTGATAACAGACCCCTGGATCTTCTATAGTACTGCCGGTGAGCAGGATGAACATACCCGGAAAATGCTCCGGGTATACAGACATCTGACAGAGAAATTTTGGCTTAATCATTTCCCCGGAAGTGAATCAGTCGGGTATAAAAACAGTGATCATGAAGGGATATAGTAAATTTAAGCAGGACCACTATCTGGACGAAAATATATTTGACGGGCAGGAGAACGGTTTCTTTCTCGATGTAGGTGCATATGATGGCGTTACATGGAACAATACCTGTTTATTCGAGAAGAACCGGAATTGGAACGGCATTTGTATTGAGGCAGGTAAAGCAAACTACGAGTTGCTGTGTAAGAACAGGTCCAGCGATAATGTGGAAGCATGTATTTCCAATACCGGCAATGAATCGGCTATCTTCTGGAATGTAGGTATCAACAGCGGTCTGACGGATAACTATGATGAGCAGTTATTTCCCGCAGATCTCGGTAGCTATGTAACGAGGCAGACCGTGACCGTCAGCTGTACCACATTGGCAGATATATTACATGCAAAAAATATCCGGAGCATAGACCTGTGCTCGGTGAATGTTTGTGGTAGTGAGTTGATGGTGCTTGATACGCTGAACTTCGATCATGTTGATGTCAGTTTGCTCTGCATTAATAATCCACACGAATACAACAAGTGTAGTTACCTGTTTAATTATATGAAGTTTCGTGGATACTCGTTGATCAATATCATGGGGAACGATGAAATATATATAAAAAACAACCTGCTTTAGGCCCGATGAAATCTATGAAAATTGCTTATCTTATTATTGTTCATCATGAATTTGAACACTTCCGAAGATTGCTGAAAGCGGTACAGCACTCTCAGATTGACCTGTATATTCATGTAGATAAGAAGTGTGAAACGCCGATAGATGCTATATTCGAAAATATCCCCCTTAGTGATAATACCTACATCCTGGAAGACCGGGTTGATGTAGCCTGGGGAGGTTATGGCATTACTGCTGCAACACTCAACCTTCTTGAAGCAGCAATGGGAAACGATACGTATGATTATTTTTTTCTGCTGAGCGGACAGGATTTTCCACTTTGCAGCAGCGAGTATATTCTCCGATATATGCATAATAATCGCGGCAGGGAATTTATAGAGCATTTCCCGTTGCCGGATTATGTGAACTGGGCTGAAAACGGAGGCAAGGACCGCTATGAATATTTTTGGCCTATTGAAGAAATGGGCTTTTCGATGGCTACCGCTTTTGTGAAAGCACAGCAAACAGAAAATGTATGCAGATCATTTCCGGCTGCATTAAAGCCCTATGGAGGTAGCAACTGGTTTGCGATCAGTCTGCCATGTGTAGAATATCTTTTTCAGTTTTTGAATGAAAATACCAGCGTATTAACATTCTTCAGGTATACGAAGCTCCCCGAAGAGTTGATGATACAGTCTATTGTATTGAATTCCCCGTTTAGAGAAAAAGTAGTGAATAATAATCTCCGGTATATAGACTGGTGTACCGGGCCAGGTTTTCCGCGAGTACTGGATGAATCAGACCTGTCAACCTTGTTGGCCTCCGGGTGCCTTTTTGCGAGGAAATTCAGCAAAGCAACCAGTAACTCCCTGATTGACATCATTGAAGATCTCTTACCGCAAAGAGATTGAACATACCTTCATAAGCACAGCTATTCCAAGACTTATATTTTTTTCTATATTACTGTTAGCGGGGGCAGTAACCCGTTTTGTAAAGTGAATGTGCCAACAGGTAACCGGGAGGATAGTTTGGCGGGTTTACAGTCTCTTGTTCCCATCAGTTTTTTATTAAGACAGATTGAACGCCATCTTTGATGCACTTGAAAATACGGACATTTACCATCCGGCGTCCTTTGCCAAAGGGTCGACGCTGCTGGCCGGTGTCACGGATGTGAACCCGGAATGGGATGAATGCTTCTTGCTTTCATAATGTTTAGTATACGACAAATGTGCCTGAGTGACAATAATCATTACGGAGTGTAATCAGTCAGCAGAAACCTTGTTTTTATTCCCGGTCAGAAGTGTAGCCGGATAGTGTATCTTACAACAGTAACCCAGGCACTGTACAATCTATACCTAAGGCGAGAATCTGATCAATCACATTAAACTATTTTTATGAAAACATTCCGCATTACCCGGATTCTGCAAATTATTGTTTGCAGTCTTTTCCTCTTTTCCTGTACCAAAGAAATGAAAGAGGATAAGCGGGAAGAAATTTCTTCAGATATAGTATCCAAAATCAAATCACAGGGCTTCAGTACAAAAAATATTATGAAAGTAAAAGGGGGGTATGTAGTGGAAGGCGATATTTTTCTGCCGGCAGAAAGTATCGGTAAGATTTCCCATTCTCCTGCGGTTCTTATTGCTAAATCGGAACAGTATCGTACAAACAACCTGATCACCGGATTACCAAGAGTGATCAGTATATCAGTGACTAACCTGCCGGTTTCTTACACTGCTGCGGCAGACGAGGCCATTGCCCGTTACAACGCGTTAAACCTTCGCCTGAGATTCCAACGTGTGGCGAATAACGGTGAAGTGGATATTCAGTATGCCGATCTTGGGCCTGGCGTATTGGGGCGTTCTGCAGGATTCCCTAACAGCGCAGGTAATCCTCCCAGCCCGATATTGCTTAATTCCAACGTTATAGGGGCCAACCCTAACCAGGGATGGCTCGCCACCATTATTGCCCATGAGATAGGCCATACCATTGGTTTCCGGCATACTGACTATTTTAATCGCTCAATTAGTTGTGGCGTAGGTGGTAATGAAGGCGATGCCGGTGTTGGTGCTATTAATATCCCCGGTACGCCAACAGGCTCAGACCCGAACAGCTGGATGCTGGCGTGTAGTGACGGAGGCAGTCGCCCTTTCAATGCCAATGACGTTATTTCCTTGAGAACCCTTTATGGAGATCCTACTAACCTTAATGAAGGGCAATTTGTAAGAAATGATGATACCGGCGAAGTGTTCATCTATATGGATGGCAAGCTGAGGTGGATAAATGATTATGGTGTCCTCGTCACGCTGTTCAATTTCAATGAGGGTATGATGCTACATTTCAGCACCGCGGCATTGGCATCAGTTCCCAGGGGCATTACCATTACCAGCAATGTTAAATTGTTGAAAAGCGGGGCTCCTGAAATTTATCTCGCGGAAGCAGACAATATAAGTGGCACTATTGTGCCCAGGGTAAAACGATGGATTAACAGTCCGCAGACATTTGATAAGTATCATTTCAGATGGGAAGCGGTTCAGATAGTCAGCGATGCTGTCCTCAACACATACCCCACTGGGCCGGCTATTCAATAGTATTTATCCTTTGAAGATGATACAGTAGCCTGGGGAAACAGCGGGCGCCTACTACCAGGCGCCCGCTGTTTTATGTGCGCCATGCATGCCATAGTTCTTTAAGGTGTAAGTCTTGAACGAGCCATCCAACGGGAATCGTCAGTCCAAAGCAAGGGTGTCCACCGCGAGGTGGAATCTGAAGGAAGTGGCGGACAAACTGTTGAACCGACGAACAGAAATATGATATAAGGCTAGTACTGAGGGTAAGCGGGCATTAGACTGCAAAGCCCTATAGTTGGACGTATTCAGTAATAGTAAATCATACGGTTTAACAGGACAGAACTATGAGCTTACCGTGGGAGATCTGCGAATAGCGAGCCGGGGCTGGGATACGCGCGAGTGTCAAGGCACGGAGCCAGGAGCAGAAGTCAGCAGATGCCATAGTACCTTAGAAACTACCGAAAGATAGTGGAGGGAAGGGCAGAATCTTTAGAGCGAGGCTTTTTTTTTTTTTTTTGAAGTAGTAAAATCCTGCGGGTATAATAAAGATACTCTACAGGGCAGAGAAATGATTAGCAGATGAACCTATTTGGAGAATGTGTAGTCAGCCATACCTCTGGAGCCACGGTCGTACATCGTGATAAAAGTGGTATGGTAAGCCCTGAATGGCTTTCTGCATGCAAAGAAGAAAGGACCTCAACGATGGATTTAATGAATCGAGTGATCGATCCATTAAATATGGAAAAGGCTTACAAAAGGGTACTGGAAAATGGGGGTATCAGTGGCATCGACGGGATGGAAGTGGAGGAATTGAGAGCATGGCTAGGTAGCCATTACGAACAATTGCGGAGCCAACTACTGAATGGAACTTACCATCCGTCGGGTGTGCGGGGAGTGCGTATACGCAAACCCCATGGAGGATATCGGCAGTTGGGGATTCCTACAGTAATAGATCGCCTGATTCAACAGGCTCTTCATCAAGTAATGTCTCCACAGTATGAGCGAAGTTTTTCAGCAAGCAGTCACGGCTTCCGCCCCAACCGTAGTGCTCATGGAGCACTATTGCAGGCGTTGCAATATGTCTCGTTGGGAAAGCAGCATGTAGTAGACCTTGATCTGGAAAAATTCTTCGATGAAGTCAATCACCATCGCTTGATGTGGTTATTGGGAACGCGCATAGGAGACAGTAGGATATTAAAACTGATCCATCGCTATCTGAAATGCGGTCTTTTATCAGAAGGATTGATGCAGCAACGGGAAAAAGGGACGCCACAAGGTAGCCCGTTAAGCCCCCTGCTATCGAATATCGTACTGGACGAATTAGATAAAGAGCTGGAAAGACGAGGTCAGAGCTATGTACGCTACGCGGACGATGTAAAAATCTTTGTCAGCAGTCGGCGTGCGGCTACGCAACTAAAAGAGAAGCTGACCAGCTACATAGAAGAGGTACTGAAACTGCGGGTAAACAGAGAAAAGAGCCGTGTATGCAAGAGTCACGAACTTAACTTTCTGGGTCACAGTATAGTACGTCAAAAGGGGGGAACCGTATTAGGGATAAGCCGTCCCAGTCTTGAACGGTTAAAAGGCAAGATCAGGCAATTGACGCGCCGTAACCGTGGAGTGAGCTTTGAGCGAGTACTCTCGGACCTTCAAGTGTATTGCAGGGGTTGGCTAATCTACTTCCGATATGCGAAAATGCAGCGTTACATGGAGCGCATTGATAGTTGGCTACGCCATAAGTTAAAGTGTTACCGGCTTAAACAATGCAAACGTGTAATAGGTATCTTCCGATTTTTAAGAAAATTAGGGATACCCGAATACCAATGCTGGATCACGGCTAAAAGCGGAAAGGGCTGGTGGCGCTTGTCCAACAGCCCTTCAGTCACTCACGGTATGACTAATGAATGGTTTATCCAGCAAGGCTTTTACAGTCTAAGCCATAACTACAAAGCCTTACATCGCAAATTGCTCTAAGGAAACCGCCGTACACGCAAGTACATACGGTGGTGTGAGAGGGCGGCAAAGAGTAATCTTTGCCCCCTACTTTAATTATAGCTGTAAGAGTTGAGCAGCATTTGTATCCAGGATCTGTGCGCTTTCACAGGTGCTAAGGCTGTCTGCGATATAGCTGATGCCCAGGCCGTATTCATCTCCGTTTTCGTAGGGAAAGTCGGTACCCAGTAGAATACGGTCTGCTCCGAATGTGTCGACGGCGGCACGTAGTGCTGGTGTATGTCCGTGGGCAACGCTGTCGTACCACATTTTCCCGGCAATGACACTGGGTTTATCGGGTGTGTCGGGCCTTTCCCAGTAGTGCATATCGAGGCGGCGTGTGATCATGGGAAGGGCGCCTCCAAGATGAGAGTTGATGATCCTGATATTCGGGTATCTTACAGGAAAGCCACCGGTGATCAACTGTACGGCACAGACGGAATCTTCTGCTATCGCTCCGATCATCCAGGTAAGATGATAGTCTTGTATAAGTGGCGAGTAGAGGCTGCTGCCTTCCGGGTGAAAGAACAGGACTGCGCCGCGTCTGTTCAGTTCCTCAAATAGAGGTGTGAACACGGGGTCTACGGGTGCTTTACCGAGGATAGAAGTGGTGAAGCAAATGCCTTTTATGCCGGGCAGGCTCATTACGCGGTCTAATTCTATCAGTGATTCGTCTATATGAGGTAGTGGCAGGGAGGCAAAGGCTGCAAATTTATCGGGCCACCTGCCGGCTATTGCGGTGTATTGATCATTGATGAAGCGTGCGGCTTGTACTGCCTGCTGCTTATTTTCGAAATGAGGAGGAAGGGGGGCTGCGGATAGAATCTGTATGTCAACGCCTGCTTTTTCCATTAATGCAAACCGGGATTCCAGGTCTTTGTCTGTTAATCCTGCTCCGATATTTCTGTAGTCTTCAGTTCCCTGCTTTCCGAATTTCTCCAGGATGTCGAGGTAGTCTGTTGTCCAGATGTGCGTATGAATATCGGCTCGTTTTCTGTTGTTAGGTGAGGATTCCATATCATGTAATTTTATATCAAAGGTATTGACGGTATAAGAATGGAAAAATAAAGACAGATTAAGAAAACAGTGCGATCTGTATGAGCTTTTGACGGGACCAGGCATAGTGGTAATCAAAAATATTAACCGGAATCTCAATGGATTACCTTAATTTTGTTAGCAAAGCCAGTAAGACTCAATACCCCAATGAATATTTTATCACCCCCAAAAGCACTTATATGGCTACGTAACAATTTTTCGGAATACTGTCTCGTGAAAACAGGATGGATTTAGTTACACCCCGGATGAATGAATTACTGCATGCTGATCATTGCATGGGACTTGTTCCCGCTTCAAACTCTCAGTTATAACCAGATTATTTCCCCGCACCACAACACGTAAGGTGCACTAACCAATTTGTCATGAAAGAGAATAAATTTGTTGTAGATCTTGGAGATCTGAAACTAACCGACGAACAGCGCCAGAAGATTAACAGCGCTATTCAGAAAGCAGTTACCGGCGAACTGGCCATATTGGCTAATGGCACTACTACCCGCAGTGTATTTATCCCTATTAACAAATGGCCTCATCCTCCTATCTGGGGTTTTGTAATAAGGGATTTCGATAAAGTAGTTATAAAAGATTCTGTCAAGTTTGAATAACTGCTTTTATGAAAGATCAGGAGAGATTCTTATGCCCTTCGGCCAGGTGTAAAACAGGTGCTGAGTTGTTGGGTATAAGGCAGGATGATGGTACCGTTGTGATTCTCCCTCAGACTTTACCGGTTGATGAAACATTTGTTCAGAAAGCAGCGGCTGGAACGGCTTCTGCGGAACAGACCTTCAGATTCACCAACAAATGCGTTGAGGGTGCCTGCTCTCAATGGACCGGTAAAACATGCGGGGTGATTGAGAAGCTGGTTACATACCTGGATAGTGTTCCTGCTAAGGAAGAGCTACCGCGTTGCCCTATCCGGAAAGATTGCAGATGGTTTCATCAGCAAGGCAATGCAGCCTGTAAGATCTGTGTGTTTGTGATAACGGAGGTGACGGAAAAAGATGTGCTGCTACAGGCGTAGCAGCATCCTGCAGTTAATATGATCCATCGCAGTGCAAAATTGAAGCAGCCAGGGAATTGTTTTCCTGGCTGTTTGTGTGTTGTTGTTGATTTAATAATAGCTAAAAATTAAGGGAATCTGAAATATTCGGTATCTTGTTAGCAACAATTGTTGTACTAATAGCCCCTTTGTTTTATGCGACTTATTACCTTAACACTGCTCATATGTGGCTTATTGACCACAAGTTGCACTTTTAGTGCTGATTCAAATAAAAATGTGAAGACCGATTCAGATTCAGAGCTTTTGGATAATTCTGCTGGTCAGCCGGCAATAGAGGTTGATTCAAGCACCGTTAAGGCGGATACGATCACGGGTAATCATCCGATTGTCTCAGATACACTGAAGGCGATAAAGAGTACTCAGATACCTCAAGTACTCCCTGACCTGGACACTATTGCAGTTCATTAATTTTTGCTTATGTCGGCAAGTACATCCAAGACAGTATTTTATTTTTTTAATACGGTCTTTAACCTGGCTATGTTTATGTTAGCGGCAGTTATAGTTATTAATCTGTCGAGGTTGATTATTAGTAAAGTGAAGAAAAGCAAATTTACTTTTTACTTTTTCAGCATTTCAACAGTACTGGTTATGGTATGCTTCGCCTTTCTGGGCTTATCTATTGGGTTGTTGGTAGGGTTAAGCCAATCTCCGGTTGTACATGTAACAATACCAGCTTTGCTTACATTTTACGGCGGCTTTATAACCTTTCTTTTTGCCAAGGATTCTTTTAAAGATGAAGAAGGGAAGCTGTCTGTTCTTTTATCGGCTATTATGGTATCCTGTTTTCTGATTTATGGTGTAGAGCTGGGCTCAATTGAGAAGAATGCCGCCATCAAAAGTGCCAAAGCGTTTGAGTTAAAGTATTTTGAATTACAGGAGGCGATCAAACATAAGTACACTACAAAATAGGAGTAATCTATTTTGACCATCAGATCTCAGGTTCAAAAATGGATTATCACTTTATACCGGTTTCCATGGATTGTCTTGGTTTGTTTTCGTGGGTAACTTGCTGTTTAAATCCATTTTTATGAAAAAGAAAGCATTGAGTTCAAAATTATCTCTGACCAAAAAAATAGTTCATGCCCTGAGCCCTGGGGCTGCCAATCAAATTAAAGGTGAAGGTGGCTCCTGGCCATCTATTTGTGTACTCCTTAGTTGCCTGACCTGCAAGCCGCAGTGTAAAAATTCCGATTGAGATTTTAAGCAGCTGGATCATTCAGCTGCTTTTTTCTCCGCCCAGATATAGCCTCGCCTGCTTTGGTATTCCATATTTTCATGTGGGCGTCTTTCTATGGCGTCAATTATATCGAAGCCTGTTTCATTGAGTAATGCAATTATATCATCTGTCTTAAAGAAGAATAAGTCGATATCTATTTCTTTGTCGTGTGCTTTGTCGAAATGAACGGTTTCTTCTCCTACGTGGAAGGAAAACAGGAAGCTTCCTCTGGGTTTCAATACCCTGTTTACTTCTCCGAAGCATGTCCTGATCTGATCTGTAGTAAAGTGTACTATTGCGTAGAATGCCACAGCACTTCCCAGATGTTCTGCCGGGTAGGAGATATTCAGCAGATCCTGGGTCTCAAATTTAATCTGAGGAGAAAGTTTTTGGGCCATGCTGACCATTGCCGGCGACAGATCGGTGCCGACGATATCCGTTAAGCCATGGTCGTACAGAAACCTTGTTGTTTGTCCGGGGCCACAGCCAAAGTCGGCACATAGTCCTTTGTCTTTATTAGCAGATGCGAATTCTTTTAACAACAGGCGGTCAAAATGCTTCCTGGAGAGTTCATCCCAGCGGTCGGCCGCATAGTCTTCGGCTACCTGGTTGTAACAGCTTAGTATTTTCTCGTGTGAATTCATTTTGGGTTTGATTTTTTCTGTGTAAAAGCATTGGTTTTCTTAAGTCCGGCGAGCCCATCTCGTTTTCTCTGGTTTGAAAGTATGGCTTAAAAGTGAAATAGTGAAAAGTATCTGCCGGTAATTTATTGGAAGGAGGGATTGTCAGACCAGTAAGAGAGAAATAGTGGTTCGCAGAACTCCTGTTTTTCCGCGGGTCATTGGCTTAAGGGGCAAATTGTCCATTATAAAGCGCCTATCTTCTATTCCTTCCTCTTTCCAATTAATGGAGCTTTGTGTTGTCGAAATTGACAAAAAACAGAAACAAGAAAAATGAAAACACAATTTAATGTTCCAACCAGGGAAGAGGTATCTGCCGATAATCAGGTGATTTTAGACCAGCTGAAAGGCGCATTGGGTATGGTCCCCAATTTATATGCAACAATTGCATACAGCGATACGGCTTTGGGGAATTACCTTACTTTGCAGAGCGGAAAAACTTCTCTTTCCAAAAAGGAGAAAGAAGTAATAAATCTGGTAGTCAGTCAGGTAAACAATTGCGAATACTGCCTCGCAGCCCATACCATGCTGGGGAAGATGAACGGTCTCACCGAAGCACAGACCATTGAGATAAGAAAAGGAGACGTAGCTTTTGATCAGAAGCTGGGTGCGCTGGTGAAACTTACTAAAGCCGTTTCGGAAAATAGGGGACGCATTGATGATGCTGTGCTCAACCAGTTTTTCAAGGCAGGTTATACGAAAGGGAGTCTGGTAGATGTTGTTATAACCATTGCCGATAAAGTGGTAATGAATTATCTCCATAACCTCACCGAGGTTCCTGTTGACTTCCCTGCTGCGCCTGCCTTATAATGCTGCGGCTTATATAAGGCAAAAGAGGTAACAATATTGCATCGGCCGGAGATAGTCTCTTAAATGAGATTATCTTTGGCCGATACAATAAATATGGTATGTAAAAACTGTGCCTGTGTCGATGATATGCGTAAATAAGAAACCAAAGAAGGTATAAACAGAAAAATGACAACGGAGAACTCTCTTACTATTATTCATCCGGAAACGCACAATCTGGACCTGAGGATTTTTACTATGGATAACGAGAATCCATACAATATTTTGCAGCGTTTAAACTATTACTCCCTCATATGGATAAAGCGGGGTGAAGGATCTGTGAAGGCGGATTTTCAGGATTATAACTTTACATCGGGGGCATTGTTTGCCTTTGCCCCGTATCAGCCCTTTATTTTTTTTCCTGAAAAGGAATTGAGCGGGGTGGTCATCAATTTTCATTCTGACTTTTTTTGTATTCATCAACATCATAAGGAGGTGGCCTGTAATGGGGTTTTGTTCAACAACATCTACCAGCCACCATTTATTATGATTGATGAGCAAACAGCTTTAGTACTGGAAACGCTGCTTTCACAAATGAGGGCTGAAATGCTGACCAAAGGTCTGGCGCAGCATGATTCCCTGGTTTCTTACCTGAAAATCTATCTCATTACTGCCTCAAGGGTGAAAGCGGCGCAGTATGATATATCGCTACAAAGCGACCACCGGGAGCCACGTATGTTGCAGACCTTGAAAGAATTAATAGAAGATAACTTCAGGATTAAGCATACAGCGGGTGATTATGCAGAGATGTTGCATGTAACGTCCAAATCTCTGGGTAAAGCTGCAAAAAAGCATTTCAATAAAACAATCTCTGACCTGATTGCTGAGCGTATTATCATAGAAGCAAAACGAGAACTATACCTGACGGATAGATCCGTTAAAGAGATAGCGTTTACGTTAGGCTTTGATGATGAATATTATTTCAGCCGCTTTTTTAAGAAACAGGTAGACGTGTCCCCTCAGATATACCGGCAAACGGTGGGTTTTGGGAGAGGAAATTCCTTCTGAAGCGGAGCAGGCTATGCGAAGTTCCGCGATAGGCGCTTTCCTTATTACATTTTCTTTTTAAACGTATACTTAATAGTAAGCCATGCCACGAGGTCATTTGCGTCCGTCATGCTTTGTATATCCTTGAAGCGGTAAGGGTTGTCGTTGAAAAACTCTTTACCGTTTATTATCCCTCTTTCATAGCTATTCATTGTCAGTGAGTATCCCTGACGACTCCTTGCAAAGGCGTAGAAGCTTATGATATATTCGATATTGTCATTCTTTTTTGCTCCATACCACATCCAGAGGTTGGCATTCTTCCAGGCATACAGAGAGTCGTTACTGGTCTTATACAGGTAGTTACATTCTTCATACTTGTAAGGTAACTCCGAAATAGAATCTTTGGAAACGGCTAGTCTTTCATATTTTCCATATTCCAGTTTGGTGGTATTCCACAGCTCTTCGGGCGTTATTGTTGGGGTAACATCTTTTCCGCCACCTACAGTGCCACGGTAGACTTTGAAGTCGATAATTGTCTTGTTATCATAAACATATTCAGACTTCTTATTGTCCGTCACAGGGGGGGCTGTTCTTTCATTGTTGATGTTCTTGTCTTTTGAACAGGCAGCCAGCATAAGAAGGGTGCTACAGAAAAGGGCTTTTGCGAGAAGCGTATCTTTCATCTTGGGTTATTTTTTACAGAATGCGGTCACAAATGTGATAATTCACAAGTGGCAAATATAGGTATTTCGTCTATTACACGTCATTCATAACCAGCGGACATGATAAGCATTTTCGCATTTAATTAAAAGATAAAATTAAGAAGCAGGTGTAGTATGCTGCGGCACTTGCTTTTTTTGAAAAATAACAATAAGTTAAGCTAACGGTTACGCCTATATTTATTATTATTGTCGCCAGTGAACGAATACCTGCTTTCTTTTCAATGTAGGTGAAAATGAGTATGCATCCTTGTATAAGTATTCCGAACTGATATTAGGCATATGGAAAATAGCTTAAGTTTCCGGGAAAGAATAACCATCGAGGCATGAAGCGCCTCCTTTATTCCACCCGCATGTGATGTCAAGTAATACCTGAATAAACGAACCATAAATTTCTGTCATGTGGTACCTTTTAGCGGCGAGGAGTTACAATCTCGCTATTTATTTTTTGCTTAGCCAGGTTCTTAGGACGTTGAGATAGTCCCTTTAATGCTTCTATGCCGCTATCTTCAAATCGTTTGAGCCATCGGGATAACCTAGGTATGCCGCATTTAAGCGCAGCTTTACTAACAGATCCAAGGACTTGAAAACACTTGATCCAGCTTTCTCTTGCTTTTATTTGCCTTTGCTTTACATTCATAAACAAATGTGGACAGATAGATGAAAGATATTGACATGGATTGCCCGCGGCCGACAATCTTCTTTGAAACAGATACCTTTTTCGTCAGGAGAATCTACATTAGGCTTAATCAAAAAAGGCATCTATTCCAAAGAAGAAATACTCTGTAACTAAAAACATGAAAAATGTAGCGAATCTCTTGAAACTTCACAACTTATACCTTAATTTCCAGCTGATACAACCATCCTTTATTTCCCTACTATACCAACCCCTTACTCCTCAACTGCGTCTCCACTGCCTGAAACATGACCGTCTGTTTCGGTGGTGCCGCCATCTTCCCTGCCGCATTCTTCCCATTCACCTCCTGCATCGCAGTCACCAGTCGATCCGTCTTCGTCTCCTTCCCATTCTCATTCGTCTTATACCCAAGGTAAGCAGCAGCACTCACCCCTAATAACGCCATCTGGTCCGGATCAAATGCTATAAACGGGTAAGCTTTACGCTTCACATTCGCCACAAACCCCACCACGAATGCAACCCCAAAGATCAGGTTAATCACCACCGCCTGAAACCGATGAATACTCACCCCTCCCTCATCCGAAAGAATATCCGGCAGAAACCCCTGCGAAGGTGTAATATCCTGATGCCTCGAAGGAATATCCTGATTATTCGCCTGCATCTGCGACCTATCGATCATAGTACCAGACAACCCTACCATTAACCCGCCACCCAGCAGAATGACCATCTGGTCGGTAATACTGACCAACACATTTGTATATATATACACCCCCAGGAAACAGGATAAAATAATCACCGTCCACCAGAACAACTGTGTCTTTGCATAACTAAAACTCCGTTGCCTCAATGGTCTTGGCAGATTGGTTTCAGGATCATAACTAAGATCCCTGCAAAGAGGCGTGATAAAAAACAATAACAATCCTACCCCGCCGACCAATAAAAATCCCCCCCATATACATGCCGCCATATGAGCAGAAGTATGATCATACAGTGTGGATGCTTTTGTAACAGCGTCCTGTGCAAAGACATCAGAACCGAAAAACAACAACATCGCTAATAAAAAGTATTTCATAACTATTAGTTTAAGAAACTGTAATTAATAGACAAAAACGGGCCCGGTTTAATTCCATCTTTTACAAATGTGCCAGATGTTCCGCTATAGATCGTATTCTTGTCATATGCTGAAGACAATCTGTTTACAAACCCTGCGATCAGACCTGCAGAAATCATTAACCTGTTTTTCTCACCTGTGATAAATGACATGCCCAACAGCACTCTTGGCTTAGGTTTTTCCGAAACAGACATCCCTATACCGAATGCCACACCCAGATAACTGCAGGACTTATCTCCTGTCACATTCCATCCGGTATACGCCAGCGCATTGATTCCAAACTCCATTTTACCGGAGTGCTTTTCCTGCACAATTGAAAAGGTAGTGTCTGATTGGCCTTGTGCGCTATAGACGTCGTTGTATAAAGTGGAGGTATAGATCCCCGCACTTATTCCCCACACCTTATGCTGCACCCATGGTAACATAAAAGTAGTTTTATAAGAACTGAGTTTGAGAGAATCATACCTCGGGGTAATGGATATAGTCACTTTCTTGACATCATCCAGTAGGTACATAGGCAGGGATAAATAGCACCCGCTGGAATTAAGTTGCAATAATCTGAGGTTACTTACAAATGCGGCCTGATGGTCCAGGTCAACATTTTGCTGAGCCGCAATAACGGAAGCGCTGATATCTGCATAATACTTTCGAATGAGGGTATCATTATTTTTCAGCCCCTCATCTTTTGTTAATTTTTCTGCATTCTTTGAAATAAAACGGGCATAGTGGATTGTCCTGTCTTCCAGTCTATACCGGAGGAACAGTAATGCAGACCTGATAGTATCCATATTATGCTCTATTTCTTTGACAGTAGCATCAAAGGACAAGTCGCAATTGACCACAGGGTCCATTTGAACCAAAAACTGTTCCCGATATTTATATAATATCCACCCAGCTCTCTGCTTCAAACTATATAGTTCGTGTTGTATATCAAGGATAGTATCGATCTCAAGTTGCTGTGCATCTTCCACATCCTTTGGCGGTTTGTTCGGTAAAACACCAAAAATACCCTTTCCCCCCAACGCAGCCACTGGCGCAGGAGCCACTACAGCACTACTCAGGTTCGCCACCAGTTTAGCCAGATTCCCATCCTGCAAGCCGGGTAACAAGGTCCCATTATTAGGAGGAGCCACCGCAGCGGTGTCCACTTCACCAATAGATACTTTATAAAGATTTGCATTATAATTTTTAATACTCAGCTGAATAGCATCCCCTTTCTTAATACTTCCTGTAGGTAAAACAATCGTTTTTGCACCAAAATCTATATTAACCGGAACCGTCTTCTGCGCATACACATGCGTACTTATTAAAACAAACAGTAGTAAAATATAATGTAACATAACAATTGGGATTAATAGATGAAATAATCAATGACCAAAACAATCAATACGGATACGCTTCAGAATATAGTCCTCCCCTTCCTTTCTCAATTCATGTGTATAAGTCTCCTTCACAGGAAACATATTCCTCTGTTCAGAGATCGGCTTTAACTTCCCCGTACTCACTATCTGTTTCAAAAACTCCTTCGCCGCAAGAGCAGGTGCCTTCGGTACCTCCCCATTAAACGCCATTGCAAAAAAATTGTCCCCGCTATTTGCATGTACAAGAATGGTATCCACCCCCAACTCAAACTCACCTACAGACAATCTCAAAGTAGACAGCTCATGTGCAGGCATTATATTAAAAGCAATTAGCTGACTCACATGCTTCAGAAAAGGCTGCATCGGCACTGCCGCATCCAGAATACCATGCTTCACAAAAGCCCCACGCAAACGCTGATCATATCCACTCCCGTCAAATTCCTGCTTAGCCACCGCCACCATACCTGCAGCTACCTGACTAAAAAAAGCAGGTACCACATCCGCAATCCTGATCCCACCAATCAGCACCTTACCCATCGCCACACTCACCGCCTGCAAGTGCGCCTCAGAACCATCCCCCAGTCTGAACATAGCAGCCAGCCCTTCAAAAAATGCCGCCGTAAATACCCTTGAAAGAGAATGCGCCTCCTTACTCAGCACGGAAGCCGGCCCCGATCCAGGTAACAGATCAGTTTTCTGATAGAAGAATTTATTCACCGCATTCCGAAGACAATCCTTCTCTACCGCATCAGGATATATCTGCCGGATCGCCCATCCCATCTGCTCCGCCAGTTTTGACAACTGGGAAGAAGAATACAGAATGCCCGACGTTTCCTGCAATACACTTTGTCTTAAACTCTGCACCTGCAAGCCACTCAATATAGAACTCATATCACCGAACGACTCATGGAATGCAGCAGCCTCCAAATAAGCCGTATCAAACAGTGCTGGCCTGATAATGTCCAGGATAGCATGCCCCAGCTCATGACAAACAATATCCGCACTCTCACCCGCATACACCGTCTGATGACCGGCACTACCATAGTAGAAATTAAGCCCGTCGCGTCGTGAATAATAAGCATTGAAATTTTCACCCGCTTCCAGGTTCACAGGCAACACAGCGCCTATATCCTTCTGCCAGGAAAATTCTT
>NZ_DATLKJ010000275.1:0-12012 GCF_035538455.1 Chitinophaga sp.
AGAAAAGTCCGGAGTTTATTTACCCGGAGCTCCCCCAACGCCATTTTCAGGCTGGTCCATAAGATTTTTAATGTAGCTATCATATTCCAAATTTAAAGGATTTATGTTCACCTTCCCCTGCCAATAAACACGAAATACAGCCGGATAAAAAATTTAGTTACCTTTGCTGCCATTTTTCTGACATATCATGAAGTACGTTAACGAGACCAATAAAAGAAAATCTTTTGCCATCATCGCTCACCCGGATGCCGGTAAAACCACGCTGACAGAGAAGTTTCTTCTGTTCGGCGGCGCAATCCAGACTGCCGGCGCCGTGAAATCGAATAAAATAAAGAAGCATACTACTTCCGACTTCATGGAAATTGAAAGGCAGAGAGGTATCTCCGTAGCCACTTCAGTAATGACCTTTGAATACCGCGACATACTAGTGAACCTGCTCGATACGCCGGGTCACAAGGACTTCGCAGAAGATACGTACCGTACCCTCACTGCAGTGGACAGCGTTGTACTGGTGATCGACTGTGTGAAGGGGGTGGAAGAACAGACAGAGCGACTCATGGAAGTGTGCCGCATGCGTGACACGCCCGTGATCATCTTCGTGAATAAGATGGACCGTGATGGCAAGAACCCGTTTGACCTGCTGGATGAACTGGAAGAGAAACTGAACATCCGTGTAAGACCACTCAGCTGGCCTATCAATATGGGGAAGGATTTCAGAGGCGTATACAATCTGTACGACAAGAGCCTTGTATCTTTCCAGCCCAATAAAAAAGCTACAGATGAAGACGTGGTGCCACTGGAAGATCTCAGCAGCAGCTACGTAGATGAACACTTCAATGTTGCTGATGCCGCGCAACTCCGTAATGATGTGGAACTGATAGAAGGCGTTTATGATGCATTCAACAACGAGGAATACCTCAAAGGCGAACTGGCTCCTGTATTTTTTGGCAGTGCGGTTAACAACTTTGGAGTGAAGGACCTGCTGGACACCTTCGTGGAAATTGCGCCTACACCGCGCAACCGTGAAAGCAGCTCCCGCGAGATTGATGTACAGGAAGATAAGTTCAGCGGTTTTATCTTTAAGATACACGCCAACCTGGACCCGCGTCACCGCGACCGTATTGCCTTCCTCCGCGTATGCTCCGGCAAGTTCGAAAGAAACAAATTCTATCACCATGTTCGTTTAGACAAGGACGTTAGGTTCAGTAACCCTTACAGCTTCCTTGCCCGCGAAAAGAGTATTGTGGATGACGCCTTCCCCGGAGACGTAGTAGGTCTCTTCGATACCGGTAACTTCAAGATCGGTGATACCCTCACGGAAGGTGAGAACTTTTACTTCACCGGCATCCCCAGCTTCTCTCCGGAACTGTTCAAGGAATTGGTGAATAAAGATCCGCTTAAAACCAAACAGCTGGAAAAAGGTATCCGTCAGCTGACAGACGAAGGGGTGGCACAGCTTTTCACCCAACATGGCGGAAACCGCAAGATCATAGGTTGCGTGGGCGACCTCCAGTTCGAGGTAATACAATACCGCCTCCTTCAGGAATACGGCGCTGCCTGCCAGTTCAATACACTGCCTTTCTATAAGGCCTGCTGGATTACCGGCCCTAAGGATAAGATCGAAGATTTCATCCGCTTCAAATCTTCCAATATAGTGGAAGATAAGGACGGGCACCTGGTGTATCTCGCACAGTCAGAATGGTACCTGAATACGGAAAGAACCAACAATCCGGATATACAATTCAACTTCACATCAGAGATTCATAAGAATTGATTTTCAGCATATTGATATATCACAACTGAATTAATACTATAAACTAAAACAGCCCATACATTATAAAGATGTATGGGCTGTTTTAGTTTATAGTATTATCAATCGGCTAAGTCATAGCGGAAGATATATTCTTCAGTAGTTCCATCCCGCTTACCCACCACGCGGGCTTCGAGGTGACGGTCATCCTTGAAGCGGTAAATGATCTTCTGCGGAAAATCATTATTAAGGTCTTCAGCCACGAAGCCGATCTGTTTCAGTACGCGCAGTTTTAATCGTATAGGCGCCAGCGTTTGTTTGCCGGTATAAGACGGGATGAAGAACATCTCATTGCCGCTTCTTACGAGCGTTATTGTTTGCTGCAGGGAGCTATCGCCGCCCGTTACGCGCCAGGTGCGCGCATGCAGTGTGGAATCGTTGATACGTTCCCAGGTTTCTACTACAGCGCCCCGGCGCGTTTTCATTTCCCAGGTGCCGGACAGTTTGTTCAGCAAAGGGAAATCGGATACGCTGGCTTGCGCGGCGGCATGTCCGGCAATGACCAGTAAGGCCGGCAGCAGTATACTACTGCTGTACCACAGCTTCTTCGCCATAAATCTGTTGTTTGTATTTAAGGGAGGGGGAGGCAATGAAAGGTCCTAAGCCGAGTGCGTCCCATTTTTCATCCACCTTTTTGATGGTAGTATCATCAGCGACGATGATATTGGGCCAGTCGCGTTCGAAATTGTCCAGCAGCCGGGTTTTCAGCGTACCGTCCAATCCGATGGCGCAGGTCAGCTTACCGCCGGAAGGCCGCTGTACCACGAAGCTGTCACGCTTGGGGTCCAGGTTATTACAGAAGCGCCAGAGGGCTGAAGCCAGGTCGGTTACATCTACAGTATGTTCTACATAGAGTACCATTTTTATACCTGCCAGTTCCGGCAGCATATATAATTGTTCATTGAGTTCACGGATATGCATTGGCCGGCTCTTCTCTACGCTGACGAGCAGGCAGGGAATGTCCATCGCCAGCAGGCTGCTGTTGATACCCTTTATCTCGGGGAACTGCCGCATCACAACGGCTGCATCCACTGCTTTGGGGGCCGGAAGTTGCAGATAGCTGCCGTCGGTTTCTTCTTCATACTTACGGGTACCGTCTATGCACATTTTACCGCCGAAGCCCATCTTGGAGCAAGAGTGATCCAGTACATCCATTGGCCCCTGGCTGAGATAAATATCTGTAGCCGGGTTCAGGTTACGGAATACGTATTGCGCGAGTTTTTTGTAATCGGTAATACCTTCGCCTTCGTCGGCAACTACCAGTATCTTATTAAACATCATTTGTCCGGCGCCCCACATGGCATTCATCACTTTTTGCGCCTGGCCGGCGTAATCCTTTTTGATCTGCGCGATCACCAGGTTATGGAAAACGCCTTCCACAGGCATTTCCATATTGATGATTTCAGGCACCAGCGTCATTTTGATGGGCGCCAGGAAAATACGTTCTGTAGCTTTCCCGATCCAGGCGTCTTCCTGCGGAGGGATGCCTACTATAGTTGACGGATATACGGCGTCTTTGCGGTGCGTGATGGCTGTGACATGAAATTTCGGATACCAGTCTGCCAGTGAGTAGTACCCGGTATGGTCCCCGAAAGGGCCTTCCCAGATGAGGTCTTCAGCTGGATCAACATATCCTTCTATTACAAAATCGGCATCTGCGGGAACTTCAATTTCAGGTTGGGTGATACATTTTACCAGCTCTACTTTCTTCTTCCGGAGAAAGCCTGCCAGCATGTATTCATCTACATTTTCCGGCAATGGCGCTGTGGCGGAATAGGTGTATACCGGATCGCCGCCAAGGACAACGGCAACAGGCATACGTTTATTCAGCTTTTTATATTCCATGAAATGCCTGGCGGACACTTTGTGTTTATGCCAGTGCATACCGGTCATGTCTTTTTCGAATACCTGCATGCGGTACATACCCACGTTGCGGGTACCAGTAAGCGGGTCTTTGGTGTGTATAACGGGAAGGGTGATAAAAGGCCCTCCGTCTTTAGGCCAGCAGGTCATTACCGGGAGCTTCGACAGGTCAGGATGCTGCATTACTACTTCCTGGCAGCTACCTTTCCCGCCTACCACTTTCGGCATCCAGGAAGCAAACTGCCCGAGTTTGGGCAGCATTGATAATTTATCCAGGATACTTTCTTTAGGTTTGGAAAGGAGCTTGAAAAGCTGTTCAATTTCGCCGGCAATATCATCCAGCTCCTGCACGCCCAGCGCCATACACATCCGGCGGTAGCTGCCCATGGAGTTGATCAGTACCGGGAAATCGTAGCCTGTATTCTCAAACAGCAGCGCCTTTCCGCCATTAGGTGATTTGCTTATCCTGTCTGTTATTTCCGCAATTTCCAGTTTAGGGTCTGCATAGGTTTTAATGCGAACCAGTTCGCCTGCCTGTTCCAGCTGCTCTATAAAGTGCCTGAGATTTTTATATGCCATGTTGATTAATCTGTTAAACCAATTAACAAAAGTAAACATCCCACGGCGCAATAAAAAATGCCTCCCCGAATATCAGGGAGGCATTGGTATTTATATTTCAGGTTATCAGTTCACAATAGTAACACCCGCATGGAAAGCCACCCGGGGCCTTGCCGGATAAATAACGGGCGGTGGCGGTACAGGAACCGGTACTACGGGGTAGTAAGCGGGTCGCATGTACACTACTCTTCTCCTTGGGCGATAATAATCGTCATCCCATCCCCTGCGACAATCCCTGTCGCGGTAGTAAGAACGTTCATACCGGTCGTAGCGTCTGTCATCATCACGATACCAGCCTCTGTGACGGCCGCGGTCGTGGCCCCACTGAGCGGAGGTAGAAAGTACAGCGCCTCCCATGAGCAACATCAACAGCAATACTTTTTTCATGTCTGTGTGGTTTTTAGTTCAAGATTGGTTGGCAGAATTAAAAGTTGTGGTTTAGTTCAGTCTGGTTTATTACAAATAGTACAGTGTAAGCACATTACCGGATGTGGCATATGAAGCACCCGGCCAGGTGGCATAACTGTATCTGTGATGAGGTGGCCGTTTATGATGACGTTTCCTGTAATATTTTTTATGTCGATAGTGTGGTACCGGTGGATGTGGCGGCCTGTGCACATGCGGCGGAAAAGGAGGCCTCGGCGGCCGTGGTGGTAACGGAGGCAAAGGCGGATGCGGCAGATGCCTTGGAACCGGAGGATGCGGAGGCAGCGGCGGAGCCGGCGGCCTGTGCTGCGCGTATATGGAGGCAGTACCCATCATCAACATCACTATCACGAAAAACAGAAGATTCTTCATATAGTACTGACTTTATTGTAGAAGATAAACAGGCAGTTGCACACCAACCCAGTTTTGACAGCAATTGTTTCTTTACCCTCTCCGCGATTTCTGAAATCTGGCAACCCTAAGCTGGCGGCTACCCTAATTACCTGTTTAAACAAATAAATTCAAACTCTATGCCAATAAAAAATCCCTCCGCGTTTGCGGAGGGATACAATTTATAAATGGACTTTGTTGGGGGCTTAAAGTCGGCCTATATATTCAAAGAATATGCCAAAGCGTTCTTATCTGAACACCGGGCATCTCATGGCTTTCTGTTTTCCCCATCCGTTGCCGCCGCCCAGGCGGTACGTGATGGTTACCCCTGAAAATGAGTACCAGTCTTTATATTTTGCGGAACCCCTCGTTGTTCCATCGGGCGGATAAGTACCCGGGGTAGTTCCTTTAGCTGTCACTTCGTCTCCGCGGTAGGCCATGTCTACCGACTTCTGGCCGCGGTAAGCCAGTAATGTGTTCTGGTCTACGTAGGTGCGGCTTACGTCATCCAGGTAGTCTGTCAGTGTAGGACGCAGGCCGATTTCGAAGCCCAGGGTCCACTTATCATTGAGGATGGCTTTTACACCGGCGCCAAATGGAAAGGAGAAGGAGAAAAGATCATATGGCTGACGGTCAGGATACTGCGGTAGCCCCTGCCCTTCGGTGCCCAGTGGGCGCAGACGTACCTTGTTGCCAGACTGGTCTTTAGCGGTAGGATCGAATCCGAATCCGGCCACACCGGCAAAAACGTAGGGGGTAAATCCTTTCTCTTCTATATCGAGGAAATTCAGTTCTGCAATGAGGCTGCCTTCAAAAATATTTGTCTTGAAACTCAGGTTGCGTGCTACCAGGTCCGCTTGTTTGCTGGTGCTGTCTGCACCGGTAGCGATCCCCCATGTAAAGGCTGCTCTGATAGTAAGATAACGGTTGATGTCTTTTCTTACCAGCAAGCCCAGTGAAGGCCGGGAATATCTCATATCCACTTTCTGCTTAACGAGGTCTCCACTGTAATTACTAATACCGACGAATGCACCCACGTGCCAGTCCTGCGCAAAACTAAAGAAAGGTACCGCCATGAATAACAGCAGTATTCCGGTAGATTTTGTGAGTTTCAAAGTTTTTGGTTTTTAGAGGTTAGTCCTGATGATTTGTATTCTTAAACGTTGCATCCTGCCGTTTTATTTGGTATTCACTACATCATTAAAACAGTTTACATAGTTGTCCGCTAGAAAAACCATCTGAGATGTAAAAATAAACTAATAAACCAATTTAAAAAGGCTTTTTGGTAACAGCCGTCAACTTCAACACCTGATGTACGCCCATCCTTGCAGTTGTCTTTCCACCAGGTGGCCGATTGCTGCCGGAACAGTGCTGGTGAAAGGCAGCAGGTTTGTGTGTTGCAGGTCGTTGCTTCTGAGGGTATTCTCACAGATCAGCCACTGCACTGATCTGTTGTGCAGGTCTTCTACCTTTCCTGCCAGCGGGTTATCCTGTTGTAATAATAAATTGAATGCTTCGCCGTGTACGGCTACCTCTACGGATATACGGACTTCTTTCTGGTGAAAATATTGTAAGAGATTGTTCAACTGTCCGAGCATGGATTGCTGCATTCTGCGATCTGATGATGTGATCTGAAAAATAACTTGCATGGGAACAAACCTACTCAATTACCAGCAAGCAGACAAGGGAAAGTATTTTCTGCTATAAGCCTGCCGGCGGGTCTTTCACTTCCTTAGCCATTTCATACTGCATATCATAGTATTCATCTTCCAACTCTTTATATCTCTCCCGGGCTTCACGCAACTGGTGGGTGAGGCTGGCGTTTTTCAGTTCCTGTTGCAGCAGGCTCACCTGTGCCGATTGTAAATCCCGGTGATGACGTAATAACACTTTCCAGACGAAGTACACCCCGGCAGTTAAAATGAGGAGCAGTGATATTGATATAAGCAATAACATAAGCAATAGATGTCTGATGATGGTCGGTGGTTTTTCATAAGCCTCTCCGGCTCCTGTTATGGGGCTGCTTCCATTGCAACCCCATACCAGGGCCAATAGGACGTTAAAATGCTGCAAATGGTTAATGGTATTATGGGGAAAAGCTCGACATCCTAAATTATCAAATCAGATCGACATTCATTTGTCCATTCTGGCTTTTTTTACCACTTTTCTTTAATAATTTCCACCATATCTTCCTCCATATCAATATATTAAAAAATTCACACCTGCGATCTTCTTATACATAATTGGTAATCAATATAAAACATGCGCTAAAAATATTCGCTCCGATGAGGATAAAAAATTTTAAATTGTTGGCATCACCGTCAGCGGCAAGCACGGAATAACCATTAAGATTTTTGACCCAATACTATCCTAACCATTCTATGTCTAAGTCCACCATAAGCACCCGACAGCAGCTGGAACAAGTAGCACTGCGGGGATTGTCATTTGCTGATGATCATATCAGCGATCATTTCAGCATAAAGGACGTATCCGAACGCCTGGGTATTTCCTATTCTTACTTCTATCACAATTTCACGGCCTACATGGGTGAACCCTTCTGGCACTATGTAAAAAGGCACCGGCTGGAAACAGCCGCCGGTCTGCTGCGCCACAGCGGTTACAACATCCATGAAATCGGCGAGCTATGCGGATACGCGACTACAGCGGCGTTCAGCAAGGCGTTCAAACAACAGTTCAAGGAGAACCCTAAAAATTTCCGCCGAATATCTGAGCTGCCCAATGAGAAGAGAACCATTAACATCATTGAGACCATCACCACCACGATGGGCCAGGATTTGTTCAGCGCCTACTTCCAGTATGACCGCGGAGAGCGGGTAACGCTGCCGGACAGCATCCTGTACTATTCCTTCCTTTCCAGGGGACAGAACCCTATCGGGGAGATGATTGCCAAAATGAATCAGTATTATACCGCTTTCAGCAGGATATTGAGCATGTATAATATGTCGCAGGCCAAAATAATAACCGGCACGCTGGATTCCGTGCCGGTTACAGACTATGAGAAAATATCCATATTTGCCGGTATCAGTATCCCTCAGGTGTTGACCAGGGCGCATCAGCTGATGGACATCAACTATAAGCACCTGCTGCGGAAAAGGATACCGGGTGGTTCATATCTGAGATTGCCTGTTCCGATAGACTTTGCCACGGCGGGCATCCCGATGTACAATTTCATCAACCGCAACTGCAAGGAAGGGATCTTTAAAATGAGCGGCAATCATTTTTTCATCTCCCTGCACAATACTAACAACTGTGAGATTTATATACCGCTGCTGCGACGTCACTGATTGCTGAATACGGCCCTGAAACAATTGGCGCTGGTGTTGACGCTGTCTTTCTGCGGTTTGCTGCGGCCATAAAACTCATCCAGGAAACGGCCCGCGTCGGACCATATAGTCTGCATCATGCCCTGGTAGCGGGGTTTCAGCTCTTTATTGGCAGACTGCCGGAAGCCATACATATCCTGTAGTTGTTGTGTTGCCACGGCGGGCCTGTTCCATGGGCAGGTGATTACCTGTAATCCTTTCATGGCAAAGTAGACAGGGGTTTTATCGGGGTTTTCGTAGTGCCAGTCGCAGACCATGATATCTTTCGGCACCATGTCCACCGCACGGTGCGTGTTGTTCATACTGGCTTCCCACATACCCAGTCCGGTGGTTTTGCCATCCAGCAGGCGGTCGCCCCAGATCCAGAGCATGCGGCCTTTTTCGGAAAGATGATTGCGGATAGTCCACACTTCGCCGGCAAACAGCCCGGCTTTGTCTTTACCGCCGCAACGGGGGCATTTGTCTTCCCCGAGATAGAATACTTCATCCATACCGGCGTGGAAGGCATCTGTTTCAAAGGCCTCACAGATCTCATCCACCAGTTCGAATACTATTTTATGTACTCCGGGATGCTGCGGGCAGTAGCTCTTGCAGTAAAGGCCGTCGGCATTGGGCCATTCGTATTTGGCGGGCATCTTTACCCAGGGCGTTTCATCGAAGTCGGGATATACGCGCAGCAGGTTGGTGGTGGCGCCGGCCCATGACTGATGTCCCAGCAGGTTGATCTGCGGAATGATCTTCATCTTATACTGCCGGCAGGCCTGTACCAGTTCTTTAACCTGCTTGCGTGAGAGTGCATCCGGATCACGCAGCTCTTTGTGCGAGGTATACTGATAGTTGAAATCCACCCGCAACACCAGTGTATTGATCTGCCGCGGCGCCAGCTCTTCCCGGATGAATTTCAGGAATGCGGGCAGGTCGTGCGGCCTGGGAGCGGCGATACAAAAGCCGCGTACCGGCAATGTATCCTTTGGCAGGGCTTCCACAAAAACGGAGATACAGCACAAAAAGACCAGGAGGGAAAAACATTTTTTCATAAGGGTTGTTTTAAAGCATTCAACAAAATAATAAATGCTTCCTGCTTCTGCAATCCATCATGACAGATGATAATTTTAATGCAGGGAAAGTTGATTTTGAATAAATTTGATAAAAACCAGCAAATCCATGAATGAGTTCAAACTCCCGTTCAATGCCCGTTTAACTTTTACACTACTATCCATTATCCTCCTGATCTACATCGGCCACATGGCAAGTGAAATCATTATCCCGCTGTTGTTTGCGTTGCTGATTGCCATTATGCTGCTGCCGGTTGTACACGCGTTAGAGAAGATACGCTTTCCGCGGGGGCTGGCCTCATTTATCGCCGTGCTGCTGTTTGTGATCGTTATTCTGCTGATCATGCTGCTGATGGGAAAACAGATGCAGTCCTTTATTTCCGATTTCCCGGACCTGCAACGAAAGCTTACCACCACTATCGATGAGTTACAGGAATGGGTGAACACCAAATTCCATATCAATTCCAGCACACAGATCACGTACCTGGAGAAAGCGGCCCTGGGCACACTGGGCACTGCAACCAGCTTTATCAGCCAGACATTTCTGTCGCTTTCCTCGCTCATGATATTCATCGTATTTGTGTTACTGTATACCTTCTTTATCCTTTTCTACCGCAGCCGGCTTGTATCATTCCTGGTGCATCTCTTCAATGACAGGCACCGTGAGAAACTTCAGATTGTAATAGAGCGTACCCGTTATATCATCAAAAGCTATGTTGGCGGCCTGATGATAGAAATGGTGGTGGTGGCCATTCTTAATACGGTTGTATTTCTTATCCTTGGCATCAAGTACGCGATCCTGCTTGGCGTGATGGCGGCTATCTTCAATATCATTCCCTACATCGGTATTTTCACGGCGCTTATTATCAGTATGCTCGTGACGCTGACTACGGGAACGCCCATAGCAGCCTTGCAGGTAGGTATTGCACTGTTCCTGGTACACCTGCTCGACAGCAACGTACTGCTCCCCCGGATTGTAGGTTCAAAGGTGAAGATCAATGCGCTTGTCACTATTATTGCGGTGGTGATGGGTAATATGTTATGGGGTATTCCCGGGATGTTCCTGGCAATCCCGGTGATTGCTATTATCAAGATTATCTGTGAGAACGTGGAGTATATGAATCCCTGGGCAATATTGCTGGGGGATGAAGAGAGTAAACACAGGAAGAAACCATTGATTAAGCCCACTCCTCCGGAAGGCGAAGGCTCAAGCAAGTAGATGTCTGAACTGTGATTTATGTGATTATTGTGATGCTAATGATGAGCGAAGATTGTAAAGAATTATAATTTAGTAGATACAATGAAAAAGCCCGTCCTGCTGAAATTATTGCAGGACGGGCTTTTTCATTGTATCTACTCTCATCATTAGCATCACAATAATCATATAAATCACCGTTCAGACACTATCACGTCAATGCCGGATCACCCAGATCTCTGCGAAGCATACGCCTGTACACCCAATAAAAAACGATCGGGAAAATAAACAGGTTGAAGACGGTATCTGTCATCAGTCCGCCGATCACTACGCGGGCAAGCGGCCGTGCGGTTTCTGAGCCGATGCCTGTACTCATGGCGGCAGGTAACAGCCCAATGGCGGCCATCATGGCGGTCATGATCACGGGGCGGATACGGGATTCCACGCCCTCCTTAATAGCCCGCGCCAGGCTGAAGTCTGTATCACGGTGCATAGTACGGATATTGATCTTGAACTTCGACAATAATATCACACCATTCTGCACACAGATACCAAACAAGGCGATAAAGCCGATACCTGCGGATATACTGAAGTTAACGCCGGTCAGCCACAGGGAGAAGATACCGCCGATGATCGCAAATGGTACGTTGTTCAGTACCAGCAGTGCATCTTTTATTTTGCCAAACAGCATAAACAGGATCAGGAAAATCAGCAGCAGACTGATAGGCACCACCTGCATCAATCGTTTGGTAGCGCGTTGCTGATTCTCGAAATCACCCGCCCATTCCAGGAAGTAGCCTTTAGGCAATGTGATCTTTTCATTTACTTTCCGTTGCGCTTCTGCGATGGTGCTACCGAGATCGCGGCCGCGCACAGAGAACTTAATAGCGCCATAGCGCATGTGTTTATCCCTGTAGATCATGCTGGGCCCCACGATATGGCCGATCTCCGCCACTTCTTTTAACGGGATCTTGTTACCGCGCAGGGTAGGAATGCTCAGGTTGCCGATGGCAATTTCGTTCTCGCGGAAATTCTCCGGATAACGGATGCGCAGATCAAAGCTCTTTTCTCCTTCGTAAATGCGGGTAGCGGCCTTCCCTCCTATGGCCATTTCAATAACGGAGTTGGCATCTTCAGTGGTGACACCGTAGAGTGCCATCTTCTGCTGATCCAGGTTGATGCGCAATTCCGGTTGTCCGATGTTGCGCAGAATGCCGAGGTCTTCGATGCCGTGTACACTTTTCAATATCTTCTCTATCTGTTCTTCGTTGCGTTCCACTTCACGGAAATCGTCTCCGAACAACTTCACTA
>NZ_DATLKJ010000276.1:0-68849 GCF_035538455.1 Chitinophaga sp.
CAGAATTTCACGGAAACCCTCAATATCTGGAAAATTTCTGTTTTTTTTCCGACTATTCCACAACCGGTAACAAAATCTCTGAATACGGATATATTAATGATGTACAATTCTCTTCAACTGCAGGTTGGTAACGGGAGCCACGACTAACGGATACTTCTCAATGGTTACGTAGCTGGAGTCCAGCCCGAAGCCTCTTTCTTCTGACAGACTGATTTTCTTCAGGAAGAAGTAGATCTTCATTACCATTCTTTCGTATAAAGGCAGATCATTATCATGCGAGAGGAATTTCTCCATAACAATGAACTGGAAATCGCCCACCACATTGTTTTTGCTCAACGATTCGTAGCGACTGGTGATATTTACCTCCTTGTTACGTACCATATCTTCCACTACCATGCGGAACATAAGATTGATACGCTGCTCCACTTTGAAGCCCAATCTGAATTCAACACGAATTACTTCATTAGGAATAATTGTCTGAACAGAATATTCGCTGAGATAAGGCTCATCTACCACATCGACATGCACAAACCAATAGATGTCAGCGCGCTTTGGCTTTTTGTTGAGGATAGAATAGATGATCTTATGTTCTATTTCCTTCGGATTATCTGCACTACTCATGTAAACGAGATGTGTGGCATATTTGGGAATAGTAGTGTCATTACTCAGTTCCTGTATAATAGGCAGATAGTCTTCCAGCCTTACAAATTCCACGTAACGGTTCTTGATTTTCCTGGATTTGAACCAGGCGATCATGACAAGGAAGAGTGCACCGGCTACTATGACCGTAACATAACCACCATGCATAAACTTCACCAGGTTGGCAAACAGGAAGGAGAATTCTATAGAGAAGTAGACGACGAGGTAAAGTAATATCCATCCGATCCACACTCGCCTGGTGTATAAGTAGAAGGCAAACAGGCAGGACGTCATCAGCATACAAATGGTGATAGACAAACCGTATGCAGCTTCCATATGGGATGATTCCTGGAAGATGAGCACGATAGCCGCACATCCTACAAACAACATAGTGTTGATTCCCGGAATATACAGCTGGCCGCGCATTTCAGTAGGATAGTTCACTTTCAGTTTAGGCCAGAGGTTGAGTCTCATGGCTTCTGCAATCAATGTGAATGATCCGGATATAAGTGCCTGGCTGGCAATGACAGATGCCATAGTGGCAATCAGTACGCCAAAAATGACGAACCATTCTGGCATAATGGTAAAGAACGGATTCTGATCTTTTGGCAGGATCTGTCCTTTCTGTGTGAGTAACCAAGCACCCTGGCCCAGATAATTCAGAATAAGGCAGGATTTTACGAAAATCCAGGATATTCTGATATTTCCTCTTCCACAATGTCCGAGGTCGGAATACAGCGCTTCTGCACCGGTAGTACAGAGGAATACGGCGCCAAGTATAAGGAACCCTTTGGGATAGGTTGTCAGTAATTCTATAGCATAATGCGGGCTGAAAGCCTTGAGGATACTGAGATCATCGGCAATATGGGAGATTCCCAATACGCCCAGCATAGAGAACCACAGCACCATGATAGGGCCAAACATGCGCCCGATAGATACTGTCCCGAACTGCTGCATGACAAACAGGCCGGTAATAATTGTCAGTACGATTTTAACAATAGTAAGCTGACTGAGATCTTTAAAGACTTCGAGCGTCCGCAAACCTTCAATTGCGGAGGTAACAGTGATAGGTGGTGTGATAATGCCATCAGCCAGTAGTGCAGCGCCTCCGATCATGCCGAATATCACGGCCCAGCGGGCATGACGCCGAACAAGTGCATAAAGGGAGAATATACCACCCTCTCCTTTATTGTCAGCCCTCAATGTGAGGATGACGTATTTGATGGTTGTTTGTAGGGTTAACGTCCAGATGATACAAGATATACCACCTATAACAAGTAGGTCGCTGATGGGGTTACCGCCGACAATTGCTTTAAACACGTATAGCGGAGAAGTTCCAATATCGCCGTAAATGATACCCAGCGCTACTACTAAACCTGCCAGGGAAACCCTGTTAATGTTTATTCCCACGTTGTAATAAAAAATTGGTTAAAAAAGCCTCCAAAATTAGGGGGAATTATTGAGACCAGCAATTGAATGTTCTATTAACTAAAAAGTCCTCTCCCGCATTAACGGGAGAGGACTTTTTAAATTATCATCTCAAGGAGTGATACTTATTAGTTAGCAGGAGCTAAGTCAACAGTACCAGACTCACCAGGAGTGTTTTGTTTGATGAAACGACCGCGGTCGATGCCTTGTTTGTCGGCCAGGTAGTCGATAACTGAATCAACACGACGGCTGCTCAGGTCAACACCACCTTTTTTACCTTTAGCACCTGCGTGACCTGTTACCAGAACGTTGCAGGAAGGATTGCTCTTCAGCGTAGAAGCAACGGAAGCCAGGATAGCTTCTTGATCGCGACCAACTTTGGTAGAGCTACCTTTGAAGGATACGCTAGGCAGAACCAGTGTAGCGCAAGAAGTTTCAACTGGTTTGTTTTTGCAGCACTCAGGATCTGGGCATTTACCAACACCATCAGCGTCAACTGGCTGGCAGTAAGTTGGAGTGATCAGCTGTTTGTCTTTGTAATCAGGAACGCCATCACCGTCAGTATCTTTAGCAACACCGTGAGAATCTACAGGTGCGCCAGCAGGCGTGTTAGGTTCGCGATCGAACTGGTCAGTAACGCCATCACCGTCAGCATCAGGCAGAACAGGGGTAGGCAGTTTCATGTGACGAGGGTTGCTCAGCTCGCTGTAAGCGTATTCCAGCGGGTTGATCCACCACAGTGGCTGTACGCGTTTAGCAGGGTTACCCAGGTTGAAGTTCAGACGAACGCTGGTGTAAGAATACAGATCTTTGGAAGCACCATAAGGATTTGCTAAACCATCCAGGTAGGCATCGAAAGGCATGGTGATTTTTTCTTCTACGCCGATGTTGAAGCGTTTAGAAACTTTGAAAGCTACACCAGTACCGAGGTCCAGAGCGTGACGGATCAGCTGGTTGTCGTTGTTACGACCGATAGCGATTCTGTTACCCTGAGAAGGAGCATTCTGCTCGTATTTTTTATCCTGCAGAGATCTGATATCCTTAACGATCTGGTGGCGTTTTTTACCGAAATCGATGCTGCTGTAATCGTAAGCGTTACCGTTACCGTCCAGTGCATCAACGTCTACGTCAGCCATTACAACAGAGTAACCAGCCAGTACGTACCAGTTAACTTTAGGTTCTGCTCTGTAGAACAGGATGTTGCTCAGAGAAGCCAGTACGTCCAAAGACAGCTGATGGTTAGCTGATTTGTAGTTAGGAACGTAGTAACCATTCTTCGCATAAGTTTTAGCCCAAGGGCTACCAGCACCTGGATTTTCGAAACGTTTCTTATAATCCTGACCGTAATCGAAAGATCCGATATACTCAGCTCTTACAGAGAAAGTATGACCCAGTGCTTTTCTCAGAGAGATACCACCACCAAAACCAGGAGTAGGATTAACAGTTCCACTGATCAGGTGCAGACCGCCATGAAAACCAAGTTCCCATTGATCCCTAGGTTTAGCAGGGAAATTAGACTGGTGGTTCAGGAAGTTATTTTGTTGTACCAAACGCTTGCCACCCACTTTGGACGAATCCAAAGCGTCGTAGCCCGTTGGCTGAACCTGTGCAAAACCAGTAGAGGCTGCCAGTAAACTTGCAGCACCTGCCAGTAATAAGTACTTTTTGCTTGCCATAATTGTGTTTTATTTAAAAACTGTTAAAAATTTACTAATAACCCGTTTTTTACCTAGCAAAGGTAAATATCATTAATGAATATACAAATTTTTCTTGCAATATTATTTTCATTGATAAGTCCTTCAATACTAGAGCTTAACCGAAACTATTTATATACCTTATTTACAGTTAAGTTAAAGATATGTTTAGCCCTTGTTAAAGGAAACCTTAACCCTTGTTAAAGGAATGTTATACTCCATATACAAATTAAAGGCCAAAATGTTAAAATTTCCCATTTAAAACATAGCTTAGCAAACCTTTTTATTTACTACATGGATGATTTAAAGTACCTGATAAGTAAGGAATTACAGGATTTTGAAGACAAGTTTGCCGATTCGGTAAAAAGTCATGTGCCGCTGCTGGACCGCATTATGCACTATATAGTGAAGCGGAAAGGAAAGCAGATCCGGCCCATGTTCGTGATACTGTCTGCCAGACTTTTTAAAGATGAAATCGGAGAAAGCACCCACCGGGCAGCCGCCCTTGTTGAATTATTGCACACTGCCACTCTCGTACACGATGATGTGGTAGATGACGCCAACCAGCGCAGAGGACTTTTCTCCATCAACGCATTGTGGAAAAATAAGATCGCTGTATTGGTTGGCGATTATTTATTATCCAAAGGTTTGCTGTTGTCGCTCAGTAACAACGACTTCCGCTCATTGCAGATCCTCTCCGAAGCGGTGAAGGAAATGAGTGAAGGAGAACTCCTCCAGATCGAAAAGACCCGCAAACTGAATATCAAAGAAGATATTTACTTTGAGATCATACGCCGCAAAACGGCCTCGCTTCTGGCATCCGCCTGCGCAGCAGGCGCCTGGAGTACGAGCAATGATGAGAATACCACAGAGCAGATGCGTCTGTTTGGTGAAAAAGTAGGTATTGCCTTCCAGATCAAAGACGACCTGTTCGATTATGGTTCTGCGAAAATCGGGAAACCTACAGGTATCGACATCCGGGAGAAAAAGATGACGCTGCCACTTATTTATACGCTCGAACATGCTTCTACTGAAACCCGCCGCAAAATCATCAATATTGTAAAAAATCACAATACTGATAAAACTAAAGTGGATGAGGTTATTCAATTGGTAAAGGCATCCGGTGGCATCGATTATACCCAGCAGAAGATGGTGGAATACCGGGATGAAGCACTGGCAATTCTACATCAATTCCCTGAAAATGATATCAGGAACGGGTTGGAATCATTGGTAAGATTCACTACCGACAGGACCTTCTAAAAGAAAAAAAGAAAAATGTAAAATAATAAATGTAAAATGTAAGAGTAAAATACCACAACTGCCTAAAACTACCGGTACATTTTACATTTGTCATTTTACATTTTCTTAATCTGTTTCCTTACCTGAGAATCTGATGCAAAAACGCTGGACAGTAAAAGCATATCAACCAAACCAGGAAAAGTCCCTTCAATCCTCACTGCGTATACATCCGTTATTATGCCGGCTGCTGGTACAACGTGGCATACACACTTTTGAAGCGGCCAGACAATTCTTCCGTCCTTCCCTGGATGATCTGCACGATCCGTGGCTGATGAAAGACATGGATAAAGCCATCTCGCGTATTGAACTTGCATTTTTCAGAAAGGAAAAAATACTGATCTATGGTGACTACGATGTAGACGGCACCTCTGCTGTGGCTACTGTGTACGCTTTTCTACACAACCTCTACGGTAACATAGAATTTTATATCCCTCACCGTTATCGCGAAGGATATGGTATTTCCGTTCAGGGCATAGATTACGCCCGTGAAAATGAGTTCAGTCTCGTTATTGCACTGGACTGTGGAATAAAATCGGTAGAGCATATCACACGTGCAAAAGAGCTGGGCATAGATTTCATTATCTGTGATCATCACCTGCCGGATGCAATATTGCCACCAGCCGTAGCCATTCTGAATCCCAAGCAGTATGATTGTCCCTATCCTTACAAGGAATTGAGTGGCTGTGGTATCGGATACAAACTGATTACGGCCTTCGCTCAGAAAAGAGGGCTGCCGCGCAAAGAAGCTGACAGATATCTGGATCTCGTTGCCACCAGTATCGCTGCCGATATTGTGCCGATGACCGGAGAAAACAGGATACTCGCATTCCACGGACTCAAAAAAGTCAATGAAGACCCACTGCCAGGTATCAACGCACTCATTGAGCTTAGTGGACTTAAAGAGAAACTAACTATCTCTAATCTTGTTTTTGTTATCGCACCCCGTGTTAATGCTGCCGGCCGAATGGATGATGCACGCAAAGCTGTAAACCTGTTCATCGAAAACGATGAAGAGAAAGTGGCAACTATAGCAGCTGTATTGCACGCAGACAATTTCGACAGAAAAGAGATCGATAATACCATTACACAGGAGGCTATTGAGCTGCTGCAGCAGGATACCAATATTCACGCGAAAAAATCAACCGTATTATATCAGGCACACTGGCATAAAGGCGTGGTGGGCATTGTGGCTTCCAGGTTGATAGACAAATACTACTACCGGCCTACCATTATCCTCACGCAATCCAATGACAGAGTGGCTGGGTCCGCGCGTTCTGTAATGGGCTTCAACGTGTATGAAGCTATCCATCAATGCAAAGATCTGCTGGAAAATTATGGCGGCCATTTCTATGCTGCCGGCATGACGCTGAAACCAGAAAATGTAAAGGCCTTTCAGGAACGTTTTGAAGAAGTGGTTGCCAATACCATTAAGCCGGATCAGCTGATACCAGAAATTGTGATCGATACTGAAATTTATTTTTCAGATATCACCACGCCGTTCTACAACATTCTGAATCAGTTTGAGCCACTTGGTCCGGAAAATCTCCGCCCGATATTCCTCGCCCGCAATATCATCGATACCGGCTATTCAAAACTTGTAAAGGAAGAACATATCAGGTTTGCTGTGAGGCAGGGAAAATCCGGTACTACAATGTATGGTATTGGTTTTTTTATGGCTGAAAAATTCCCGATCGTCAGCAGTAACAAACCGTTTGATATCGCTTTCAGTATTGATGAAAATGAATGGAATGGCCAAACATCCCTGCAATTAAAAGTGATTGATATAAGGGAAAGCAGCAGGTAGCTCTCAGAAGTGCTGCTGCAATAACCACGTATATACGTCGGGGTTAGCATAGGTGCGGGTCCAGGCATCATGGCCACCATCAGGATATTCTGTGTATTTAACATTCCCCCCCAGATCTTTCAGTGCCTGTACAAGCGCACGTGTTTCGGTCACTGCTACCGTCGAATCATTTGCTGAGTGAAAAGCCCATACAGGCGTACTTTTCAGCCTTACCATAGCAGATACGCTGCCGCCGCCACAAATAGGTACAATAGCAGCAAACCTGCCAGTAAAGGACGAACTCCAGTCCCATGTACCATAGCCACCCATACTCATTCCTGTAAGGTAAATACGATTGGTATCCACGTTGTATTTATTCCTGACTTCTTTGTAAAGATATTCCAGTACAGCAGGATTCCACCAACCCTTACGGCATTGCGGTGCAACTATGATAAAAGGTTTCCCCGCAGCCACTTTCATTAGTCCTGCTTCTCTCAGTACATTAACATCACTCCCCATCTCTCCTACACCATGCAGAAAAAAAACTACCGGCCAGCGGTAATTCTTCTTTTCATTATATCCAGGCGGAATATAAAGCAGGTAATCGCTCACGTTGCCGCCTTTAGTATCAGTTTTCTGGGTTGAAATACCTTCCGGATAAGGGGATACCGGATTGGTACTATCACCGGGTGACGGCGCAGGATTAGAAGTGCCTGATTTGGAACAGGCGAGTAATACCAGTGCGCAAAGCGCAAGCGTATGAACAAAAAACTTAATTCTTCTTTTTTTCATATAACTACACAAAAAAGAAAATCCCCCGGATTACAAACCGAGGGATTTTCGTGATATTTTATTCCTGCATCCTGTTTTGGTTTGCAGGCAGTGTTCTGCCACAAAGAAAACAAAAAACAGTAAATAAAATATCGTTTATGTATGGTTATATCATTTTTTTTCGTCAGCCAGCAGTTCAACACTTCTGTTAACAAACGCAGTGAGGTCTGCGCCTGTAAGCAGGTTCTGTGACAATAGTGCAAGATCAGCCAGGTTTTTCACCTGTTTTTCCTGACGTATAGCATCTTTCTCGTCCAGGATCTTCAGGTAAACAGGGTGGTTGGCATTTACGGTCATATTGATCTCATCAGGCATAGCTGCATACCAGTTCATACCTCCGCCGCCCATAGCTGCCATATCTTTCATACGGCGCATGAATTCAGGACGGGTTACAATAACCGGCTGTGCCTCAGCGCTGAGTCCCTTCATTTCTACTTTGATATTGGGCTGGTTCACCTGTGCGGTGAAGATGTCTTTCAGCGTTGTTTCCTGTGTTTCAGACAACACCGTAGTAGTGTTCTCGGCCTTATCGATCAGATTATCAGCAATATCTGCATCTACACGTGTGAACTGTACTTTATCCCACTTCATCTCGATGTTGTTAATGAAAGCGGCATCCACCAGTGTTTCCATCTTCACTACGGTAAAGTCTTTGTTTTTTGCTGCCTGTACATAGCTATCCTGTTGCACAGGGTTAGTAGCATACAGCACCACCAATTTATCTTCTTTATTGGTTTGCAGGGCAGCAGCAGCGGTACGATATTCTTCCTGTGTATAGAAAATGCCGCCATCCACGTTTTCGAGCAGGAGGAACTTATTGGCTTTATCCAGGAACTTATCATCCGTCATCATACCATATTTCACGAACAGGCCGATGGATTCCCATTTCTCTTCAAAACCTTTACGGTCATTACGGAACATTTCATCCAGTTTGTCGGCTACTTTCCTGGTGATGTGTGCATTGATCTTCTTCACATTAGGGTCACCCTGCAGATAGCTACGGCTCACGTTCAGCGGAATATCCGGGCTGTCTATCACACCATGCAGCAGCATGAGGAATTCAGGAACAATATCTTTCACCTCATCCGTTACGTACACCTGATTGGAATACAGGTTGATCTTGTCTTTCTGTATTTCGTAACTCTTGGTAATCTTCGGGAAATAGAGGATACCTGTGAGGTTGAAGGGGTAGTCAACGTTGAGGTGAATCCAGAACAGCGGAGCCTCTGCGAAAGGATATAATTCTTTGTAAAAGTTCTGATAATCTTCTGTGGTAAGTTCGCTCGGTTTCTTGGTCCAGGCGGGATTGGTATTATTGATCTGATTACCTTCGTACTTTACCGGAACCGGAAGGAATTTACAGAACTTCTGGAGGATAGAACGGATACGGCCTTCGTCCAGGAACTCTTCACTTTCTTCGTTAATGTGCATAACGATTTCGGTGCCTCTGTCTTCCCTGGTAACTTCTTCCAGTTCATATTCGGGGCTGCCGTCGCATTCCCAGCGAACTGCTGCGGCATCTTCCTTCCAGGATTTGGTAAAGATCTCTACCTTGCTGCTCACCATGAAAGAGGAATAGAAACCAAGACCGAAATGGCCAATGATATTGGTACCATTTTCCTGTCCTTTATACTTCTTCAGAAATTCTTCTGCGCCGGAGAATGCAACCTGGTTAATATATTTATCCACTTCTTCAGCAGTCATGCCCACGCCATGGTCCGCAATAGTGATTGTCTTTTTCTCTTTATCCAGTCTTACTTCAATATCAATGTTTCCAAGCTCTCCTTTAAACTCTCCTACGCTGGCCAGGGTTCTCAACTTTTGGGTGGCGTCTACCGCGTTACTTACCAGTTCGCGGATAAAAATTTCATGATCTGAGTACAGAAATTTTTTGATGATGGGGAAGATATTTTCCGTTTGAACACGGATTGCGCCTTTTTGCATCGGTTATCTGATTTTTGTTGATGATTTTCAAAGGGTATGCCAGCACTTATCCGGCTGACAAGTTGACAATATCTTCAATTAACAAATAATTCATTGTAAAACGGGGATCAGGCTATTACAATTTTGTAGATTTAAGCAATAATTAACACCCCATTTTTCTAACCAAAAGCCGTCTATGAAAAAAACGCTACTCTCTTTTTTATTCATTTCCCTTTACTGTCACTGGGCGCAAGCTCAGACTAATCCGGCACCACGGCCGCTTCCCTACCAGGAAAGCTTTGATGCGCTACCTGCTTCGTCCACGGTATATCCTGACGGATGGCAGGGCTGGCTCCTCAGTGGTTCGCCTTCGGGAAACTTCAACGTTCTGCCACCTACATCGGACAAACCGTTGATAGCCAATGGCAGTGCATCTTCTACAGCCAACGGTGCTTATAACTACACTGGCAAGCTGGGCTTCCTTAACAGCGGCAGCGCAGATAACTCGCTGGTGCTGGCGCTCAAAACTTCCGGCCAGATCAACATCACCGTGAGCTATGACGTAATGACTATCAGGAATCCTTATGACAGTGCCTCCAATACGCGCATCAATGAAGCAGTATTGCAGTATAGGGTTGGCAGTACCGGAAACTTCACTACTATCGCCGGAACAGAATACCAGAACAATACTGTTAATCAGAGTACTTCTGGTGTTACGCTGCCCCAGCAATCTGTTACAAAATCCGTCGTATTACCGGCAGCCTGTAACAACCAGGCGTTGGTACAATTGCGCTGGGTAAACCGCCAGATCGGAGGAGCCGGCTCCAGACCCAGTTTTGCAGTAGATAACATTCAGGCTGGCGGCAGCGGTGTAGATCTGACCCCTCCGACCGTCAGTAGCCTGGTTCCTGCCAATGGTGCAGACAGTGTATCTCCAGCCACTGACATCAGTATAACCTTCAGCGAAAACATAAAAGCCGGCAACGGTAATATCCTGCTGCACAATACCAGCAGCCACATTACAGATACCTTTGCGGTAAACAATGCAGCTATCCAGATCAGGAACAATATACTTTCTCTGAAAAAGCTGCTGCAACCTCATAGACATTATTATATCACCGTAGACAGCGGCGCCGTAAAGGACCTGTCTGACAATGATTTCGCAGGTATCAGCGATACTGCGCAATGGCAGTTTGCTACCGGCGAACAGGAACTGAATTTCAACTTCAACAACTGTACGCCCAGTGGCAACAGTCAGCTTAGCAGCGGCTTCATGCAGTACAGCGTGAGTGGTGCGCAGGTATGGGCTTGCACTACATTCGGACAAAATAACAGTAACGGCGTGCAGATAAATGGTTTCAGTGGCAGTGCCATTGAAAATGAAGATTGGCTTATCTCTCCGGCTTTTGACTTCACAGCATTCAGTTTCCCGCTGTTACATTTCAGCAGCCGTACGGCATTTACAGGCCCTGCACTGACACTGAAAGTATCTACAGATTACAGTGGTAGCGGCGATCCGCGTCTGGCTACATGGACAACTATCAACGGACGTTTCCCGGATGCTGCCAGCGATGTGTGGAAAGCTTCTGATGGCATCAATCTCGCTGCGTTTAAGCAGGGCAGCGTTTATATCGCATTTGTATACACATCTTCGCCTTCCTTGCAGGCAGCCCGCTGGACAATCGATGATTTTGGCATAAAAGATACCACTGCTGCCCCTGCACCCACGCTTAACAGCAGCCCGGCTGCGCTGGACTTTGATTATGTGAAAGCCGGACAGCAATCGGCTCCCCAGGCTATTGCATTCTGGGCCAATGACTTCACCGGGGACCTGAAGGTTAATGTGCCAACCGGTTTCCAGGTATCGCAGGACAGCAGCAGCTACAGCAATCAAACCATTGTTTCTCTTTCAACATTAAACGCTGGTCCGCAACGTGTTTGGGTAAGGTTTGCACCGACAGCAGCCAACCAGGCGCAAAGCGGCCATGTAAGCTTCACTGCTCCCGGTTTTACAGACAGCCATATTGCGTTATCAGGTACTTCGCTGCGTTCGCTGAAAGTGGTGAACTGGAATATTGAGTGGTTCGGCAGCCCTGAGCAAAGCCCAGATAACGACAGTCTGCAGCAGGCCAATGTAACAACTATCCTGAAAAAACTGGATGCCGACATATTTGCGCTGGCAGAAGTAGTAGATACCGCAAGGTTCAAAACCGTAGTAAGTCAGCTACCCGGTTACAGTTATGTATTATCTGATTTCGGTTCTTATGCTGACAGCATTACCGATGTAGATTACGTAAGCGCTCAGAAACTGGCGTTTGTTTACAAGACATCTGTGATCAGGAAGATCAACACCTATGGCGTATTACGTAAAGGTGGCGGCAACACTGCTTATTACAACTGGTCATCCGGCCGTTTCCCTTATATGCTGGAAGCCACAGCCAGGCTGGAAAGTGATTCCGCCAAGATCCGGTTCCTGCTGCTCCACGCCAAGGCCAATACTGGTACCAAAGCGGAGAAACTGGTTTCGTGGGACAGGCGCAAAAATGGACTGAAAGAGTTGAAAGACACACTGGATGCAGAGTATCCGTATAGCAATATTATCATGCTCGGCGATTTCAATGATGATCTTAACAAGACCATTACTATAGAAAGAGCGCCGGATACTACCACCTCTTACATTGACTTCACCAGTGACACGGTGAACTATAAACCGCTGACATTACCACTGAGTATTGCAGGACAGCGATCTACTGTAAGTTTCGGCTCTGTGATTGATAATGTGATTGCGTCCAATGAAACCGGGGTAGCTTACCTGCCGGGATCTGCAAGCATCCGTATGGAAGTGGCCAAACTGGTGAGCGGTTATGGTACTACTACCACAGACCATTACCCGGTACTGAGCCGCTACGATCTTCGTATACTGGCTAATCCTTTGCCAGTAAAAGGTTTTACAGCTAAATCCGATGGCGGCAAAGTACAGCTTACCTGGAATACGCCTTATGAAATCAACAGTTCTTCCTTTGTCATAGAGCGTTCCCGCAATTCACGCACTTTTGTACCGGTGGATACCATTACCGCACATGGCAGCACCAGTGGAGCTTCTGACTACCTGGCATATGACGAGCGGCCATGGCCAGGCTTCTCTGTTTACAGGCTGAAAATCATTTCATTGGATGGCAGTGTGAAATACAGCGAGATAAGACCAGTTTGGGTGATTGACAGAGATCTGTGGTTGAGATTATTGTGGTGCATATTCGGTCATCAGCTGCAATACTGGATCGAATGGAGCAAGAGCGGTCCAGCCGGCGTACAGCTGATAGATCTTCAGGGACGTATCAGGTACCAGGGCAAAACGGATCTTATCAAAGGCAGGAATGCCCGTACGCTAGAAATAGGCGATCTGCCGGGTGGCATATATTTCCTGAGAGTCCAGTCGGGTGACCAGGTACAGGTCAGCAAGATTGTAGTTAACCACTGATCTTAATTGAGATACCATGCGAAACCAGGGCTGACCAAAAGGTCAGCCCTTTTTGTTGCAGAAACAGGAGGGGCTTAGGGCTTTAAAAATAAAAAATTACATAATATATTTATCTTATCAGAATCAATAGATAAAATCTAAAAATTGTAAAATCTCAAATTTTGTAAATCTATTTTCCGGATTTCTCACCAGATTAAGAATAGTTCAGTATCTTTGCGGTCCAATTTTTTTTATTTAAACCAATTTAAACAGGGAATTATGAACTACGAATTGATGGTGATCTTTACCCCTGTGCTTTCTGAAGACGATTACAAAGCGGCTCAGAAAAAATTCGTCGATATCATTAAAGATAACGGCGGAGATGTAACGCACGAAAATCCCTGGGGATTAAGATCACTGGCGTATCCTATCCGGAAAAAGACTACAGGAATGTATCTGGTTCTGGAATACAGTGCGCCATCCGACCTCAATGAGAAGCTGAAAATCCAGCTCAACCGTGATGAAAATGTATTACGCCACATGACTACTGCGCTCGACAAGAATGCAGTTGAGTACAACAACCGTAAAAGGCATGGCGTGAATGCTGAATCTAAAACCACTGAAGCTTAATTATTATGGCAGTTAAACCAAAAAAACAAGAAATTAAGTACTTAACAGCCGTAAAAACCGAGAAACGTCAGAAGAAATACTGCCGTTTCAAGAAAATGGGCATCAAGTACGTAGATTACAAAGACGGTGAGTTTTTGAAGAAATTTTTGAACGATCAGGGTAAAATGTTGCCCCGCCGTATTACAGGTAACTCCCTGAAATTTCAGCGTAAAGTAGCCCAGGCTATTAAGAAAGCTCGTCAAATGGCTTTATTGCCTTATGTTACTGACCTTTTAAAGTAAGAAGTTATGCAAATTATCTTAATACAAGACGTAGATAACCTGGGTCAGAAGAATGAACTGGTTAACGTAAAAAACGGTTACGCCAGGAACTTCCTGATTCCCCAGAAGTTTGCAGTAGAAGCTAGTCCTTCTAACCTGAAGCAACTGCAGGAACGCCTGAAAGTGCAGAAAGTGAAAGAAGAGAAACTGCTGGCTGAGATCGCAAAAGTTGTGGAAGTGCTGAAAGCATCTCCTGTTAAAATTGGCGCTAAAACCGGTACTTCCGGTAAGATCTTCGGTAGCGTAACTGGTGTTCAGATTGCCCGCGCAATTAAAGAGCAGAAAGGTTATGAAATTGACCGTCGCCGTATCCACATCCTGGATGATGTGAAAGAATTAGGTACTTACAAAGCACGCCTCGATTTCGGTAAAGGCAACGAAACCGAAATGGAATTTGAAGTGGTGTCTGAGTAATATTCCGTTAATCGGATAAGAAAAATCCCGGGCTGTCATCAGTCCGGGATTTTTTTTTACTTTCATATCTGTACATTTTCCAGGATATGAAAAAATACCTTTACGCCCTTCTGATACCCATCCTGATCAGCGCCTGTTCCACCCGGAACAATAAGCAGACAGCGCATCTTACGGCCATTACCATTCACGGCGATACCATTCCGCAATATACTTTCCGTTATGATAAAGCCGGGCATCTGGTGGAGCTGGTAAAACATAACGGAGCACTTGATACGAATACCACCATTTACACATATGACAGCTCTAACCGCCTGGCAGGCATGACAACTGTGCACAGGAATGGCTGTAGCAAACAGGTCCTCCGGCAGGCCGTTGTAAAATCATGGGATAAAGATGGGAACATTTCAACCATAGCGTATTCCGGACAAGCAAATGAGCCAGCACATACGGTAAGCATCAACTGGGAAAGGGGGCTGCCCGTTGCCATGAAATGCTCAGACTCCTCCCAGGTCAGCAGCTGGAGCTATAATAAAGATGGGAACATGGACTGGAGAAATCTTTGCGCCGATACGGTTACCGGCACCGATAAAGATACCAGCATCTTTTACCGGAGCGCCAGTTATGAATGGGAAGATTCCCTCAATCCTTTGCAGCCGATTATCAACAATCTTGTGCTGGGGCCTGGTATTACGCCGGTTCCTGCCCCAGGCCCTTTTGTAAGCATGGAATATATACTGATGCATCTCAGTACCCATAATCCTTTCCTTATAAAATTGGAAGAGAAAGAAAAATCGACCTGTAAAGGGTATTCACAGGAGTATCTCCGTCACTCCACCTTACAGTTTTCCTACGCCTATAACAGTAACGGCTACCCGAAAGAAACCTATGTGCACCTTCATACGGAAGGATGGACCAAGCTTGCTTCTGACACGCATGTGAGGCTGGATTATGCATATGAATGATACCGGGTACATTCCCCCTTATTCAGGAATAATACGTACCTTTTAATGAATGGATATTATTGCACGGCTTCGGAGAATGCCTTTTACCCTGCTGCTGATTACATTGAATGTGATTATATTTTTTCTCCTCTTACTAACGGGAATGGATATATGGCAGGATGACGGAGAACTGTTGGTTCAATGCGGAGCCAACTACTGGCCGCTTACCATGCATGGACAGTACTGGCGCTTGTTTGCCAGCATGTTTCTGCATGCCGGGTTATGGCATCTGCTGACCAATATGGCAGGGCTGTTTATTGCCGGCATGTTCCTGGAACCGGTACTGCGCATAATCAGGCTCGCAATTGCCTACACATTCACGGGGCTTATCGCCAATTATGCGAGTATTTACGTTCATAAGGGCGTTGTCGGCGTAGGTGCTTCAGGGGCCATATTCGGGCTGTATGGCGTGTTCCTTGCGCTGCTGACCACTACACTCTTCCGTCCTGCCGCCAGGAAAGCTTTCCTGGTGTATATCGGGTTGTTCACAGTGCTTAGTTTCGCTGTTGCATTTTTTTCTGTGGGCATTGACAACGTAGCACATCTTGCAGGTTACATCAGTGGGCTGTTCTTTGGCTACCTACTTTACTTCACCCTCTCTAAAGCAGATGGGGAAAGGCTTCCCGGATAATCATCCACAGCAATTTATATTATATACCTTTGCTTCCCTAAAATCTCTTACTATGTTAAGGCCATTATTCCTGTTAGCCGTCACGGCAGCTGTCGTCTCAGCCTGCAATCAATCCCAGCCTGATACCAACACCACCGCCAACGATTCCATTACCGCAGTACCAGCCCCCAAAGCAGCTCCTGCAGCCACTCCAATGGATACTGTACAAATAGGCAATGTTACCTTCTTTGCTTATTATATTGATAAAGCAGAATTTGACAAATACGCCAAACCAGATCCGGATACCAGCGAAAGTAACCTCCTGGCGCATGACAAGGATATTATCCGCGAAGGCAACAGTCTTCACATTAAACTGGCCAATGGTTTACAGCTGACACGCACGAACGTAGATTCCGACGGCGATGATTACGTCCGTTACTCTTATGATCGTAACTATGCGGACATTCACCGTAAAGGGCTGTTCCTCTCTTTATATGAAGCCCAAGGGTATGAACTGATCAATCAACAGAACGGTGATACACTGATCACCTGGTCAGCACCGGTTGTTTCACCAGACAGGAAATACCTCCTTTGCGCCAACCTCGACATGGTGGCAGGATTCGATCCCAATGGCTTTCAGTTATTCAAACTGGAAAATGATGTGATCAAACCAGTGGGAGAAGCATTGATAGAAGACTGGGGACCGGGTAAAACATTCTGGATCGATAATAATACCATTCTTGCAGAATACAGATCCTATGACAAAACGGATCATGAGATCAACCGCCATGTGAAACTGGTGATGCAGTAATGGCGGATTATTTACGGCTATTTAGTATATTTAATATAGCTAGATAGCCGTAAACCAAAATCGTCCACGCCACTATGAAAAAGCTGCTTACCCTCCTGCTTATCTCAGCTGCCAGCAGTACACTACTTGCCGTCAGCCCCTTTCAGACCCCGGCCATGAATGTGGAAGGCACCGCCAGTTCTATCGTCAGCAAGCTGGATAAAACATTGTTGCTGACAGATAAACAAAAGCCAAAGTTGCTTTCCATCATCTCCGGTTACCTGCATCAGCGGGTTAACATACAATCACTGCAACACAGCAATGAAACTGCTTACCGCACTAAGCTGAACAGCATGCAAAACGGGCTGCACACAAGACTCAAGCCACTACTGACGCTGACACAATACACAGAATTTCTTGGCCAGAAACCGAAGCTACCGGATGAGACAAATGTATTAACACAGTTGTACTATTAATGCGGTTATTTCCATGCGTTGCGCAGGAATCGCAGCCAGTTGCCATGCATTACATTGGTAATGTCTTCATCACTGTATCCGCGTTTTTTTAATCTTTCAGGAATAGACTGCAGATCGGCGATTGTTTCAAGATCATAAGGGCTTTGTTCTTTACCAAAGGCGCCGTCGAGGTCTGAACCAATGCCGATGTGCAGGGCATTTCCGGCAATCTGGCAGATATGATCCAGGTGATCGATCATTACATCGAGGGAGCAATTCATTGCTTTCGGATCTGACACGCCTCTCTCCCATCCGGGTACCATCATCCATGCGTCGAGCGCGCCGCCGATAACGGCACCGCGAGATACCAGCAGCTTTATTTGTTCGTCGCTGAACTGGCGGTTATGATTCACCAGGGCGCGGCAGTTGTTATGACTGGCCCATATATGTCCCTGAAAAAGATCCATAGCTTCCCAGAAGCTATCATCGCAAAGATGAGTGGCGTCCATAATGATGTTCAGGCGTTGCATTTCCTTCAGCAACTCACGACCGGCTGCTGTAAGACCACCGGTAGCGTCAGTTCCCTGTGCATAACGTCCGGGGCCATAATGGGCAAGGCCCACAGCACGCAATCCGTTTTCGTACGCCCGTTGCAAATAAGAAACATCAACGATTGAGTCTGCGCCTTCGAGGCTGAGGATGTAACCAATAGGTTTATGATCATCAGGATTCCTGTCATTCCATCTGGTAAGATGGTTTTCGAGAGATGTCAGGTCTGTAATTGGTACGAGCTCACCGGCTTGCTCCATTGCTTTGTACCAGGCCAATTGTCCTTGTGTCTGCGCCCAGGCCTGTTCCGGTGAAAACCATCCGGGCAGCGGGTTATCGGGCGCCACAAACCGGGCGATCTGTGTGCCTACAACAAGCCCGATATTACCTTTGCGCAATTCGGGAAACGATACGACACCTTTTTCCCGGTCGGGTTTGTCAGACATTCCTTTCTCCCTTTCCCTGATTTCGTTTATGGGTAACCGTAGGTTACGGTTCCATTCCATGGCGTTCATGCTCAGATCCAGGTGTGCATCTATTGCAAACATAATACGGGCTTTTTCAGATAATAATTTGCCTGTCGCGGGCAACGATGCGCCAGTTGGCATAGCAGGCATTGTTGGCTGCCACGTATGCCTTTTCATACAGGGCAACGGTGGGGCATATATGTAATGGCATGCCGTAAAACACGGCGCCAATCGGATATGCAGCGGTATCGGGTACCGTTACCACGAGATGTTCTTCACTTTGCGACACAGGCTGTGCTTCCGGTACATTGAGGAAATGCACACGTGGTTGTGGATTTTCGGCAGCAATGGATTTATGTCCAAGATCGAGGCATAAGCGCTCTTTATCGATGACAGAGATAACCCTGGTGACTACCAGCGCCGCCACATGGAAAGGCTGCTCCGGTAATATCCTGGAGTAACCCCAATCCCAGAATACGAAAGTGCCCGGGCTGCACTGGATATTTTTCCTGGCGGCATGTATCGGAAAGGTGGGCGATCCGCCTGCAATGATAGCGGGTTCCGGAAGGCCAACTTTTACAATATCATCGCACAGTTGTTCTGCCGGTGCGTAGGCAGCGTCGCAAATTTCCTTTCGTATAGTCATATCTGTTTCATGGATGTGACCATCATAGGCATGCAGGCCCACAGGCAGCAAACCAGGCAACTCATGCAACTGCTTGTAAAGCGCAAGCGCATGTGTTCCTGGTTTGATACCGGTACGGTTCATACCTACGTTCAGATCGAGATAGACGCGCAATGAATGTTGACCATGAAAAACATTACTGATGGCTGTTGCCGCATCCAGGTTATCCGTAAGACAGGAAAAGGTAGTGGCAGGATATTTCTGTACCAGTTCCAACAGGCGCACTATCTTAGGGCCTACCGGCTGATAGGCCAGCAACACATCTTCTGCACCAGCTATTCCCAGCATTTCTGCTTCGGCTATGGTTGCACATTTAAACCGGCGAATGTCTGCATCTAACATCAGCCTCACTACTTCGGCCATTTTACAGGTCTTTACATGTGGGCGTAACCGTTGTACATCGTCTATCATCGTCTTCAGCAGACCGATATTCTCCTCTATCCTGTTCTTATACACGACAATAGCCGGAGAGTCTATCTGGCCCTCGTTTGTAAGCTGATACCATTCCATTTTAAAAATGTGTTCGTCAGTGATAAAACGATGTTATGCCAGTTCGAAGAGTGCTTCAATCTCCACAGGAATATTATCCGGCAAAGATCCCATACCGACGGCACTGCGTACGCCTATTCCATTTTCCTCTCCCCACACTTTTGCAAACAGTTCGCTACAACCATTGATGATGTATGGATGACGCTCAAAGTCAGGTGTACAGTTCACCATTCCCAACACTTTGATTACTCTTTTGATTTTATCCAGGCTACCCAGATTGGTTACCAATGTGGAAAGAATGGCCAGTCCTACCTGTTGTGCAGCCAGCTTCCCGGCTTCCATATCCATATCCTGGCCAATGCGACCAATGATCAGGCTTTTATCATCCTTTACTGTTCCGTGGCCTGATACATACACATGCTTACCATCTATCAGCAGTGGTTTATACACTCCCAGCGGAGCGGGAGCCGGTGGCAGGTTCAGCCCCAGCGCTTTGAATCTTTCTGTTGGTGTCATTTCGTTTATTCGTTTACGTTATATAATCATACTGAGGATCAAAGTGCCGACGAGACCGGTTACAGAAACGATGGTCTCCATTACCGACCAGGTTTTGATCGTGTCTTTCACAGACAAGTTAAAGTATTCCTTGAACATCCAGAAGCCTGCATCATTCACATGTGAAAACATCAGGCTGCCTGCGCCGGTGGCGAGTACCATCAGGTTGGGGTTCACGCCGGAAGCTACAATCACCGGCGCGACGATGGAGGCTGTTGTCAGCCCTGCTACAGTAGCAGAACCGATGCACACGCGAATAATAGCGGCAATTCCCCAGGCCAGCAGCAATGGATGCAGGTGCATATTTTTCAGTGTCATGGCTATATAGTCATTCACCTTGCTATCATGCAGTAACTGGGTCAGTGCGCCAGAACCGCCTATAACCAATATGATTACGGAAACATCTCGCACGGCGTCATCCATGATACCCATCACTTTTTTCACGGGTAGCTTTCTTCTCAATCCCAGCAGATACATTCCATTCAGCACAGCCAGTAACATCACTATCAGCGGATCTCCCAGCCAGGATGCAAGATGATATACGAATTCATCTTCCTTCACCCATAACTTAATCATTGCAGTAACCGCCAGTAATAACACCGGCAATAACGCAGCAAACAAACTGGCCACCATTCCAGGTAGCTGCTCTTCCGGTAAGGGGGGCGCCACAAACATCTGCGACGGCGAGGTTTTATAATGTTTCAGAAAACGCGAAAACACAGGACCGGCCAGCACAATAGCTGGTACCGCCAGTATAATACCGTACAATAATGTAAGTCCTATATTAGCATGGAACTGCTGTACCAATGCTGTAGGAGAAGGATGCGGCGGCAGATAACCATGTGTAACGGACAAAGATGCCAGCATGGGAATGCCCAGATAAACGGCCGGCAGTTTTGTTTGTGCTGCTACTGTGAAAATCAGCGGCACCATCAGCACGAAGCCAATATTGTAAAACAAGGGAATACCCACTACGAAGCCGGTAATCATGAGCGACCATTGTATATAACGCGGTCCAAGCAATTTCATTAGTCCGCCTGCAATACGTTGTCCGGCGCCACTTTCAGCTACCAGCTTCCCCAGCATACTGCCACACACAATCACGACAATCAGTGAGCCAAGTGTTTTACCGATACCGGTTTGTATGGACTGCGTGATGTCTGCAATCTTCATATGCAGCGCAAGTCCCATCAGTAGTGATACAATCAGAAAAGAAAGGAAAGTATTCAAACGGCACCAGGTAACAAGCAACACTAACAAAATGATAGCAGCTACTACGATCAATAAGGGCATAGCATGGAAAGTTTTTCAGACTACGTGGTTTCGATATACCGTATTCTGGTTGATAAACAGAAGCGAATTACCTGTATAAGATAGAAATCTTTTACCGGAAACGAAATAGCCAGCGAGAAAATATCTGAAAAAACTGCAAATGCGCTTACTCGTAGCGCAGTGCTATAATAGGATCGAGCTTGGATGCCTTGAAAGCGGGATATATACCGGAAATAAGCCCTACAGCAGCACAGAGACTGACACCAATCAATATCCAGAGCCAGGGCACTATAAACGTGGTCTTTAAGAGTAGGGATACGATGTTACCCAGCAACATACCCATGAATACGCCTATCACTCCGCCCATTACGCTGATGATGATGGCTTCATACAGGAACTGTTTGCGGATCACTTCACCGATGGCGCCCAATGCTTTGGTAACGCCTATTTCGCGGGTACGTTCCGCTACTGCAACAAGCATGATATTCATTAACCCGATGGCTGAGCCAAAAAGCGTAATAAATGCAATAACGATGGCAAAAAGATTCACCTTGCTCAGACTCGAGAAGAGCATCTCTGCGATACTGTCGCTCTTGTTGAGAACAAAGTTGTCTCTTTCATCAACAGTCAGTCCGCGGATAACGCGGAAGGTACCGGTCGCTTCACCCTGCGCAGCATCCATTTGTTTAATATCTTTTACGGCAATGCTTATCTGGTAAGTGGCATTGGGCCTGTTGAAAATCCTCCTGGTATTATTGACAGAAGTGATTACCACATTGTCGGCACTCATAAGATTACTGCTGCCTTTTGATGTCATTACACCAATTACGCGGTAGCGAATATCACCCACGCGGATACTACTGTTCACTACATTCTTCAGGTTCTTGCCAAACAACTTCAGGGCAACATCATGGCCCAGTACGGCCACGTTACGGCCAGACTGTACATCCAGTGCATTGAGGTTGCGGCCATCGGAAATTTCGTAGTTGGATATTTCCAGGTAGTTTTCATCTCCGCCAATTACCTGCACATTGGGATTGGTTTTTTTATCGTCTTTATACACGGTAGCAATGCCACTAGCTCTGAAAGAGATGCCTACTGTAGCTGGAAACTTGTAGTTCTCTTTGAAGCGGACAGCCTCCTGGTAGAGAATAGGCTTATTGCTATTTGATTTTTTTACTTTCTTCTTGACATTCTTATTGCCTTTGGTGGCGTTTTCATTGCCGTCGTCAAAGCGGATCTGCATATCACGGCTGCGGATGGAGAAACTGTTGGCGCCCATCATAGCAAAGCTGGAATAAATGCTGTTCTTCATGCTGTCGATGGCAGTGAGAATACCCACCAGCACGGTGATACCTACGGCGATAATAGAAACAGTAAGACCGGTGCGAAGCTTATTGCCACTCACAGAACGGTATGCCAGAGAAAAAATATCCAGAAAACGCATATATAAGGGTTACTCCTAAAGTTAGGATAATATCATTGGTTCGCACAGTCAATTTTTTATGAACGGCAGATAAGGGCATAAAAAAGTTAGCCTTCAGGCATCAGCTTTAAATAATAATATTTAAATGCTGACAGCTGAAGGCTAACCCAATTATTGAAGTTATTTTACAACCAGCAGAGCAGGATATTTGGGAACAACCCCAGCACCAGTACCAGCACTACAGCCAGTATCAATGCAATTTTGAATCCGCCGGAAACATTTTCCACTTCAGGTTCGCCCTGTTTAAAATACATCGCCATGATCACGCGGAAGTAGTAGTATACGCTGATAGCAGCGCCCAGTACGGCAACGATCACCAACCAGAGCAGGTGGCCATGCTGAATGGCGGCAGCCAGTACGAAGTACTTCGCGAAGAAGCCAGCTGTTACCGGGATACCTGCCAGGGAGAAAAGGAATACCGCAACAGCAAAAGCCAACAGCGGTTGTTTACGGGCAAGCCCGTTGAAACCTTCGAAAGTATAATCTTTTAGTTTAAGCAGTACTGCGAAAACACCGATGGTAGCGATACTGTAAGCAGCGGCATACAGGATGATACCTTGCGTAGCCATACCATTCAGTGCTATCACGGCAAACAGCATGAAGCCTGCCTGCGCAATACTGGAATATGCCAGCATACGTTTTACACTCTGCTGGAACACAGCACTGAAGTTACCAAGCAGTAGTGTTGCAGCAGTGATGATGGAGAGGATCAGCGTCCAGTGGTGGCTGATAGCGCCTCCTGCAAAGCTCACATGGAACATGCGCATGAAAGCGATAAAACCACCAGCCTTCACTACAGTAGCCATAAAGGAGGTGAATACAGTAGGTGAGCCATCGTATACATCAGGTGTCCAGAAGTGGAAGGGCACTGCAGACACTTTAAATGCCAGTGCAAAAGCCATCAGGATGATACCGCATAACGCTAACGGATGTACGCTGTCTGAGCCGAGGCCCAGCTCTACGATATTGAAAGTACCGGCAGCACCGTAGATCAGGGCAATGCCCATCAGGAGGATGCCGGTAGAAAAAGATCCCATCAGGAAATATTTCAGGGAAGCCTCATTGCCTTTCAGGCTTTTCCTATCGCTGCCTGCGAGTACGTACTGCGGTATAGACATAATCTCTATGGCAAGGAACAGCATCAACAGGTTGCTGAAAGTGGAAGCCAGTGATATACCGGCGAGGATGAAGAATATCAGCGCAAAATAATCGGCGACATGGTCTCCTACTTTTTCAAATTCGCTGCCGGATAAGAGGAAATACAGCAAGGTAGCGCCCAGTGCTACAGCGTTGAATACCACGCTGAAACGGGACACTTCTATCATGCCAAACATTGTATAGCTGCCCAACTCCACGGAGGGGTACTGCACCAGGTTAGCAATAAATGCTACAATGATGGCCGCTATCGCGAAAAATTTAATATGCTGCTTATTGCGTACAAATAAACCGACAAACATCAGAACAACGCCCGATAAAGCAGTAGAAATTAGTGCATTCATATTGTTGCGTTACAAAACCTTATTAATTTTTTTATTTTAATATTTTCTTATTTGATTATTTAAATAGAAAAATAACCACCTAATCAAATAACAAAATACTAAAACGCCTTACCTACCAGATCCAGCATTGGCTGCGGATATACGCCAAGCACCAGGATAATGATCACTACGATGCTCAGTGCTACGGCTTCGCCGGGCTGAATGTCGGTAGTGGTATCTGTCAGTGCATTGCCTTCTCCAAAAATCACTTTCTGGATCATATTGAGCGTATAAACAGCAGACAGGATAATACCCAATCCTGCGAATGCCATAAACCAATGATTGTATTGGAACAAGCCGCTGAACATCAGGAATTCACCGATGAAGCCGTTAGTAAGCGGCAGACCGATGTTGGCGAGGCTGATGATAACCAGGAAGATGGCCATGCGCGGCGCTTTGCGGGCGATACCACCCAGCTGGTCCATGTTCTTCACACCAAGGCGGTTCTGGATGATCTCTACGATTATCCACAATCCGATAATGTTGATACCGTGGTTGAACATCTGTATCATTACACCCTGGGTGCTTTGTTCGTTATGCGCAAAAATAGCTGCACACATCAGACCGATGTGGGCGATGGAAGAATAGGCGATCAGCCTTTTCAGATCGCTCTGCACCATTGCGATGCAGGAAGCATAGATAATACCGATCACAGACAGCAGGATAGCTACATCAGACCAGATAGCTACGCCCTGCGGCAGCACAGGCATCAGCCAGCGGAGCACACCGAACAGCCCCATCTTCACCATTACACCAGAAAGGATCATGGTTACAGGAGTGGGCGACTGCTCGTAAGTGTCAGGCTGCCATGTATGGAAAGGAAATACCGGCATCTTGATGGCAAATGCCACGAAGAACAGCCAGAACAACCATTTCTGGTCTTCCAGACTCAGTGACAAGCTAGTGAAGGATGTCCAGCTGAAAGAATGGTCCGGTGTCTGGAAATACAGGTAGATAATACCTACCAGCATCAGCAGTGAGCCGAGGAAAGTATAAATGAAGAACTTAAAAGTAACGGCTATACGTTTTTCACCACCCCATACGGAGCAGAGGAAGTAAACCGGTATCAGCGCCAGTTCCCAGAAGATATAGAACTGCAGGGCATCATAGGCAGTGAATACACCGGTCAGGCCCGCCTGCGAAAGAAGCAGCAAACCGTAAAAACTGTTTGGTCTTTCGAAGGTGCGGTTACTGATAGTCAGAAAAACCAGGAGAGAAGCTATTGCTGTAAGTAAACAGAGCATGCTGCCCATTCCATCCAATCCAACCCTGAACTGACTTCCCAGCTGAGGTATCCAGTTGGCAACCACCGTGAGGTTACCGGGAGCAGTATGCACCTGGCATGCCGCTCCTATTGCTACTGCCACCGTTACCAGGGATGCTACCATTCCCAGCACCTTAGGCCCGGACCCTTTCAGGCCAAATGCAATAAGGCCCGCAACGAAAGGAATCAATATTAATAAAACTGTCAACATAATTTATCTGCGCTTATAACTTCCGCTATTGGTTTATAATAAGAATCCGATCACAAATAAAACGATCATACCGATCACCATTGCAAAGATGTAGAACCCTACCTGTCCGTTCTGTACCAGGCGGACCTGCTGGCTACCCCACTGCACACCGCGGCCGACACCGTTCACCAGTTTGTCGATACCGGCTTTCTCTATCGTATCGCGGAGGAAGCGAGACAGCTCCTGCAACGGTTTTACGATCACGGCATCATACAATTCGTCGATATACCATTTGTTTTCGAGTACTTTAGCAAGACCCGTATTTTCTTTACCGGTATCTTCATAAGCGGCAAATTTCTGACGCGCCAGCAAAATGAATACGATCACGAGTACACTGCTGATACCCATCAGCATCCATTCTGTCCCATGAGAGAGATGATGCTCTGCGGCAAAAGGTGCAGACGGAGCAAATACAGGCGCCAGGTATTCGGCCAGCATGTTCTTGGCACCGAATACTTCCGGCAGGCCAACATAACCGCCGAATACAGACAGTACCGCCAGAATGATCAGCGGAAGCGTCATAGCAGCAGGGCTTTCATGAAGGTGGTGTTCCTGCTCATGCGTACCACGGAACTTACCGGAGAAAGTGATGTAGTACAGGCGGAACATATAGAAAGCTGTCATTAACGCGCCTGCGAGGCCCAGTACATATAGTACAGGATTGTTGGCATACGCCTGCGCCAGAATCTCATCTTTGGAGAAGAAGCCGGAGAACCCCGGTATACCTGCAATAGCGAGGCAACCCACGAGGAAGGTCCAGCTGGTGGTAGGCATGTATTTTTTCAGACCGCCCATTTTGCGGATGTCCTGTTCGCCTCCCATTGCGTGGATCACAGAGCCGGAACCGAGGAACAACAAAGCTTTGAAGAAAGCGTGTGTCATTACGTGGAACACAGCAGCTGAGTAAGCACCCACGCCCAGCGCCAGGAACATATAACCCAACTGGCTCACTGTTGAATAAGCCAGCACTTTTTTAATATCATTCTGTTTCAGTGCGATGGAAGCAGCAAAAAGTGCAGTAGCCAATCCTACAACAGCTATCACCATCTGAATGCATGGGGCCAGCGTATAGATCACGTTGCTGCGTGCGATCATATAGATACCTGCAGTAACCATTGTAGCCGCGTGGATCAGGGCAGACACCGGAGTAGGACCTGCCATCGCATCAGGCAGCCAGGTGTACAGGGGTATCTGTGCAGATTTACCCATAGCGCCTACAAACAGCAGCATAGCGATTGCTGCCAGGATGCCGTTATTCATGCCAAGGCCTGCAGCCTTTGAAAATACTTCGGGGAAGGTAACAGTACCAAACTGCATAATCATGAAGAAGATGCCGAGCAGGAAACCCAGGTCACCGATACGGTTCATGACAAATGCTTTCTTAGCAGCATTGTTATAGTTGGTGTTTTTAAACCAGAAGCCAATGAGCAGGTAAGAGCAGAGCCCTACGCCTTCCCATCCGATGAACATCATCACATAGTTGGCGCCCAGTACCAGTATAAGCATAGAGAATACGAAGAGATTGAGGTATGCGAAATACCTGGCAAAGCTCTCATCGCTTTCATCATGCATGTAAGAAGTAGAGTAGATATGAATCAGTGTACCAACACCGGTTATTACGAGGAGAAATAAAGCACTGAGCTGGTCTACCTGGAATGCGAAAGGAATATGCAGACTGCCAACGGAGATAAAATTAAACAGATGAACTACCTGCGCCTGAAAGCCGGGAGCTTTCACCTGCAGGAATATCAATAAGCTTACCACGAAGGAAGCCAGCACTGTACCGCTTCCGATAAATCCCACCAGGGACTTCGATAAAAATCTGCGTCCCAATCCATTAATCAGAAAACCCAATAATGGTAAAAATGGCACCAGCCAAACTAGATTAATCATTTATCAATTCTATTTACGATGTCGAAACAATTAATAATCTACAGGGAAATGAATTATTAATTTTTCAGCCTGTTAAGAATGTTAATATCCACAGAATGCGTGTTTCTGTAGACCATTGTAATAATTGCCAGGCCCACTGCTACTTCCGCAGCTGCCACCACCATTATAAAGAATACAAACAATTGTGCGGATCCTGCATCTACTTTCCCGGCATCCGCCCACATCTTGGAAAATGCTACCAGCAACAGGTTTACGGCATTCAGCATCAGCTCTATGCACATAAAGATGATGATAGCGTTACGACGCATCAATACACCCATAACGCCAATACAGAATAAGGCGATACTCAGGAATATGTAATATTGTACAGGCATAAAATATGTTGAGATTTTGTGATTATGTGAATTTCCATCGGGGTTCCTGCTCAGTCTTTCTTACCGATCACCACTGCACCAACCATGGCGCTCAGGAACAGGATACTGCTCACTTCAAAAGGTACCACATACTGTCTGAACAGTGTCTGTCCGAGGTTTTTGATCAATCCTATTTCAGTGGCTCCGGTACTGAGTGCAGGCATGCTCGCATCGCGCAGGGCGGCTACCAATACTACGAGCAGTGCACCGCCGCTGATAGCGCCGGCATATTTCAGCCAGTTACGCTTCTGGGGCTCCACGTCTGAATTGAGGTTCATCAGCATCATCACATAAAGGAACAATACCATGATGGCGCCCGCATATACAATGATATGCACTACAGCGAGAAACTGGGCGTTCAGCATTATGTAATGTCCAGCTATGGTAAAGAAGGTCACGATCAGGCACAATACACTCGTCACCGGGTTCTTGCTCAGCACCACTCCCAGCGCTGAAGCCAGGGCTATGACCGAAAGTACCATGAAGATTATTTGTTGTATACTCATTCCCATCTCTGCTATGTTTGACTTTTGTTTTAAGCTTATACGTGCTGTGAATAATTATTTACCCTGCTCCTTCGGAAAAGGAATCAGCAAATCGTCTTTCCCATAGATGAACCCTTTACGCTGATAATTGGAAGGAGGAAAGGTTTCAGACATATACACAGCATCCTTCGGACAAGCTTCTTCACAAAATCCGCAGAAGATACAACGCAGCATATTGATTTCATATTTAGCTGCATATTTCTCTTCCCGGTACAGGTTCTCTTCTCCGGGTTTTCTTTCAGCCGCTTCCATGGTGATCGCTTCAGCAGGGCATGCAACTGCACACAACCCGCAGGCAGTGCATCTTTCACGTCCTTCTTCGTCGCGGTTGAGTACATGCAGTCCGCGGAATACCGGGCTGAATTCACGTTTTTTCTCGGGGAAGCTTACTGTTGCCTTACGCTGGAACAAGTGTTTGAGCGTAATTCCCATTCCCTTTGCAATAGCAGGAACGTATAACCTTTCCATGAAGGTCATTGGTTTGCGGTCTACAGCTTTTGCCCTGTTTGTTAATGCTTGCATAGTAAATGCTTTATTTAAAGCACACGTCTGAGGTGTGTATTTAAGTTTAGATGAATAATTAATGTTGACGCATCAATACCACTGCTCCGGTAACCAGCATATTCAGTAATGCCAGCGGGATCAATACTCTCCATCCCAGGCGCATCAACTGGTCGTAACGGAATCTTGGCACAGTCCAGCGCACCCACATAAAGAAGAATATAAACAACAATATTTTAATGAACAGCGCCAGGAAACCCAGCAGTGTCAATATGTTCGGGCTTAGTCCCAGGCTATCCATGAAAGGGAAGGCATAACCTCCGAAGTACATGGTGGCCATCAGCGCAGAGCTGATAAACATGTTGATATATTCAGCGAAAAGGAAAAATCCGAGTTTCATGGAAGAATATTCCAGGTGATAACCACCATTCAGTTCGTTCTCTGCTTCAGGAAGATCGAACGGCGCACGGTTCGTTTCAGCGAAGGCGCATACCAGGAAGATGAAGAAACCAAGCGGCTGGTATACTACGTTCCACAGGCCATGACGTTGTTGTTCCACAATATCCTTCAGACTGAGTGAGCCGGTAAGCATGAGCAACGCGATCAGCGCCAGGCCCATAGGAAGCTCATAGGAAATGATCTGTGAAGCGGCGCGCACGGAAGCCAGCAGGGAGTATTTGTTGTTGGAAGCCCAGCCTCCGATCATAATGCCGTACACACCCATACTTATCACACCGAATATGAAAAGGATACCGATGTTCACATCAGCGACCTGCAGGGAAATGCTGCGGCCTGCGATGGTGAGCGTATCCCCCCAGGGAATAACGGCACTGGTCATGCAGGCAACTGTCATAGCAATGGAAGGACCGAGAATGAACAGGAACCTGCTTGAATTGGTAGGAATGATCTCTTCCTTGAAGAAGAGCTTACCACCATCAGCCAGTGGCTGTAGCAATCCTATAGGACCCGCACGGTTAGGACCAAGACGGTCCTGTATCCATGCTGCCACCTTTCTTTCACCCCATGTGGAATACATCGCCACCACCAGTGACAGTACCAGCACTGCCGATATCAGCAGTACCTTTTCAATAATAAACAACCAGTCTATGCTTAATAACGTCATCTCCAATTACGATTACGGATTACGAATTACGATTTTTGTGTTTTGAAATCATCGGAATGCGCGGGGCCATCGATCTTTGACAGATCTATTCCCGGGCGGTTCACTTCACTTGTAGAGTGGATGTCGAACAGCAGTTTTGGTTGTCTGCCATCCAGTACATCTACCAGCGGATCTTTCGGTTTCACAGTATTTACGTAGTGTCCCTGAGAAATAACGCTCTGACGGTCTATTTTACGAGGTCCTTCGATGGTCCAGTCTTTTACATCTTTCTTATCGAAGCGACAGGTATCGCAGATAAATTCTTCCACTTCACCGTATTTGTCTTTACGGGCGGTTACGCGGAACACTTCATCGCCGCGCATCCACAGTACGGTTTTACCACAGCATTTGTCACAGTTGCGGTGTGCATCTACTGGTTTCAGGAACCATACGCGGTTTTTGAAGCGGAAAGTTTTATCGGTGAGGGCGCCTACCGGGCATACGTCAATGACGTTGCCGATAAAGTCGTTGTCCAGGGATTTTTCGATGTAGGTGCTGATTTCAGCAGCATCGCCGCGGCCGAGGATACCGTGTTCGCGTTTGCCGGTAATCTGATCGGCTGTAAAAACGCAGCGGTAGCACAGGATACAACGTGTCATGTGCAGTTTGATCTTATCGCCTATATCGATCTTTTCAAATGTTCTTCGTTTGAATTCGTAGCGGGTAGCGTCTGCACCATGCTCATACCCCAGATTCTGGAGATCACATTCGCCGGCCTGATCGCACACGGGACAATCCAGCGGGTGATTGAGCAGCAGGAATTCCACCACACCTTTGCGGGCGTCCTGTACTTCAGGGGAAGTGATGTTAGCTACTTCCATGCCGTCCATTACCGTGGTGCGACAGCTGGCAACCAGCTTAGGCATAGGACGCGGATCCGCTTCGGAGCCTTTAGTTACTTTAACCAGGCAGGTACGGCATTTACCGCCGCTGCCCTGCAACTTGGAGTAGTAGCACATTGCGGGCGGCACAATATCTCCTCCTATCTTCCGGGCCGCGTTGAGTATAGTAGTACCAGGTTCAACCTCCACGGAGACGTTATCGATCGTAACCTTAAATAATTTCTTTTCCTCCGCCATCTTAGTATTGTTTTTTGCTCGCAAAGTCCGCAAAGGGAGCAAAGAAGCAAAGTTTATAATTTTTATAACTTATTAACTACTCTATGGATTCCATTTTTTATTAAAGAGACATTAAAATTTATCAGTAATCCCAATCTCAAATCTGTTAGCTTCAGATAAGTAAGTACTTGTTTGTAATACAAATCCTTTAACTCCTCTACTGACTTAATCTCAATAATCACTTTATTCTCAATAATCAAATCTGCCCTGAATGCTTTGTCAAGTATTAATTTATCATGAATCAATTTAACGCCTTCCTGTCTACTCACCTTCAATTTTCTCTTTTCAATTTCATAAGTAAGCAGTTCTTCATAAACAGATTCAAATAGTCCAGGGCCGTATTGCTTATGAATATTATAGCACACGTCTACGATCTCCTTTGAGATTTCATTTTCTGTCATGGATGAAATATTTTGGGTTAAACAAATCAGAAAAAAAATCTTTGCTTCTCTGCGCTACTTACGCGTCTTTGCGAGCAAACTATACAGCCGCAGGAGTAACTACGGGAATAGGATCTGCATAATGTGCCAGTCCGAAGTTACGTGTTACTGCTTCATCCGGGTTTTTCACATGCCATTCGAACTCGTCGCGGAAGTGTCGGATAGCGGCTGCTACCGGCCATGCAGCGGCGTCGCCGAGCGGGCAGATGGTATTACCTTCTATTTTGCGTTGTATATCCCATAACAGGTCTATATCGCTCATTTTACCTTTACCGTACTCGATGTTGTGCAGTACTTTCTTCATCCATCCGGTACCTTCACGGCAAGGGCTGCACTGTCCGCAGCTTTCGTGGTGATAGAAGCGGGCGAACGTGAGTGTGTTGCGCACAATACATTGGTCTTCATCCATCACAATAAATCCGCCGGAACCTAACATAGAACCGGTGGCAAAGCCGCCGTCATTCAGGCTTTCGTAGGTCATCATGCGGGTTTCGCCTTTTGCAGTTTTCAGCAGCAGGTTGGCAGGCAATACCGGAACGGAAGATCCTCCAGGGATGCAGGCTTTCAAGCGTTTACCGCCTTTGATGCCGCCGCAGTATTCATCGGAGTAAATAAATTCTTCTACGGAGATGTTCATTTCGATCTCGTATACACCGGGTTTGTTGATATTGCCGCAGGCGGAGATCAGTTTGGTACCGGTGGATTTGCCGGTGCCGTATTTGATATATTCATCACCACCGATGTTGATGATGGGCACAACAGCAGCGAGTGTTTCCACGTTGTTCACCACGGTGGGACACTGCCATAAGCCTTTCACAGCAGGGAACGGAGGCTTGATGCGGGGATTGCCGCGTTTACCTTCGAGCGATTCTATCAGGGCTGTTTCTTCACCGCAGATATAAGCGCCGGCGCCACGTTGTACAAATATTTCGAGATCGAATCCTGTGCCGAGAATGTTCTTACCCAGCCAGCCTTTGTTTTTGGCTTCAGCAATGGCCTGTTCAAGAATGTCCGGAATCCAGGCGTATTCGCCGCGGATGTAGATATAGGCACGGTTGGCGCCCAATGCAAAGCTGGAGATAAGGAGGCCTTCCACCAGCAGGTGGGGGATGAACTCCATCAGGTATCGGTCTTTGAATGTACCGGGTTCTGATTCATCCGCATTGCAAACAAGGTAGCGGGGCACACCTTCAGGTTTTGCGATGAAACTCCATTTCAGACCGGTCGGGAAACCTGCACCACCACGGCCTCTCAGGCCGCTTTTCTTCACTTCTTCCAGTACAGCCTCTGGCCCCATGCTTTTCAGCGCTTTCTCCGCTGCAGCATATCCGCCATTGCTCTGGTAGGTATCATAGTACCGGATACCTTCTATATGTGCTTTGTCTAACAGTAATTTGCGTCCCATTTTCTTCCTTATGGTTTAATGGTGATTGTTTAACCAGGCACCATCAACAGATTTTATGATATATCTTTTAAGCCTTGCGGATCCCATGTTGTGAGATGCGTTCACCGATCCTGTAAAACAGGAGACCTGAACCCAGTCCACAGACGAAGGAAATGAACATATTGTCAATCCTCCAGAGAGCGGTCAGTGTTCCTATCAGCAGCAGCGCCTCTACGATGAATAACCTGTGGCGCAGGTATAATTCCCAAATCCGCATGACGATATTGTTTTTCTGAAGCATCAGTTTGCGTTTGCCCTGCATTCTGCGATGATTTCATCTACTTTCGCCGGGGTGAGGTGCTCACGGTAGTGCTTACCCAGTTGCATCATGGGAGCGTATCCGCAGGCGCCCAGGCATTCTACCGTTTTAAGGGTGAACATGCCGTCTGGTGTAGTTTCACCTACACCTATACCCAGTTTATTTTTAATATAGTCAATGATCTGATCGGAGCCGCTTACCATGCAGGGACCGGTCTGGCACACTTCAAACAGGTATCTGCCCACTGGTTTCAGGTTGAACATACTGTAGAAAGTGGCTACTTCATATACCTCAATGGGTTGCAGGTCCAGCAGGGAAGCAACATAGTCCATTGTTTCTGCGCTCAGCCAGCCTCCGAATGTTTCCTGCGCCAGGTGCAGCACTGGTATCAGGGCACTTTTCTGCTTCCCTTCCGGGTAGCGGGCTATAATTTCTTTTACTTTATTCAGTTTCTCCTCAGAAAATTGAACCACAGCCATTGTTTTAATCAGCTTTAGTCTTCAAAAATTAAATAGTCAGGACTCCTACGCATCCAGTTCACCTGCAATCAGGTTCAGGCTACTCATACACACGATGGCATCACTTAGCATAGCTCCTTTTACCAGTTCCGGAAAGGCCTGGTAGTATATAAAACATGGGCGGCGGAAATGCAACCTGTAAGGGCTGCGGCCTCCGTCGCTGATCAGATAGAAGCCCAGTTCACCATTGGCGCCTTCCACTGCGTTATATACTTCACCGGGAAGGATCTCTGATTCACCCATCACTATTTTAAAGTGATAGATCAGCGCTTCCATTTTCGTATATACGTCCTGTTTAGCAGGCAGGTAATAGGCAGGAACATCTGCATGATAAATATCATCCGGTAATCCCTTCAGTTTTTCTATTGCCTGACGGATGATGCTGATACTTTCCCACATCTCTGCATTACGCACCAGGTAACGATCGTAGCAATCGCCGGTGGTACCCACAGGGATGGTGAAATCAAAATCCTGGTAAGAACAGTATGGATTAGATACGCGCACATCGTAGTCAATACCGGCAGCACGGAGGTTAGGGCCAGTGAAGCCATAGCTCATGGCTCTTTCCGCGGTGATACCGCCTACACCCTGGGTACGTTCCATGAAGATACGGTTACGGGTGAGCAGCGTTTCAAATTCTTTCAGTGCCAGCGGGTATTCGGCAAGGAAGCGGTCTATCTTTGCAAATACTGCCGGTGTGAAGTTGCGCTCAAATCCGCCGATACGGCCGATATTGGTGGTCAGGCGGGAGCCGCATATTTCTTCGTAAATTTCGTATATCAGTTCGCGGTAGGTCATCAGGTACACGAACCCGGTAAGGGCGCCGGTATCCACACCCATGATCGAGCTGCAGATCAGGTGATCTCCGATACGGGCCAGTTCCATGATGATTACGCGCATATAGTCAACACGCTTGGGTGTTTCGACACCGAGGAGTTTTTCTACTGTCAGGTGCCAGCCCATGTTGTTGATGGGTGCAGAGCAGTAGTTCAGGCGGTCTGTAAGTGGTGTGACCTGATAGTAGGGACGGCGTTCAGCGATCTTCTCAAATGCACGGTGGATGTACCCTACGGTAGATACAGCGCTTACAATCCTTTCACCATCAATTTCCAGGATATTCTGGAATACGCCGTGTGTAGCGGGGTGTGTAGGCCCCAGGTTGAGCGTGGTGGTGTTTTTTTCGATGGAGCCTTCCGGCAGTTTTATATGTTGTTTCTGATCTAACATAACCTGATGTATTAAAAGTGTCCTCCCCTGCCAAACATCTCATCGTCTTTATCTGTACGCATGGGATCTTCCAGCGGGAACTCCTTGCGCATGGGGAAATAGGTCATTTCTTCCACGTTCAGGATACGTATCAGGTTAGGATGTCCAACAAAATCGATCCCGAAGAAATCATATGTTTCACGTTCCATCCAGTTGGCGGATTCAAACAGTTTGGTGGCTGTGAATACTTTGGGCGCCGCAACGGGTGTGTATACCTTGAGGCGGAGCCTGATATTGTCCTGGAAGTTGTGCAGGTGATATACTACTGCCAGTTCTTCATCTTTCCTTTCAGGATAATGCACGCCCGTGATGTCTGTCAGAAAACGAAAACGCAATTCCTCATCATCAAACAGGAATTGCATTATTTTCAGGTTGTCATCTTTCTGTGCAGTAAGGGTAAGCAGTCCGAACGGCTCTTCAAAGCCGGTGATCACATCTCCAAACTTCTCCGTCAGGCGTTGCTGTATGCGTTCGTTTGTTAAAGACATTAACAATTTGAAATTTACGAGTTACGAGTTACCATTCACACTCCACTATTTGATACCGTAGGATTCCATCAGTTCCTTGTACTTGTCGGAATTACGGCGGCGCAAGCTTTCATTGCTTACCAGATCCTGAATTCTCATGAATCCATCGATGATACCTTCTGGTCTGGGGGGGCATCCTGGTACATAAACGTCTACGGGTATCACCTGGTCAATTCCCTGCAATACAGAATAGGTATCGAAAATACCACCGCTGCAGGCGCAGGCGCCTACTGCCATTACCCAGCGGGGTTCAGCCATCTGGAGGTAAACCTGACGCACAATAGGGCCCATTTTTTTGGAGATGGTACCCATCACCATGAGCAGATCACACTGACGCGGTGTAAATGCCATACGTTCAGCGCCGAAACGCGCCATATCGTAGGTAGCCGCCATAGTGGCCATGAACTCAATACCGCAGCAGGATGTTGCGAATGGTAAAGGCCAGATGGAGTTTTTACGCGCCAAGCCAATCACCTTATCAAAAGAAGTTGCGTAAAATCCCTCTCCGGAATATCCTTCCGGGATTTCTACCATCTTCACCTTCGTGTTATACTGAACCGGACGAGCCATTTAATTAAGATTTAAAGATTTAAGATTAGTCTTCCCACTTCAGCGCTCCTTTCTTTACAATGTAGATAAATCCACACAGGAAGAAGCCCACAAACATCAATACCGCGGTAAATCCTTCCCATCCCAGGTCTTTAAAGTTAACAGCGTAGGGATAGAAAAATATCACTTCCACATCGAACAACACGAACAGGATCGCAGTCAGGAAATATTTGATGGCTACCGGCTGCCTGGCATTGCCCTGTTGTTCAATTCCACTTTCAAAGTTAATAAGCTTATCGCTGGTTTTACGCTTGGGACCCAAAAAGTGAGTGGCTAGCATGGTTATTCCCACAAAACCTAGAGCAGCAATCAATTGCAGTACTATAGGGAAATAGCTGAAAGGAGTGGATGTTGCTGACAATAATGCAGTTTCTATATACATAAGCTTCCCAATAAAACATTGTCCGAATTCGCAAAAATACTGTAACTAAACCAAATATCAAATCTATTAGGATTTAAAATATTATCTTTTTTTTGCAAACGGAAACTATTAAACCCGCAGGAGTACAGCGGGGCACAAAATAAAAGAGAACAGCCTTTGGCACTCAGCTTTTCAAAAGCGAGGAACCAAAGGCTGTTCTCTTTTATTTTACTTAATTGTTATTTTTTGTTCTGACCTGCAGGTTTAGCAGCAGGTTTGGCAGTAGCCTGTTTTTCACGGGCGGCTGTATTTTCCATTACCTGTTTAACAGTGATGTTGTTAGGATCAATGGCAATCAGTTTATCAGCATATGTTTTCAGATTGGCTTTATCTTCTTTAAAGTAGTAGTAAAGCACTTCATAGGTATATGCATTGATCATCTGAGCTTTGTTCTTGTTAGGATCAGCTTCTGAGATCTCGAGATATTTGTCGAAGTAAGGTTTGGCGGTACCAGCCTGCGCCTGCAGATCTTTCTGGAAATTGCTCTGGCCTCTCCAGTAGTAGCCTGTGTTCAGGTCTGGTTTTGCTTCGATAACTTTCTGGAACGCAGCATCTGCTTTGTTGATCAGTACAGTATCTACTGGTTTTGCACTGGCGCCACCATAGAAGTAGTTGATACCAACGTTAAAGTAGTCAAGTGCCTGCAGCTGCTCTTTGTTAGCCAGTTTCAGCTCATTGGCTTTGGAATACCAATCACCGGCTTTCTCATATTTTCTTGCAGTTTTCAGCTGTTCTGCGATCTGGCTGAAGGTTTCAGGATCTTTGGAAGAAACAGCATTTGCAAATTTCTCTGTATAGCTCAGTGCTTTTTCGGTGTACTGGTTCTGTAAAGCGGTATCAGAAGATCTCAGTTTCAGATAGATGGAACTCAGCAGTCTGAAGTCGTTGGAGTCGAGTTTGTTAGGCCCAACTTTAGCAGCATAATCATCCATTACCTGCTTGGCACTCAGAGAGTCGCCTTTCTGCAGGAAAGCGTCACCGATCAACAGTGTCAGCTTATTCTGATACAGTTCATTAGCGCCAGGCAGTGCAGCTTTACCTTTTGCGATGGCGTTGTCATAGTCTTTCTTGAAGAAAGCGATGCTGGCGCTCAGGTATTCGTTCTTGGTTTTATCTGCAGGATCTGCAACACCCATATATTTCTCCAGGTATTCAGCAGCTTTATCCCAGGACAGCTGATCTTTCTTAGGAGTGATATAGAAGTTGAACAGTTCGTAGAAAGCAGGGGCATATTTAGGATCCATGTTGGTAGCCTTTGTCCAGTCGGTTACTGCTTCTGCTTTCAGTCTTGCGTTGTAGTTAACCAGACCTTCTTTCATTACTGCTTCAGCATTGTTGGCATCCAGTTCCAGTGCTTTCTCGTAAGAGTTGATAGCTTTACCACCGTTTTCACCACCGAGGTAACGGTAAGCGTCACCTAATTCGATGTAGTCAGCGGGAGTAGCTGTATATGCTTCTTTCTTTTTACGGCCTTCGTTGTTCAGGAGTTTTTCCATTACAGTGAGTGCATAACCGCGGTCACCACCTTTGATTTCGGAGTTGGCGTCAGCGATGGCACGGGCAACATCACCATCACGGCCCTGAGTGGCAGCGCTGGCAGCGTCAAATTTTGTTTTAGCTGCACCAGCATCACCCTTGATCAGGTCAATACGTCCCATACCAGCTTGCAGTAATGCTGAAGTAGGAACAGCCTGCAAACCTTTCTGGAAAGTAGCTGTAGCACCGGCTACGTCTTCCATTGCGAGTTGAGCCATACCCATGTAATAGTAAGCCTTGTCATCAGTGGGTTTCGCAGCAATTACTTTTTCAAATGTCTGTTTGGCGGACAGATTTTTACCGTAATACAGGTCTTTTAATCCATCTTCCACAGACTGGGCCATCACGCTACCTGATGCCGTGCACAGCAATGCTACGATTAAACTTTTCCGTCTGTTCATTTGCAATCTGATTTTTTAGTTTTAGTTGTGTTTGTTTATTATTTGAGATTGGCCTCCCGGAATACAACATTCGATCTCGCCGGGAATAGCCGGAACTGCTTGATAACAAGCTGTCCTTCATAACTGCCGAGGAAGGTTGCAAATCCTGTGCCTAAGCCATGGTATGGCTCTTTAAGGCAATAAAAGAGACCTCTTTTCAGTGGGTAAGCGCCTGTTCCGATATAATATTGGTAAGGCCCCACATAATCCGATCCATAATCGGCCCTTAACTTCACTACCGTCACTTTATTGGTAAAGTCTATAGTAAGCGAGTCACTGGGATCAGAGATCCAGCTCACTCCTATCACTCCAATAGCATCTTTGTTTTTGCTTACGTAGTCAATCACCTCCGGGTTGGTTTTTGCGGCCATTGTGCCTGGCGGCAAAGGTTTCCCTTTATTGATTGAATCCTTTATGTACCGTACTGTGCTTGAGTTGGCATTATCAAACACGATCTGCCACTTTCTGTCTTTGTTGGAACCATCCATGATGCCGCGCACCTGGTCCATTTTCAGTACAGAGTCCGGGTTGCTGCGGTTTACCACGAGTGCTACAGCATCCCAGGCCAGTAACAGGCTGTTCGGAACGATTTTAACTTTATCAAAGTAGTCGCGCTCTTCAGCATTGAGATCACGTGTGACGATGACCATGCGGGCGCTATCATTTAAAAGATCTCTAAAGCACTCAACCTCCGGTTTATAAGTGGGGATGATATGTGCCTGTGGATACAGCGACTGAAAAACTTTAATCTCCGAATCTATCAGCGGCTTATAGGTTTCATCCACACTGATGTGAATAGTACCCTCTGTTGCCGTATCCAGTTTTTTCGCATTCGGATTAGCACATGCTGTAAATATAATGGTTAATGCTGCTAAATATACGGCATTCATCTTTTTAAAACCGAAAAACATATACCTTCTTCTTTAGTTCTTGTTAAAAAAAAGCTTTCTGGAGCCGTTATAAACCCTGAATACACCATAAATCAATAGCGCTACTCCTAAAGCGGTCATCCATTGTGGAGATAAACGAAATTCCGTTACCCCCAGTTTCTCCGCAAATATTGCGAAGAGCCCAAAGAGAATAAAGAAGATACCCCGGATTATTTCACCCATTGGACGGTATCTGTTTTCCTGTCGTCTGTTTACTTGTTCGTCCTGCATTTCCGTGTTGCGAGTTACAATTATACAAAAAAATATTTTTTAATCTCGTATCTGAAATTTTAGAAGATTGTTAAAAAACATCCGGATAAACGGTTGCATTTGCTTCATCAGTCAGTATCTCCGGTATTTTTTCAACATATTTCTAAAAATTAATCTAAAAATTAATCATATCGTGTGGCATACGATTTATATCAGAAAATGTTGTGTGTTGGGCCAGTTAATCGTTTTATTAACACTTTTAACAACAATTAGCTGGATAAAGATGCAAATGAATGAACTTTTCCATATAATCTTGTAGGTTTGCGGGCTGATATTCAACTTTATTCAGCATGAAGATATTGATGGTATGTCTGGGCAACATCTGCCGCTCTCCGTTGGCAGAAGGCATTATGAGGCACCTGGCAGAAAAAAAGGGGCTGGACTGGGAAATTGATTCCGCCGGCACCGGCAGCTGGCACATCGGCGATCCACCGGATCATCGTTCCGTAAAAGAGGCCCACAGACAGGGCATCGATATCTCCGGCCTGCGTGGCAGGCAATTCCAGGTAAAGGATTTCGATACATTTGACCGCATCTATGTCATGGATCGCAGCAACTATGGCGATGTACTGAGAAAAGCCCGCGACGAGGCAGACAAAGCCAAAGTGCGTTTCCTCCTCCCTAATGAAGCGGAGGTACCTGATCCCTGGTATGATGACGCACTCTTTGCACCTGTATATAAACTGATTTACCAGGCATGTGAAAACATCGCCGATAAAGGATAAAAACTTTTAATTTTTTTGAAATGATAAAACCCGGCATACCTAAAGGCACCCGTGATTTTGGCCCTGTAGTGGTAAGAAAACGGAACTATATATTCCAGACCATCCGCGAAACATTCGAGGTATTTGGCTTCCAGCCGCTCGAAACTCCCGCAATGGAAAACTTATCCACACTCACTGGTAAATACGGCGAGGAAGGTGACAAACTGATGTTCAAAGTATTGAACAACGGCGAGATATTCACAGAAGCCCATGCTGCAAAAGATAATAAAGAACTCATATCTGCCATCACAGAGAAGGCTTTGCGATATGACCTCACCATCCCGTTCGCACGCTATGTAGTAATGAACCGCAACGATCTCGCGCTTCCCTTCAAACGCTACCAGATGCAGCCTGTGTGGCGCGCCGATAAGCCCCAGAAAAGCCGTTACCGTGAGTTCTACCAGTGCGATGCCGATGTGGTTGGCAGCAACTCCCTCATTAATGAAGTGGAACTGCTCCTTATATATGATACTGTGTTCACCAAACTCGGACTGGAAGGTTATGAGCTGCGCATCAACAACCGCAAGATCCTCAGCGGCCTCGCAGAAGTAATCGGCAAATCTGAGCTGCTCACTGACATCACTATTTCCATCGACAAACTCGATAAAATCGGCGCTGATGGTGTGCGCAAAGAGCTTCAGGAACGCGGCCTCACCAACGAGGATATTAACACCATAGAACAATTCCTCGCTATCGGCGGCACCAGTGAAGAGAAACTGGCCAAACTCAAAGACCTGCTGCAATCTTCTGCTACAGCGCTGAAGGGTATCGAGGAGCTGTCTTTCGTGCTCAACTCCGGCTACGGTAATTTCAACACTACCCCTGTAATAGATGTGACACTCGCACGCGGCCTCAATTACTACACCGGTATGATCGTAGAAGTGAAAGCGCCCGCCAAAGTGGCCATAGGCAGTATTGGCGGTGGCGGTAGGTATGATGATCTCACCGGCCTGTTCGGTCTTAAAGATATTTCCGGCGTAGGTATCTCCTTTGGCGTGGACCGCATTTATGATGTGCTCGAAGAGCTGCAACTGTTTCCTGAAGCCGCTCAGCAATCTACCCGTGTACTGTTTCTCAATCTTGGTGAAGCCAGTGCCCGCAGGGCTTTCAGTTACATGATGCAACTGCGCGCGAAAGGTATTGCTGCTGAGCTGTTCCATGAAAACAGCAAGATGGATAAACAAATGAAATACGCTGATAAAAGAGGTATCCCATATGTAGTGATCCTCGGCGAATCTGAATTGCAGGAAAATATGGTAAGTCTTAAAAACCTTACCAATGGCCAGCAAGAGAAGATTGGCGCTGATGCGCTGTTAGCATTCAGTTTCTAGTATCTGGTATAAAATAAAAACGGCTCCCATTTTATGATGAGAGCCGTTTTTATTTTAATGCGGATGTTTATTTCCCCTGTCTTTTTACAAATTCTTCTTTTGCACTTTCCAGGTATTTCACAAAAGCATCTACGTCTTCTTTAGGATCGTATCCGTAGCCTTTATTTACCAGCGGCTTACCTTCATGGTCTACCGGAATATAGTATGGCTGTGAATTACGGTTGAATCGCATCACTTCAATATCCTGGTTCTTCTGACCAACATTCTTCACTTTGCTGCCATCAAATTTGGAGACATATTGCTCTGCTTCAGGCAGTGATGTTTTCTCATCAGTGTACAGTGAAGCCACGATGAAATCATTACGCAGGATCTTCATCACAGCAGGATTGGACAACACCGATTTTTCAAATTTGCGGCAATTCACGCAGGTGTGCCCCGTAAAGTCGAGCATCAGAGGCTTACCGGATGCCTTGGCAGCTGCCAATGCTTCTTCATAATCAAAGAATACGTGCTCTACACCAGGGATCTCCGAATGTAAAATGTCCACCAGCTTTTTAGGCTTTATCATGGTAGTATTACCACTACCTGTACTTCCGCTGCCAGCACCACTTTCCAGGGATGCCTGTATATCTGTGAGTGATTTGTTCAGGTTAAAGTCCTGTGAACCTTCATGCGGCAGGAATCCGCTGATCCCTTTCAATGGAGCCCCCCACATGCCGGGTAACATATAGATTACGAAAGTGAAGGTAACAATAGCAAAGCAAAGACGTGTAACAGAAAGAAACGGGACATCGCTGTCATGGCTGAATTTCAGCTTTCCGATCAGGTACAGTGTCAGCAATGCGAAGATAGCAATCCACAGTGCCAGGAAGATTTCTCTGTCGAGCAGGTTCCAGTGATAAGCCATATCCACGTTGGAGAAGAACTTCAAGGCAAGTGCCAGTTCGAGAAAGCCGAGCGTTACTTTCACAGCGTTGAGCCATCCGCCTGCCTTTCCGATCTTATTCAACATACTGGGGAACAGTGCGAAGAGCGAGAACGGAATAGCCAGTGCCAGCGAGAAACCGAACATCCCGACCAATGGCCCGGTGTTACCTCCTCTTGCAGCCAGTACCAGCAGGTTGCCCAGGATTGGACCAGTGCAGGAGAAAGATACAATAGCCAGCGTAAGCGCCATGAAGAAGATGCCTAACATGCTGCCCATGCCTGCTTTTGAATCGGATACATTAGCCCAGGAACTTGGCAGATTGATCTCAAACGCGCCCAGGAAGGAAAACCCGAACAACACGAAGATCACAAAGAATATCATGTTGGCAATGCCATTACTGGCAAGGGCATTCAGTGCGCTGGCGCCAAATATCTTTGTAATGAGGAAACCCAGGAAAGTATAAATAAGGATGATGGAAACAGAATATGTGAAGGCGTTTCTGATCCCCTGTGCCCTTGTCTGGCTTCGTTTTGTGAAGAAGCTCACCGTAATGGGTATCATGGAGAATACGCATGGGGTGATCAGCGCAATGAAGCCACCGCCAAAACTCGCTAAGAATATCCACCAGAGTGATTTGTTGGAGGCGTCATCATCAGCCACATCTTTACCGGCCGTTACATCAGCCGCTGTGGCCTTATCTGCAGGGGCGGCACCCAGCTCCACGCTGAATTTTTCATCCTCCTGCACTACTTCCCCACCTTTCAGCGCCATATAAGAAACGGCGCCGGTGAGTTTCCCGGCAGGACCATGTAACTTTACGTCTGCCAGTAGTTCTACTTCGTTTTCGAAATATTTGATGTCCAGGTTATCGAAGAGCGGCTCTTTCCTGGTTTCCAGCTTACCCTGCTCTGTAATACCCGCCAGGGTAGCCTTTATGCTACTGTCGAGTACTACTCTTGTATGCGGGTCATCCTCGCCCATTGTAGTGGAGAAAAGGGCATAGCCTTTATCCACAGTACCTTTCAGATGCAGCACATATTCCTGGTCACCTTTCTTCTCAGCTGAAAACTGCCATTTCACCGGCTTTGGGCTTTGTTCCTGCGCGTCTGCCCGAAAGGCAAACAGGGTCAGGAACGGTATCAGAAATGAAAGCAATTGCTTCATATAGTCAATAGGCTTTAAATAATATACAATAGGATAAACAACAACGAGTTCCTGTTTGGAGGAACTCGTCTGTTGCATAATGTATCGTTGTAAACCGGGTACAAATTATTTTCCCCCCACAGCGATGGCAAACTCCTGCTCTTTGGGAGGCAGGCACTGATGATCATCGCAAACCATGAACTCAACACTGCCTTTCACTTTCGTGGCAGCCTTTCCTTTCACAGTAACCTTCTGTACAAAATCAACGGATTTTTCGTAGTATTTGAGCTCAGTATTGAAGTTCTTATCGAAAGACTTATGCAGTTTACCTACTTCTACTACTTTACCGGAGGTCACTGCCAGCGGATTTTTAGCGAATTTGAAAGTAGTGGGAACCGGACCTTCTCCAGTTTCCTGTGCATACAGGTGCCAACCGGCATCAATAGTTGCAGTTGCGTGTACCTCGTAAGTCGTAGCATCTACTTTCCTGGAGGAAAAGCTCCATTTGACCGGATTTTCGATCTGTGCACTTGCCAGTAATGGCAAAGCGAACAGCGCCAATGCTGTGAATAATCTTTTCATTCTTTTCTTTTTAATTGGTTGGTTGATTTAAACTAAAACTAATTATTATTGATGAGACTCTGAATGATCAGCTGTCCGTCAGTGTTTCCGAGCGCGAGGCTGGTAGCTCTTTCAGGATGCGGCATCATTCCGAATACATTTCTTTCTTTATTGCAGATACCGGCGATATTACGAAGGGCGCCGTTATGGTTGGCTGCATCAGTGATGTTACCAAATTCATCGCAATAGCGGAAGAGCACCTGGTTGTTCCTTACCAGTTCATCCAGGGTAGCTTCGTCAGCATAGTAACGTCCTTCGCCATGTGCGATGGGTATCATCAATGGCCTGCCGGTCACGTCTTTAGTGAGGGAGGCTACAGTATTTTCACTTTTCAGGTAAATATTCTTGCAGATGAACTGCTGGTTCTGGTTGCGCAGTAATACACCTGGCAGCAGACCGGCTTCGCACAGAACCTGGAAACCGTTGCACACGCCTATTACACGACCACCCTTGTTGGCAAATTCGATCACGCTCTGCATCATCGGGCTGAATCTCGCGATAGCACCACAACGCAGGTAATCACCATAGGAGAACCCTCCGGGTAATACGATACAATCCTTTGTGCTGAATGCGCTCAGGTCTTTATCTTTATGCCACAGTTCTATAACTTCCTGCCCCAGGTCATTACGCAGGGAATCAATCATATCATGATCACAGTTAGAACCCGGAAAGGTGACAACACCAAATTTCATCTGAAAATGTTTTGTGTTTTTATGTAAATAAAGGACAAAAGTACTTCTCCCATCGCAATTTTCCATTGCCGCTCATCCGGATTTAACAAAATACTGTAAACCAAGCGGTTTTAGGATTTATTTATTTTAATATTTCTTTATTTAAACGCAGAAGTCAGCAAATTCCTTTCTTCGTTAAATAAAAAAATATCAACATAAATACATTTCAGCATAGTTAGCTGAAATACTGCATAACGATAACGTAGGCCAGTGTTATGAAGTGGATCACGTTGGCAAATGTTTCATTGGTGACAGACCAGAAAACATTACCGGCAAACATCGCTACAGGTAATACGGCGAGCACCCAGTATGCGGGGGAAAAATGTGTGTTAAAGAAAGGTACCAGCATGGCCACCAGTACGAAAATGATTAGTGCCGCCCATATCTTACGCCCCTGTATCAGCATCTTCTTCAGCGGGCGCTGCAACAGGAGCCAGCCGATCACGAAGAACAATACACAGGCTATCATAGCGCCCCATACCTTATAATCTGTAATCAAAGGCAGAGAGAATCCTATATTCGGAATCCTGCGCAACAACGCGATCTGGTTAGTAAGGAACAGGTAAGTACCGGTAAGATAAAGGGGGCATATCAACCCCATAATTGCTATGATCCATTCTGCCAGGCGGAAAGCCCGCATAATCAGCATGCTCACCAGCAATAACAGACAGAAAATGATCGAAGGAAAATAAAACAGGCCGCACACACCCAGGGCAAACCCGATATTGAAAACCACATCACGTGCAGAAGTACGTGTATACAACTCCGTTATACTTGCGAACACCCACAACATAATGAGGTTTACAAACAGCGCCGGAGAAAAGGTGTTCCAGCTTTGCAACATGGAAGTGAAAAGCAGGAAGCACATAGCCGGCAGATAGGTGGGTTTCGGAAACAGGCGGTGATGGTTAATAATCCGTGTAAATAACAGCGATTGCAGGAACATGATCATCACCGCAATGGAGGTATAGAAAAACGGGCTGTCGCCTACAAAACCGTGCAGCCATTTCACCATCAGATCATACAATACGCCGCCTGACCCATCTGCTACATATGTAGCGGGATGCAACAGATAGTAAAATTTAATTACCAGGGTGTATATCAACAACAGCAATACGGTAAGCGGATTGCCGGAACGGAAATATTTTATCACAGTGCAAAGGTGTGATTAAAAGTCTACTTTAGCAAAGCAAATATAGTTCCTGTAAATACATGGTACAAGCACAGAACGGCTGCTGATCTGTTTTCCATATCTCGGCATCCATGTAAAGCCTTTGTCCTGATTACGCATAGTAGGCATCCGGGTTATTTTTCCACCAGGCGCCAGGCTCGCATCTGTGACCAGGTAATTCCTGCGGTCCAGTTCATTGTACAGGAAACGCAGTTCACTGCCGATGTTCACCATCAGATAGGACAGATAGAGATCTGCATTGTCATCATACTGGCTCTTGCGGATGAAGTTACTCCATTGCATGTTGCCTTCTTCATCAAAAGAAAGTACAGCCACATTATCATAATGATAGCGCACACCCTGTGAATTATTCCAGTACCAGGGGTTGTAATACCAGGGAGAATAAGGAGAGTAATAGTAAGGGGTATAGAAGCCGCTGTAAGGGCTGCCATACATATAGTTCCAGCGGTTCCAGGGCTGGTAGCGGGAAGACGTATAAAATGATTCTGCTGTAAGCAGGAAACCGCCGTTGTTGGTATTGATGATCCGGCGGATAAAGTAGTCGTTGAAAGCGCTGTTGGTGTTGGACTCCCCACGTGCATTCAGTTTCAGCTCATTGGAAAAGACCAGCGTTTTCTCGTATATGGGTTTATTCCCGTTGTAATCAAATTTGTAGAGGTACATGCCTTCCACATTACCCCGCTTCTGTTTATAATAAAAAGCAGTAATCAGTGCTGTGTGTCTGTTGTTGTCCAGTTTCATTTTCACCTCATCCAGCAGTTGGGATCTGAACTGTAGGGGAGATACTTCAAAGCTGTCTACCAGCGCACGTTTGATCACCATATTACCATTCACTACATAGTCGCGGTTGGAGGTGCGTTCCAGTTTGTTGAACAGGAGATCCCCCTCATTGCTGAGATTGAAATTGCTGAGAAACTGTTTCCTCCCCTGCATCGGAAGCGCGAGGCGGCTGTTGTTCACCAGGCTCATGGCGCTGTCGTACAGGAAGGTGTAGAATACATTGTTATCTTCCTTATCCTGATTTATTTTATACACCAGGATCCTGTTTTTATCTTCAGATATTTCTACGGAATATACTTTGTTCTCCTTGGTATACAGCCCGATGCGGGTAGAATCGATCATCAGCGGGGCATCGTTGAATTTCGCATCAGGAGTCATGGTAGCACAGAAACTGTATACGGCATCCTTGCGCTGGAACTGATAGATCATCAGTATCTTGTTCTGATACGCTACGAAATCCATGCTGATCACTTTCTTGGGCAGAAAGTCGAGTTTTACGCGGTTTTTCAGCTGCATTTCATTGTCATATACCGAAACGGCGTAGTCCCCCCGGTCAGCCTTGTACACAAGTATATTACCGGCCACTCTACCGATAATCTCAAACTCAGTGCTTTTGTAATCATCCTTTTCTGGTTCGGAATAGGATACCTTCTGTGCCATAGCTGCAGTGCCGGCAAGCAGCAGCAACAAAAACAGTTGTATGCGGTATAGCGTATGCATGCTGTAGTGATGTTTCTAATAAGTGGATTAAGTTGGGATGCTTTAAGCACATCAGTTTCAAACTTACACTAAAAATCAGAATTTAATAAGTCAAATTCATGATATAATATGCGTTTATACTTAAATACCAAAAGGAGGTATTTATTGTGTATTTTTAAGAAATTTTTTACTAAAGTAGTTATTACTGAATGGAGAGCGTTATTATAACCGGAGGAACAGGATTGATTGGCACCGCATTGACCCGCTTATTGCTGGATCGCGGATATAAAGTGATCGTCCTTACCCGGCGCGCTGAAAAAGGAACCAACCCTTCCGTTACCTATGCCCATTGGGATATTGAACAGCAAACCATAGATATTGAGGCAATTCAACGGGCCGATTATATTATTCACCTGGCGGGCGCCAATGTAGGCGAAAAACGCTGGACTACTTCAAGAAAACAAGAGATCCTGGAAAGCCGTACCAGAAGCAGTGTACTGCTTTACAAAGCATTACAGGAAAACCCCAATAAAGTTAAAAAGGTGATCAGTGCCTCCGCCACAGGCTTTTATGGCGAATATACCGGTCACACCTTCACTGAGACGGACCTTCCGGCAAATGATTATCTTGCCAATACAGTAGTAGCCTGGGAAAAGAGCATTTCGCAGGTGACCTCACTGGGTAAGAAACTGGTCATCTTCCGCACGGGCATTGCCCTTAGCCGTGATGGCGGCGCCTTGAAGGAATTCTACAAGCCCCTCCGCTTCGGATTTGCTACCATACTGGGTTCCGGCGACCAGTACATCAGCTGGATACACCTACAGGACCTGGTAAGATTATATTTCAATGCTATTGTAAACGATCAGCTGGAAGGCGTTTATAATGCTGTGGCCCCCAAACCGGTACGGCACAAAGAGCTGGTGCTCAGCATGGCAAAGGCAGCTAAAGGGAATAGCTATGTTACCAGTTATGTACCAGCTTTTGCACTGAAACTGGCACTTGGTGAAATGAGTGTTGAAGTTCTGAAGAGTGTATATGTATCAAGCCAGAAAATACAGGATACCGGCTTCCAGTTTTCCTACCCCACCATTACAGAAGCGATGGAGCAACTTTTTAGCAAGTAATTGTTTTGGTCATGGCATCCGCTTTCAACAAGCATTCTTCCCATTCTTTCTCCGGGTCGCTGTAGAAGGTGATAGCAGAACCTGTCTGGAAGGACAAGTAGTTATCTGATGCGTTATATAGTATACTGCGGATCACTACATTGAAATCGAAATCGCCCTCAGGGGTGATATATCCTACTGCACCAGAGTAAAGCCCGCGGCGGGTGTGCTCATACTCCTCTATCAACTCCATTACCCTGATCTTGGGGGCGCCTGTCATGGAGCCCATCGGGAAAGCGTTGCTGATCACTGAAGTGAAGGGCGTTTGCGATGATACCTGTGCAGATATAGTGGAGATCATATGATGTACCTGGGCGAAAGAATAAATACCACAAAGCTCTGTTACATGTACACTTCCGCGCACAGCAGTGTGCGACAGATCATTCCTCACGAGGTCTACCACCATGATATTTTCCGCGCGCTCTTTGGGGCTATGATACAGTTGATCGCGGAGCAGCTGATCTGTGGCCGGATCGGAATCTTTGCGGCTCGTACCTTTTATAGGCTGGGAAATAACCGTCTGTCCGCGTTTCTGGAGAAAACGTTCCGGGCTGGAACACGCGAGGTAGCGGTGAGCCAGTTTGTAATATGCAGCAAAAGGCGCCGGCGACAACGCATTCAACTGCGAGTATAACGCAGGTGCATACACGCCGGAAGCTTCCATGTAATTTTCACGACAGAAATTCACTTCGTAACAGTCACCACGACGAATATGCTGCTGCAGATCTTTCACAGCACGGATATAGGCGCCGTGATCCAGCCTGGCATGTAAAGGGTGTAATACGGGTGCGGCTGGCGTGATAACGGCAACGGGCATACGAAGGCAATCCCTGAAAACGGTAAGGGCCTCGTCCTGACTCAGGTTGATGCCACCGATATGTACCTGCTGCTGCCGCAGGAACATGACGATGCGGGGCCTGAAGAAGCTCATATCCGGGAAGCCGATACCATCGTGGTTATCAGAGCGGAGTCCGGGAATGGTCTCATTTTTCAGGTCGTAGGCAAGGTGTCCGAAGAGCCAGTCCTGCTGTGTTTGATGGAAATGGAGCAGGGCATCAAAAGCCTTGCCCGCAGGTAATTCCAGTACATCGATTGCATCAGCGGCGAGCAATGCTTCATACTGGTGACAGGCCGAGGGATAATTATTATTGTCCAATAAACAACAAATGTTGAACTGGTTGCCCCAATTCAACATTTGTTGTTTAAACATCCGGTTATCGTCAACCGGGAATGTGTGAAATATCCTGATGGTAATCGCTTTTACAACTTAAAAATCATCATCCTCATCATCAAAGCGGTCGTTGAACAAGTCCATGTCCTTGAATTCATCGTCCAGGCCCAGGTCATCGTCCTCGTCCTTTTTAGAGCTTGGGCGACCACGCTTGCCTTTGGATTTAGGCATGTCAAATTCTTCAAAGTCAGGATCATAGTTGTCCTCCTCTTCTCCCTTCTCCCATGCATCATCCACGTCACTATCAAAATCATCGTCATCGTCGTCATCCTCGTCATCATCTTTGCGCTTGGATTTAGAAGCTGGCTTATCTGATTTTTTTGAGGGTGCTTTAGAAGAGGTTGTCTCTTCATCCTCATCCTCATCGTCATCATCATCCACCTCTTTCTTAGGCTTTGCTTCAGCTTTGGGAGTGCCTTTTGAAGTCTTAGGAGAAGTAGTTTTTTTCGTCTCTTTCTCTTTATCAGATTTTGATTTCATAATAGGTTCACTTATTTCTTTGCCGTAAAGTTTTAATAGTTTTTTTTATTAGCCAAATTTTTTTTGCCGTTTTTTTTGCGTAATTTTTAGAATTACTGCTCGAGGATATGATCGCGTCCAGGCCCGTTGGAAACGTATTTCACGGGAACACCGAGATATTTATCTACTGCTGAAACAAAGTCTTTCATCTCTGCTGGTAACTCATTGAACTCCTTGCATGTAGCTGTTTTTTCGGACCAACCTTTGAAGGTTTTCCACACCGGTTTTATATCCAGTCCGTTGAGCTGGAACGGGAGTTGTTCTGTTTGTTTGCCATTGATTTCATAGGCAGTACACGCAAGTACTTCATCAAATTCATCAAGTACGTCGCTTTTGGTCATTACCAGCTGGGTTACACCACTCAGCATGCAGGTATAGTTCAGTGCAACCAGGTCAATCCAGCCACAGCGACGGGGACGGCCGGTTACTGCGCCAAACTCATGGCCAGCCACACGCAGTTTTTCGCCGGTGGCATCATGCAGTTCTGTCGGGAACGGACCACTGCCAACGCGGGTACAGTAAGCCTTTGTTACACCAATCACTTCTTTGATCCACTGCGGTGCAATGCCCAGACCGGTACATACGCCTGCAGAAATAGTGTTGGAGGAAGTGACAAACGGATATGTTCCGAAATCAACGTCCAGCATGCTTCCCTGAGCGCCTTCCGCCAGTACTTTCTGACCGGCTTTCAGTTTTTCGTTCAGGAAGTATTCGCCGCTTACCACATTCATCTTTTTGAGGAAGGGGATCGCTTCAAAAAACTCAGCTTCCCATGCAGCAATATCTTCTGTGAAATCGCCGCCGTCGTATTGGGACAACAGTTGCAGATGCTTCTGTTTCAGCTTTTCATACAGTGATTTGAAATCAGGCGACAGCACATCTCCTACGCGGAGACCGTTTCTGCCGGTCTTGTCCATGTAAGCGGGGCCAATGCCTTTAAGGGTAGAACCAATCTTGTCATTACCTTTGGACAGCTCAGAAGCCTTATCCAGCGCACGGTGTGTAGGAACGATGATATGCGTTTTTTCCGCAATGAAGAGGTTTTTTGTCAGGTCAATACCAAGAGCAGCGATCTCTTCGCTTTCTTTCTTGAAGGCTACGGGGTCCAACACCACGCCATTACCAATGAGGTTAATGGTCTTTTCATGGAACACACCAGAAGGAATGGTGCGCAATACTACTTTCTGACCGTTCACATAAAGGGTATGACCCGCATTCGGCCCGCCCTGGAAACGGGCAATCACGTCGTACCTTCCGGCAAAATAGTCCACAATTTTACCTTTACCTTCGTCGCCCCATTGCAGGCCTAACAAAACGTCTACCATAATGATTTAAGTTAATTATCGGAGGTTGTTGCTTTAAAAGAAGTGGCAAAATTACGCTGAATTATAACAAAATCAAACTGTGATTAATTATGATGGATCTGATTATCCCGATTACAAGTATTGTGAATTTATGAAAAATAAAAGACTGTTTTTCTTAAATGATAAAAAGAAGAAACCCGTTCAGCGGTTAACACCAGACGGGTTTCTTCCTTTATCTTTCAAAAATTCAAATAATATCCTTCAGGATAATCACAAAAATCATCGGTAATCACAGTCAGGATTCTTCCAGGCGCTGCACAGATTGAATACCCTCCAGCCTTTTAAGTCTTTCTACCAGCTCATCCAGCTCTTCCTTATCATGTACATATACCTTGATCAACCCTTCAAATAAGCCTTCCTTGGACTCAATGCTGAGAGCGGAGATGTTTATTTTCAGTTCGCCGGAAATGATATTAGTGATCTTGTGGATAACACCCACATCGTCCATTCCCACAATACGAAGCCCTGTGAGGAAGGATATCTCGCGGTTTTTCACCCACTTGGTCTTCACTACACGGTGGCCATAATTAGCCAGCAGCTGAGCTGCGTTGGGGCAATTGGTACGGTGTATCTTCAGGCCTTCGCTGGCGGTAATGAACCCAAATACGTCGTCACCAGGAATAGGACGGCAGCAGTTGGCCAGCTTGTAGGCGATCCTATCGGAGCTTTCACCAAAGATGATCAGTTCCGCATCTTTCTTGGATGGCAGCTGGTGCTTTACATGCTCTTCAGATACATGCTCAGGCGGCTTCACCGGCTTGGGTGGCTCCAGCTTGTCGCCCAGTACAGTAAACTGTTTCAGCTCCTTCAGGTCGATATTCTTCACCGCTATCTGGTAATACAGATCAAGCGGAGATGGCTGCTTATAGAATTGCACCAGCTCATTGATGTTATGCTGGCTGGCGCTGATTTTCAAGTGATCGAGCTTACGTTCCAAGGTTGCCTTCCCATCCATGGCCACTTTGCGCTTCTCTTCCTTCAGCGCGTCCTTGATCTTGGATTTGGCTTTAGCAGTGAGCACAAAGTTGAGCCAATCTTCTGAAGGCTTCTGTTTATTGGAGGTAATGATCTCCACCTGGTCCCCGCTGCGCAGCTTATGACTGAGCGGCACCAGCTTATAATTTACCTTGGCGCCTATACACTTGTTGCCCACGGCACTATGTATGGAGTAGGCAAAATCAAGTGCAGTGGAGTTTACCGGTAATATTTTGAGATCGCCCTTGGGCGTGTATACATAGATTTCTTCTGTAAAGAGGTTGCTCTTGAAATCAGCCAGGAAGTCCATAGTATTGGAATCCGGGTTGTTCAGGATTTCCCTGATCTGGGTGAACCACTGATCAAATTTGGATTCCTGCTGAAGGTTTGCATTCCCTTCTTTGTAGCGCCAGTGGGCGGCTACACCTTTTTCCGCGTAGTCGTTCATGCGCTTGGAGCGGATCTGTACTTCCACCCATTTACCGCCAGGCCCCATTACCGTTACGTGCAAAGCCTCGTAACCATTGGATTTGGGATTGCTGAGCCAGTCTCGCGTACGTTCAGGGCTGGGGTGATAAAAGTCGGTGATGATGGAATACACCTTCCAGCAATCTGCTTTCTCTTTATCAGCAGGCGAATCCAGGATAATACGGATGGCGAACAGATCATATACTTCTTCAAAGGCTACGCCTTTGGTTTTGATCTTGTTATGGATGGAGTGAATAGATTTCGGACGTCCGAAGATCTCAAATTCAAGTCCTTCTTCCTGTAGTACCTCCTTGATTGGCTTGATAAACTCATTGATATAGCGTGTACGCTCACGCTTTGTTTCCTTCAGACGCCTGGCTATTTCACGGTAGGTTTGTTGCTCCGTGTATTTCATGGCCAGGTCTTCCATTTCGGACTTAATATTATACAGCCCGAGGCGATGCGCCAGCGGCGCATAGATGAACACTGTTTCAGAGGCGATCTTCAGCTGCTTTTCACGGCTCATGCTATCGAGTGTACGCATGTTGTGCAACCTGTCTGCCAGTTTGATGAGGATCACCCTGGGGTCATCAGCCAGTGTAAGGAGGATTTTTTTGAAGTTCTCTGCCTGGGCAGAGCTGGTACCGGAATCTATTACGGTGGATATCTTAGTGAGGCCATCTACGATATGGGCGATTTCATTACCGAACTCGCGGGCAATATCTTCAAGGGTTACCTCTGTATCTTCCACAGTGTCATGCAACAGGGCACAAATGGCTGAACGCACACCGAGCCCGATCTCCTCGACGCATATCTGCGCCACAGCCAGCGGGTGCAGGATATAAGGCTCACCAGACTTACGGCGCATTTCCTTATGAGCATCCGCTGCCATTTCGAAAGCAGTACGAACCAGTTCCCTGTCACCCTTTTTTAAACGGGGTTTTAACGCCCTCAGTAAAGCGCGGTAATGGCGGACTATTTCCTTCTTTTCCTGCTCTTCGTCTAAATTATATTTTTGAACTACCACTGTATCCATTGTGGCTAAAGTTACGATTTAATATAATCTGAAAGAAACAGAGAACGGAAATGCCCGGCAGGCAAATAAAAAAAGCATGCCGGACCTTGTAAGATCCGGCTCTGCTCAGATATGAGGGAAAAAAATCTACTTAATACAATTGGTTAGTGGAATGGCCACCTTCTCAATACGCATACCCTGTGGTGCATTGAGCCGCATGCCTACGTTAAAGATGGTTTCGAGGGAAAGCGAAGGTACCACTCCCAGCAGCCGTCTCACCCGGCCCATATACACATCCATACAGCGGGAGGTATGAAAATCATCTTTTCCCCACAGCTTCATCAACAGCTCGTCCTTTTTAATGATCAGGTCAGGACGGCTGAGGAAATAACGGATGATCCTGGCCTCCAGGGGAGAAATCGTTTTGATGATTTCGTTGGTATACCGGTTGGTTATTTTCAGTTTCCTGTAATGAAAGATAAAATCACCCACTTCATGGCCAATAAGCAATTCAGATTTCAGTGGTCTTGTCCATTTGAGGAATACCCGGATGCGGCGTTGCAGCTCCGGTAAACTTAAAGGCTTTACGAGGTAACCGTCGGCACCAACTTTAAAGCCGCCGATGCGGTCGCCATCCATAGTTTTTTCACCAGAGAGAAAGAAAATCGGAACTAATGTGTTCTTCTTACGTATTTCCTGTGCCAGCTGAAAGCCGTTCATCTTCGGCATCACAATGTCCACCAGACACATATCATAATTTTTTTTCTGAAACTGCTGCCATGCCTTCTCACCGTTATCGCAATGTTCCACACGATATCCTACTCCTTCGAGGTTTCTTTTCAGCATGCCGGCAAATACGCTGTCATCATCTACCAGCAAAATTTTTGGGTTTTTGTTGAGGGCTGTCGTTTTTTCCAGGTTTAGATTTGTTTCCATAGATTACCTTTTTGAAACGTTCCCCTATATAACCAAAAAGAAACCGCGGCGGGGTAGCCACGGTTTCAATTTTTATTTATTCACTGTAAATTCACACAATACTCACATGTTTTCCACATTTGAAATTCGTATAGCCACGGCATGCTGAAACCCTTTCTGTCGCAGCGATTCAGGAATCTTTACCTCCACTCCCGAAACATTAGTTTTCCACACCAGATTATCCTTCGCTCCTAACATCTGCAAACGGGCGCCGCGGGCAGGCTTCAGTCCATTGAATGAAATAGTAGCCGGCAACTGCTCATGCTCATCCAACAGATAAATAGCGTACACGCTACCATCCTTCTTCCGGGTGAAACATACCTTACCATCTTTGTAAGGCGCTACTGCACGGGTACCATAGATCGCATCACTGTTCACCTGCATCCAGGCGCCAATGCCTTTCATCGTGGTGTAAGCCGCTTCATGCAACTCACCATCAGGCCCCGGACCTACATTCAGCAGGTAGTTACCGCCTTTGGCCACAATATCCACCAGGTTGTGGATAAGTGTATTTACACTCTTGTATTTATCATTAGGTACGTAAGACCATGAGCCGCCCATCGTCATGCAGGTTTCCCAGGGATAGTCCAGCGGCTTCGCCGGGATCTCCTGCTCAGGAGTGCGGTAATTCTCAAACGGTCCATGCACACTGCGGTCCACTACGATTAATCCGGGCTGATGGCTCCTGGCCATCGATGCAATGCGTGCCATATCGATATCCTGGTCCTGTGGTAACGTTTTGCTCCATGACAATGACTCCTTCGTCTGCTGTTTCAGCGGGCGTACCCAGCCACCATCCAGCCACAGAATCTCCAGCTTGCCATAACCAGTCATCAGTTCTTCGATCTGGTTATATGTATATTGTTTAAACTGATTCCATCTCTCCGGATATTTCTTTACATCATAATTCACATTCCGGTCGCGGGGCGGGAAGTAATTCCACCAGTAGGCATCTGAGTGCCAGTCGGGCTTTGAAAAATAAGCACCGGCATGAATGCCTTCCTTACGGAACGCCTCAAACACTTCCTTTGCAATATTAGCGCGTTGATTGCTGCTGAATGCCACGCCAGGCGCGGTTACGCGGTAATCGGTCTGCTTCGTATCGAACATGCAGTAGCCGTCATGATGCTTGGTGGTAAACACCATATACTTCATACCTGCCTCCCTGGCTGCTTTAGCCCACTTCTCAGGAACAAAGCGAACCGGGTTGAATGTTTTCCCCAATGCTTCATACTTCTGCAGATATTCGAAGTAAGGTATCTTCGGATTACGGGCCGTCCACCCCTCATCTTCCGGGCAGATACTCCACGATTCCACCACTCCCCACTGGGAATAAGGCCCCCAGTGAATAATCATACCAAACTTCCAGTCCTGCCACTCATCCAGCTTCTGCAAAACAGCCTTGTCAGTTTCAGGTACGTAGGGACTTTCTTTTTCCTGCGCACTGGCCGCAACGCTGAACGCTAATGCGCATCCCAGTGCCATCCATAATTTTCGCATAGTCAATGTTTATAAGAATCTACCAAAGACGTTATTTTCAACGCCGCCCTGATCTCTTCCGGATTGCGGCCGGTAAGCAATCGTACCGTTTTCGTTTCCCCCGGCAACAGATCAAAATAATTTTCTTCCGGCCTTTCAGCTGCTGCAGCGCCTTCCAGCTGCAGATAAACATTGCGGGCCAGCCTATCTGATGTAATTGTCACCAACACCTCTCCTTCTTTCTGCTGCTGCTTGCCGAAAGTAAACCTGATCTGCGGCATCTCCAGGTTCATATCTTTTGCCGGAGCAAAGTAAAAGATATCTCTCTCAGCATCCTTATTGTCAATTCGCAGTTGTGCATAGTATATTACCGTTGCAGCATCCTTTCCCTGGAGGATAGCAGATGTATCAGTACTGTAGAATTTCCTGCTGGTATTGGCCGGGATCGTAATATTCTTCAGCTCCTGACGGTACAATTGTTTGCCCTGCATATCTACAGCTGTTAATATAAGGTCAGCCGTCCTGTCTTTTAGCTCATCAGATACCACGTAAGTACATAGCTTACCTTCTTCTATCACCGATGATACCAGCCTTGGCCTGAAAGCTTCGCTGGCATAGTATTGCAATGCTTTCCAACGGCCATGGTAATCACGACCTGACCATGACGGGCCTGGCCAGCAATCGTTCAGCTGCCAGTACAAAGTACCCATACAATAAGGCATAGCCCTGCGATGCGCTGCTATAGCCATTTTCATACCTTCTGCCTGCAACACCTGGCTCAGGTATACAAAGGAAGGAAAATCCTTCGGCGCCTTATAATAATGCAACATATACGTTTTGATAGCAGTATTACCTTTCGCCGGACTTTTCTGATGCGCCTGCATCACATTCGAGAAAATATCATAGTCCTCTTTAGCGGCAAATGTGTTGATGGTCTCCATTCCGGGAAATGACTGGAAGCCATACTCACTCATGAAACGCGGGATATGTGTATTAAATGCTTCAAACCATTCCATTCCATGCCATACGCCCCAGTAATGGTTATCCCCCTTTGTAAAGTCCTCTTTTTTTCCCCAGTTACTGATAGGGGAGGACGGGAAATAGAATCTGCCCGGATCGTACGACTGCACCAGCTGTGGCAGCAACTCCTTAAAGAGACGGTCATATCCCTTCAGCAGATGATCCCATTGCAATTGCGTATAGGCATAACCGGACTGCCAGCCCCAGTTGTTGATAGCCACCGCTATTTCATTGTTGCCGCACCAGAGCGCCAACGAAGGGTGATTGCGCAAACGTATCATATTATCGGCCACCTCCTGCTTCACATTCTCCAGGAAAGCGCCGTCTGACGGATACAGGGTGCATGCAAACATAAAGTCCTGCCACACCAGTATGCCGTTCTTGTCGGCCAGTTCATAAAACTTATCGTCTTCATAAATTCCACCGCCCCATACACGCACCATATTGAAATTAGAGGTGTGCATATCTCCAAACAGACGCTCATACTGCTGCTGTGACACGCGCGGCAGGAAGTTGTCCTGCGGAATATAATTGGCTCCCTTCATAAAAACCGGTATGCCATTGACTTTCACGTAAAAGCTCTCGCCCAGGCTATCAGGCTTGTTTATCACTTCAATAGTTCGCAGTCCTACAAATTGCTGATGTTGAGCAATCGCTTCCTTGTTGTTCACCAACTCCGCCTGCAGGTTGTATCCGGTCTGCGGCCCCAATCCATTAGGCCACCAGCGCTGCGGACTCTTAATGCGGAAAGGAACATCCACCGTATTTTTTCCGGCCTGTAATGTAACGGGCATATTAGCCAGAATTGCCTGCCCGTTGCGTATACGCACGCTGTAACTGCCTACTGTAAAGGATTCCAGGGTAACCTTCGCATTCAGCTCCGCCTTTTCATTGTTCAGTTGTTGTTGCTGATACCATACACCCCTGATCACAGCTTTATTCCACTTATGCAGATACACTGGCCGCCAGATACCGGATGTAACGAGACGCGGGCCCCAGTCCCAGCCATAATGGTAAGGCGCCTTACGCGCATAGATACTCAACGGAATATCACTGGCATCATTGCCCGCGGGATAGATAACGCTATCTTTCAAAAACGCAGGCATGTCCGCTTTAACAGGACTCCTGAATACAATGCGTAGTTCGTTATTCCCTGCTACCAGAAAGGATTTCACATTTATAACATGCTCTGTAAACATGTTGTGTGATTGCAGGATGAGATGATCATTCAGATATACATCAGCATAGGTATCGAGCCCTTTAAAGTCCAGCTCTATAACATCGTAGTTAAGATCGGCTGCAGTCATGCTCCATTTCCTGCGATACTGCCAGTCTTTTTTATCGATCCACTGCACAGCTTTTTCATTGGTGCCGGCAAAAGGATCAGGAATAAGTTTGAGTGCCAGCAGATCCGTGTGCACAGTACCAGGCACGGTGGCAGGGCGCCAGATGCCTTCATCAACACGCGCAAATTCCCAGCCGGATGTCAATGACTCCGGATCCGGGCCCGCTGCATAAGTCGATTTAGTTAAACAGGTTAAGAAAAAGATCGCTGCCAGCAGGCGACCCAATGCAGGATATTTCATGAGCTTACTTTTCAACGGGCTCAAAAATAGTATTGATTTCCGATCTTTGTCACATGAAAAGCATCTGGCAGCAAATATTGAGGTATTTCTATATAGTCAAAAAGGACCCGAATGCGCCCAAAACCCGTTACGTAGCAATGATGCACGGTATGAACCGTATTTCCATCATCCTGTTCCTGGTAGCGCTGATTATACTGATTGTACGGCTGCTGAAACGGCTCTAATGCCCCAGCGCCGTCTGATATACTACTTCCGCCGCCCTTTTTGAGGCATCCTTCTCACCTAGCTTATGCCATAATTCTGCATAATCCGTCATCACCCGCTTGCGCGTAGTGTCATCTTTCAACAGGCTGGTCAACTCTTTCAGCAGGTTCTCTTCCGTGAGGTCATGCTGGATCAGTTCTTTCACCACCAGCTTATCCATCACAAGATTTACAAGGGAGATATATTTTACTTTGATCAGTCTTTTGGCAAAGAAATAAGAGATAGGATTTCCTTTATAGCACACTACTTCCGGCACACCGAAAAGCGCTGTTTCCAGTGTAGCCGTTCCCGACGTAACCAGTGCCGCGGTTGCCTCCCGTAGTAAGCGATAGGTTTGCCCTTTTACCATAGATACGTTGGGATGTTGCCCGATAATTTCCTGAAGGAAATGATCATCGAGGCTGGGAGCCTGCGCCACCACAAACTGATAATCGGGAAAATGTTTTGCCATTGTAAGCATAATAGGCAGCTTCACACTTACCTCCTGCTTACGGCTGCCGGGCAGAATGGCTATCACCGGCTTGTCGGACAAAGGAACGTCTGCAGGCTGCTCCCGGAAAGCTTTGATCACTTCCACCAGCGGATGCCCTACATATTCCACTTCATAATTCCACTTATGATAAAAAGCCTGTTCAAACGGAAGAATGCAAAGCATTTTATCTACAGAAGTTTTTATCTTCTTCACCCGGTTCTCTTTCCATGCCCATACCTGCGGAGAGATGTAATACACGATCTTATACCCCTGCTGCTTTGCCCATTCGGCAATACGCATATTGAAGCCGGGATAATCCACCAGCACCAGCACATCAGGGTTAAAGGCGGCAATATCTTTTTTGCAGAAGTCCATATTGCGCATAATAGTGCGCAGGTTCATCACCACTTCCACGAATCCCATAAACGCCAGTTCCTTATAATGCTTTACCACATGAGCGCCGGCCTGTTCCATCAGATCACCGCCCCAGCTACGTATATCCGCAGCCGTATCCACCTTTTTCAGTTGTTTCACAAGGTTACTGCCATGCAGGTCGCCCGACGCTTCTCCCGCAACAATGTAATATTTCAATATGCTGTTGTATTAAGAATTATCTGATCAGTTTTAATAACAGTATGCCGATAGCATATAACATGGTTACCAGGAAAATTCCTTTGGCGGTAACATCCTTCCGGCTCCTGGTGTACAGGAAGAACACGAGTCCGTTGAGCAGCAGACAGATACTGGTAATTTTCGGGATCATATGTTTGTTGTCTTTCAATATCCCGAAGAATTTGTCCAGTCCTACATCGTGCGGACGGATCACGAAAAAATAATACAGGAAAAATGCCACTATCGGCGTAATAAGCCCGAGCAGGATTCCCAGTGATAGATTGTCTTTTTTAAACATACTGTTATTATAATGGCGATATTACAAGTCTTTCCAATCTGCCTCCAGCTGTGTTTTCAACTTATAGTTGGTAAGGTCAAACTGAACCGGCACCAGTGATGCGTAATTATTCTCCAATGCCCATACATCTGTATCTTCGCCGGTATCCCGGTTTTTAAACTGCCCGGTGAGCCAGTAGTATTTTTTACCGTGGGGATCGCGGCGCTCATCAAATTCCTCCTCCCACTTGGCATCCGCCTGACGGCAGATGCGTACGCCTTTATAACCGGCTTCGTCCACCACAGGAATATTGACATTGAACAATGTGCCTGCCGGCAATGCCGACTCCAGCATACGTTGCGTAACTTCTCCCGCTACTTTTTTAGGCAGGGAGAAATCGGCATCGTAACTGTACTCCAGGAAAGAAAACCCTACAGAAGGAATACCTTCGATAGCAGCTTCCATCGCGGCAGACATCGTGCCGGAATAGATAACATTGATAGAGTGGTTAGCGCCATGATTGATACCGCTTACGCAAATATCCGGCTTGCGGTGCAGTATCTTGTCGCGGGCCAGCTTCACGCAGTCCACAGGCGTTCCGGAGCACTGCCACGCTTCAATGTCATCAAAAATATCAACCTGGTTAAGGCGCAGCGGTACGCCAATCGTAATGGCATGCCCCTTACCAGACTGCGGACTATCGGGCGCCACCACCACTACTTTTCCCAGTGGTTTCACAGCTTCTATCAATGCGCGTATACCTGGCGCCGTTATGCCGTCGTCGTTTGTTACAAGTATGATCCTCTCTTTATTGTCCATATTGCACTATTTGTCCTGACAACAAATTTAAGCTCTATCGGAATATTTCGTTTTAAAAGAATGTGAAATATATAAATCTTTTTAAAGATCCGACCTGAGCACTCTCCGGAAAACAAAAAATACCACCAGCACAATATACACCAGCAGCATCATCAGATAGACGTTATCATCGTACCTATCCCCCATGCTGATCAAATTACCGATAACCGGAAAGGGCAGCAGTTCATCGCCGGTTTGTAACGGCATCAGTCCGCCTATCCGGCCCCAGTTCTTTTTCAATATGAAAACCATTGTCTGCTCCAGCATCATGGTGTAGCCCAGGAATAGCACAATGGCAAAACCAGCCCTTTTCACCAGCACACTCAACAACAACGCCAGACACAGCGTTAGCAGCACCTGGAGGAAGTAATAAAATAAGTATACAAATCCATCCGTTGTAAAGCTGCTGTTGCCATACATCAGGCCCACTATTGCGGCAATAATAGTTACCACCACCAAAGCCAGCACTGACAAGGCTACAACCCAGAACAACTTGGCATATACAAACTGTTTTCGTTCCCATCCGTCTATAATATTCTGCCGATGCGTACGAAAGGTATATTCGTTGGTTACCAGAATTACCAGCAATAAACCGAATAACGATGAAATATAACTGCTGACGTTCGCCACCGTCTGCCATACATAAGGAAAGCTCACCGGCCCTTGTCCAACCATCTGTGATGCCTTACCCAACTGGCCAATGACAACGTTAACTACCACGTAGTTGCCGGCAGCTATCACGCCTACCGCCAACAGCAGCATGATCCAGAAAGTACGGTAGTTCTTTACTTTCAGCCATTCAGTATAAATAAGTTGTTTCATGATACAGGGACATTGGTAATTTCCAGAAATGCTTTTTCCAGGCTTTTCCTGCGCAGCTGCAGGTGTTGCAGCCAGATACCGCGCTGTGCACAGTAATTATTTACGGCCGCTGCATCCGGCGCATTGTCAAACAATGCCACCACCAGCGCGCCTTCTATCCTTGCGCCTGTACAACCGGGATATTGCAGCATGGCATCATGCAGTGCATTATTATCTCCGGCAGCGAGCTCCAGGTAATCGTTCCGGCTGATTACTTCATTCACCGCACCCGATAACAGCAAAGTACCGCGTTGCAGGATAGCCACATGCGTGCACACTTTCTCCACTTCATCCAGCAGATGACTGGCGAGTATCACCGTTTTTCCGGTAGCGGCCACCTGTTTGATCAGGCTGCGCACTTCCGCTATACCGGCAGGATCAAGTCCGTTGGTGGGTTCATCCAGTATCAGAACATCAGGGTCTCCAAGCAGCACTGACGCAATAGCCAGCCGCTGTTTCATACCCAGCGAATAGGTTTTAAAGGCAGCATGTTTCCTTTCCGAGAGGCCACACAACTGTAGCACACGGTCAATATCTTTTTCGCCACGTTGCTTGATGGATGCCGCGATCTGAAGATTCTTGTATGCGCTGAGATAATGGTAGAAGTTGGGCGTTTCCAGCAGCGTCCCTATCTGCCTGCGTTCGCGGGCCGCCGATTGCTGATCGAAGAGTGTAAAGCTGCCGCTATCTGCCTTGAGTACATCTGTAACAATGCCCAGCAATGTGGTTTTACCGCTGCCGTTAGGCCCCAGCACACCATATATTGCCCCCTTCGGTACCTCAAAGGATACGTCCGACAAGGCTTTCACGGCGCCATAACTTTTGGAGATGTTCTGTAATGAAAGAATAGGCACGGGTGTATATTTTGAGCAAGGTAAAATAAAAAGGGAAATGTAGCGAATGATCTTATGGCTAATCTTCACTACACTTCCCCTTGATTCAGCGTTGAAGTATGCTTGGTTATTAGTTACGGACAGGTCTTCCCGTCTTGATTACGCTTTGCAGGCGTTCCAGCGTTTTGCGTTCACCGCACAGGCTGAGGAATGCTTCGCGTTCCAGATCAAGCAGGTATTGTTCACTTACAAGCGATGGCTCTGTGAGGTCGCCGCCACACATTACATAGGCAAGTTTGTTGGCTACTTTCTGATCATGTTCGGAGATATAATTACCAAACCTCATTGCATACACGCCAGCCAGCAGCGCACCCAGTGCGGCACGACCCAATACTTTAATATCGGTTCTTTCCACAGGGCGGGTATATCCCTCATCAGCCAGCGCTATTACACTACGTTTGGCGTCAGCGATCAGGCGGCTCGGATTCATGGTGATCTCATCATGGCCTTTGCGCAGGATGCCCATATCATATCCTTCGAAGCCGGAAGTGGCTACCTTGGCTGTAGCCACGGTCATAAAGTAATCTTTGAGTGGCTCTTCGTCGATGCGGCCTTCTTTATACTCAAGGCTGGCACGCAGTGCCATTTCCTTGGTACCACCCCCACCGGGAATCAGGCCCACGCCCAGTTCCACAAGACCGATATAGGTTTCAGCTGCTGCCTGTATTTTATCTGCATGCAGGCTCATTTCGCAGCCACCACCTAATGTGAGCGCGTGCGGCGCCACCACTACGGGAATGGAAGAATAACGGAGACGCATAGTAGAACGCTGGAAGAAGCGTACCGCCATATCCAGTTCATCATACTCCTGCTCCGCCGCAAGCATGAAGATCATACCCACATTGGCGCCCGCAGAGAAGTTAGTGCCTTCATTGCCCACCACAAGACCGCGAAAGTCTTTTTCAGCACGGTCTACCGCTTTATTTAATCCTTCCAGCACTTCGCCGCCGATGGTGTTCATCTTGGTTTTCCAATCGAAGCACACTACGCCGTCGCCGATGTCAATGAGGTTGCAGGCGCTGTTTTTCCAGATGATATTGTTGGACAGATTTTCGAGGATAATAAACTGACCTTCTCCTGGCACCAGCTTATAATCTTTTGAAGCGACGTCGTAGTAGTATTTTTTGCCGCCATCAATTTTGTAGAAGCTCTTGTTTCCTTTTGCCAGCATATCTTTCACCCACTGTGCAACGGTGAGGCCTTTTTCTTCAATATTCTTCACACTGGCTTCCACACCCAGCAGATCCCAACTTTCGAAAGGGCCTATTTCCCAGCCGAAACCAGCTTTCATAGCGTCATCCACTTTGTAAGTATCATCGGCTATTTCAGGGATACGGTGAGATATATAAGAGAACAGGTAAGCATGGAACTGCTGATAGAACTGACCGGCTTTGTCTGAAGAGGCAGCCAGCACTTTGATGCGCTGTTTCAGATCTTCCACCGGTTTGGCGGCTTCGATGCTGGCAAACTTAGCTTTCTGTTTCGGACCATACTCCATGGTACCGAGGTTGAGGGTAAGGATTTCTTTACCGCCCTCGCCTTTTGTTTTCTTATAAAAACCTTGTCCTGTTTTATCTCCCAGCCAGTTGTTCTCCACCACTTTCTGCAGGAATGGAGGAATTTTGAAGATGCTGATGGCTTCATCATTCGGGCAGTTGTCTGCTACGCCCTTCGCTACTTTCACCAGGGTATCAATACCTACTACATCCGCAGTACGGAAAGTAGCAGACTTGGGGCGGCCAATCACAGGACCAGTGAGCGCATCGATCTCATCGATGGTCAGTCCCATTTCCTGCATAATGTGGAAGATTGCCATAATGGAATAAACACCCACCCTGTTGGCAATGAAAGCCGGCGTATCCTTACAGAGCACAGTGGTTTTACCGAGGTAAAGATCGCCGTAGTGCATAAGGAAATCAACAATGGCGGAATCTGTATGCGGAGTAGGTATAATTTCAAGTAAGCGGAGATAACGTGGAGGATTGAAGAAATGCGTACCGCAGAAGTGCTTTTTGAAATCGTCACTGCGGCCTTCGGTCATGAGATGGATCGGAATACCTGAAGTATTGGAAGTAATGAGCGTGCCGGGTTTCCTGAATTTCTCCACCTGTTCAAACACCACTTTCTTAATATCGAGATTTTCCACCACTACTTCTATGATCCAGTCCACATCAGCCACTTTATTCATATCATCGGTAAAGTTGCCTGTTTTGATGCGTTTCACCACATCTTTGGTAAACACAGGAGATGGGTTCGATTTTACTGCTGCCTGAAGAGCGTCGTTCACGATCCTGTTTTTTACTACCGGACTGTCCAGTGCAAGGTTTTTCTTTTTCTCTGCATCGTTCAATTCTTTGGGTGCAATGTCCAGCAATAAAACCTGAATGCCGATGCCGGCGAAATGACAGGCGATTCTTGATCCCATAACTCCTGAGCCTAATACGGCCACTTTATTGATATGTCTTTCCATAACTTTTAGCTTTTAGCTGTCAGCTTTTAGTTTTGGCGGTGCTTCCAGCATTTTTGACTTACATTTTTCGGATTCCTGAATTTAGGATTTTTTACAATGATTTGAGTAGTTCGTGTAATTATGTTGATTGATTATTTTTTGTTTTTTAATGTAGATGGTATTGATGATGTATATAGAAGCGAAAGACCCGTTCAGAAAAAATACTGAACGGGTCTTTCGCTTTTATACTTGAATTATCCTGTTTCTTCATCTGTTTTCTGTCGAAAACCAAAGTCAGGACAATCGTACTAATCAACACAAATCATCGTCTCAACTAACGCCACTTCCGGCTTTCACCGCTTCGTTAGGATTGACGAATACCAGCTTACCATTATCTTCCGCCATAAGGATCATACCCTGGCTTTCGATGCCACGCATTTTACGGGGTGCAAGGTTAGCCACCAGCGTTACCTGTTTGCCAACAATATCTTCCGGCTTAAAGTGCATGGCAATGCCTGATACAACCGTACGTTGCTCTGTACCTATATCCACGAGGAGTTTCAGCAGCTTGTCTGCTTTTTCTACCTTCTCCGCCTGGAGAATAGTGCCTACACGCAGATCCAGTTTTGCAAAGTCATCATACTGAATCTCCGGTTTGGCAGGAGCTGCGGGTTTTTCCTCTGCCGGTGCAGCGGGAGCTGCCTGTGCCTCCGCTTCAGCTTTCTTCAGTCCTGCGTGCAGTTTTTCCACCTGTGCTTTCACCTGGTCGTCTTCTACTTTTTTGAAGAGCAGCTCAGGCGCGCGTAATGGATACCCTACGTTGAGCAGTTTGTCGCTGCCACCGTTTTCCCACTCCAGCATGCGGTCCACCACTTTCAGCATATGACAGATCTTTCTTGCTGTGAACGGCAGGAAAGGACTACAGAAGATAGCCAGGTTAGCAGTCACCTGCAAGCAGATATGCAGACAGTTGTCTATCACCTTCTGGTTGGTGGCCTGCAGCTCAGGTGTTTTCGCCAGTATCCACGGCTGTTTCTCCTGCAGGTAACGGTTGCCCTCACGGGCTACGTTCATCATCTCCGCCAGTGCATCACGGAAGCGGTAGTTTTCCAACGCCTCTTCGATTTTCCTTTTGCCTTCAGGCAGATAAGCCAGCATAGCCGCATCCCGCTCATCTTTCACATCGTCATGCAGTGGTGGTACTTTGCCTCCGCACAGTTTGTGCATCAGCACCATAGTGCGGTTCACAAAGTTTCCGAAGTTGGCTACCAGCTCATTGTTATTGCGGTCCTGGAAATCTTTCCAGGTGAAGTCGTTGTCTTTTGTTTCAGGTGCAGTACTGCACAGTACATAGCGCAAAACATCCTGCTGATCAGGGAAGTCAACGATATAATCGTTTACCCATACCGCCCAGTTACGGGATGTGGACACTTTCTCTCCTTCGATGTTCAGGAATTCGTTGGCAGGTACGTTGTCCGGTACCACAAAACCGCCGTGAGCCTTCAGCATGGCGGGGAAAATGATACAGTGGAACACAATGTTATCCTTTCCGATGAAATGTACCAGTTTGGTATCTTCTTTACACCAGTAGTCTGCCCAGTTGGGAGTAAGCTCTTTGGTGGCGGAGATATAACCTATCGGCGCATCAAACCAAACATACAGCACTTTACCTTCCGCATCCGGCAGTGGCACTTTGATCCCCCAGTTACTGTCGCGTGTCATGGCGCGGCTCTGCAAACCATTGTCCAGCCAGCTTTTGCACTGACCGTACACATTGTTCTTCCATTCTTTGTGACCTTCCAGCAACCATTCTTTCAGCCAGGGCTCATAGTTCTGCAATGGCATGTACCAGTGTTTGGTTTTCTTTTTCACCGGTACAGCTGAACTGAGCGCAGAATGCGGGTTAATCAGTTCATCGGGACTGAGCGAGCTTCCGCAACGTTCGCACTGATCGCCGTAGGCCTTGTCATTGCCACATTTGGGGCAGGTGCCTATGATATACCTGTCTGCCAGAAAAACATTCTTCTCCGGATCATAAAACTGTTCTGATTCTTTTTCC
>NZ_DATLKJ010000277.1:0-50189 GCF_035538455.1 Chitinophaga sp.
CAGAATAATCACCCAAATCACATAAATCACAGTTCAGACAATTATCCGCGACATAAAAAATTCCAAAATTCCAAAATTTCAAAAAATTCCTAAATAATAATAAGGGTTTTGCTGCTGCTCCGTGTTATATTCCTATAACCATGTTTATTTATGACCATTAAAGCAGCATGGATACGTTACGGTATCCTGATTTTTTTTACCAGCGGGCTATTAATACAGAGCTGTAGCAAAGCGGATAAACCTATACCGGAAGATCATACCGGAGGTACCGGTCAGCCACCTGGTACCGGCGGAACAAGCGATGTGCCATCTCTGCCTCTCATGCTATACGACTATGTGCATACCAGTGTGGAAATGCCGTCGTACATTTTTAATATCATCAACACCACCACGGACATGGACAATACTCCCGGGGGTAACGCTATCACCAACGAAGGCGCTACACTCGGAAGGGTGCTGTTTTATGACAAGAAGTTGTCTATCAATAATACGATTTCCTGCGCTTCGTGTCATCACCAGGACAAGGCCTTTACAGATGGGACTACAAGATCAAAAGGTTTCGGTGGTCAGCTTACCAGAAGGAATGCCATGTCTACTGTGAATCTCCGCTTCTTCATGGCCAAGAAAATGTTCTGGGACATGAGAGCGGGTAATCTCGAACAGCAAACACTAATGCCTGTGTTGGACAAGGTGGAAATGGGAATGCCTTCCCTGACTGTGCTGGAAGAGAAACTGAGCAAGGTGTCTTATTATCCGGAACTGTTCAGAGCAGCCTTCGGCACAACGCAGGTTACTTCGGAGCGCATCAGCAGGGCATTATCACAATTCCTGCGTTCCATTGTATCCTTCAGGTCCCGTTATGACGAAGGGATGCGCAACAATTTCGCAGACTTCACGCCGGAAGAAATAAGGGGTAAGCGTTTTGTTACAGGCTTGCACTGCGCAGAATGCCACAGTGATTTGAACCACATATTCCCCAATGGCGGTATGGCGCCGATGCTGCCTGCAGAAAATTCAGGGTTGAACGACAAGAACTTCGGGTCGAATAATGGTCTGGAACTGAACTATACAGATAAAGGCATAGGGGAGATCACCGGTAAAGATATTGACCAGGGAACCTTCAAGATGCCTTCTCTCCGCAACATTGAATTAACCGCGCCTTACATGCACGATGGCCGCTTCGCCACTTTGGAAGAAGTGATCAATCACTATGCGGGTAACGTGAAAAATGGCCCCAATACAGGAGGACAGCTGCCGCCGCACGGATTCACCTTTAGTGACCAGGACAAAAAAGATATTATCGCATTCCTGAGAACGCTCACAGATCGTAAGCTGACCGCAGATCCGAGATATGCTGATCCTTTCGTGAAATAAACCGTATCTTCTTTTTTGTTTGTAACTTATTGGCAATAAAATGCTTTTATAAAGATGAACAAGAAAGCAGCATCATCCGGAAACGGATTTACGCAGGGGTTGTCGCAACCTGCTATCAGGGCACTCCACGGGGCTGGGTATACGAAACTGGAACAGCTTACTAAGGCTACAGCAGCAGAGCTGAAGCAATTGCACGGGATGGGGCCTAAAGCACTGGAACAGCTCCGGAATGCACTGGCCGAAAAAGGCCTGGCATTCCGGAGTTAATGGCTACAAGCTGTCGGCAGTCAGCACTTCTTTATTGTATTTATTTTTGTATTCAATGGGTGATAACCCGGTGATCTTTCTGAAGATAGTTCTGAAGGATTTTACATCGTTGTAACCCACATCGCACATAATTTCGCTGATATTCTTTCTGCTGGTCTCGAAGCTCTTCTTGGCAGCTTCTATTTTTACGCGCTGTATATATTCGGTTACGGTGTTGGAGGTTGCTTTTTTAAACCTGCGCTCCAGGCTTCTGCGGCTTAATGCGAACATACTAGCCAGCTGATCTACGGTGATCTTGTCTTCAAAATTACTTTCAATAAATTCCTGGGCCTTACGGATAGGTTCATCCTCATGGGTTTTTTGTCCCTGGAAGATAATGAACGGTGATTGTTTATCGCGGTCAATATCGATCATGAAGGCTTTGGAGATAAGAATTGCGAGATCGCGGTTGGTGTATTTCTCTACCAGGTAAAGCAGCAGATTGAGATAGGAGTAGGCGCCGCCGCTGGTGTACAGTCTGTCGGATTCCGTCATGATTTTATCGTCTACGAGAATAACGTCAGGATACATAACTTTAAACTGATTGGCCGTGCGCCAGTGGGTTGCACATTGTTTGCCTTTCAGCAAGCCGGTGGCGGCGAGGAAGAATGCGCCAATACAAAGGCTGGCTACTTCAGCACCGCTATTGTATTGTTCGATGATCCAGGGGATAAATGCTTTATTCGCTTCCTGCACTTCAATGGGATCGCCATAAACAGCAGGAATAACGATGAGATCAGTTTTCTCCACTTCGTGGAGCAGTACATCCGGGTTAACGGTGAACCGGCCGTTAGTCTGCCTTGTTTCCCTGGAAAGCCCTACCAGCTGTACCTTAAACACAGGTTCTTTGTCCATCTGTTCCCTGAACGAGTTAACCTCTGAAAGTATCTGGTGGGTACCTTCTATGTTGCTTAGGCTGGAATGCCCATAAGGCACCAGTATGGAAATGTGTTTCATAAAGTAAATATAAATAAATATTTATGGTATTGGTCAGGATGAAATGTGTGTTGTAACAGCTTTCCACGCGTTTGGATGACCGGATCCGGAAGCTGTTGTCGTATTTTTCCGGGTTAGATAAAACGTTTTATTAAATTTGCCTGCCGTAGATATCAATAGCCGTCTTAGACGATGTATAACGCACGATTAATAATATCTATTAGCCTGAATCAAAAAAAACACCTATGAAAAAAAAATTATCTCATCTCATCGCGATGATATGCCTGCTTCTGGTGGTAGTTGCGGCAAAAGGACAAGGCCCCCGTACCTATTATGCTGACAAAACCATTGTTGGCCAGACAGAAGATGGAACTGCTGTCAATTATCTGTTATTACATAAAACTTATGCCGGCACATTAACAGAGGACCATTATGTAATGGGGAAAGTAACTGCCATACGCGGCAGCGCCACTGCCTGGAACCGTAAATGGACTGTGGAAGTGAATACTTCCAGCGCCTATGACCGGAACAGGGGAAGCATGATTTGTTATAACGAACCTGCCTCACTGGTGACGCTCACCTATAATGGCGAAGAATATCTTGCTGTCATGATCGCGCTGAATTCATCAATGTATAATTTTACATTTACAGGCTATCTTCGGAATGAGGCGTTGGTCATTGCGTATCAAAGTCAGGTGAGCAATGTGAAACCTTTTGTCGCTTATGATTTGGTTACAGTGCCCGGTTACCTCGCTGTGGGCGGGCCCTTCAGTGATCCTGCACCGGGTAGTGATAAACTGGTTGTTTCAACAGTTGGCTCGGGGGCTGCCACCTTCACCGCCAATACTTCCGGTAATTCCATCTTTAGTGGCGGTCATGCATTGTTGTGTGCTTCTTCCCGGTTTACCGGTGGTGTTGGTATTAGTGTAGGAGATAACAACAGCGGGCTTATACAGGCGTATTCATCCACCAATGAAAATGGCAGCTTGTATCTCAATCCCAATGGCGGAAGTGTAACCATAGGTACTACTGACGCCAAGGGGTATAAACTTGCAGTAGCAGGTGGCCTGATAGCAGAGCGTGTGAGAGTTAAGCTACAGGGCAACTGGCCGGATTATGTATTTCATGAAAATTATCAGTTGCCTTCGCTGCAACAACTGGAAAGTTATGTTACTGAACATAAGCATCTGCCCGGAATACCTGCTGCTGATGAGGTGAAGAATGAAGGAATAGACGTGGGAGAAATGAATAAAAAGCTGTTACAGAAAATAGAAGAACTCACTTTGTATCTTATAGAACAGAATAAGGAAAGCAAAAAGATGTTTGACCTACTCAGAGAAGAAAATGAACAACTGAAGAAAGAGATCAGGCAACTGAAACAACGATAAAAGTGATTACTATGATTTTCCTGAAATTATTATTTTTGATTATAAAGTGAATAATGAATGAAGAAAATCTGTTGTTTATTTGTCATGTTGATGATGATGTACGTGCCGGGAAATAGTCAGGATGGCATACATCACTACCTCTACATTTCTCACGGAGATCTTCCGGAGGTACAGCGTCTGCTGGAGCTGCCGGAGATAAAGGGTGTACAGATCGTGTACAACTGGAAGGACCTGGAGAAGGCAAAAGGTAAATACGATTTCTCAGCCATTGAAGAAGCCCTGGCTGTCATCAGCAAATTACACAAGCAATTGTTTATACAGGTACAGGATCGGTTTTTTAGTCCGGAGGCCCGCAATATACCCGCATACCTGCTGCATGACGCCGGATATAATGGTGGACTTGTACAGCAAGTCGATAATCCCGGTGAAAACAAACTACAGGCCAGCGGATGGGTTACACAGCAGTGGAATCCCGCTGTCAGAGCGCGTTATCAGGCACTGCTGCAAGCGTTGGCTGCGGTTTTTGACGGACGGATTGCCGGTGTGAACCTGCCGGAAACTTCCATAGACATTGATATGAAGCACGACAAAACAGGCTTCAGCTGTGATAAATATTTTCAGGCAGAGATAGAGAATATGCGTTTTGCCAAACAAGTGTTCAAACGGTCTTATGTGGTACAATATGTCAACTTTATTCCCTGCGAGTGGAACAATGATCATCAGTATATGTCGCGTTTGTTTGCTGCTGCCGAAGAAAACAAAATAGGGTTGGGGGGGCCAGATATTATACCTGAACGGAAAGGACAGATGAAGAATTCCTATCCATTCTTTCACCGTTACAAAGGCCGCCTGGCAATTGTAGCCATGGCGGTACAGGAGCCGACGCTTACATATACAAATCCTAAGACAAAAAAGCCATTTACCAAAACGGAATTTGTTTCCTATGCCGCAGGTTACCTGGGTGTGAATATCATCTTCTGGAGCAGTTCGACGCCCTGGCTGAAACAGGCGGCGGCGAACTGAAAATGGAGCCCCCTGGAAGCTGCATGCCGTGCAAGACTTTCCTGAATGCGTAAATGATTTTCCCGATCTCATAAATGAGTAGCGACCCATGCCGGTAATTTTGTAATCCGGAAGTCCAATACCATCTAAATGAGAGCGATTTTTACCATTACACTTACACTGTTACTGTTGCCTGCGGCGCTTTTTGCGCAAAGTAACATCATCAAAGGAACTGTTCACAACCATGAAGGGGGACCTGTTGCTGGCGCTACCGTATCTGTCGGAGGACAAGCGCGAGGCGCTGCTACGGACGCCACAGGTCACTTTGAGATTCCGGGATTATCAGCCGGAGATTATGTATTGCAGGTTTCCCTGATCGGGTTTGAACCTGCTACGCACCGTGTCAAAGTAACCAACGGTACTGTCGAGATAAACTTTTTACTGCAGCCTGCCGTAAGAGACCTGCAACACATTGAGATTACGGGCCGTAAAGAAAAAGGCTATAAGAACACCACCTCCTTCGTAGCCAGCAAAACGGCAACACCACTGAAAGATGTTCCGCAGTCGGTGTCTTATGTAACCAAAGAGCTGATGCAGGACCAGGCCTCCAACCGTATAGGCGACGTAGTGAAGAATATGAGTGGCGTAAACCAGTTCACTTTCTACGATGACCTTACTATCCGTGGATTCCGTATCAATGGCGGCAACACCACACAGCTGATCAATGGCATGCGTACATTCAGCGGTTTCTGGAAACAGCCCGCTGTCAACTACCTGGAAAGGGTGGAAGTGATTAAAGGCCCGGCCTCTGCTTTGTTTGGTAACGCTTCCCCAGGCGGCGCTGTGAACCGTGTAACCAAAAAGCCACTGGAAGAAGTACGCAGGTCCGTTAGCGTTAGCGCCGGCAGCTTTGATACCTACCGTTTGCTGACGGATCTCACGGGGCCGCTTAACCATAAGAAGACGTTGTTGTACCGCCTCAATGTGGGCTATGAAAACGCCAGATCATTCCGCGACCTGCAATTCGATAAGAACCTGGTGGTGGCTCCATCGTTATCATATCTCCCGGGGGAAAAGACCCGCATTAACCTTGATGTGGTATACAATCAATCCAACAGCCGCCTTGATCGCGGACAGTCTGTCTTCAGCAACAATGATATTTACTCTACACCAATCTCCCGGGCACTCAATGCAAAGAATGACTACCTGAAGGAGAAGACTTATACTATAATGGCCTCTGTCAACCACAGTTTCAGCAAACAGCTGGCGCTGAACGTTGGCTACCTGCGTACCGGCTACGACCAGGATCTGCTGGAGCACCGCAGTGCCAACGCCTATGCCAAAGACAGGAATGGAAAATCCATCCCATCGCTGGTGGAACGGCAGGTGTTTGTAAGACAGTCGAAACAACACATGGATAACCTCACTGCCTATCTTACTTACGGTTTTAATACCGGTCGCGTAGAACACAAGCTACTGGGTGGTTTCGACTATTCGCAGAGTGTGTTGCCTCCCGGCGCTTTCCAGAACACTGCCAGCGGTTACCAGTTGAAAGATGGCGGCGCGGCGCCTTACAAGGCAGCAGATTCTGCGAAATATGTGTTCTATAATTATTTCAATGGAAAGGAAAACATCCGTATACCGAAACCCAATGTATCATCATTTGATCTGTTGACCGGTAATAACGGATGGGAAGATATGTCGGGCTACATTTTCAGCAGTGTGCAGAATGGCGCCACCAAGCCTATGTTCACCGCGCTGCATGGCTTCTATATACAGGATCAGGTGAAGCTGGGTGCTTTACAGCTGCTGGCGGGACTGCGTTATGAAACCTATGTGGATAAGGCAGGCTATAAGACTGATAATGAAAAGAAGGTACGTCAGTATAAACTGTTGCCCAGAGTGGGCGTGGTTTACAGTGTTACGCGCAATATCAATGTATACGGAATATATACGGAAGGATATAACCCGCAGGATGCCATGGTGCAGACCAATCCTTTGTCCGGCGGCCCGTTTGATCCTATCGAAAGTGATCTTGTGGAAGGTGGATTGAAAACTGAATGGTTTGATGGGCGCCTTACGGCAAATGCAGCAGTTTACCGTATCCGTCAGCGTAATACGCTGTATGATCCGGGTGTGGCAGGCAAACCGGATCTGCGCGTGCAGGTCGGAGAGGAAGTCTCTAAAGGAGTAGAGCTGGATGTGATAGGACAAATTACGCCATATTGGAATGTACTGCTCACCTACGCATACAACGATGCAAGGCTACTCAGCGCCGGTAAAGCGGATTCCAGCCTGATAGGCATGCAGAAACCCAACGCACCGCGTCAGCAAGGCAGTTTCTGGACAAAGTATACTTTCCATGCAGGCGCACTGCGCAACCTCGGGTTGGGGCTGGGCGGCAATTTCGTTACAGAGCGAAACATATCATTGAACACAGAACAGACACTTCCGGGTTACAGCCTGCTCAATGCGGCCGTATACTACAGGTTACGTAAGCTGCAGCTGCAGTTGAATCTTAACAATATTACCAATAAAACCTATTGGGTAGGGGGATATGATTACCTGCGGCTGTTTCCGGGTGCTCCACGCAACTGGATGGCCACTGCAACATATACTTTCTGACCATCACTATAAAATCAGAACGGCATGACTGTAAAACAAATTACCGGTAAGCTGCATCTATGGCTGGGACTCGCTTCCGGTCTGGTGGTACTGGTGGTGGCGCTGACAGGCAGTATACTTGTCTTTGAACAGGAAATTGACCTGTGGCTGAACCGTGATGTGCTCACTACTACGCATATACACGCTCAGCGGAAATCACTTGATGAGCTGACAGCCGCGGTGCAGCAGCGCGTTATCGGCAAGGAAATACAGCGTATACAGGTATTTCAGGAGCCGAATCGTAATGCATTGTTCATGACCAGTGACAAGAAACCGGATGGTCGTATTATCGTGGCCGTGAATCCTTACACTGCGGAGGTAGCAGGTGTCTATAGTTATGACAAACGGTTCTTTACTATTGTATTGCAGCTGCATCGCTATCTGTTGATGGGAGAAACGGGAAAACTGATTACGGGGATCAGCTGTATAATATTCTTGCTGATGCTGGTAAGCGGTATGGTTTTGTGGTGGCCACGGGTGAAGCAGGCGGTGAAGCAGCGTTTCCGGGTGAAGTGGAATGCTTCCTTCAAAAGACTTAACTGGGATCTGCACGCAGTACTGGGTTTTTATGCCTTCCTGTTCCTCTTTGTTATTGCGGCTACCGGCCTGGTATGGAGTTATCCCTGGGTGAATAAGATGCTCTTCCTGCTGGCTGACGGCAAACCACAGCAAAAGGAAGTGGTGAAGAATGATCCAGCCTCTGTAAGGGGAGTCAACGGTAAGATGGAAAAAATGCTGACGGCATTAAATGCCACCTATACTTTTCCCGGCGATATCAATATCTTCATACCTGCGGAAAGGACTACTGCGGTAATGTTTTCCAAAGAAAATAAAAAGGCGCATATTGACAATGTGGTGAGCGCGATGTACTTCGACCGTAACAGCGGCGCAGCACTGAAAGTAAAGCCCTATGAGCAAGAGTCGAACGGTTCAAAGCTGCGGCGGCTGGTATATCCGGTGCATACGGGTAGTGTTTATGGATGGCCCACTCAAATACTGGCGTTACTGGTGAGCCTCTTTGCGGCTTCGCTACCAGTAACGGGTACTATTATCTGGCTGGGCAGGAGGAAAAAGAAGAAGCCTGCCATTAATAAGATAAAGCCTGTGAATGCACCTGCTTATAAAGGGCTGGAGCTGGCAGGGCAATAATATTTCTGAAAGGATTTAGGGATAACTACCGGGAGCGGCTACACGAAGTATGCCGCTCCCGGTTTCATTTTATTCGGACTTAAGTGATTGTACGGGATCCATCAGCGCAGCCCTGATGGCCTGCCAGCTGATAGTGAGTAATGCGATTGCAACGGCAGCCATACCTACGACCGGAAAGACCCACCAGCTGAGTGTAGCGCGGTAGGCGAAGCTGTTCAGCCATTGCTGCATACTGTACCAAATGACCGGTATGGCAATGACAGCGGCCAATAGTACGAGTTTGATGAAATCTCCGGAAAGCAGGGTTACGATGTTTAATACCGAAGCGCCCATTACTTTACGGATGCCTATTTCTTTGCTGCGCTGCACAGTGCTGTAAGCAGCGAGGCCAAGTAATCCCAGACAGGAGATGAATATCGCGAGCATGGAGAAGTACAGGAACAGATTCCCGAATTGTTCTTCGCTGCGGTATTGGGTATTGAAAGACGCGTCCAGGAAATCATATTTGAAAGGCTTATCCGGCACCAGCTTTCTCCATTCCTTTTCGAGACCGGCAATAACCGCAGGGGTATGCTGTGCTGATATCGAAACCGAGAGGGCGCCCCAGGACCTGGGATCAATACGCATCGTAAGCGGTTGAATCGTTTCCTGCAGCGAGCGCATATGGAAATTTTTCATAACGCCTATTATCCTTCCCTTGCTGCCCCACTGGGAATAACGCCTGCCTATGGCGTCTTCGGGTTTGCTATATCCCAGTATTTTAGCAGCCGCTTCGTTGATAATCATTGCCTGCGAGGAATCAGTAGCATAGGCGGTAGAGAAGCTGCGACCCGCCACCATTTTCATTTCATATAACGAAATGTAGTTGAAGTCCACAAAATAGAGGGCCATATTGGCCTGCTGAAATTCGCCATGGCTATTCTCTAAGACCGTATAGGCATTGGGGTTACCAGAGCCCGGATAACTGGACGACAACGAGCAGCCTTTAACACCGGGAAGGCGTTCTACGACCTGCTTCAGCATGAGCTGCGTTTTATCGGAGTAGGTGGGAATTACCACCATCTGATCTTTCCGGAAGCCCAGCTGGTAATTGCGCATATAGGCTACCTGCCGGTATATAATGACGGTGGCAGCCATCAGCGCCAAAGAGATGGCAAACTGCGTGACTACCAGTCCTTTTCGGAGGAAGATACCTTTATGGCTGGTAACAAACCTCCCTTTCAGTACCGTCACTGGTTTGAAGGAAGACAGTACCACTGCGGGGTACAGCCCAGCCAGCAATCCTGTGCCGATTGCGCCGAGCAGTAGCAGTCCAGGTGCGTACGGGTTTTCAAATATGCTATGACTGATTGTTTTACCCGCGAGTTGATTGAAAAGCGGTAGCAGCAACGCAGCCAGTAACAGCGTAAGGAGGAAGGCAACGAGGCTGACGATCAGCGATTCGCCGATAAACTGGAATATAAGCTGCCTGCCTTCGGCCCCGATTACTTTCCTGACGCCTACTTCCCTGGCTCTCTCTGCGGCTCTTGCGGTGGTGAGGTTGATGAAGTTAAAACAAGCAATCAGGATGATCAGTATTGCCACAATGGAAAAAACATATACATGCTGGATATTGCCTGTAACGCCGGCATACTGCTTGCCGCCGAAATGAAGATATACTTCTTTCAGCGGGTGCAGGGTGAGGGTATAGAACATTTTGTTCTTCTCCATCAGTTCTCTGACATGCCTGTTAAAGAAATCCGGCAATCTGGCTTCCAATGCCTTTACATTTGTGCCGGGCCGCAGCAGGAGGTAAGTTGCCGGCCAGTGATTGGTCCAGTTGTCTGCATTGTTGTGAGAATAAAACTGTGTAATGGTAGACAGGGAGAGTAACATCTCAGCCTTTATCATGGAGTTTTCCGGCAGATCTTTCATGATGCCGGTTACGGTGGCAGTAGCTGCTGAGTCATCTTCTGTAGTGAGTGTAAGCGCTTTGCCCATAGGGTCTTCGTTACCGAAATATTTGCGGGCAGCCGTTTCGCTGAGTACCACACTGAAAGGGGCTTTCAGCGCAGTGGCCGGATCGCCGGACAGCAGCATGAAGTCAAATACCTGGAAGAAGGAGGAATCAGCTCCCAGCATCTTTTTCTCTAGGTAATGCTGCGTGCCTTTGCCAACGAGTATCTCAAAATCACATAACCTGACAAAAGATTCCACTTCCGGGAAATCCATTTTGATCTGCGGAGGGGCAGGCAGGTTAGTGATACCATTATGGATGGTTTCTGTAGGGGTTCTAACGTCAGTGGCTAAACGGTAAATGCGGTCCGCCTTCGTATGAAAGCGATCGTAGCTCAGTTCAAAATGTACGTACAAAAAAATAAGGAAGCATGCAGTCATGCCTATAGCCAGCCCGGATATATTGATAAAGGAAAACACCTTCCGTTTCATCAGGCTGCGGAAGGCAATAAGCATATAATTTTTAAACATGATGCCTTATTTGGTATACTTTGGTCTATCAATAAGACTGCCATATCCATCAATGGCTCCTATAGCTGGTTACGGGGGTGACAACAGCGGCAGATTGTTCAAATCAGCACAGGAGCTGTCCGCTTTCGGACAGCTCCTGTGCTGACAATCCTGACGAGCGTTACTGTCTGTCCCAGAATGGAGGGGGTGTAATACCCAATGAACGCAGGTATACGTAACCCTGGCCACGGTGATGTATTTCATTGTCTATAAAATAGAGCAAAATATAAGTGCCGGTTCCTTCATACTGGCCAAAGGCTTTCACCTGTGCCTGGAAGCGGTCAAGGGTGATATTGGGCCAGGTATCGTTGATCAGTTGGGTGACTTCATCCCAGAGCGCCAGCAGGCCTTCTTTTGTACCAGGTTTTGCCGCAGCATTGTGCTGAGGAAGGTCGCCATAGGCAGGCCATACATTGTTTACGAGGCCGGTCACACCAAAACCCATAGTGATCATTTCCACAGCCAGGTCTGAAAAAGGACGCATGCCGCCGATGGAATGGTGGAACAGTTCATTTTCGGGAAATGCCTCGATCAGTCGGCGGGTGAGTTTACGGTGGCCCTGCCAATGTTCCAGTAAGGCTTCAGGAGTAATAACGGTGGCTACAGGAGTGATAGTGTTTTCCATAAAATTATAAATGTTTAAAGTGATAATTGCTGTTTGACAATACAAAGTAAAAACATGGGTGTGACAGCCCTATGTCAGCAGTAAAAAAATTACTGAAACTTTTTTTAATTCGTACTTTCACCCATTTAATTTTATTACCATTCAGGCCGGAAGTATGGGTTTTTTAAGTGTATCAAATGTATCGAAAGAGCTGAACGGAGCTACAGTATTGGATAATGTGAGCTTTAGCCAGGAACAGTTTCAGCATATTGCCATCGCAGGCGAAACAGGCTCGGGCAAGAGCACGCTCATGAAAATTGTGGGCGGGCTGGTGCAAAAGGATGCCGGCGAAGTACATTTTGAAAACGTAAGGGTAAGGGGCCCGCTGGAAGTGCTGATACCCGGACAACCCGGAACCGCTTATTTGTCGCAACATTTTGAGCTTCGCAATAATTATCGCGTGGAAGAGATTCTGTCGTACGCCAATAAGCTGGTGGATGAAGATGCTGAGAAGGTATATGAAATATGCCAGATCACACATCTGCTGAAACGCAAAACAGATCAGCTTTCAGGAGGGGAGAAGCAACGTATTTCACTGGCCCGCCTGCTCACCACCGCTCCGCGGTTGTTGTTGCTTGATGAGCCGTTTTCCAACCTCGACATGATCCATAAAAATACGTTGAAGACAGTGATCAGTGATGTGAGTGATGATCTGAAGATTACCTGTATGCTTATTTCACATGATCCGCTGGATATTCTTTCCTGGGCTGATAAAATACTGGTGATGAGGAACGGGAAGATTGTACAGGAAGGATCTCCGGAAGATATTTACCTGCGCCCGGGTGATGAATATACCGCCGGCCTCTTCGGAAAGTATAATCGCATAAGCCCAGTCAGGGCGCCACAACTGGGCCTCACAGGCCACGTTAAAGATCTCTTCATCCGCCCTGAACATTTCAGTGTAGTGGCAGAAAACACTACCGGCATCTCCGGCAGTGTAACAAAGAAGACTTTCTTTGGTAGTTATGAAGAGATCGAAGTGATGCTGAACGATGAAAGCATTATTGTCAGAACCAGCGATCATAATATTGCTACCGGTGATACGGTGCATCTTGCAGTGCGGTCTCATTGAGCCGTAAGCACAGGCATCCCGATAGCTGCGGGTGCATTTTCCTGCCCCCATGCCAGTAATTCATGCAGTACGCCTTTCAGGGAATGGCCTCTGGCTGTAAGCCGGTAGGCCACTACTTTAGGTGGCTTTGTATCATAAACAACCCTCTCCACCAGTCCATCCTGTTCCATCTCTTTCAGTTGCGCCGTGAGCATTCTTTCGGTGACAGGTGGTATTAGTTTCTTCAGTTCACTGTAACGTAATTCTTCTTTCGACATTAAACGGTCTATGATCAGTGGTTTCCATCTGCCGCCGACAATGGAGATCGTATAGGATATAGGGCAAAGCGCGATTACTGTGTTTAAGTTGATAGTATTAGTGGACAGTTGTTTCCTCATAAACGAAGCACGAACAATTTTGTACGTTATTGTAAAAGTATGGTTATGTGAAGACATTTGTGTCGTAAATAAAACGCAGTTAAAAAAGAAAACTATGAAGAGCTATCACATTAATGCCGGCGCAGGAATCAATGCACTTACAATAAAAGAACATGATATAAAAGAACCAGGCTTTAATGAAGTACTGGTGAAAGTTAAAGCCACTTCACTCAATTACCGCGAACTGATGATCATTGAAGACGGAAAATATCCATTGCCAGTGAAGCCGGATGTAGTGCCGGTTGCAGACGGTGCGGGAGAAGTTGTGGCCGTTGGCAACGGAGTAACCCGCTTTAAAACCGGTGACCGTGTTACGGGTATCGTTTTCCCGGAATGGGTAGACGGACCTTTCTTATGGGAATATTCACAGCAGTTGGGCGGCTCGCTGGATGGTATGCTGGCTGAGTACGTATTGATGCCGGAACACTGGTTGCTGCATATCCCACAACATCTTAGCTGGGAAGAAGCGGCTACTTTGCCTTGTGCAGGCGTAACGGCCTGGAACGCACTGAATGGCGCCCGTCCTGTATTACCAGGAGAAAATGTTCTGGCGCTTGGCTCCGGCGGCGTGTCGCTCTTTGCCATGCAACTGGCTAAGCTTTCTGGCGCGCGGGTGATCGCTACCACCTCTTCTGATGAAAAGGCAGAGAAGCTGCGGGCGCTGGGAGCCGATGAAGTGATTAACTACAACACCACACCGGATTGGCATCTGGCTGTAAAGCAGCTGACTGGTGGACACGGGGCAGATCATATTATTGAAGTGGGAGGTCCTGGTACGATGGAGCGTTCCATGCAATCATTGAGTGTTGGGGGAGAGATCAGTATGATAGGATGGTTGGCAGGAGGAAGCAGTACCATTGATTTGAACGCCTTCAACGGTACGGTAGGTAATCTCAGACGTATTGCGCTGGGTAGCCGCGCACATCACATTGCCATGAACAGAGCGATTCAGGTGAACGGGTTGAAACCGGTAATTGACAAGGTCTTTCATTTCAACGAAGCAAAAGAGGCGTTACATTATCTGGCTGCCGGCAGATATTTTGGGAAAGTGGTAATCGTACATTAACGCCTGCTATTGCAACGGACACCTTCCGGGAATACCGGAGTATAGGTGGACTTGATGCGGACTTGATATGGATATGTCCTGCTGGTGAGCAGGCCCTTCCTATGCGGGAGCAGCTCACCAGGTAACTGGTGGTTAAACCGGCAGGCATTCATGCGGCTGTTTTATTTTTTTGCCTTATCTTGAGCCGATAAGCAGCCAGAAATGACGTTCCACGCGACTGAAATGAAAGAGTTACAGCGCCGTATCGCGGTATATGATGATGAAGCAGCCTATAAAGAGCTGTTCATTATCTTTTATAAGCCGTTGCTGCAATTCGCCAATTCATTTGTCAAGTCGCATGAGGTGGCAGAAGAGGTGGTGTCTGACGTGTTTCTCCATATCTGGGAACGTCGCCGGCAGTTGGAGGAGATCGTCAACCTCAAGGTCTATTTGTATGTCAGCACTAAAAATACTTCACTCAAATATCTCCTGAAACAACAGAGACAGGTCTCCATCACAATTGATGAATTATCTGTGGAGCTGGAAAGCCCTTATCATAATCCGGAACAGCAGTTAGTTACCGCTGAGCTGATGAACAGGGTACAAACTGCTATCAACGAGCTGCCACCCCGTTGTAAGATCATCTTCAGACTGATCAGGGAGGACGGGCTTCGCTATAAGGAGATCGCCGAAATATTGAATGTATCGGTAAAAACGATTGATAACCAGCTCGCCATAGCCCTTAGCAAAATATCCAGGGCATTGAATTTCAGCCTGAAAAAAAGCAGGTGAATTCGGGAATTTAGGAATTTTGAGATGTAGGAATTTGAAATGCAGCGAAGATGATGTTATAGAATAATTGTTGAAATTGTAACCATGATCTTCGCTGCATTTCAAATTCCTACATCTCAAAATTCCTACATCCCCAAAATATTTCTTTCTTCTCTTTGGTAGATTTCTCAGAAAAAAGGATCCTATTAGTTCAGAGCCTATATAACACGTTATGTCTACCAAACGTATCTGGGAATTGATGGGGAGAAAGCTTGCCGGCGAAGCATCTGCAGAAGAACTGCAGGAGCTCGACGGTTTATTGCGTGCTCACCCGGAACTTCACCTGCCCATAGAAACCATATCTGATCTCTGGAAACAACCTCTTACAGATTCAGACCGCAGCGCAGCTGAAAAGGCGCATGACCGTCATATTGCCCGGATGCAACAATTGGGCATTCCTGTTGGTTTACGTAGTGAGGATGCAGACGAACCGACATTACTCCTGGAAGGCACCAGGAAAAGCAAAAATTACATACGATACCTGGTTGCCGCTGTTGCAGTGGGGCTTATAGCAGGCGCTACGTGGTGGCTGGTACCTTCCGGCAGGCAGGCGGTAAATACTGCACCTGTAAGCGAAGTACTCACCCGTAATGGCTCCAGAACCACGCTGGTGTTGCCCGATGGCACCAAAGTGTGGCTGAATGCAGGCAGCAGGATCACTTATGATAAAGATTTCGGCAATGAATCCAGGGAGATCACACTTACCGGAGAAGCCTTCTTTGACGTAACAAAGAATGCCCGCCGGCCCTTTATTATTCATACAGCTGAGATGGATATACGGGTATTGGGTACACGGTTTAATGTACGGTCATACCCGGAAGATAAGATCACAGAAGCAGCGCTGATTCAGGGCAGTATTGAAGCCTCTCCGAAAGACAGGCCTGCGGAAAAGATCATCCTGAAACCCAGTGAAAAGATCATCGTGCGGAGTGAGGAAACCCTGAAGAAGATACATACCAGCGGAACCGTGCAGGAAGAACCGGTGATCACTGTACAGCACCTTACTTATTACGAAGGAAAAGACAATGCCGTTGTGGAAACATTGTGGATGGAAAACAAACTTGTGTTCCGCGATGAATCTTTTGTATCACTGGCCAAACAGATGGAACGCTGGTATGGAGTGACGGTTACCTTCAAAGATAAGCAGAAGGAGGATCTGCGTTTCACGGGCATCTTTGAGCAGGAGAATGTGCAGCAGGCCCTGGAAGCACTAAAAATGATTGCAGCATTTAATTATACAATCCACGGAAAAGAGATAATCATCAACCAGTAATATTTAATACGTTATGAAAAAAAGCAGGTATAATAGTTCGTGAATGCTGACCGGATAAAAACGGGAAATGCGTCAACATTTCCCGCAGAAGCATAACAGAAACTTTGCCGGTATTGAGAAGCAGCACAAGTTTCCATTTTATTACCTCAAGATTTAAAAGTATGAAAAAATCGCTAACATTTAGGGAGCGAACCACCCATGCCCTGAAAAAAGCTCTTTTAATTACGAGAATTGTCGCGTTATTGCTGCTCGCAGGCGCACTACAGGTATCGGCCAGCGTGAATGGCCAGGGGACCATCACCCTCAAAATGAAGGAGGCGGAGATATCCAAAGTACTGAGCAGCATTGAAAAGCAGGGGAGCTACCGCTTTCTCTATAACAATGCACTTAAAAGCATTCATAATAAGATCAACGTTGATGTAGCCAATTCCGGCATCAGTGAACTGATGGGCACTGTGCTTGCAGGCACCGGTCTTAAGTATAAAGTGATCGAAAATAATCTCGTTGTGATCATGGCGGATGTACCCGGCATGCAGGATATTAAGATTACAGGTAAAGTCACCAGTGCAAAAGACGGTACACCCGTTCCCGGCGCCACCATCAGCGTAAAAGGCACCGGCCGTGGTACGGTTACCGGTGCAGATGGTTCCTATACACTTACTGTGCCTGAGAATGCAACACTCGTGGTTACCTTCATCGGCTTTACCAGCCAGGAGGTGGCGGTCAACAGTCAGTCTGTGGTTAATATTAAGCTGAATGAAGCGATCAGCCAGGTAGAACAAGTGGTGGTAGTGGGTTACGGCGTACAGCGTAAAGTGGATGTAACCGGTGCTATCTCGCAGGTGAAAGGAGATGAAATCTCCAAGCAACCGGCTGGTAATGCCGTGAGCAGCCTGCAAGGTAAAGTGGCGGGTGTACAGATTATCAATAACGGTAAGCCTGGTGCGGCGCCCCAGATCAAGATCAGGGGTACCGGAACGGTGTATGGCAGCAGTAATCCGTTGTATGTGGTGGATGGCGTATGGTATGAGGACATCAGCTTCCTGAACCCGTCAGATATTGAGAACATGAGCATCCTGAAAGATGCATCCAGTGAAGCGATTTATGGTATCCGCGCTGCAAATGGCGTGGTGCTGATCACCACCAGAAAAGGTAAAGCTGGTAAAGCCGTAGTTAACTACAACGGCTATGTGGGTTATCAGAAAGTGACCAACGAAGTGAAGATGGCGAATGCCCATGAATACGCTATTATGGTTAATGAGATCGCCGCGCAGGATAAGAAGTCGCCGCTGCTCAATCCGGACAACTTCGGCAAAGGCACCGACTGGTATCACCAGATATTGAGGAATGCCATGATCACGAATCATCAGATATCTGTGAGCGGTGGCTCTGAAAAATCAACCTATAATTTCTCGCTTGGCTACCTGAAACAGGATGGTCTTGTAAAAGGAAACGACTTCACGCGTTATACTGCCCGTTTACAGAATGAGTTCCAGGTATTTGAACCGTTGAAGATTGGTTATACTGTTACAGCAACGGCTTACAAAGCGAATGATATTCCTGATGGAACGTTCCGTGATCTGTACAGCTCCAGCCCTGTAGTTCCCGTACGGTATGCAGACGGCAGCTATGGAGATCCCAATGATTTTAGCCTGGGAACCGGCGCGAGTAAGAACCCGCAGGCTACACTTGATTTCTATAATCAATATACCAAAAGGCAGATGATCACGGGTAGCGTATATGCTGACTTGCGGTTTGCCAAGCACTTTGTATTCCATACCAGCGTTGGTGGAGAATATGGGGATAGTACCATCCGGAATTATACACCTGCCTATAAAGCTACTTTCTTTCAGCAGAACCAGATCAGCCGCCTGATGCGCACTTCTGTAGAAAGACGTAACTGGATTGTGGAAAATACACTGACTTATGAAAACAGATTTAAGGACCATAGCCTAAAAGTATTGCTGGGTCAGGGTGCACAGCAATATCAGTATTATAAGCTGATTGCTTCCGCACCTAATGTACCTAACAACAGCTCCGGCGATATGTACCTGAGACTTGGCTCTACAGATGGAAGAGAGATAAAAGATGAGGGAGATCTCTATACCATTGCTTCTTATTTCGGAAGGATTAACTATTCATACAAAGATCGTTACCTGTTGACGGCATCCCTTCGTGCTGACGGTTCATCAAAATTCCGGGGCGGCGATCTCTGGGGGTACTTTCCATCTGTTGGCGTGGGTTGGGTATTGAGTGAAGAAAAATTCATCAAGAACCTTAATTTCTTCGATAACCTGAAACTCCGCGGCAGCTGGGGCAGGATAGGGAATGCATCTGTGCCTAATTCAATCGCTGTGTTGAGAGTAGCGCAAGATCCTTTCATGACGGCCATCTTTGGCGGAAGTGTTTATACCGGAGCCAGTATCAATTCTGTTGTTCCTCCTTTCCTGAACTGGGAAAGAGGTGAAGGATCTGATGTAGGTTTGGAAACCAGCATATTTAAAAACAGATTATTCTTAGAAGTGGGTTGGTATAACAGAACTACTCAGTCTGCCATTTTCCTGATTCCCATTCCTGCTTCTGTTGGAACCAATTCCGGTACTATACAGGGTAACCAGGCCAATATCAGGAACCGCGGATGGGAAATATCCGCCAGCTGGAAAGATAATGTGGGTGAAGATTTCACCTACTCCATCGGTGGTAATATCGGCATCAACGATAACAAAGTAATATCTGTGATCTCCGGCAACACACCCATCTACGGCGGAGGTAGCGCCTCTACTGGCGGAGCGCTTGGAACACGCACTATTGTAGGGCAACCCGTTGGTCAATTCTTTGGATATATTGTAGACGGCGTCTTCCAGACAGATGCAGAAGCTGCTGCATCAGCTCAACCTACCGCTAAAGCAGGTGACTTCAAGTATCGTGATGTAAGTGGCGCCAAAGGTACACCAGATGGAAAAATAGATTACTTTGACCGTGTTCCGCTGGGCAATCCCAATCCCAAGTATAGCTATGGTATCAATACCTACATGACCTATAAGAACTTCGACCTCAGTATCGACTTCCAGGGCGTAGCAGGTGTGGATGTATACAATGCTAACCTGGGCCTGCGTTTTGGTAATGAAAACTTTACCAAGGGTTTTTATGATAAACGCTGGCATGGCGAAGGGACTTCCAATACTTACCCATCTGCGTATATAGGTGGACGTGATAACTATCTTCCCAATTCCTTCTTTGTAGAAAAAGGCAGCTATTTCAGAATCAGGAATATCCAGCTGGGATATAATCTGCCCAAAAGCCTGACAGACAGATGGAGAATGCAGAAGCTGCGCGTATACCTGAATGCACAGAATGCATTCAACTTCTTCCGCTACCGCGGTTTTACGCCTGAAATCGGCGGTCCCGATCAACTTAGTATCGGAATTGATAACAACGTATACCCGTTGTTTGCCACTTATAATTTCGGTGTAAATGTCACATTCTAAAGACTAAGATCATGAGAAGATATAACAAATCATATATACAACGTATAGCCGGTTACGTTATAGCGGCCGGATTACTGACAACTGCAGCCGGTTGCGGTAAGAGTTTCCTGGATGTACCACCGCAGGGCCAGCAACCCGGCGAGCAGTTCTGGAAAAACCAGTCTGATGCTACCAAGGCTGTGAATGCCATGTATGCCAACCTGCACGAATGGCGCCAGGTAGGTTTTGCGACCATTGCAATAGAAAGTATCGGTTCCGATGATGCGGAAAAAGGAAGTACCCCGGCTGATGCCAGCTTCTTTAATAAGTATGACGATTTCAGCGTAACCGCTACGGAAGGACAGATACAGGACTTCTGGAAAGGACAGTACCAGGAAATCAACTTCTGTAACCAGGTACTGGATAATGTGCCGGGCATCAGTATGGATGAGAATCTGAAAGCGCGTTATCTCGCGGAAGCTAAATTCATCAGGGCTTACGCATACTTCAGGCTGGTACGCGCATATGGTGATGTGCCATTGAGATTGAAAGTACCTAAAGACGCATCTGAATATAACCTGGCGCGTACAGCCAAAGCGGAAGTATGGGCGGCTATTGAAAAAGATCTCAACGACGCTGCCGGTGTACTGCCTCCAAGCTATGGCCCTACTGATATAGGCCGCGCTACCAAAGGCGCTGTCCTGGCTCTTCACGCCAAGGTAGCCATGTATCAGAAAAAATGGAGCGACGTGCTCAACTTCAGTAATCAGGTTATGGCGATGGGATACTCGCTGTTCCCGAATTATGAAAAGCTGTTCCGCATCCCCAACGAAAATTCATCTGAATCAGTGTTTGAAATACAGTGTCAGCGGATACCAGGCAATGCAGATGCTTCTAATTCCCAGTACTCACAGATACAGGGTGTGAGAGGTATTGTAGGTGGCGGCTGGGGTTTCAACGTGCCTACTCCGGATCTGGTGAATGCCTACGAGCCGGGTGATCCCCGCAAGGAGGGAACTATCATTTTCCGCGGTACCACTACAGCTGAAGGTGATGCTATCCCGGCAATAGGTGATAACCCGATGTATAATTACAAATCATATGTTCCTTTTGGGCTCTTTGTGGCTGGTTATAACGAAGGTGCAGACCAGAATTTTCGGGTGTTGCGCTATGCGGATGTATTACTTATGAACGCAGAAGCCGCCAATGAGCTGGGGAATTCCTCACAGGCGTTGCAGTCTCTTAACGCAGTGAGAAAGCGCGCACGTGGTAGCAACCCCAATATCCTTCCGGATGTTACGGCGACAGATCAGGCGACCCTTCGTAAAGCTATCTGGCAGGAGAGAAGAGTGGAATTGGCTATGGAAAACGACCGCTTCTTTGATGTGATCCGTCAGGGCAGAGGCGCTGAAGTGTTTGGCCCTAAAGGATTCCAGGCTGGCAGAAATGAGTTGTGGCCTGTGCCGCAGACGGAGATAGACATCAGCGGTGGAAAGCTGACGCAGAATCCAGGCTATTAATCTTCAAAAAAGAACATCATGAAAAAGAACTCGCAACTATATATTATACTCGCCGCGGTAGGACTGATGCTGTCATCCTGTTACAAAAAGTTTGACCCGGCTACTTATGCGCCCCCGCTGAACATCGGCGGCTATACCAGTTCCGGGGAGATTGCATCCGGCAATCTCATTGCCTATTGGGCTTTCAACGGCTCACTGATCGATAGTGTTTCCAAAACTGCCAGTGAAAGCAAAGGCACTACCTTCTCTGCCGGCATTAAAGGACAAGCATTACAGGGGGCAGACAAAGCCTATGCACTTTTTACACCCGGCAGTACATTACAGTCATTGCAAAGTTTCACTGTCACCATGTGGGTTAACAGCCCGCAAAACACCAACGGAATTGTTGGTCTCGTGGGCTTCAACAATGCTAACAGCTTTTGGGGTAACCTGGATATTTTCTTTGAAAACGGCAGTAATGCTGATACAGCAATATTAAAAGCACATGTGTTCAGCAACGGCAAAGATGCATGGCTGGGCAATTATAAGGTGACCAATGTATGGGGAAAGAACACCAACATTGCGTTATCCTATAATGGTGCGGATACGTTTAAAATATATGTGAACGGCTCAAGTCTGGAAACCAAGGTGATCAAGGATTACGGCAAGCTGGCCTGGAAGGATTTCAATAAAGTGGTGTTCGGTACCGTGCAATTCCAGACCACGCCCAGCCTTACTTCTGCTGCAGATGCGCAGTCCTGGGCCAGCTTCCTGAAAGGCACACTGGACGAAGTAAGGGTGTATAACAGGGCGCTCACGGATAAGGAACTGGGCGCATTGATAACCTTGGAAGGACGTAATAAATAAGTTGATCAGTTTATCAGTTTATAATATGCACAAGGATAGAATAATTGGTTTTTTGCTTATGATGATGACAGGCTGGAGTTGCAGTAACGGCGGAGGCGATCAGGTATCGCCTCCGCCACCTCCGCCTTCCACCTTTAGTTTTACCGACCTTACGGTAAACGGATCGTTGAAAGGCTTCACTCATTATGGAGTGAATACAACGCCTTCCTTAAAAATGTCATTCTCTGATAAAGTGGATCGCAATACGGTAGCTACTGCCACCACTTTTTCAACAAAATCAGGTACGGCTGTCCCGGTGACTGTTACATATGAAAATGGCGATAGCGCCATTATTATCCGTCCTGCTGCTGCATTATCCTATCTCACCGCTTACCAGGTAACTGTGGGCGGTAGTCTGAAATCGTCCAGCAGTAAGGTATTGCAGGCGCCGGTGTCATTGGCGCTTACTACGGAGATTGATGCAAAGGACAAATTCCCGCAGGTCTCTGATGAGGAATTATTAACGCTGGTACAGAAACGGACATTCCGGTATTTCTGGGACCTGGCGCATCCGGTGAGCGGCCTCGCTCTGGAAAGAAATACCAGTGGCGAGACCGTTACCTCCGGTGGTTCCGGCTTTGGTATCATGGCCATCATAGTAGGTGTGGAGCGTGGCTTCATCACCAGGACGGAAGGACAAGCAAGAATGCAGAAGATTACCAACTTCCTGCGCAATGCCGAACGCTTTCATGGCGCTTTCCCTCACTGGCTCAACGGCACCACCGGCAAGGCTATTCCCTTCGGCGAGAAAGACAACGGCGCTGATCTCGTGGAAACTGCCTATCTCGTACAGGGGCTGCTGGCAGCCCGTCAGTACTTTAAAGGTACTGATGTAACAGAAACGGCCATACGTGATAATATCAATGCTATCTGTAGTGCCGTTGAATGGAACTGGTTTCGTAAGAACAATGAGAATGTTTTGTACTGGCATTGGAGCCCCAACTATAATTGGGACATGAACATGCCCATCAAAGGCTGGAGCGAATGTCTCATTACCTACATCCTGGCCGCAGCCAATGGCCCTTATACTGTTCCTGCTGCTGTGTATACCAGCGGATGGGCACGCAATGGCGCTATGAAGAACAATAACGACTATTTCGGCCTGAAACTTCCACTGGGGCCTGCCTTTGGCGGACCACTGTTCTTCTCACATTATTCATTCCTTGGCGTCAATCCCAACGGCCTCACGGATCAGTATGCGGATTATAAGACACAGGTAGTGAACCACGCGAAGATCAACTATGCTCACTGTGTGGCCAACCCTTCAGGTTTTTATGGTTATGGCCCCAACTGTTGGGGACTTACGGCCAGCGATATTCCCAATGGCTACGCGGCCAGCTCACCTACCAATGATATAGGTGTGATTGCACCTACTGCGGCACTGGCTTCGTTTCCTTATACCCCCGATGCATCTATGAGTGCATTGAAGTTCTTTTACTATAAACTAGGTGACAGGATATGGAAAGACTATGGCTTTACAGATGCTTTCTCTCTGAAAGATGTCTGGTTTGCTGACTCTCACATCGCTATTGACCAGGGGCCTATTATCATTATGATTGAAAACTACCGCAGCGGCCTGTTGTGGAACCTGCTGATGAGCAGCCCAGAGATCAAATCAGGGCTGCATAACCTGGGATTTGTGAGCCCGTACATTTAAATAGGATAAGATGAAACTTTCTTTGCTGAAATATATATGGATGATCGTGTTGCTTGGTGGTGCATTGCAGGTAACAGCACAGCGTAACCGCAAAGCTTTGTCTGATGAACAGTTGCTGGACCTTGTACAAAAACAGACGTTCCGTTACTTCTGGGATTTTGGTCATCCGGTATCTGGTCTTGCGCGGGAGCGTAGTAATAAGTCGTTTGACTACGGTGATGAAGTAGTGACAACCGGTGGTTCCGGCTTTGGCGTAATGGCGGTCATCGTGGCAACCGATCGTAAATGGATTACCCGCGAAGCAGCTGTGGACAGGCTGTTGAAGATGATCAACTTCCTTCGCAAGGCAGACAGCTATCATGGTATATTCCCACACTGGCTGAATGGCAACACCGGCAGAACTATTCCCTTCAGCCGGAAGGATGACGGCGGTGATATAGTGGAGTCTTCGTTTCTTTTCCAGGGGCTGCTTTCCGCGCGTCAGTACTTCAACCTGAATACCCCCAAAGAGCAGGAGCTACGTGAAAAAATAGAATGGACCTGGCGTGAAGCAGAATGGAACTGGTATACCCGCGATGGCCGCAACGTACTATACTGGCACTGGAGCCCTGACAACGGCTGGAGCATGAATCATGAGATAAAGGGCTGGAACGAATGCCTTATCACTTACGTGATGGCGGCTTCTTCTCCTACTTACAGTATCAATCCGGATGTATACCATAAAGGCTGGGCGAACAGCCTCAACTTTAAAAACGGCCGGGAGTTCTATGGTATCAAACTGCCACTGGGCTTCGATTACGGCGGACCGCTGTTCTTCACACATTACTCTTTTCTGGGTCTCGATCCCCGCGGGTTAAAAGATCATTATGCTGATTACTGGGAACAGAACCGGAATCATACACTGATTAACCGCGAGCACTGCATCCGTAATCCAAAAGGATTTAAAGGCTACAGTGCAGACTGCTGGGGACTTACTGCCGGCGATACTTATGATGGTTACAATGCGCAATCGCCGGATAATGACTGGGGTACTATCACGCCTACTGCTGCATTGTCGGCTTTCCCGTATACACCTGAATACGCTATGCAGGCACTAAAACATTTTTATTATAAGATGGGAGATAAGATATGGGGTGAATATGGTTTTGTAGACGGATTTAATGAGACAAAAAACTGGTATGCCAAATCTTACCTGGCAATAGACCAGGGGCCTATCGTCGTGATGATTGAGAACTATCGCAGTGGCTTGCTCTGGAAATTGTTCATGAGTTGTCCTGAAGTAAAGAATGGCCTTACAAAGCTTGGGTTTGAAAGTCCGCAATTGAAATGATTATGAAGAAGACAGCAGGTATTCTGTTAATGATCAGCATGCTGATATGCTCACAGGAATGGCTACACGCACAGACAACTTACTGCAATCCAGTTAATATTGATTATGGCTATTGCCCCATTCCGAATTTTACCGAATGGGGAAAACACCGGGCCACGGCAGATCCTGTGATTGTTAATTACAAGGGAGACTACTATCTCTTTTCTACCAATCAGTGGGGGTACTGGTGGAGCCACGATATGAGCAACTGGCAGTTTGTTTCCCGGCGCTTCCTGAAGCCGTGGCATCATGTATATGATGACCTGTGCGCGCCTGCCGTGTGGGCGATGGGCGATACCTTACTGGTATTCGGTTCTACCTATTCGAAGAATTTCCCTATCTGGATGAGTACCAATCCCAAAGGCAATGAGTGGAAAGAAGCTGTAGACTCTTTTGAAATAGGAGGCTGGGACCCTGATTTTTTCCTGGACGATGACGGAAGGCTGTATATGTACAATGGCAGCAGTAACCGCTATCCGCTGTACGGTGTGGAAATAGACACTAAGACATTTAAGCCTGTTGGTGCACGTAAGGAGATGTATATGCTGGAAGACTACCGTTACGGGTGGCAGCGATTCGGGGAGAACATGGACAATACTTTCCTGGACCCTTTTATCGAAGGCGCCTGGATGACGAAACACAACGGCAAATATTACCTGCAGTACGGTGCCCCGGGAACGGAGTTCAGCGGTTATGCAGACGGCGTAGTGGTGAGCGATTATCCGCTGGGACCATTCACCCCGCAGGCTCATAATCCCGTTTCGTATAAGCCCGGAGGGTATGCGCGCGGAGCGGGTCATGGCAGCACATTCCAGGATAATAGTGGCTACTGGTGGCACGTATCTACGATGGTAATTTCTGTGAAGAACAGCTTTGAGCGCCGTATTGGTTTCTGGCCTGCGGGCTTTGACAAAGATGGTGTGATGTATTGCAATACGGCATTCGGGGATTACCCGCATTATCTTACCAGAGGTAATGCCGCAAATGCTGCTACATCTTCATTTGAAGATGCTGCCGGAACCTTCACCGGATGGATGCTGCTCAATTACAACAAGCCTGTCACCGTTTCTTCTTCGCTCAATGGTTATCCTGCCAATAATGCGGTTGATGAAAATATAAAAACATACTGGAGTGCCGCCAGCGGCAATAAGGGGGAGTGGATGCAGACAGACCTTGGCGACATCAGTAGCATTAATGCTGTACAGATCAACTATGCAGACCAGGATGCCGGATTCCTGGGAAAACAGCAGCATATCTTTCATCAATATAAACTCTACGCTTCAAAAGACGGTAAACGCTGGGAAATACTGGTTGATAAAAGCAATAACAAAAAAGACGTGCCGCATGATTATGTTGAGCTGAAGCAACCGGTACAAGCGAGGTACGTCAAACTGGAGAATATACATATACCTACCGGTAAGTTCGCCATCAGTGGCTTACGCGTGTTTGGTAAAGGTAACGGGTATGCGCCGGATACCGTGAAACAGCTCCTGGTGCTCCGTACGGAGAAAGATAAACGCAGCGCCTGGATTAAATGGTCGCCGGCAGACAACGCCTATGCGTACAATATCTATACAGGTATTGCACCGGATAAGCTATACAACTGTATCATGGTACATGGGGCCAATGACTATTATTTCAAGGGGATGGATAAGGAAATGCCGTATTACTTCTGTATTGAGGCTGTCAGTGAAAATGGTGTTTCAAAACGCAGTACGGTGATCAGGGTCGATTAACAGCAGGCTATATAATCAGGTCCAGCTCATTCAGCCGGTATTCCATTGCCTGAGGGGATACGCTGAAGAAGTCGCTCAGCGACTTAATAATATTTTTAAAATCACTGACGCTGTATTGCAGTTCATCGAGATAGATCCTGCCGTCTTTTGCCAGGCTGGAGGTTTTCTGCAATACTTTCAGCAGTACCTCTTTTACCACACCAGCAGGCATCAGGAGACAGGCGGCAAAATGATTGGCCTGCCACTCCATACGGTCGGCGTCTGTGTTGATCTTCTTACGATCAGCTGTCAGGCCATACTCCGTATCTGTGAAGTTATTGCTGCTACAATTAAGGATTTTGACCTTTGAATGCAGGGCCCAGTGCCCGATCTCATGGGCCAATGTAAAGTTCAGCCTGTCTTCATGCCAGGCTATTGACATATCTATTGAGACACGTTTATTTACCGGGCAATAAGTGCCCAGGATCTTGCTCCTGTCTGCTGTATAACCCAAGGCGGCTTTTAAATTGAACGAGAGGCCGAATGCTCCTGTCAGGTAGTCACAGAGTTTTCTCATAGGAATGTTCTGCAGCGCCTGGAAGCATTTGGGATTAAACTGCGATAATAAGGTTCTGGAGCGTGCTTCAATATCTTCCTTGCTGAGGTATTCAATACCAGATATTCTCATATATCCATTTCCATAAAATTACTAAAAATATTTTTCAGCTGTTGGCTGTCCGCAGTTTAAAAACAAAACAAAAAGTGTATTTGATACTCTTTTTTTTATTTCAATAGTTTTCTTTACTTTTCCTATCAGAATGTAACCATTATATACAGAAATTTTATTATCTAAATTAGGTTGTCAATTTAAGACCCTTGAAGTACCAAAATCCCCTGGTTTCCGTAGTAATAGCCGTAGAATTATAGTGTGATGTGTACCTGAATTGTGTTCCAATTTAACCATTGAATTATGCGTCGATCATTCCTCCTGTTCATTACCAGCCTGGTAATCATCCTGGCGTTGTTGGCTTATGTAGTACTGAATGGTTTTAATGTGCACCGTAAAAGCGGACAACGCTTGCTGATGGCTGCGGACACGCTTTCGCAGGATAATCCAGGACTTTTCCTTATGGATTCGGCCCTGATTGCACTCAATGATGCGGAAAGCAATTTCCGTTTGTTTACCGTAACCTATCAGCGCAAATACCTGCAGAAATTTTCGACCGAACTCGGCGATGTGTTGTCGATGGTGGATACCATCAGCGGCCCGCTCAGCCTGGCGCACAACACCCGCGAAGTGGCTGCTCTTATAAAAAAGAAAGAAGAGGTATCTGAACAAATCGGCCAGTTGAAACAGACGACCGATTCCATGCTTAATGGTACGATCCGTGACGACCGGATTGCGCAGCTCTTGAGTAGCATTCCTTCCTATAATGTAAAACAGGTAAAGAAGGATAATGTGACGATGGATACTGTCAACACCTCGCAGCCACCTGCGACTGTAAAGAAGAGTGGTTTTTTCAAACGCCTTGGCAATGCCTTTTCCAATAAGGGTAAACAGGATACCGTTAAGACTTCTGTGGCCATTATGGTGAAAACAAAGACCGGTAAGGTGATAGATAAGGAAACCTATGATAAGCAACGGTTGCAGGATATTGTTACAGATATCAACTCTTACTATAAGAGAATAATAAAGCAACAACTGACCAACCGCATGAAGATCAACAATGCGGAACAGGATCTGGCGCTTACCAATATTGCCATGCTGGAGGATATGAAGGAAGTGATAGTTACCCTGAAAGCGCAGTTGTCGGCGATAACGCTCACCCAGCGGGAGAGTGCACATACCATTGTCAACAAGAGTGTTGCGCGCATGAGAAGCATTGCTGCTGTAGGGTTGATGGCGCTGCTGCTTTGCCTGCTATTGGTAGTCGTGGAAACCCTGATTATACGGGAAGACCGCCGGAAGCTGGATGCCGGCAGAAGCGCCGCTGTGGAGCAGGCGCGCGTGCGCACCGACTTCCTTACGAATATGAGCCACGAGATACGTACACCACTTAATTCAATCGTTGGCTTTACAGAGCAGCTGTCGTTCACGCAACTCGATAAGGAACAACGTGATCTGCTGCGTTCCGTGGAAGTAGCCGCAGATATGCTGATGCAGGTGGTGAATGATGTACTCGATTTTTCCAAACTGGAAAAGGATTATATCTCCATACAGCGGCAACCATTTGTATTATACAGCGCATTCAATGACGTGGTGAATACTATGCGTGTGCAGGCAGTACAGAAAAATCTTCAGATGAATGTTCATTTTGAGGGAAGTCAGCAATGGCAGGTGAGTGGCGACGTTTTCCGGCTCAAGCAGATTCTGCTCAACCTGATCAGCAACGCCATCAAATATACAGAGAAAGGCAGCGTAACGGTAACGGCTAAACTGGAAAAACAATCTGAGTCCAGGGCATTGTTCAGCTGTACCGTAACCGATACCGGCGAGGGCATTAGCCTGGAAGCGCAATCCCGTTTATTTGAGCGTTTTTATCAGGCATCCAACTCACGTTCCGTTATTAAAGGCACGGGTCTGGGACTGGCCATCACCAAGCGGCTGGTACAGCTGCATGGCGGTGATATTACCTTCACCAGCGAGTTGGGCAAGGGCACACAGTTTGTTTGTCACATTCCTTATGAAATTGTGACGGCGCCGCTTACTATGGTCGTGAAGCAGCGCGACTTACAGGCACAGGACCCTGCTTCGTTTATGGAGGGCCGTTATGTGCTGGTGGCTGAAGACCAGGAAATGAATCTGTTGTTACTCAAGATGATGCTCACCCGGTGGAAATGCCGCTTCGATATGGCTACAGACGGCGCCGTAGCGATAGAGTTGTTTGAAAAACATCAATACGACCTCGTGCTGTTGGATCATCATATGCCTAAAATGAGCGGGGCAGAAGTAGCAGAAAGGATCAGAAAGGATAAGGATCCGTCTAAAGCGGGTGTGGTGATCCTGGCACTCACAGCCAATATCTCTGAGGAGGATGTGGAGAAATTTAAGAAGGTTGGTTTCAATGATTGGTTGATGAAGCCTTTCAGGGAGAAGGATATTTACAATACAATCATGAAGAACTTCCCACTTGTGGAAGAAGATCAGAAGGAAGAAGCATAACAGATAAATAAACACAACAAGGCCGTCTGGGAGAAGCCAGGCGGCTTTTTATTTTACCTGGATTTTCTTCAGTACCTTTTCCACCCGCTTTTTCTTGCTTTCCTGTTCAATGTCGCCCAGGCGGGTGTTCAGTGTTTTGGCGAGTGTTGCCTTATGTCTGTCAGCAATAACCGGTTGAAGTTTTTCTGCATACATCGGCAGCTGATTGGAGGGGGAGATTTGCAGTTGTTCGTTCAGCAGGGCGAAGGCATTATCCGTATATGCGTTAACATTATATAATGAAATCAGAATGCCTACATAATTATCGCGCGTAATAACGGAGCCTTTTCCCGCTGCTTCAGCCAGCTCAGGTAAAAGCGCGTGCACTGCTTTGGGGCTTTCTCTTGCAATGGCATGAAGTGCCGTCATCGCGCCCCACTGCATCCTGTTGTCTTTGTCTTTCAGCAGTGTTGCGAAATTTTTAAGGTATGGCGATATCAAGGAAGGCTCTATGGCGCCGGTTTCATATAATACCTTGATACAGTCGTATCGGATTCCCTTGATCTTGTGATGCAGATTATCTATCAGCTCCCTTATTGCCACTGCATCGCCTGTTGCGGCAATATGCCTGGCCAGCTCGATATTGGGGTGTTCATCTTTGCGCTGAAGAGTGGTTGAGAGTCTGTTGAGCACTGTCATGACTGTGATTTATGTGATTTGTTTGATGATGGTGATGAGCGAAGACTAAAGGCCATCTGTACTTTAATCTTCGCTCATTATTATGAGTACACAAATTTACTTCAATCTTTCATTTTCTTCATCATCTTCGCACATCGAAACATTACATCTTCACGGGTTTTCCTACACATCCATTAGGCATCTGGATATGTAGTATCGCAGCCAAGGTCGCTGCAATGTCTGTCATATGTGTGGTTTCGTTGGATGCGCCATGAGGCACATGCCAGCCCATGAACACAAGTGGGATATGAATGTCGTAAGGATTCCAGTTGCCGTGAGTGGTACCTTTCTCAAAGCCTTCGTACCAGCCTGGTTCGGGGATGATGATCACGGAGCCTGTACGTTTGGGATTGTAACCGTTGCGGACCATACTTTTGATAGGCTCAGGCAGGGGGCTGTTGCCGATATTGTCAATGTCGGCCGCAAACTGGATGCCTGGCTGCTTCTGTAGGAATCTCACTGTTTCTTTTTTGATGGCATCATAATCCAGTTTGTTCGATTCAATTTTGGCAACATCGTAATTGACGTGGTAGTTCATGCCGTTACGCACGAGGCCTTTAACACCAAAACGTGCAGAGAGCAAAGCATCCAGGTCGGTCATGAGTTGTTTATCTTTCACAAATCCCGCGGGTATGTTATGGTCTTGCATAAAACCTACGGAATGCGCAGCGCCGTGGTCAGCGGTGAGGAATACCAGGTAGTTGCCTTTGCCTACGCGCTTATCCAGGAAGGAGAAGAAACCGGCGAGGTCTTTGTCGAGGCGCAAGTATGTGTCTTCCACTTCAATGGAATTGGGACCGTATTTATGACCTACATAATCTGTGGATGCACAGTTGATGGTCAGAAAATCTGTAGCTGAGCCTGTGCCCATATCATAGCCTTCTACAGCTGCCATGGCAAACTCGAGTGTGAGTGTGTTACCGGAAGGAGTGGAACGGAGACTGCCTGGATCCTTTTTGTAGATTTCTTTCATGTTATGTGGAAACACCGGTGCTTTCTCTCCCGTGAAAGTACCTTCCCAGCTTACGTTATCGGTTGTGCTTTGTACATAAGTGTTGATGGGATACAATGTCTCCCAGGGCTGGGACATCAGGCTGGCCGGTATTTTGCGGGCGTTGAAACGGGATACCCATTCAGGCAGTTCCTTCATGTAATAAGTGCTGGTGATGAAGCTACCGTTGCTGTCGTCCAGCCAGAAAGCGCCATTAGGTGTGTGGCCGGCAGGCAGAATGGAAGCACGGTCTTTCAGGGATACGCCTGCTACTTTGGACCGGAAGTTGGTAGCCATTCGCAGTTCATCCGTAATCGTGGAAGCCAGCAGATTGCGTGGCGACATCCTTCCGGCGGAGGAAGTGCTGCCTACAGATTGCACAATGGTATCTTCTGTACAATACCATTTACGGCCGGTTTCCTGGTCTGTCCAGTCATTACCGGTGATACCGTGAATGGCAGGCACGGAGCCGGTATATACGGTACTGTGGCCTACAGCCGTAAAAGAGGGAAGATGGCTGATGTAAGTATTTTCACATGAAAAACCCTCTCCCAGCAATCGTTTAAAACCACCGGACTCATAACGGTCGGCATAACGGTACAGGTAGTCCCAACGCATCTGGTCTACTACAATTCCTACTATCAGTTTGGGCTTCTCATTCGACTGGCCCTTGGCTGAAATACCCTGCAATAAAGCAAGGGCAGCCAACATAACAAGCGCCTTTGTGTTTCCTATTCTCATCATAATGCAAAAAATTTCAACATCCTGTTAAATAAAACGGTTCCGGCCAGGATGACCGGAACCGCTAAGATTCATCACTTTGAAAAAAATATGCGTTGTTTAATGTATCAACGGTCAAATAAATGTATGGAATCCATTCAAAACGTACAACATCAGTAAAACGGATTTTGTTCCGATACAAGATGCTGATTCTCCCTCTCAGGGAATGACGGCATCATGATTACATGCCTGCATCCTGTAGCCTGTTGGGATAATCGGTGATGATACCATCTACGCCCAATGATCTGATACGTTTCATATCAGCTGTTTCATTGATGGTCCAGGGTACGATACGCATTTTTTTCGTATGACATTGCTGTATCAGCTCCGGTGTTACCATTTCATAATGCGGGTTGTAGAAGAGTGGTGTAAAGCCCAGTTGTTGTAAGTGTTCGTCGAAGGAAGCCTTTTTATCGCCTGTCAGAAAACCAAGTGCAATATCAGGATACTTTTTGTGAAGAACCTGGAGTGGCCGCATGTCAAATGATTGTATCAACAGGCGTTTGCCCAGTGGTTTCAACTGTTTTACTGCCATCAGTTTACTGATATATTCTTCTGGCGCCGGTTGTTCTTTCCCATCTGTTTTTTCGGAAGATTTTATTTCCAGCAGATAATAGGGAGCTGGCATATTGTGCTTTTCCGTATAGGCTTCCACCGCGTCAATCATTTCAGAGAGCAATGGCGCATAGGAGCGGAGCCTTTGCTGTTCCGGAAATGCTGGATAAGCCTTTTCTCCGATGATGAACGGACGGATGTCAGTATAGTTCATCTGGTAAAAGGTGTATTTCACGCGGTCAGTGGCAGGTATATCCTTTCCGTCCGGCATTGTGGTGTAGGAAGGAGTAAAGGAGGCGTCATGATAAACTACTACCTGTCCGTCTTTTGTAATATGGACATCAAATTCAATGGTATTGGCGCCTGTCTCCAGTCCTTTGTACATAGCGGGAATTGTGTTTTCCGGCATCAGGCCGCGGGTACCGCGGTGCCCTACTTTAAAGAAGGTTGGCAGGTCATTGTTGCCGCTGGCTACAGAGCGGCTGGTCTTGCATGCAGTTATGCTGCATGCTGCGGCGATGGCACAGGCCATGAGCCCTAAGGCAGTATTATTTTTCATCTTGATGTTTTTACAGGTGTGGGCCAGTGCATTCTTCGTATAGTCCTATCCGTTGTATGGCCTGCTTATTTGAGTGCCAGGTAAGCGGCGGCGGCAATTGCTGCGCCTGCAAGTGGTGCAGCCACTGGTATCCAGGCATATCCCCAGCCGCTGTCCTGCTTTCCCTTCATGGGCAGCAGTGCATGCATGATGCGTGGGCCCAGATCTCTGGCCGGATTGATGGCATAGCCAGTGGTGCCACCGAGCGACAATCCGATAGCCCATACCAGGAAAGCTACTGGTACAGCGCCGAGTGAGCCAAGTCCAGCGGGTGTTTTCTCCGGACCTGTTTCTGCACCGGTAAAGTAAAAGATGGTGAACAGCAGTACAAATGTGCCGGTAACTTCACAGACAAAATTGCGGACAGGATTGTAGATCGCGGGATCCGTGCAGAATACGGCACGTTGTAAACCACTGTCAGCAGTGGCATCCAGGTGATCTTTATAGTTGTACCAGACAAGGAACATGCCGGTCATAGCGCCCAGCATCTGTGCGGCAATGAAAGCTGGTACGTCACTCCAGGGAAATTTTCCTGCAATGGCCATTGCCAGCGTTACAGCAGGATTCAGGTGAGCGCCGCTGTAGGGGCCAGCCACTACAACGCCTATAAATACCGCCAGTGCCCAGCCGGTAGTGATTACGATCCAGCCACTGTTATTGCCTTTGGTTTTCTGAAGTACAACATTGGCAACAACGCCATTGCCCAGTAAAAGGAGCAAGGCTGTGCCGATGAATTCTGCTAAATACGGAGACATAAGGATTGAGTTGTGTTTTATTTTTCAATAACGGGAATGAGTATTATTGTTGCGCCCACGCCTTAGCTGCTTTTACAGCCCTGTTCCATCCGTTGATCCATGTTGTGCGTTGTTCGCCATCAGGCTGTGGTATGAATTCTTTTTCCATTTTCCATTGGCTGCTGATTTCTTCCAGGTCTTTCCAATATCCGGTTGCAAGGCCTGCCAGGTAAGCGGCTCCGAGAGCTGTGGTTTCGGTGATGGCGGGTCTTACCACCTTCACTTGTAGAATATCAGCCTGGAACTGCATGAGCAGATTGTTGCCAGTAGCGCCGCCATCCACACGCAACTCCGCGATGCTGATGTCTGCGTCGGCTTCCATTGCCTTCAGTACGTCCATGGTTTGGTATGCAATGCTTTCCAGTGCAGCCCTGGCGATATGTGCTGCGTGGGTGCCACGGGTCATGCCTACCAATGTGCCACGGGCATGCTGATCCCAATGTGGAGCACCTAGTCCGGCGAAGGCAGGTACCAAATATACACCATCATTCTGCGCTACGCTGGCTGCGAGTGGTTCAACCTCTGAAGAAGAGCGGATGATGCCCAGTCCGTCGCGCAGCCACTGTACGATAGCCCCTGCAATGAAGATACTGCCTTCCAGGGCGTATTGCACCTGTCCATTTACTTTCCAGGCAACGGTGGTCAGCAGGTTGTTTCTGGAGATGATTGGTTTACTGCCGATGTTCATCAACATAAAACATCCTGTGCCATAGGTATTCTTTACCATTCCGGGCGCGGTGCACATCTGTCCGAACAGTGCAGCATGCTGATCGCCGGCTATCCCAGCTATCGGGATCTGCACAGAAAATACGCCGGGTGCTGTTTTGCCACAAACCGCACTGGATTCATTTACCACGGGGAGCATGGACAAAGGGATGTCCAGTAACTGCAACAGTTCTGTATCCCATTCCTGTGTGTGTATATTGAACAGCATGGTGCGGGAAGCGTTGGTAATATCTGTAGCATGTACAGCGCCGTAGGTAAGGTTCCATACGAGCCAGGTATCTACCGTACCGAATGCCAGCTTGCCCTCCGATGCACGTTCGCGGGCGCCGGGTACGTTGTCGAGTATCCATTTCACTTTGGTGCCAGAGAAATAGGCATCTGTAACAAGACCTGTCTTTTCCCGGATCATCTGGGCATGGCCTGCTGCCTTGAGGCTGTCGCAATAGGCGGCGGTGCGGCGATCCTGCCATACAATGGCGTTGTATACAGGTTTACCGGTTTCACGATCCCACACAATGGTGGTTTCACGCTGGTTGGTAATACCGATAGCGGCTATGTTTCCGCCTTCCAACGATACTTTGGCCATTGCTTCGGTAGCTACGCCTATCTGGCTGCTCCATATTTCGGCCGGATCATGTTCTACCCATCCCGGTTGTGGAAATATCTGGGTGAATTCTTTCTGGGCAACGGCTACTACTGTGCCGCTTTTGTCGAAGATAATCGCTCTTGAGCTGGTCGTTCCCTGGTCCAGCGCCATAATGTATTTCATCATGTGGTCTTTTTCTGCGTGGATATTTTGTATCAGTGCAGCAGATAGTTTGCTGCGATTTTATTGAATGCGGTTACCTGTTCGCGTTGCCATTGTTCATCGCGTCCCAGTTCTGCGGCCATCAGGGCAGCTACCTGGGGAGCCATATCAATGGCTGCCTGTGCGTCGAGGAACAGTGCGCGGAGACGGCGTGCCAGCGTGTCTTCCACTGTGCGTGCCATTTCATTCCTGACAGCCCAGATCACCTGCGCTTTTATATATGGCAGCCTGTGATGCAGTGGTTGTGCAAGCCCGGGTTGATCGCCGGCTAATGCTTGTATTAGTGGGGCATCGCTGCCATATACGCCTAGCGGCGCCGCTGCGGATGGTTGTTTTATATAACCGTGTATGCGCAGGTTCTTTGTTTTGCATGGGGCTGCGGTCATGCCTCCGGTTTTTATCGCTTGCTCTACGGTATCTTCGGCCATTCTGCGGAAGGTAGTCCACTTACCGCCCGTGATGGTGATCAGGCCGGAAGACGCTACCAGTATCTTATGACTGCGTGAAATCTCTTTGGTGCTGCCGGTTTCCTTTTGTGGTGCAGCGAGTGGCCGCAGACCTGCAAATACACTCAACACGTCTTCACGTACGGGAGGGCGGTTCAGGTATCGGGCTGCCGTATTTAATATGAAGGTAATCTCTTCTTCCAGTGCCACGGGTTCCATGCTGTGTTCATTCAGCGGTGTATCTGTGGTGCCCAGCAATACCTTGCTGTGCCAGGGTACGGCGAAGAGCACACGTCCATCAGAGGTCTTGGGGATCATGATGGCGCTGTTGCTGTTGAGGAAAGAGGCATCGAGGACTACGTGTACCCCCTGACTGGGTTTTACCATGGGCCTTGCACCAGGATTATCGAGTTGCAGAATCTCGTCTACAAATACGCCGGTGGCATTGATAACGCTGCGGGCATAAAACGTATACTCGTCACCGTTCTCCAGGTCTTTGGCCTTCACGCCGTTTACCTTACCGTTGGGTTGTTTGAGTAATCCATCTACCTTAAAGTAGTTGAGCAGTACAGCGCCCTGCTCTGCGGCAGTCTGAGCAATGTTCACGGCGAGACGGGCATCATCAAACTGGCCGTCGTGGTAAACGATACCACCTTTGAGTCCTTCCTGGCGGATCGTGGGCAACCGGTTTATCATCTCTTTTCTACCTATATGAAGCGACTTACCCAGGCTCAGGCGACCGGACAACAGGTCATATATTTTTAGTCCGATGGTATAGAAGGGCCCCTGCCACCAGTTGTACTGCGGAATGATAAACTGCTGGTTATGTGCAAGATGGGGTGCATTATTCAACAACAATCCGCGTTCGTACAAGGCTTCTCTCACCAGGCCAACATCCCCCTGGGCCAGGTATCTTACGCCTCCATGTACCAATTTGGTACTGCGGCTGGACGTGCCTTTGGCAAAATCCGCCTGCTCCAGCAGCAGGGTTTTGTATCCGCGGGAAGCGGCGTCCATAGCTACACCCAGACCAGTGGCGCCGCCACCTATAATGATCATATCCCAATGCTGAGCTGATACCGACCGGGCATGTTTGATGAATTCCGTCCTGTTCATTTTATTTCTTTAGATATTTTGAATAGTTTCGATTTCTGTTAAAGTAAAACAAAGTAAAAGAAATTAAAACAATTCGAAATCAAAATAGAAATTAAAATGAAAAAATGAAAATATTTTGGACGAAAGGAAAATAAATTGAAACTTACAGAAAGTGCCTTGTAAAAAGACCAATGCATTATTTTAGGTTAATATGTTATTATGGCTGTGATCAATATAGCTGAGCGTCATAAGTTTATTCTGGATAAGCTGGCGGAAAAGGGATATGTAAATGTGGTAGACCTGTGCAAACAGCTGGATGTGTCGGGAGTGACGATACGAAAAGATCTTAAACTGCTGGAAGATAAAGCGCTGTTGTTCAGATCACATGGCGGCGCTACCGTTTCCAACCCATATACCAACGACAAGCCGGTAAATGAAAAGGAGAAGATACGTGCGGAGGAAAAGAAAAACATTGGGATGGCAGCGGCTGGGCTGATAGCACCCAACGACGCTGTTATCATCGGCTCTGGCACTACTGTACTGGCGCTGGCCCGCAATATTCACCCTAAAGGCCGTCTGACGGTCATCACAGCCGCACTCAACGTGGCACTGGAACTGCTGCATTCGCCTGATATTGAAGTGATACAGCTGGGGGGCCTGCTGCGCAACAGTTCCTCTTCGGTGACTGGTCCCTATGCAGAAAAAATACTGGACGATTTCTCGTGTAGCAAACTGTTTCTGGGGGCAGATGGCATCGATCTTGAATTCGGCCTTACAACCTCTAATATTATGGAAGCGCATCTCAACCAGAAAATGATTGCCACCGTGCAGAAGATTATCGTGTTGGCGGATTCCAGTAAGTTCGGCAAAAGAGGTTTCGGGAGGGTCTGCGGCCTGGAAGATATTGATGAGATTATCACCGACAGGGGTATCTCATCCCATCTGGTGAAATCAATGGAAGATATGGGTATCCAGGTAACAATCGTATAGCCATTGCATTTAGTTTTTCTGAATATCTTTGCTTCCCTGATCATTTATTATTTTAGCAACATGATATTAGATACATTGAACAATGCACACCTTTATCACGGCCTGGGGCCCAGGTTTGTAAAGGCTTTTGAGTACCTCGCCACAACAGATTTCAATACCCTGGAGAAAGGACGTTATGAAATAGATGGCGCCAACATCTTCGCCATCGTGAATGAGTACGATACTGTGGATGCCTCCGGCGAACAGATGGAAGCGCATCGTAAGCATATCGATGTGCAATATCTTGTAAAAGGAGAGGAGCTGATCGGGCATGATTTCCTGCAACAGCAGGTTCCGTCAAAAGCATATAGTGAAGAAGAAGATTACATGTTGTTTGCAGAAAAGCCGGCCTTCTTCACCAAACTTATGCCGCACTATTTTGCAATCTTCTTTCCAACAGACCTGCATATGCCTAACCTCACCGCTGAAAAAACGACAGCCGTGAAAAAAGTGGTGATCAAGATAAGCGTACAATAAACGATATGCCGGCGTTTATGCTGATGCGGCCTGCATCCGGAACGCCGGTATGTTTTCTGCGAGAACCGCCACCGACAGCGCCATCAAAGTACCCACGGCATAACATACACAGTCACTCCATTTAAAGCCGAAGCCCAGAATAATTCCTACAGGAAAGGTATGACGCAGCTTTACTATCCAGTCTGCCTGATATAACTGTTGCAACTCAATACAGATACAGATGATAAAACTGATTAGTGCCACGCGCGGTAATGCCTTCAGCGGATAAAGAAATCTCATGCCGAAAAAAATACAGGTAGCAGAAAATACATCGCCACCGTAAATCCTGATGATTTCAGGGAAATATTGCGGAGCCCATCTGGTGGCCAGCCCCAGCGGGATATTGAGCAATATCAGTACAGCGTACAGCCAGCGTCGTTTTGTTTTCATTGACAGGTATAACAGTTCTGGAACGAATAAATAAGGTTGCAATATAATCACTTCTACGGGAAGAAAATTTTTGTATCACCGGAAAAGCATAGTGTACAGATTATTGGTTATACTTGCTGAAAATCAGTCTATGTCTGCAATGAGAACGATCATGTTTGTTACACTGATGGCGGTTGTTGTAACCGGTCATCTTTCCGCTTCATCAGATAATCAGCAACATTCGCAGCCACAAGACAGTATACGCGAAGGTGATATTATCTTCCAGGAATCGCAATCGGAGCTCAGCACTGCTATACAGCTGGCTACTCATTCGAAATATAGTCACTGTGGTATTATACTCCGGAAAGACGGGCAACTGTTTGTTTATGAAGCCATACAACCAGTGCAGTACACTCCGTTGCAGGAGTGGGTTAGCCGCGGTAAAGGCGGACATTATGTGATCCGCAGACTGAAGAATGAGCAATTGGTAACACCAGCTATGGCAGATCGCATGAAAGTGGCGGGAAAGAAATATGAGGGAAAGAACTATGATTTTTATTTCAGGTGGTCAGATGATCGTATATATTGCTCTGAGCTGGTGTGGAAGATCTATAAGCAGGCAGCGGGAATAGAAATTGGTACATTGCAGGCGCTGAAGGATTTTGATCTGAACAGTGTTGCTGTGAAGAAGCAGATGAAAGAAATTTATGACAACAATATTCCGTATGAGGAAATGATCATCTCACCGGATAATATGTTCCACTCTGAACTGTTGAAAACGGTGAAAGAGCAGTAAAAATAGAACCCGCCGTGTACAGCGGCAGGTTCTATTTTTATTTTGAAGTGCCGGAAGCCCGGTTACTGGGCTGATTGCAGCTTGTCTATTTCTTTCGCTTTCTCTTCCTGTTCTTTCTTTGCGCGTTTGGCTTGTTTTCTGAAGTAACCGCGTAGCAGGAAGTTGTGTTTCAGTGCTTCCATGTTCTGATCCAGTTTGGAGGTACTCGTTTCAAGGTTGCTGATGATCTTTTTCAGGTTCTCGGCAGCCTGCTGATCATGGAGGAGCACACCTGCCGGCGACTGGTCGCTGGTGATATTCTGATTGACGCTGTTGCTGGCATTTTTGAGATCTGCTGCGATACCATTGGCTTTCTGGGCGGCTTCCTGCATCTGTGCAATAGTAGCGCGCAGTTTGCTGAATACAACGGTATCGGTGATGATGTCGTTGGCTAATGACCCTTTGGTTTGCAGTTTGGCAGTGTAGTCTGCCAGGTTATTGGTCAGGCGCTGTGTATTGCCTGCTGTGGATTTGAGTGTGCTGATAGTTGTTTCCAGGCTGTTATAGATGGTTTCATCGGAGAGCAGCTTACCCAGTGTGCCTTGTCCGTCTGCAATTTTCTTCGAAAGTGTTTTCAGGTTGGAGGTAATCTCCACCAGGTTTTCGTTGTTGACCTGAAGCGTGGCCATAATGGCGTCAGGGCTTACTACAGGCTGCACCTGGATTACGTCGCCATCTTCAATGGCAGGCACATTATCTGAACCACCGGAAAGTACCACGATTTTATTACCCACCAGCCCGTCGGAACCGACTTTTGCTTTCACATCCTTGTGAATGAACTGCCTCGCGCTTTTTTCAATGTTCAGAATTACCTCTATTTCATCATATTTCAAAAAGTGAATCTTCTTCACTGTACCTATTTTAACGCCGGAATACCAGACGTTGTTTCCATTTGCAAGACCGTTGATGTCATGGAAGACGGCTTTTACCCGTAGTGAAGACACGAAGGTTTTCCGCTGTCCGCCGAGGACGAGTATTCCTACAGTAAAGATGATCAGTCCGAGAAAGATGAATATGCCTACAATGACGGTTCGTTTATTACTTTCGTTACGCATAAATTTTACTGTATGAAGTTGTATTGGTAAAAGCTTGTGATCAGGTCATTCTCTTTGCTGAATACTTCATCAAAAGAGCCTTGTGCCACGAATTTCCCTTCCTGCATTACCGCTATACTGTCGCCGGTTTCCTTGGCACAGGTAAGGTCATGGGTAATGATGATGGAGCTGGTATTAAAACGTCGTTGTACTTCGTTGATAAGGTTGTTGATCTCTGTACAGGTGATCGGGTCCAGGCCGGCGGTAGGTTCATCGTACAGCATAATCTGCGGCCTTAGAATAAGTGTGCGTGCTATACCGATGCGTTTCCGCTGGCCACCTGAAAGTTCAGCTGGTAGCTGATTGATGGATTGCGACAGTCCTACTGCATCCAGCACAATATCTACCATTCTGCGCACCTGGTCTTTACTGATGGATTTGTTGTTACGCATCAGCGGGAAGGCAAGGTTTTCACCTACAGTCATGCTATCGTACAGGGCGCTGCTCTGGAAAGAGAAGCCTACTTGCAGACGTAGTTCGCGCAGCTCTACACTGTTGAGCTGTACCACTTCTTTGCCCAGTACATTCACGCCACCGGCATCGGGATATAATAATCCTACAATAATCTTTATCAGTACAGATTTACCGGTTCCTGAACGGCCGAGCACCACGAGGTTTTCGCCCTTATGAAGATCCAGGTCCACGCCGCGCAATACATGTTTTGAGCCAAACGACTTATAGAGATCTCTTATAGAGATCACTACATCATTTGTATCTATATCGGGATTCCGTTGTTTCATATTATCTGATCGAATTTACTACCTGAACAATAATTACCTCTTCAATAAAAATCAGGAACATCGAAACCACCACAGATGTGTTGGCCGCCTTTCCTACACCCTGTGTACCTTGTGAGGCATTGTAACCCTGGTAACAGCTCACAATACCGATCGTAAAGCCATACATCATAGCTTTAAAGAGAGAGGAAAAGAGATCCAGGAAGTTAATATTGCTGAATGCTTTCTGTATAAAAGCAACAAAGCTCAGTTGTTCGTTGATATGCACATCAAGATAAGAACCCAGCAGGCCAACCAGCCCTGTATAGGACATGAGAAGGGGCAGGCAGACGGTGGTAGCCATTACACGGGTTACCACGAGATATTTGAATGGATTGATGGCCGAGACTTCCATAGCATCAATTTGCTCAGTTACTTTCATGGAACCCAGCTCCGCACCGATACTGGAGCCTACTTTACCGGCACAAATCAATGCAGTTACCAGCGGGGCCAGTGCTCTAACGATGGCGATGGCTATAAGAGAAGGTAGCCAGGAAGTAGCACCGAATTCAGAGAGGGAGGGACGCGACTGCTTTGTAAATACAAGGCCGGTAATAAAGCCAGTCAGGCTGATCAGGGCAAGCGACTTGTAGCCGACCATATAACACTGACGGATAAACTCTTTTGTTTCCAGCGGAGGGCGCAACGCTTCGCGGAAAAATCGGCTGATAAATGAAAAGATATTGCGAACGCTGATGAAAAAAGCATCAACCTTTGGCGATATTACTGGTTTGTCGGTTTGCCCGTTGCTGGAATCCATTTGCCTGTTTTTACTTCTCTACAAACTGGTGAACAAAATATTGGTCAATATTATTACAAATATTGTTCTCATTTGTTATAACAGCAAACAAAAACAGGCAAATGCTTCTATTTTTTTATTGTTTGTATAATAATGCTGATGAGCGATTGATGAGTAAAGCGGCGGTAGAATTAAATCCAGCGCCGGTTTCCGCTCAATGATAGATTGAAATCGCTGTAGTATCGGCTCATCGGCTCAATCAAAAGCCTTATAATCCAAGGTGATAGAACACATCATCTACCGGCATCCTCGGATATGCAACAGGGAGGGCTTCCGGCTGTACTTGTTGAAAGCCATTTTTCTCATAGAAGCGATGCGCTGCTTTCATGGCGCTTACTGTGCCCAGATACAGCTCTATCATGCCCTTGCTGCGGGCGAAGCCGGTCAGCTCCTTTATCAAGGCAGCTGCAATACCATACTCTTTTCCCCGGTATTCTTTTTTTACAAACATCTTCCTCAATGCACCGGCGTTTTCATAGCCAACCAATGCGATAGTACCAACCAGGTGATCATCCTCAAATGCGCCCCAGAAGCCGCCGCCGGATTGCCAATAGTAATGTTCAATGTCAAGCAGGTCTGATTGCGCCGCCAGGTCAATATTTACGTTGAATTCAAGCTGTTGTATAGGAAGTACGAGGTCTATTACCTGTTGGGAATGCTGGTTCCGGATCGGTCTGATTGTGATATTGTTTCCCATCTTGCTAATGTTTCAGCAAATATATGTAGTTGACTACATATATTCAAATGTGTTCACAAAAAGCCCCGAAAAGTTTGGACACTTTTGGGGGCTTTGCAAAGAGGAGGCCTTTGATTATTTCAAGTATAAAGGTATTATTGTTCCATTTGTGTAAGAGCCCGATCCAGCAGACTTTTGCGACGATATCTTTCTTCTACTTCAATGATCGCCTGCATGAGATTGTTGGGGGAGTCTGTCAGGTCGGCGAGAGAGCTGCCAATAATGCCCCATACAGGCTTTATTTCATCCACGAGTTTTTTACCTTTTTCGGTAAGAGATATCATTCGTTTCCGCGTATCAGTCTTATCTTTCTTTGATTTGATCAGTTTCAATACTTCCAGTTCCTTCAGCAGGCTGATAGTGGAGGGGTGGGTGTACCCTATTTCATTGGCTATTTCCACCACACTCATAATGGGGTTGAGATGTAGCGTATAGATGACGGGAAACCACTTCGGCTCAAAGTCGATACCATGGGCTTTGTAAATCTGTAATCCATCTTTGCGCAACAGTTCACTCAACCGCTGCAGCCTCGTTGCGATAGCCAGTATCCCTATTTGATCAATTGCATTCGACATGTAGCGAAAATAGGTAGTTAACTACAATAATCCCAAAATATCATGTAGTCTTCTTAATGCAGATGGCTTGTCCTTTCTTTTCATTTCTGCCTATGAGGTCAGGTAGTAAAAAATCAGCTCCTGAATTTTATGGCATCGGTTGCCGCTCCGTCGGCAGTAACCATTGGTTGTACTGCTTTGGAAAGATCGCCACCATCTACAGTGATGTTGCGCGATTGTCTGCCTTCTACCCGCAGAAAGTTGGTTGCCGGTCCCAGTAATCGTGCGCCGGTTATCAGTACATCCCTGCTGTTGATGATCCTGAAAGCCGCCATGGAGGCGGTGTTACTTTGTATACTGATTCCGCCCACATCTGCGTCTTCTACATTGTCGAATACGACAGCTGGTCGCAGGTCGTTTTCCCGGTAAGTAAATCGTATGTCCTTCAGCGTTAGTCCTTTTACATTACGTGCATACATGCCATAGGCAACAGGGCCAAAGGGCGGGCGGCCCCATACCACAAAGTATTCCACAGCAACCTGCGGTATGTCCGTTTTGCCAGCGAGATCTGCAGATCCACCACCAGCATATGTTACATGTACATCTGTAAAACTGATGTTTTCCAGGTAACTGCCATCAGCCCCATTGAGTGTAATACAGCTGAGCTGCTCACCGTCGAAGGGCTTAACGTCAAAAGGTATATCAGGATGATTTACCGGCAGGGCTACTACGCTGGCCCTGATATGACTGAAGGATATGTTGCGCACGTATGCATCTGTAGCGGCGCCTGCCCGGAACCCTATTCCGATAGGGCCGGTAACGTTTTCCATCACAATGTTACTGAACAATAGATTTTCGATCTTTGCCTTGCCTGCGCTGATCTTCACCGGGCAACCATAAGTGTCATAGATCACACAGTTGGTAACCGTGATGTTCTTTGCTTCACCACCGCCAAAGCGAAAGATGGACCAGCGCGTGCTGAAGCTGCAATTGGTAACTGTTACAAACTGGTTACTGCCAAAGAGGGCGCAGGCATCATCCTGGCAGGCCACATCACAGTCGGATATGCGTACATGTGCGCTGCTATTGAAGTGAAAGCCGTCATTGTTGCGGTTAACACGATTGTATATACGAATTCCGGTGAAGTGAACATAACGACACTCCAGGATACGGAAGCAGTGATAAGCACTTCTGGTAAAGAAGGTGTCGGTTACCCGGACATTGTTACAACGATAAAAAATCGCGAGATGCGGCCGGTCCATGTTTCCTCCTTTTTGTCCTCCGGGTCCGGTGCCATCACCTTTGCCCGTGTTGAAATGAATCCCGTCGCCGTCAATTGTGCCGCTGCCAGTGATGGCCACGTTTTCAGCGTTGGCTGCAAAGATGAATACTACATTGCCATTGCCGGGAGGAATGGTATCAGGAGCCTGGTAGTCTTCGCGGCGAGGGCTCCCCAGCAACCTGCAGTTGACAGCGAGGTACAGCGTTACATTGCTCTTCAGCTCAATGGTACCACACAGGAAATCGCCGGCGGGTATTAGTACAACGCCGCCGTTGTTGTTGTGACAGTCGTCGATGGCATGTTGGATCGCTGCTGTGTTATTGGTTTTGCCGTCACCACGTGCGCCGTAATCCAGGATGCTGCGCCAGCCGGGGAAAGGAGATGTGGAGGATGGTTGTTGTGTGGATGCGAATGAAGCCACGCCCAGTAAAGAGGCGCCAGCAGTGAACATTGCGGGGGCAGATACCCGCTGCAGCCAGTTGCGTCTTGATAAGGAAATGGGGTATTGACTTGTAGGATCTTTCATAACGATGTATTTTATGCAAACGGTTGCATAAAATACGGAAAGAAATGATTATTTCCTGGAATTTTTTCCCGGATCAGCGTTCTCTTTCAAGAATAGGATTGATGATAGCTTTCAGCGACTTAATCTCTTCATTGTTCATACCCAGGCTGCATTGCAGCTGGAAGGGAATATCGGCTGCCTGGTCTTTCAGCTGCAGACCTTGTGCCGTAAGCTGAATGTTGACGATGCGTTCATCTTCCTTGCTGCGGGAGCGTTTGATAATTTTCTTGGCTTCCAGTCTTTTGAGGAGTGGGGTCAGCGTGCCGGAATCCAGCATGAGCAGTTCGCCCATGGCTTTTACGCTGAGGGTTTGGTGCTCCCAGAGTGTAAGCATCACCAGGTATTGCGGGTAGGTGAGATCCAGGTTAGCCAGTAACGGCTGGTAATGGGAGGTTACCAGCCGCGACAGGGCATATATTGAAAAACATACCTGGTTAGATAATTTGAGTTGCTTCAATGTTTGCATGATTTGGCAACGCTAAATTACGCTAATGTTTGCAGTAAAATTCCTGCTACTTCTTCGGAGGATGCCGGATTCTGTCCAGTGATCAGCAGACCGTCCTTCAGTGCATATGGCTGCCAGTCGGCCACTTTGCTGTAGAATCCGCCCAGCTGTTTCAGCTCGTCTTCCACCAGGAAGGGCACGATGCCGGTGAGTTGTACAGCTTCTTCTTCCGTATTGCTGAAGCCAGTCACTTCTTTTCCTTTTACCAGCGGTTCGCCATTGGGCGCTTTCACTTTTCGCAATACGCCAGGAGCGTGGCAAACAAAAGCTACAGGCTTTTGTTGCCGGTAAAATTCTTCAATCAATTTTATGGAAGTTGTATCGTTGGCAAGATCCCATAAAGGGCCATGTCCGCCGGGATAGAACACCGCATCATAATCCGAGGCATCTGCCTGGTTCAGCTTCATCGTATGTGCCAGCTTTTCCTTTAATGCGGCGTCTTCATTGAAGCGTCTGGTAGCGGGTGTTTGGAAATCCGGCAGTTCGCTCTTGGGATCAATGGGTGGTTGCCCACCTGCGGGAGAGGCTATAGTAATCTCCACGTTTTTGTCGGCCAGCGCGTAGTAAGGGGCCGCGAATTCTTCTATCCAGAAGCCGGTCTTATGACCGGTGTTACCCAGCTCACTGTGGGAAGTGAGCACGAATAGTACTTTCATGCGTAATCAGTTTTAGACAAGAGTGAGTTCTACTTCAATGTTACCGCGGGTGGCGTTTGAGTAGGGGCATACCTGGTGCGCTTTCTCCATGAGCTGCTGCGCCGTTTGCCTGTCAGTACCCGGAATGCTTACCGCTAGCTTAACAGATAACCCATAACCGCCCTCATTGTTCTTTCCAAGGCTGACATCTGCGGTCACTGTGGTAGCGCCCGCCTCTACTTTTGCTGTACGGATGACCAGGTTCAGTGCACTGTCGAAACAGGCAGCATAACCTGCAGCAAACAGCTGTTCCGGGTTCGTATAACCGATACCGTTACCTCCCAACTCTTTTGGCATCCTTACTTCCAGATTTAACACCCCGTCAGAGGTGGAGACTTGTCCGTTTCTGCCGCCAGTGGCAGTTGCCTGGGCAGTATATAACTTGTTTATTGCTGTCATAATAGTGATGGATTTTAATTATAGTGTAAAATTAAATTGTGTACAATTTAATTCCAAATTTATTTTCTGATGATCAAGATGGCTGCATAAATGGTGCGTAGGATAAAAGATATTCTGTGCTTTGATCGGTATAAATCGGTACATTAGCGAAGTAAACACATTGTATATGTCTATTACCTCAGAAGCAGAATTACAGGGGATGAAGAAAGTGAGTGAAGTGGTGGCTGTTACCCTTCGTGAAATGCGCAACTATGCAAAGCCCGGCATATCTACCAAAGAAGTGGACGAATTCGGAGGCGCTATATTGGAAGCCTTCGGCGCAAAGTCGGCGCCCAAACTGACATACGGTTTTCCTGGGTGGACCTGCATCAGCGTCAATAATGAAATTGCTCACGGCATTCCTACGGCCGACAGAATACTACAGGAAGGCGACCTGGTGAACATCGATGTATCAGCAGAACTGGATGGTTTCTGGTCGGATAACGGCGGCTCTTTTGTACTCGGAAATGACCTGCATCATCATCAGCGACTGGTAGATACTTCCAGGGCCATATTGCATAAGGCTTTGAACCAGATAAGGGGTGGTGTGATGATTGCAGAAATAGGAAAGCTGATAGAGACCGAAGCCAGCAAAGCCGGTTACCGTGTGATCCGTAATCTTGCCGGACACGGGGTGGGGCGCAGTTTGCACGAACCTCCGGGCGATATTCTCAATTGTTACGACCGTTATAATAAACATCGTTTCCGTAAGAATTCTGTGGTGGCTATCGAAACATTCATTGCCACCGACTCGACATTTGCAGATGAAGCCAGTGATGGCTGGACACTGGTGGGTAACAAGGGCGGCTTCGTGGCGCAACATGAGCATACGATCGTTATTACTGGCGGTCAGCCTGTTATTCTCACGGCTGCGAATGAGATATAGCGATTTTATCGGTATTTTGCGGCCATTATGTCTTTATATACAACAAGAGCAGCAGTAACGATCACCTGCAACAAGCGTCTGACGCCTTACCTGGAGCAGGAAGTAAAGGAATTAGGATACACTATTGAAGATACATTTGTAACAGGTGTACGTATTCAGGCTTCTATTAATGAATGCATACGCCTGAATCTCAACCTACGGTGCGCAAGCCAGGTGTTATACAGCCTGAAGCAGTTCACCGCCGCTGATGCCGACGAGATTTATACACACCTGCATACTTACCCCTGGGAAAATATACTGCCGGCAGACGGTTATTTCTCTATCACCAGTAATGTTCAGAACGATACGATCAACAACAGCATGTTCGCCAATCTGCGTGTGAAGGATGCGATCATCGACCGGCTGCGCAGTAAAACCGGCACCAGGCCATCTACTGGTGCAGAGCTGAGTGGTGCCGTGATTCATCTGTTCTGGAAGAATGATCATGCGGAGGTATTTGCAGATACTTCCGGAGACTCCCTGGCGCGCCACGGTTACCGTAAAATCCCAGGTCGAGCACCCATGCTGGAAGCGTTGGCAGCAGCTACGGTGATGGCTACACGCTGGGACAGAAAATCCCCCTTTATCAATCCCATGTGTGGTTCCGGAACAGTAGCCATTGAAGCGGCATTAATAGCCACCAACAGTCGCCCGGGACTTTTCCGCAACAACTACAGCTTCATGCATCTGAAAGGGTATGAAGATGCCATATACCAGAAAGAAAGAGGCCTGCTCGAAAACCAGATTATTGATGTACCGGGCCTGCAGATCATTGCTACAGATCTGAGTGACGCAGCTGTTGAAAATGCCCGCAAGAATGCCAGAGCAGCGGGTGTTGCTGATTTAGTTACGTTCCGCGTCTGCGATTTTGCGTCCACCACCGTGCCGGAAGATGGCGGTGGTGTGGTTTATATGAACCCGGAATATGGCCTGCGACTTGGTGAGATAACGGCCCTTGAAGATACTTACGCACGTATCGGCGATTTCATGAAGCAACAATGTAAAGGCTACTACGGTTATATCTTCACCGGAAACCTGGATCTCGCAAAGAAAATAGGGCTTAAAGCCAAACGCAGAATAGAATTCTATACAAGCACACTCGATTGCCGTCTTCTGGAATATGAGTTATATGCAGGTACCAAAAGGGCGGAAAGCCTTTA
>NZ_DATLKJ010000278.1:0-25154 GCF_035538455.1 Chitinophaga sp.
AAAAAGTGGCCGCTGGAAAAAGTAGAGATAGAACTGCGCTTCAACAGCGCCGCCAAACCGACGCCACAGACAACCGTCATTGAATGCTCCGTGCATCTCACCGGCGACCTGGACGAAGCACAGCGTAAAAGGCTCTTGGAAATAGCACATGCCTGCCCTATCCATAAGCTGCTTACCAACCCGGTAATTATTAATACCCAGGAGGATTAATATGAAAGACATCATCAAAAAGTACTCAAACGGAGAGGTCACCATTGTATGGCGGCCAGCGATTTGTCAGCATTCTGAGATATGCTTCCATGGCCTGCCAGATGTCTTCAATCCCAAGGCATCTCCGTGGATTACTCCAGAAGGCAGTACCACTGAGCGTATCATCAACCAGGTAAAACAATGCCCGTCCGGCGCCCTCAGCTTCTACCTCAATAGTGAAGCGCCGGCAGATGAAGACCAAACTTCCGCATAAACTCATTTATAAAAACAAGGGAACAGATTTTATGGAGCTTAACATTCAACAGAATACCACCAAACACCAATTTGAAACAACTATAGACGGACATACTGCATTTATTGTTTATTCGCTCTTTCCCGGCGGCATCGCCTACGTGCATACCGAAGTGCCACCGGAGCTGGAAGGTAAAGGAATAGCCAGCCAACTCGCGAAATACGTACTGGAATATGCCCGTGTCAACCACCTGAAAGTGAAACCGCTGTGTCCTTACGTAAACGCATATATGAAAAGACACCCGGAATATAATGACCTGTTGTAGTTACATTATCCGGGTATAAACCATTTTTTATGCAACTGCTTAAATTACTGCAACAGCCCTGGCATTGGGCTGTTGCCGGCGTATTAATTGGCCTTACAGTGCCGCTGCTGCTGATACTCGGCAACAAGACATTCGGCATATCATCGTCGTTGCGCCATATCTGTGCGGCCTGCATACCGGCCAATATTTCCTTCTTCCGGTACGACTGGAAAAAAGAATCATGGAACCTCTTTTTTGTGGCAGGCATCATTATCGGCGGCTTTATCGCCGCTACCCTGCTGCATGACCCCGGCAAAGTGGAAGTGGCGGCCGCTACACAGCAACGCTTGTCGGACTATGGTATACATGATTATAGTGCATTGCTGCCACCGGAGATCTTCAGCTGGGGCAACCTTTTCACCTGGAAGGGCCTGGTATTTGTTGCCGCCGGCGGATTCCTGGTAGGCTTCGGAACCCGCTATGCTGGCGGCTGTACATCAGGTCATTCTATCATGGGGCTCTCTAACCTGCAATGGCCCTCACTGGTAGCCACCACCTGTTTTATGACAGGAGGCTTCTTCAGCGCCAATCTCATCATTCCTCAATTGTTCAAATGGTTGCAGTAATATGAAAAATATCAAGTACCTCATAGCCGGAATATTCTTCGGTATCATCCTCGTAAAATCGCAGGTGATCAGCTGGTTCCGGATACAGGAAATGTTCCAGCTTACTTCCTTCCATATGTATGGCGTGATCGGCACAGCCGTTATCACGGGAATTATCTCCGTTCAGATCATCAAACGCTTCAACATAAAAACCATTGCAGGCGAGCCTATCAGCATTGCGCCTAAAACGTTTGACAAAGGGCAGATCATAGGCGGACTCATATTCGGTATCGGGTGGGCCATTACGGGCGCATGCCCCGGGCCGTTGTTTGCACAGATCAACATAGGGTTTGCAGTTGTGGCTGTTACACTGTTATTCGCCATTGCAGGTACCTGGATGTATGGCGTGCTAAAGGATAAACTACCGCATTAAAAAAGCTCCGGAATATTTACCGGAGCTTTTTCATTTTGATCATAGATCATTATGGTAGATTATTTCCTGGCAAAAAGCAAGTATAATACAATCACAACGATAATAATAACGATCACAAGCCCGGCGATCTTCAGCCAGCTGTAGGGCCTGTCTCCGGTAACTTCGCCAGTGGTGGCATTCACCACAAAATGATAGATCTTGCCCTCATAGCGATAAGCGCTGATCCATACAGGTAGCAACAGATACTTCAATGCGAGGTTGTTATAATCTACATCGTAATGATCGATCTGTTGTTCATCGCCGCCAATATCACCATATATTTCATCGCGGATAGCGGGGTCCATTCTTTTCTTTGCGATGGTGAGGGCCTGCGCAGCATCGGTCTGGTACAACTCTGCACGGAAGCCGCTGAGATAACGGCCATCATACCCCTTCAGCTGATCGAGATGCCATGGCTCCAGTATTTCTGCCATCTTGCGTGGCAGCGACGGACTTGCAGATACCAGCACATCGCGAAACTCATTGGCAACATGCCCTGAAGCAGGATACCATGCTGTATGACGTACCTGCCGTGTACGCGTTTCGGTACGGCCGTTCACTTCTTCGGTATAGGTTTCAGTTACATAATACCATTCTCCACGTTGCCCTACATACGAAGTCCTTGTATCAGTATCGTAGCTCCAGTGCGGGATGTAAACGCCTTTCAGTTGCTGTGAAGATCCATCCTTCACTTTCTTCACCAGGTCAGAAGGCGCAAACCAGAGCTTGCCCATCCAGTTACGGAAATACTGCAAGGCCTCCTTATCCTTTACCACAAAGGGCAGCACATAATGCGGCTCCAGTATACGCATGGATTGCTGATGATCTATCACCAGCGGTGACGCACAAAAAGGACAGGCATCAGAAGTAACATTTGGCAACATAGTAGTGGAAGCGCCGCAGCTGGTACATTTTACCACTACAGCCTCTGTTGTAGACTCCTCATGCTTTTCCAGATCCGCCATAAACTCGCTATAGTCAAATGAACGGATCTCCTGCGCTGCCGCAGGTTCTTGAATTATATTCTCAGTTCCGCAATATTCGCAACGAAGTTTGTTGGTACCAGGGGCATAGTGTAACACAGCACCACAATTCTGACATTTCAGGGAGGAGACCGTCTCACTCGTTTTTTCCTCAAAAGACATACTGTGATTATTTTTATTTTCTTGATTTTTCTGATGTAGATAGATAGAAGTAAGCTATACGCTTTTTTGATTTTTGTAATGACGCGATGAACGAAGATGGCATAGGAAGAGTGAAATAAAGTTGGCGATTAAAACGAAAATTGAAATGTTGATATAAACTGAATTTACCAAACGTTTATATCAACATTTCAATCTTCATTTTATACTCCGCTCATCAGAACAATCACAAAATCAAATTAATCACAGTTATGGTAAAGGCGGCGGTACAGTAGCCAGTACAGGCGCCAGTTCCGGAACGGAAGAAGCAGCGGCCCATGCAGCCATCCCTGTTTTCCATACTAGTGATTGTGATTGCAGGCTGCCTGTTGCAGCCAGTTGCCGGAGCTGATCAAAATCGTAAGGGCCTGTTTGTTTGCCATCAACGGCTACATAAAACTGTGCAATAGGCGGCAATGGCGGAGGTGTAGTACCACCGGCATTATTCACCTGATTCTGCTGGAATACATTACCAACCTGTCCCATCATGGCAGCACCCATACCTGCCCCCAGGCCGGCGGCGGCGAGGCCTCCGCCGGAAGGATTTTCAGCGGCTTTCTCCATTGCATTGGCAGCCTGAAACTGTGCATAAGCACCCAGGTTACCAACGATGCCCATGCTGCTGCGTTTATCCAGCGCAGCTTCCACTTCAGGCGGCAACGAAATATTTTCTATCAGGAATTTGGTGAGATCAAGTCCCAGCTCATTGAATTCCGGTCTTATCTTTTCAGTAATCAGCAAAGAAACCTCATCGTACTTGGCAGCAAGATCCAGCACAGGGATCTTAGCTTCCGCAATAGCATCCATACCGCGTGATACCGCCAGGTTACGCAGCTGCTCATTGATACCATCAACAGTGTACTCAGGATTGGTAGCCGCAACCTCTTTCAGAAATACGCCGGCATCCTTCACACGGAAGGCGTAGCTGCCAAAGGCGCGCAGACGCAGTGGGCCAAACTCTGCATCGCGCAGCATCACCGGATTTTTGGTACCCCACTTCTGATTGGTGAACTGACGCATGCTAACAAAAAACACATCCGCCTTGAACGGGCTGTTAAAACCATATTTCCATCCCTGCAATGTGCTCAGGATCGGCATGTTTTGCGTCGTAAGCGTATACATGCCCGGCTGAAACACATCCGCAATCTTACCTTCATTCATGAACACCGCTACCTGTGATTCACGCACAGTGAGCTTCGCATTCATTTTTATTTCATTCTGGTAGCGGGGAAACTTCCACACAATAGTATCGGCGGAGGGGTCGGTCCACTCGATGATGTCAATAAATTCATTACGGAGTTTATCAAATATTCCCATAAAACTGGTTTTAAACGTCACCGCCAAATTTATAGAAATATTTACTGGAAATGATAATAATGATTTGTTATAATTTCAGCAATCTTGCGTTGATAGCGACTATGATCGTACTAAGGGTCATCAGCACCGCACCGGCAGCAGGACTTAACAATATGCCCCAGTGATATAACACCCCGGCGGCAAGTGGCATAGTAATTACATTATAGCCGGTTGCCCATGCCAGGTTCTGTATCATTTTACGGTAAGTGGCCTTACCAAATTTTATGAGACTCACAATATCTTCAGGATTACTGTTTACCAGCACGATACCTGCTGTTTCCGCAGCTATATCAGAACCGGAACCGATCGCAATGCCAATATCCGCCTGCGCCAGCGCGGGCGCGTCATTAATACCATCCCCGGTCATCGCCACGTATGCCCCCTGCTGCTGTAACTTTTTAATTTCTTCCAGCTTCTGATGCGGCAATACGCCGGCAATATACTTATCCAGCTGCAGCTGTTGCGCTACCGCCGAAGCAATTTTTTCATTATCGCCTGTGAGCAATACAGTGCTTATATGATCATTCTTCAGTGCCTGTATTGCACCGGCTGATTCAGGCCGTATCTCATCCGCCAGTACCACGTACCCCGCCGGCTCACTATCGATCACTACATACGACAACGTGCCTGTAGCGTCTTGTTGCACCGGTGTAATACTAAAATGCTCCTGTGCATACGCCTGACTTATCACCATCACCGTCTTTCCATTCACAGTGGCTTGTATACCTTTGCCAGCCATCGCCTGCATATGGTCCGCAGCGGGAATCCGCAACTGCATGGCTTGAGCTTTTTCCATAATACCGGTAGCAATCGGGTGTTCCGATTGTTGCTCCACCGCAGCAGCCATAGCAAGGATGTCTGTGTCCATCCATTTGTTGCTGAGCGCTTCCATTTTTATGACCTGAAATTTACCTACGGTAAGCGTTCCCGTTTTATCAAACACCAGTGTAGTGATCCTGCGCGCATTTTCAAAGGCCGTTCTGTTCTTGATCAGCAGCCCATGCCTGGCCGCCACAGTAGTAGATCTCGCCACCACCAGCGGCACCGCCAGCCCGAGCGCATGCGGACAACAAATCACAATGACGGTTACCATTCTCTCCATCGCAAATGACAGTGATTTGCCATCCACTTTCCAGAAAATGAAAGTAGCCAGCCCGGCTGCAATAGCTATAACAGTGAGCCAGCGCGCAGCTTTGTCTGCCAACAGCTGTGTGCCGGACTTGGCCTGCTGTGCGTCGTTCACGAGCTTTATCACCTGCGACAGATAAGAAGATGCCGCATCATGTGTTACAGTTATCTTCAGTGCACTGTTGCCATTCAGTGAGCCGGCAATCAGCCGGTCACCCTTACTTTTCTCTACAGGTTTTGATTCTCCGGTGAGCATAGATTCATTGAGAAAACCACTGCCTTCCCCCACAATACCATCCGCCGCTACCTGCTCCCCCGGTTTGATCAACACTACATCCCCCACCTTCAGAGAATCGGTTCTGACTTCCTTGATGCCTTCAGCAGTTACCAGGTGCGCTTCTGCCGGCATGAGCTGCACCAGCAACTCCAGTTCGCGTGAAGCCCCGGCAACAGACTTCATTTCTATCCAGTGACCGAGCAGCATGATCAGAATCAGGGTAGCCAGCTCCCAAAAGAAATCCATCCCCTGCAATCCGAAGAGCGTCGCCACGCTATAGGCAAATGCCACCGTAATCGCAAAACCAATAAGCGTCATCATACCAGGGTTACGTGTTTTCATTTCCTCCCACCATCCGAAAAGAAAAGGCCATCCGCCATAGAAGAATATTACAGAAGATAACGCAGCCAGGATATACTTATCGCCGGGAAACGTCAGGTGCAACCCTATCCAGTGTTGTATCATTTCAGAAAGCAGCAGTACCGGCGCCGTGAGCACCAGTACTACATAAAACCTTTTGCGGAAGTCGTTGATCATCGAGAGATGATCATGTCCTGCATGCCTGTGTGGGGCGTGTTCATGCTGAGCCGGAGAATGCGGCGAATGATCGCGTGACTGACGATCATGCATAGGTGGACGATCATGATGATCATGCTCTATATGCATATGCATGTACTGATGTTCTTCCATGCGGCTTCACTTTTATGTAATACAACTATGCGCGCGAATTGTTGAAAAACACTATCAGTGTTGTTGCTTGAGCCAGATCGCCGCCAGTCCCGGCCATACGTCAGCAGCGGGATTGCCGGGGCGCAGACCATAACCATGTCCTCCTTTTGCATAATAGTGTAACTCTGCCGGCGCGTTAGCATCCCGCAGCGCGCCTGCCATCACAAGGGCACTGTTACCATATACATCATCAGCTGTAGCAAACAGGAACATGGGTGGCGTATGGGCATCTGGCTTCAGCTCTGGTGTGAGCGTGCGACCTTCCCCTTTGTCAAGGTAAGCAGGATAAACAAGTACCGAGAAGTCAGGGCGAGCAGATAAAGAGTCTGCCTTGTCTATTGGCGTATAGACATTTACGTTATATAGTGTAGAAGCTCTGGCGGTAAGGCTTCCACCTGCTGAAAAACCAAGCATTCCTATTTTGCCAGTAGTAATACCCCAGGTGGCTGCACGGCTCCGTGCGATCCGCATGGCACGCTGCGCATCTTGCAGAGCACCTGCCTGTTTGTCCGGAACCCGGTATTGCAGCACAAATGCCGTATAGCCCAGCTTATTCAGCCATGCCGCAATTTCGTACCCTTCCAGATCGACAGCCAGTATATGGTAACCGCCTCCCGGACAGATAATAACGCCAACGCCCGTATTATTTTTAGCCGGCGCCGGGAACACTTCCAGGATGGGATCTGTCACATCCGTGAGACGCGTTACATTGTTGCTCTTATCCGGCGTAACCCTCGCAGCCTGTTTTGCAGAGGCTTCCCCAGGTACAACTCCAGGCCATAAATGAATCACCTCCTTTGATTGTGCTCCAGCCATCATATAAAATCCTGTCATCAGTAAATAAATAAAAACCTGTTTCATAACGGGAAAGAATTAGAAGCGGTTAGATGATAGCTTTCAACCGTCAGCATTATCGGTTAAAAGCTATACCCTAACCACTGAATGTTTAAGTGTAGATCATTTAATAGTCTGCCTCCACGCTTCTGCCATCAGCTGAGCGCCGGCCACACTAGGATGCACACCATCCCCAGTCCAGTATACACCGGGTGCTGATTGCTGCGCCTTATCGAATATTGCCTGGTATGGTATGAATACAGCTTTGTATTTATCGGCCATATCCCGGGCGGCAGCACGGTATTCATTAAAGGTAGGATACCATTTATCATCCACCGCCTTGATATGATTCACCGCAAACGGCTCGCCGATGATCAGCTGCACATCAGGCAGCTGTTGCTTTGTGCGGTCCAACAGCTTATCAAAATCGTCACGGTATACTTTGGATGTCCCTTTATAATTACCGGAAAGCGTGTGCCAGAAATCGTTTACACCAATCAGAATACTAAGCACATCCGGCTTCAGTGCCAGGCAATCGGCATCCCAACGGTCCGACAACTGAAATACCTTGTTACCGCTGATACCTCTGTTATAGATCTTCAGGTTCTTGTCTGCATGTTGCAACAGGAGCCCGGAAGCAGCCATGAGTGCATAACCGCCGCCAAGTCCGCCACTCTCATTAGGACTGGTAATATCCCGCTTGCGGCCGGCATCCGTAATGGAATCGCCTTGGAACAATACCACCCCTTCCTTCTTTAAGGTTACTTTTTTTGCCTTTTGGTCTGCTGTGATAGCAGCGGACACAATACCGGGAATACTGATGGCGGCCAGGCTGCCCATAGATACATTTCTTAGAAAATTACGACGGTTTGAGTAGTTCATAACGACTAGAGGAATTTTTGATTGAAAACGATTGCGGATCGTGCCACAAGAGCTTAAATCTATAAAAAGATTTTCTTTTTTTATACAAATGCGCTGAAGCCGGTGATAGCGCGGCCAACTATCAAAGAGTTGATCTCCTTCGTGCCTTCGTAGGAGTAAATAGCTTCTGAGTCAGCTACAAAGCGGGCCACATTGTATTCCAGCAGGATGCCATTGCCGCCCATCACTTCCCTGGCCCGGCTTACCACATCGCGGGTACGCATAGTACAGAACACCTTGGCCAGTGAAGCATGCTCATCTTTCAACGCACCCTGGTCCTGCAGCTCTGAGAGCCGGAATACCATCGTCTGCATAGCGGTAAGGTTAGACAGCATTTCCACCAGGTGCCCCTGTATCAGCTGGAACGAAGCAATCGGTTTTCCAAACTGTTCACGGGTACGCGTATACGCCAATGCATTTTCATAAGCGCCTCTGGCACAACCTACTGCCTCCCATGCTACAGCAGCGCGGGTCATGCGCAGTACGCGGCTGGTATCTTTAAAACTGTTTGCATGCTGCAGCCTGTCGGTCTCTTCCACGCGACAATCCTTCATCGTGATGATGCCATTCTGCACAATGCGCAACGCCATCTTATCATGGATCTTCTCTGCGCTGAAACCCCTCGTTCCTTTCCGCACCAGAAACCCCTTCACCTGGTTATCATCCACATCCCTGGCCCAAATCACCGTTATATCTGCAAAGGTGGCGTTCCCAATCCATTTCTTCTGACCATTCAATATCCAGGTGTCGCCATCCCGTTTAGCCGTGGTGGTTAGACCACCAGCCGCACCGGAACCTACTTCCGGCTCCGTCAGCCCAAAGGCGCCAATGATATTGAGCTGCTGCATACCAGGCAGCCAGGTATCTTTCTGGGCCTGACTACCCAGCATATAAATGGAGCCCATCGCCAGTCCGCTCTGCACACCAAAGAAGGTAGCGATGGACGCATCCACCCTGGCCATCTCCATAGCAATGATGCCCTCCATCAGGTAGGAGCGGTTAGGACATCCGTAACCATCGTACGTGACGCCGCAGATATTCAGCTCGCGAAGCTTGGGTATAATCTCAAAAGGGAACTCAGCTTTCAGCCAGTATTCATTCACAATAGGCTGAATCTCCCTCTCCATAAAAGCGCGCACTTTCAGTTGCAGTGCCCTGTCTTCCGTACTGAGCCTGCTGCCCAGGTCGTAGAAATCTCCTTCCACCGGTGGCAGCTTCTTCTTCGCCCCCCGGTTACCCAGCATCTTCATCAAACCGTTCAACTGGTTATCATCCATACGGGCTACAGATTCCATCACTTTAGGGAGATCTATCTTTTCAGATAATTTCGATAACATCCTGAAGTCAATGCTCTTCAGCAGATGATAGGCATTCCTGAGTGTAGCGAAAGTTCCAGACATGGTTCTACAGGTTTTAGCTTTGAGGATTAGGTTTCAGCTCTGTAATATAAAAATATCGAAAATAATCCGCTAAAGCTGAAACCTGAACATGCCCGCTATTCTGTAAACTTACCCTCTTTCGAGATGTGCATCGTCTTATGATCGAATGTTATGGTAACAACGCCATTGAAAAGCAAGGCATTCTCAGCCTGCGGCGTTTCTGCAACAGGCTCCAGTCCGGCTATAGTAATCGCCTTGGCGGGTGGTGTTTTCTTCAGGGTACTGTAAACAATATAATGGTCCAGCGGCTTCCCGTCCTGGGTAGCAGTAAACAGTTCTACCAGCTGCTCCCCGGCCACATCGTAGGCATGCAGCGCTACATATATACTCCGCTCCCAGGGAATGGAAAATACCAGCTGGCAGATGCTGTCCTTCCAACTCACCTGTTCCGGATATTTTCTGCGTTCATCAAACTCACCTTTCAGAGACGCAGCATCCAGTGAACTAAAGGTATACGCAATGCTTTTGGTTTCCTGCATAAATCTGCCAATGGCATTGAGGCGGCATACCTGCTGCTGAACGGTTTCTCCCGGCACTGGTATCAGACCGTCAAGGCCGGCATCCGTTTCTGTCTTCTTCACATGGATAGTACCATCCATATCAATCACTGCGCCATCGGCGCCTCTGGAATACCCTTCCGTAGCCGTACCTCCCTGCAACAGCAGTCGGTCCGTTTCTTTGCCACCTGCATCATATGCTACAGCCAGTACAGACGGCAATTGTTCCAGTTCCTCCTGGCCCAGTTCATCAGTAGCATACAGCAATATCGTCTGTTTAGCGGTGCTCGCCACTTTGCCATAATGGTAAACCTTGATGCTGTCATAATAAATGTACTCTTCAAAATTAAAGTAAGGCGTGAACATGGAAATCCGCTTCAACAACGCATTATCAGGCTTGCTGATGGTCAAGGGAAGTTTCATGGATGGGAAGCGTGCGGCAAATGCTTCAAATGTCTCCGTTTCCTGCGGGATAGAAACAATCTCACCATTCCACGCAATCCTGATGAATTTAATCCGCGCTTTGGTCTCCATATCCCCTTCATCCTCTCCTTCTATCACATCCCATGCTTCGCGGATCTCCGCAATGGAATCATTTTCCATGACAGGCCACTTGCGTACATAAGTATGGGAACCACTTTCGCTGATATCCTTTTCCATTCCTACTTCCCGGGTGGCAATCTGTCTACCGTCAGGTGTATAGGTAACTAAAAAGGTTACTACTTCTGTTGCGCTATGCTGGGTGGTACATTGGAAAAGCACCGCATAGTAATGTTTGCCGGCAGACAGTACCCCCGCGGTTACTGATTTGTACGGATGGCTGTCGAACGGACCGGTCTTGCCGGTAATATCCGGCATGCCATAAAGCTCCAGGGGTTTCTCCAGTACTTTAAGAGTAGCGATCCAATCGCTGAATTGTTTACCGGAAGTGGCATTCAGGGTATCAGTGGTATTTCTCGTTTGTACATTAGTGTTACCGCAGGCAGTCAGCAGATATAGTGCGGCGGCAACTGGAACAATATTCCATATTCTGTTCATGAGGCAGGGACAAATTTACCGGGCAAAAATATGATTATTTTAAATAATATAAATACCAGGAAGATCATCTGCACAATCTTTCCCGATAACTACCCTTATCACATCTCCATGGTAAAGGTCTTCGTAACGTGGATTGCTCCCCTCAGATTATATAGAGAAAGACGTAATGCCGTAGAATTTGACTATGCCATACCTCCCGTCAGTATTGGATCACAGGGTCGTAGGTGGACTTGATGCGGATATAACCAGGGGATAAATAGAGGCAATAAAAAGCGGTTGCATATACAGCTATGCAACCGCGGTAACTAAAAAAAACACAAACTAAAAAAACTGAATATTGCAGCACAGCATATAGGCGTAGTGGTTATAGGCTTATAACGCTGAAATACAACTTATCCCTCTATCAGTATGAATAAAAAATTCTCTATTTTAGCAGGGTTCAATTCATCATCAAATTCTATGAAGGTTTAATGACAACATCACCTTCTTATCAGGCATATAATGAGCTGTTTCACGCTTTATATAATGAATTATGTAATTACGCTAACAGTTACCTGCATGACGATGCCGCCGCAGAAGATGTGGTGCAGGAGACATTTATTAAACTCTGGCAGAAACACCGGGAGCTGATCGGTATTCCTAATATCAAGTCTTATCTTTTCCGTGCAGTACGTAACAACTCTATTTCCGAACTGCGGAAAAGAAACGCGGAAGATGCAGGCAATAAAGGTTTTGAGTGGATGACCGAAGCCAGCGAGGAACCTGATGAGCTGGAGCGCCAACAGGCCAAGCCTTACTATGACCAGCTGATCTACGAGGCTATCGCCAATCTGCCGCCGCAATGCCGGGAAGTATTTACCTGCTGCCGTCTTCAGGGAATGACGCATCAACAAACTGCTGCCAAACTGGGCTTATCTGCAAAAACTGTTGAAAATTATATGGGCCGGGCACTTAAACTCTTGCGGAAGTACCTGTCTAAATATGGTCTGCCAACATTATTATTATTTTTGTTAAAAATGTTAACGGGGGTATAGAGGGGAAGACTATATCCCGGCGTTGTATTATCGGAGCACACACTGTAACTGTATATGGACCACAATGATACCTACATTTATGAACTGATCGCTAAGCAGCTCTCCGGGAGCAGCTCAGATGCCGAAGCAGCCGAACTGCAGGAATGGCTGAACGCATCGCCCGAAAATCAGGCTACCTATACCAGTCTTAAGCAGATCTGGCAAGATGCACCGGGCGCCTATCAGTCACAGAAACAATATAACACGACTGCCGCATGGCAGAAAGTAAGCAGTGTGGTACACCCCGGGGTGCAGGACCAGGCTCCCATCCGGACCAAAGTACGGCGCCTTGGCTTTAAATATGCCGCAGCAGCTGCAGTCCTGATCCTTCTTTCAGCAGCTGCATGGTGGCTGGCCAGCCGTCCCTCCACCGCAAAAATCCAGGAAGTGGCAGCCAATGATGGCAAGATTAAAAGCCTGAAACTGGCCGATAAAACAACAGTGACCCTCCGGCAGGGCTCCAGAATCAAATATTCGGAAGACTTCAGTAACGGCGACCGTATAGTGGAACTGGAAGGTGTGGCCTTCTTTGAAGTAGCGGACGATCCTTCCCACCCCTTTGTTGTGAAAACACCTAACCAGTCTGTTGTAGAAGTACTGGGTACCTCCTTTACCGTTGAAACAGGCGATTCTTCCACAACAGTAATTGTTACTTCAGGAAAAGTAAAACTCGGCACTCATGATGACCCTAACGCTGTAATCCTTGCCAGTGGCCAGAAAGGCGTATGGGGCAACGGCCAGGTAATTACCAATAGTAACGATGATGTAAACTTTATGTCCTGGAAAACAGGGATTTTGCAATTTAATGATCAATCTCTTGTTGAAATATTGCCACAATTAGCCGACTTTTACGGGAAAGTTATCAGGATCGATGATGCCTACACTGGAACTGCCGCGCAGCGGAAAGCTACGATCACGTTCCACGATCAGTCCTGTGACGAGGTTTTGCATGAATTACAACTATTGCTCGGCTTTAACTACAAACAGGAAGGCGATACAATCGTCATCAGTCAGTAGACACCTGAAATATTTTCTGCTACCATCTCTCCTTTTCCTGCTGCTATGGCCGGGAGGTTCTGTGCGCGCGCAACTTCAGGTACCCGGACTGCTCCAGCAGCGTTATGACCCTCCGTCCCGGCAAGGCACAATCCTGTTCTTTATCCAGGATATACAGCGGGCAACAGGTATCAGCATATCCTACAGCTCCAGCTTCCTTCACCTCAATAAAAAAGTACAGCTCAATGGTACGGAACATACCACCGGTTCAGTACTCACTACCGTACTGCAAGGTACCGGTATACAGGCCGCTGCACTAAACGGCAAGATATTCCTGCTGCGCGAAAACTCCCAGACACAATACTACACAGTCAGCGGTTTCGTAAGGGAGGCTGTCAGCAACGAGCTGATTATCGGCGCCTCCATATACGACCCGGTGACTGGCAGAGGTACCGTGAGCAATGCCTACGGCTTCTACAGCCTGCAGGTGCCAGATACATGTATCGGCATTGTCTTCTCACATGTGGGATATGAAACGGTCGCACAGAAGTTGCCTCCCCCCGACGATGGCCAGCTGGATATACACATGACCATCCACAACCAGTTACAGACAGTAGTGGTAAGCAGTGAAAAGGATTCTGTTACACTCCAGGCAGGTTACCTTAATATGCCCGCCGGTTATCTGTCCAACTTCCCGGCCCTGCTGGGTGAAAAGGATGTGCTGAAGTCATTGCAGCTCTATCCCGGCACCAGCAGCTCACTCGAAAGCAGCAGTAACCTGCTGATACGCGGCGGCGCTGCAGACCAGAACCTCTATCTGCTGGATGGTGTGCCATTGTATCATACCGGACACCTCTTCGGACTGTTCTCTATTTTCAACGGGGATGCGGTAAAAGATGTATCCATTTATAAAGACGCTTTCCCGGCACGTTATGGAGGCAGACTTTCATCTGTAGTGGATATACGTACCAAGGATGGTAATATGAAAGAATGGCACGGGAAACTCACCGTCAGCCCGGTATCTGCAAGTGCGGAGCTGGAAGGCCCGCTGGTACGCGATAAGAGTGCATTATCAATGTCGTTGCGCCGCTCCCTGGTAGACTTCTATGGCAGTACCTTCCGGAATCAATACGGTAAGTATTACCTGTATGATTTCAATATCAAGCTGACACAGATACTCAATAGCAAAAACCGGCTCTATTTCAGCTTCTATAAAGGTCAGGACAAAATATCAATCCCAAGCGACAATTCCCTGCATCTTTCCCTTAACGAGGAATATGCATTTGCATGGAGCAATATCACCGCCGCCCTGAAATGGACAAGGGTGATCAATCCACGGATATTCACCAATACCACCCTTACCTACAGCCGTTTCTACAACCTGTTTTCGCAGAGGTCTATGATTACCCAATCACCCGACGATTCAATTCTGGTACATGGTGTAGGAGTGTCTACCATCAGGGACCTCGCCATTCACAACGAAACGGAATATAATATCAGTAACAACCAGCGCCTGTCCTTCGGTGGCGGATATACCTATCACAATTTCAGGCCTACCGCCTACCGCAATAACGTAAATGCCGGTGAAGCCACCCATCGGGAAGCACCCAAATACTACATGTCCGAAATCACTGCCTATGCAGAAGATGAACTGAGTCTGAATAATGGCCGCTTTACATTGAGACCAGGCCTCCATTTCGGCATGCTGGCACAAAGCACATCGCTTTACAGCAGCCTTCAACCCAGGCTCATGGCCCGCTGGAACATGAAACACGGCCAATATGTACAGGCGTCATTTGCACAGATGACACAATTTATTCACCAGCTTACCACCCCTATTATCAACCTCCCCACGGATCTCTGGGTGCCCAGTACCAATAACATCAAACCGGCCCAGTCATTTTCCTACAGTCTCTCCTACCAAAAACAATGGGAAGATCACTGGCGTTTCAACGTCAATCTCTATTATAAACAACTGAATGATATTGTTACCACCAACACCGTATTGAACATCTTTGATAACTCAGATCTCTGGGAGAAAAAAGTAATTGCCGGCAAAGGCTATAACTATGGCAGTGAACTACTCCTGGAAAAAAACAAAGGAAGGCTGACAGGCATTTTATCCTATACGCTTTCCTGGGCCTGGCGACAGTTTGACCGCCTGAACAGCGGCCTTCAGTTCCCCTACAAGGAAGACCGAAGGCATAATCTGTCATTGGCGCTGAAGTACAGGCTACGCCCCCGGTGGACAATATCCGCTTCCTGGAAATATGCCAGCGGCGCACCATTTTCACTGCCTACGCAGATCTTCCCGGACTTCGACTGGGGCCGCAATATCAATGGCTTCCTGGATGAATTCTACTCTCCTTTCAATAACCGTGACGCTAACTATCTGCCATATATCGCAAAACTCAACAACTACCGGCTGCGCGCCGTGCACCACCTGGATCTCGGCACTTCCGTTACGATGGGTCACCAACGTATAAAGCACGTCATCTCTGCCGGTGTCTATAATATATACGCGCGCAATAATCCGTTCATTGTGAGTTACGACCAGTTTTCCTTCCTTAATTACGCAGATGTGTATTCATTGCGGTTATACCAGTATAGCTTATTCAAAACTTTACCATATCTCAGTTACACAATCAAATTATAACGATGAAGTATCTGTTGACAATCATACCGGTTATATGTGTCGTTCTGCTTACGGGCTGCGAACAGGAGCTACCGGTGCCTCCATCCAACGTGAAACCAAGAACAGTGCTATACAGCGAACTGGTTGCCGACAGCGTTGCCGAAGTACGCATCGGCAAAAGTAAACCTGTAGGCCCAGGTATCGATAATAAATTTGAAGCTGTCACCAATGCCGAAGTGCAACTGACCGATAAAGACGGTAAGGTATTGGAAACCCTTACCTATGTGAACGATCCCAACAACAACATGAGCGTTTACAGAGGGACGAGAAAACTGACTGCCCTGCAGAATTACAGGATACAGGCGTCCACACCTGAATTGAAAGAGGCAGTTGCAGGAGCCTGGATCCCAACCGATTTCAAGGTAACCCTGATAGATACCGTGAGAACCAATCTCAATGGACGGCCTGTCTTGCGCTTCCAGTACAATATCCAGCCACAACCAGGGCTCAGACAATACCTTGTTATGGAAGCACTGAAACAGGACGTCCGCCTGGATACCTTCTTCCACTACCAGGGGACACGCTACGCCCTGAAAGATAACAGAGACCTGTATGACCAGATAAAAGACAATCCGGGTGTAACCACCGGCAAAGACACCACCTTCCTGAATAGTTACTACCGCATCCCCTGCAATACACAGGACGAAAACGCCGACAATAATCAGATAGGCGGACTTAATGAGAACTATAGCAGTATCTTCTTTGCACAGACCAACAAACCAATCACTACCAATTTTTACATCAGCGCCAATGCGTTGACAGCCACTATTGAAAATGGAGTTCCTGCAGGACGGGTAGTCGTTTACGTTAAATCCGTATCAAAGGACTACTACGACTTCCTGCTTACCTACGAAAAGGTTAAACGTAATCCTGGCCTCAATAGCCTCGTACAGGCTATTCAGCTGCGCAATAATGTATCAGGAGGTCTCGGCATAGTAGGTGGATGTAATCAGAAGGTATACAATTTATATTTTGATCCGCTGTAATAAGACGCACACAGGATAAAATAAAGCCCCCGATCCAGGTAGTATGGATCGGGGGCTTTATTATTATTTCATTCTTTTTATTCCTCACACACCAGAGCAGTGACTCCAGTCACCGCCAATCACAGTTCAGATAATTTTACAACACCACATTATTATCCTTTTTATCTATGTCAGCGACCCACGTGCTTCCCAGGGTCACTGATTTAATCTTTTTGGGAGATGTGAAAGTGAGTGAAACCGTTTTATTTCCTTTTTCCCAACAGGCAATACTCCTGTGAATAGACAGTTTGGTGCTGTCAGCAAAGTATACCGTAACATCTACGGGTACAGGCTTATTGCCCTTGGAAATAACATCAATCTTACATTGATTGCCGGTCTGCTTAACGGATTGTATACCAAGGTCCGGATACCCCTCGTCGAAGAACCACCTTTTCCAGAACCAGTTCAGATTCTTTCCGGAACCACTGTTCATGCAGTTGAAGAAGTCATAAGGCTGCGGGTGCTTACCGTTCCATTGTGCAATGTAGTAATGCAGCGCCTTGAAGAACAGACTGTCGCCCAGCATATCCTTTACATATAAGTAACCCAGCGCCGGCTTGGGATATGAGTTGATCATATAGCAATCAGTCAGCTGATTGGAAGGCGTCATGATGGGCAGGTCCTGTTGCTTACCGGCATAGTAATTATAAGGGAACATGCCATAGTCGTCTACAATAGTACTGTCTATCAATGGCGAGATGATCCACTCCCCTATAGTTGCCCAGCCTTCATCCATCCAGGCGTACAAGGTTTCGTTGGTACCCATGTAGAAGGGGAACATGGAATGAGAGATCTCATGAACCGACAGCTCGATAGTAGCGGCTTTGTTCGGAATAGGATTATCATTGGCCATCATAGGATATTCCATCTGATCAAGCCCGTCGAATACAGTCATATGGCTGTAAGGGAAAGGCCATTTCGGGAAATGATGGCTCATTTTATCAACTGTGGTTTTGGCATAATGCACCACATCAAAATAGTCGGCATGGGCGCTGTTAAACACGGCATCCACACGGGTCCGTCTTTGGGTGGCCCGGTCCGATTCCACGCTGGTAGCTCGCCACATGTAGTGGTCGCTGCAGGCAAAAGCAAAGTCTGGCACATTGCTGGCAGCAAAGCGCCAGGTATTTTGCGGATTTCCCGGTGAAATATTGCCCTCTTTAACATCGGAACTGTCAATAACCGTAACAATATGGTCGCTTTCTTCAGCTTCTGTAATACGGTGCAGATACTTCTCACGATATACATCGGCGCCGTTCTTCAGATCGCCGGTGGCCCATACCTGGTAATTGCCCGGTACAGCGATGGCTACACGAAAATCAGAAAAGTCGTTGTAAAACTCCTGCACACCGGTATAAGGCACACGGTCCCACCCGTTAACGTCATCGTACACTGCAACCCGCGGGAAGAAGTAAGCGATGAAATACGCTCCGCTGTCAACCGCTCCGGTCCGGATGTGCGAACCGGCATTGAGGGTGTAGGAGAATTTCAGGTTGATCTGTACCTGCTTTCCGGGATGCAGCTCCGGTATGCCCACCGGCATATTCGTACTGCTGACCTGTGGCGGCAAAGTGGTTATCGTGCCATTGACGGTCATTTCAGTGAGACTCATCCCCTTGCCCAGGTCGTCAGGAGCAATGGTCATACCACGTACAACACCGTTCTGGTAGAGGTTGGGGAACAGTTTAAAGTTCAGCTCTGTCAACGTATCGGGACTATTATTGGTATAGATGATCTGCTCTGTGCCGGATATTTTGTTGGTAGCGGGATCAAATGACACCTGGATATCATAGGTTGCTTTGTTCTGCCAGTATCGGGAACCCGGTGCGCCGCTTTTACTTCTTGTATTTTTCGTGTATGCCTGTTTGATATTCAGCGGCATATACAGTTCTTGTTGTGCTTTTACCAGTTGCCATCCGGCGAGCAACAGGATAAGCAGAATGCCCTGTTTCTTCATATGTCTGTATAATACAACCTGGTACTGTTATAGTACTTCATGTTTTCAAATGTAGGAAATTACCGTGGCATCCGTGCAGAGTCTGGTAGGGGTGGCGTATGTAAACTGTCGGGAATATTGTGCCGGATGCTGTCTGGCCGTATGGAGGAGCTGTCGGCCGCAGCTGCGCCTGATTTATTTGATACCGGCGCGGTAGGGGCATTACTGCGGCGCTTGCCACTGTAGCCGGAGGCCGTACCCTGCCGCTGCATGTCTCTCATCGTCTTTTTATCAAAAAGGTACTTGGGGTGTTTCTCTGGGCGGAGGCCCCGGTCAAACTGAGACTCTGCACCCATTGCCGGAGCAGTGTATATTCTCTGGGATGTGTGGCAGGCGAGTAACAGGAACAGACCTGCCAGTCCGATATATTTCATGCCTGAAGGATGAATATGTGAGCAGGTGCGGGACAAGCAGACTTGTTTAAAACGGCAGAATGGAATTTTTATTTCGTTTTTCCCCCGGAGCCAATGACTGTATTTTGAAATTACAACCGGCTGTATTAATTTTATTATAAATTCATTGATTGTCACTCCCTTATTTACTAATTATTTATATATTTAATTGCTATTGTGTATCCGTCCTTTCCGCTGACCCGCACTGGACATAAGTTATTATCAACACAACACTATGAAAGTATCTACTATCAGCTTCCCCAGCGTTTTTGAAACGGCATTCGGGAACACGGAAAATTCCAGTAAAGATCTGCTCAACGGTTTAAAAATTAAGAAAGATGATTCCTGGTACCTGGTAGGTAACCTTGCCAAAAGAGGTGGCATCAATCCCAGCAGAATCACCAACGCATCTCCCAATGAAGAGGACTATGAAATCCTGTTCAAAGCGGCCATGCTCAATACCATGGATAAAGTACAGCAACCTATTGCCATTACGATGGGTTTCCCTTTTTCCACTTACAATATTTACAAAACAGCTGCAGAGCAGTTTCTGAGCAAAAGGCATTTTCTGATCGATTACGATACACAAACCTTTAACAACAAAGGTTCTTTCAAAAAAGGAATGTTTGATATTGAGAAGTATGAAGTGATCCCCGAAATCGTAGGCGGGATCATTGGTCTGAAGAAAACGATCAATGCCCCTCAATTGGATAACTTCATCGCCGTGAGCTTTGGTTTCGGCACCATCGAAGGCGGCATGGCCACTGGCGACGGACTGGTACACCGTACCTGCTTCAGCTCTCATGGTATCCGTTATGCCATCAATAACCTTACCCGTGAGCTGAATCAGAAACATTACCTCGAAATGAAAAATGAGCATCAGGTAGATGACGCATTCATGAAAGGCTCCATCTTCACCAACCGCAAACGGATAGACCTCCGTGAGATGCGCAAAAGCGTGTTGACACAATACTATAAAGAAGTAGTATCTCCGCTGATGAGAACTTACTTCACCGACCTCGACTTCGAAACCTGTGAAAAAATATACCTGATGGGCGGCGGCGCTCATTACCGCGAACTGACAGATGCATTCGTGGAAGAGTTCCGCGATTTTGTCCCTGTTGAAGTGGCGCCTGACCCCGAAAAACTCATCAGTATCGGTTACCTTTATAATTCTCTCCGGATATCGGACACCAAGCCGCAAAGGTGCGTAGGACTGGACCTTGGCAACTCCAGCTCTATCATCTCTACATTCGAAAATGAACATCAACCGTCAGTAACAACCAATCCAGTAACCCTATAATTTGTTTGTGTGGTCAATGTCAAACAGTTTTTCCGAAATCTGATTGCGCCGGGCGCCTTCCGTATCCCTAAAGATGTTTCCGTAAGCGGCAGCATTGATGCTACCATTTCAGGCCGTATAGACGGCAACGTTAGAGGAGATGTGAAAACAACCGGTAAACTCGTAGTCAGCGAAACCGCCAGTGTACGCGGCCATATCTACGCTGCAGATCTGGTCGTGTACGGGAAGGTGTATGGCGATGTTTACATCAGCAATAAAGCGCATATCAGCAACAAGGCCTATGTAAAAGGAGATGTGAACGCTATTGTGCTGGAACTGGAAGAAGGCGCTGTTGTGGAAGGCGCGATCCGTAAAAATGTACAACAGGCGCCGGCAGAGCCAACTCCTATCCAGGGAGCAGACGCAACACCCGCCGTTGCTACCGCTACAACAGCTGCACCCGCACCTCCGCCTGAGGAAGAGCAAACCAGCAGCTGGTTCTGAGAAATATCAAACGCTTTATAAAGCAGGAAGCCGCCCAGTATAACTACCGGGCGGCTTCCTGCTTTAATATTGTCAGCATATACTAGGCATCATTTTTTCAGCGGCGTAAGCAAATGCGTCAGGCCGTTCATCCGGATTACCAGCATCGTTTCCAGCAGCATCCCCAGCTTACCCTTGGGGAAACCATTCCGCTGAAACCATTCCAGGTAACTCACCGGAAGATCACACAGCAGCACATCCTTGTACTTACCAAATGGCATTTTCATTTCTACCAGCTGTTTCAACAATTGTGGATCAGGCCCCATCATCTCCATAAGAATACTTTTATTTTAACGGCGAAAATAAACTTAAATCTTTTTCTTCTCATCTTCGTATTTTGCTACACCAAAATATATCCGTCGTTATGAGAAACTATTCATTCCTGCTGCTCCTGGCCGTTTGCGGCGCCTGCGTACAACCTGGCGGCAAGATAAGCCTGGCCAACCCTAATACAATGGTCGTGAGAGAACTGTATGATGCCTTCAATGATCATAACTGGACTAAAATGGCAGACTGCTATAAAGACACCGCCATCTTCCTGGATCCCTCCTTCGGACTAGTACCCGTTACACAAACGCGTCAGCAGACTATAGAAAAATATACAGCACTACAGAAAATGTTTCCCGATGTGCGCGACAGCGTAGTGAGTATCTACGGAGAGAAAAACCATATCACGGTAGAGTTTATATCCAGCGGTACCAGCGCTGACGGAAAGAAATGGCAGCTGCCGATTTGCAGCGTGTTCACCATCGAAGATGGCAAGATTGCGAGAGATAATACCTACTACGACCAGCAGTGATCATGCGGCGCCTATTTACGAATAAACGTTAACGTTGCTATTTTTTCTCAGCGAAAGCCACTCTGTAAAACTCATATCCCGGCTCATTGCGTTCAGGCATATACTTGCGGCGGTAATCGTCAGCTCCCATGTCTTCCAGCAATGTGAAGCGGTATCGCTGCAGATAATCCGGCAATTCATCAGGCCAGAAGCCGAAGGTCCATTTTTCTTCCAGCCCCGAAACATCCTCCAACAGCTTCTCTCCACCGAAATAAGAAGAAGGATCTGTAAGTATCTGCCGGTTTATGTAAGTGAAGATAACATAAGATCCACTGGCAAAAAGCTGTAAAAAGCTGAAGGTCTTGTCAATGGCCTCAGCAGTGAGGTAGTTGGTAACCCCTTCCCATATCACCGTTGTAGGCAGTGTATAATCGAAATGCTGCTGTTCTCCCAGCTCATCCAGGCTTTGGTAATTGAAGTCTATCTGGTGATAGCTGATATTAGCAGCTGGCTGACTGCGACGCAGCTTCAATAATTTAAAACGTGAAGTATTAGGATGATCAATTTCAATCACCGGTACACTCGCCAGAAAAGACAACCGCAGGGCTCGCGTGTCAAAACCGGCCCCAAGTATGATGACCTGCTGTATGCCGTTACCTACCGTAGTTTCCAGGAGATCATCTATGTACTTGGTACGGGCAATACCAGATGATAACGCACCAGGAATCTTACTCCTGATAATACTTTCTTCCACCTTGCGGATGCCCGGGATCTTCGACAGCCATACGGCTGTTTTCAGGCCATTATCGAGAAAGATGTGAGCATACGGATCACTAAACAGCCGGCCTTTCGGCGGGCGTCTGGTCTCCAGGGCGCGGAACAACGCCATATATTGCGCTGTCCTGCTGGTTTGGGTTGCTTTCATAATTAAGTGAAGTGCTGGTGAAGATAGTACCCTGAAATTAGGCTTTTGTTCGCAGCTTCCGCTGCTCAATTTTATATCATTTTTACTACCTTTGCGATTATTTCAAAAAATAGTCTATTTTTAAAAAATAATCTAAATTTCCCTGCATAAATGAGCCACTCGTTAAATATTGACAAATTAGATCTACAGATTATTTCAGAGATGTCAATGGATGCCAGTATTTCCTATGCCGAGCTGGGTAAGAAGTTATTCGTTTCCGGCGGAACCATCCACGTACGAATCAAGAAGCTGCATGAAATGGGCGTTATCAAAGGCACCAGACTACAGGTGAACCTGCGCGCCATCGGCTACGATGTGCTGGCATTTATCGGGATATACCTTGAGAAAAGCTCGCTCTATGAAAATGTGGCCAGGCAACTGCTGAAGATTCCGCAAATCGTGCGACTAAACTACACAACAGGCGCCTATAGTATGTTTGCTGAGATCATTTGCCGTGACAGCGCAGAGCTGCGCAAGATTCTCCAGGACGACCTGCAGCACATCAAAGGCATTGAGCGCACCGAAACCATTATCTCTCTGGAAGAAAGTTTCTCCCGCCCGGTTAACGTTAGCGAAATCGTTTAAAAAGTTTAAATATTGTCCGAAGAAAATTTGGATAATATTTTTATTCATCTAATTTTGTACTAAATAGTACAAATATAACATGAGTGGACGATCCCGCATATTCGATGAACAGGATGTAATCAGCAAGGCGACTTCCGTATTCTGGGAGAAAGGCTACGAGGCCACTTCTACCGATGATCTGCAACTGGCAATGGGTATCGGCAAGGGCAGCTTCTACAATGCATTTCCAGGTGGCAAAAGAGAGATCTTCGGGAAAGCCATCGACCAGTTTAATCAGCGTGGCCTGCAATCTTTACGTACACAACTGGCTCAAAGCAACAAACCAGTTGATGTGATCCGGCAGTTCTTCCGCAATATCGCAAAGGAGTCAAAACCTGTACACATGAAAGGCTGCTTCATGGGCAACACCATCGCAGAACTATCCAGCATCGATCATGCACTGGAACACAAAGCAGTGAAATCACTGCAACAGCTGGAAGCGCTTTTCCAGGAAGTAATCCGTGAAGCACAACAAAAAGGCGATCTTTCCAATGATACACCCGCTCCCCTGCTGGCACGGCACCTGGTGAATCTGTGGAGCGGCCTGGGCATCACACGGCGCATGTATCCCAATGCTGCGGGACTGACCGGGCTGATTGAGCTTAATCTTAAAATACTGCAATAATTTTTTTTACATGTTATTGTACCAAATAGTACAAATTAAAATCCAGACTTTATGAATAACATTACTGCCATCAACAGCACACAGGTTCAGGTACACTTCCGCACTGCCCGGATAGAGGGCCTTGATATTTTTTACCGTGAAGCCGGGGATCCGGAAGCGCCGGTAATCCTCTTGTTACACGGGTTTCCTTCTTCCTCCCATATGTACCGGAACCTCATTCCGTTGCTGGCTACTCATTACCGTGTTATCGCACCGGATTACCCGGGAGCAGGCTACAGCAGCAGACCCGTGCCGGAAACATTTGCCTATACTTTCGATCATCTCTCTGAGATCATGGAGCATTTCATTGATCATCTCGGATTACAGCAATTCCATTTGTACATGCAGGATTATGGTGGCCCGGTTGGATTCCGCATTGCTGTGCGCCGGCCTGAACTGATAGCCTCCCTGCTCATACAGAACGCCAACACATATACGGAAGGACTGGGTCCCGATGTGCAGGAAATAGGAGACCTCATTGCATCTGGAGACAAGGAAGCGCTGGCAGCCGCCATAGACGAGAAACTGACCATAACCCACATGCGACGCGATTATCTGTATGCAGCAATAAACCCGGAGCGCATCTCCCCTGATACCTGGACACTTGACGCCATTCTCACGGACAAACCTATACAGCGCGTACTTTTTGCCAACTACGAAACAAACTTCCCGCTGTACCCGGTATGGCAGCAGTATCTGCGCGAACATCAGCCTCCCACCCTGATTACCTGGGGTGAGCATGATACCATCTTCCCCGGTTCAGGTGCCAGGGCATATCTGAAAGACCTTCCGGATGCGGAGCTACATCTTTTTAACAGCGGTCATTTTATTCTTGAGGAACATGCGGAAGAAGTAGCCGTGCTGATTAAGAAATTTTTGAAAAAGAAGTTTTAGTTTTC